>CAVSHW010000039.1:0-89418 GCA_963727695.1 uncultured Methylomirabilota bacterium | reverse complement strand
CCCGATCAAGCCTCGGTGCCGGTAGCGATAGTCCAATGCCTCCTGCGCGTCGTGCTGATGCGACATGAGCGACTCCTTTCCCATCGCGGGCTGCACCGCGGCTTCCTGACCGGCGAGCCGTCAGGCGTGCGCGAGCGCGGTCTTTCGTCTGCTGGCCTCCTCTTCCTTTCCGACCTCCGACAGTTCGAGGTGTTTCGTCTCAGGGGAGAACATCAGGCTGACGAAGGTGATCACGGCCCCGACGGTCAGGATCACGGCCGGCGAGAGCCACATGTCCTGCTTCTCGATGGCGCGATGAACGGAATCTTGTGGGCCCACCAGACATAGACGCTGAACCAGGCTCCGATCAGCGCGCCGGAGGAGTAGCCGAAGCCTACGCCGGCGGCTCGCCGTCTTGGTGGGGAAACGCTCGCAGAGATACGCGGGAACAATGCCCCACGCCAGCTTCAGCATGGCGGCCATGACGGTCCCAGCAACCGCCAACGAAGGTTGCGGGCGACGGCGGCATGGTAGAGCACGTAGTAGACCGGGATACCGAAAACCACCAGGAATACGCAGTACCACTGGTTAGGATCTTCCTGCCGGTGTAGTCGGACAGCCATCCGTAGAAGTTGTAGCCGAGAAAAGCCATGAAGAGGGCGAAGCCGTAAATGAGGCTGTACGTGGTCGTGCCGAAACCCCGGCCACCGAGGGTCAGTATGTTCGGCAGAATCCGTAGACCGAGTAGTCGGTGAGGAACAGACCGGTCATGAAGACGAAGACCTGCAGGAAGCTCCAGAGCGCGGGGGCTTGAACAGGCTGAAGAAAGGCGCCTTCTCGATCGCCCCCGCCTTCTTGGCCTTTTCAAACTCCGGCGATTCATGGCAGCGATCCGCCGGATGTAGAGGGCGAGGAGACGGGCACGACTGCCTGTCATGAAGGCGATCCGCCAGCCGTAGCAGCCATGGCGCTCCCGTCCCAGCGGAGAGCGAGGCGGCGAACACGAGGGAGGCGAACACGTAGCCCAGGGGGAATCCGGACTGGACGAAACCGCTTATCGGCCCCGCCTAGGCGCGGGGCGCATGCTCGATGGCGAAGGTATGCCCGACCGCGTATTCGCCGCCGAAGAAACAGCCCATGACGAAGCGCAGAACGCAGAAGATGACGTACGACCAGACACCCACTGCAGCGTAAGTCGGAAGAAACCCGGCAACGCCGACATGACCCCGACACCCGCGATGGTCACATCAGCAGATTGCGGCGCCGATCTTTCCGCGTAGTGGCCGAAGATCGCGGAACCGACCGGCCTCGCCGCCATGGTGATGGAGTAGGTGAAGACTATGGTTATGTACTGCCACGCCTCGCTGCCCTTTGGCGAGGCGAAGACCTTTACCAGTATCGGGGCCATGACGACACGAGAGCCATGTCGTACGCATCCAGCATGAACCCGAGAAACTGCGAAATCATTGCCAGCCTGGCATCTCGGTTGAGCGTGGGACTCGCTTCGTTTGCCATGTTGGGACTCCTTTTGGTCGTGTGGGCCAAATGGGTTGCGCCACCGCCATCCGGGTAGGGCGCAACCCCTTCCGGTTGCAGGAACCTCAGGCAGGCTCGGAAACCGATGGGGCGGCGGTCTGAGCTGTGAGTATTTGCATGTGGGCCCGCGGGCGAAAAATCGCACGCGCAGAGTGAAGGGCCGCGCCCAATCGAGTGCAGCTTGCCGTCTTCTCCGCCTGGATCGTCGGAGCAAAACAGATCGGGGGCAGCGGACCGTGGGGAGCCTTGGAGGCAAGCCGCGCCGCGTCGGCCGGGCCGCACACCACCGGGGCAAACGAGAGGACGGCCGGGGAATCGAGATCTAGGAGATTCGAGGCCAGCCAGAGGGCGAGCGTCAAAAGGGCGAGCGCCCGCAGCGCCCGCGCGGCCGCCGATCGTTGCCTGCGACCATGCTTTGCTCTGTTCTTCACGCGTTAGCCTCGGCACCAAAAACGAGACCCCCGACGGCAGTCCGGTCGGGGGAACCTTGTACCCGCAATAACCAACGCGAGGAGAAAACGGTCATGGCCCTTATCCCGTGCCCTAGAGGCCATTCGCACTCCTATGTGCTGAAATATGGACCTTTGCCAACCCGGAGATATCGGGAGAACACCGGATTTTTCAAAATTTTCATGGGGGAATCCCCCACCGTGGAATCAGAGAGAACCCTGAGCGAGGCCCCGCGAGGACGGTCTAACGGCCCGGACAAAGACCGCCGAGCGCTTGACGGAGCGTGCCGGAACTGCTAGTAAGATGTCGGGGGAGGGTAGCGAGGCGAATTGATCACCGGCTCGTTCCCGCTGCCGAGAGTTGCGGAACAGGTGCCCCAAGCGTTTTCTCAGCGGGCCACTCATGAGCAACGAGGCGAATGAGCGCAGTGGCTGCCCCCGAACGGGAAGGACGGGTAAAGTCCCGCCCAGCGCAGGAGGGGGTTCGCCTCTGCATCCGACGGCTCGAAGCGGTCTGCGCTATCTGTAAGGAAATCACGTCCGAGTCAGACCTGATCGCACTTCCCGGTCTCATTTCCCGGCGAGCCCGGGACCTCCTGGGTGCGGATACGGCGGCGGTGTGGTTGTACGACGAGCCAGCCGAGGCGCTCATTCCCTACGTCTGGCCCGCCGACGGAAGGTGGCCGCAGGGCCTCCGACTCCGACTGGGCGAAGGGGTTGGGGAGCGGTGGCCGCGCGCCGCGAGGGCCTCACCGTCAATCAGTACCGTACCTCGCCCTTTGCCCTTCCGCTCTTTCTCAACCGCAGCCACGTGAGCGCCCTGATGGCCGAGCCGCTGCTCTCCGGCGAGCGGCTTCTCGGTGTCATCGCGCTCGGCATCGACGACCCGGACAGCCTTTCACCGACGACGATCGCCTGTCGCTATCGCTCCTCACCCCCCACGCCGCCACCGCGCTGGAGAACGCCCGGCTCCAGACCGCCACCGTCCGGCGTTTGACGAGTCCGAGGCGGCCCGCTCCGGGCGACCCAGGGGTCGACCTGGAGAATCTTGAGTCGCCGGGCATGCTGGCTCGCGTGGTCGCCGAGGCCGCCCAGGATGACGGGGAGCTCCGTTGCTATGTTTGTGCTGAACGCTGAGGCGGGCACGCTCGAACTAGGGGCGCAATCGGACGAAGGGTTGTTGAGAGTGGAGCCCCACTGTCCGTGTTCACACGGGTCTCTCCGGACTCCGCTCCCCGCCGAGAGGCGGGCGCCAATTTTCAGTTCCGATGTCACGGCCGATCCCCGCAATCCGTACCACGCGCGCGACAGAGCGCTCGGGCTCCGCACCTACCTCGGACTTCCGTTGATGATCCGAAACGCACTGGTCGGCGTCCTTGCCCTCTACACGAGGGAGCCTCGCGCATACACCGCCGAGCAGCTCGCGTATCTCGAATCCTTCACCAATCAGGCCGCGCTCGCCATCGAGAACGTGCGCCTCCACGCCGAGGCGACACGCCGGCAGCGAGAGGTGGCGCTCTTCTCCAGGTCCGTACCAGCTCAACGCGTCGCTCGATCTGGATACAGTACTTTCACAGGTCGCCGCCGCGGCCCGCGAACTGTGCGCGGCGGACCTCGCCCAGCTGGCCTTGTGCGACGCCGACTCCGGGGCGCTGGTCTTCCGGTATCTTGCGGGCGCCAGATACGAAAATTATGATATGGTTCGCATCGAGCCCGGGAAGGGTATCGGGGGCCGCGTCCTGGTGAGCGGGGAACCGTTCCGGACCACGAATTATGCCGGGGACACGCGCATTACCAAAGATTACCTGGAACGCATGCTGGCCGAGGGTATGGTCGCGGTGCTGGCGGTCCCCATCAAGAGCACCGAGCGGCCGGAAGGGGTTCTGTACGCCTATAACCGCGCCCGGCGCGCCTTCTCCGATCGGGACGAGGCCACGCTGCTCCGATTGGCGGATCAAGCCGCGGTCGCCATCAGAATGCCCGGCTCTATCAGGAACTCCGGGCACACCGGGATACCTTGCGGTCGCTGTCTGCCAAGATCGTCACCGTGCGTGAGGAAGAGGCTAAGCGAATGGCCCGCGAACTGCACGACGAAGTGGGCCAGACGTTAACGTCAGTGCTGCTCGGCCTCCAGGGCCTGCAGACGGTCGGGGAAGTGGCGGACGTGGGCCGGCGGGCCCACGAGATCGCCGGCCTGGTCAAAGCAAGCTTGGAGGAGGTTCACCGGATCGTCCAGGCGCTCCGGCCTATGGCGCTGGACCATGCTGGGTTGGTGCCAGCGCTGGAGCGCCACATCCAGTTGCAGGCGACAGCCATGGGGCTCCGGATCGACTTTTGCGCCCCGGGTGTCGAGGGCCTGCCGCTTCCGGACGACGTGGCCTGCTCACTCTTTCGCATTGTCCAGGAGGCTCTACCAACGTGGCCAGACACGCGGACGCGCGCTCGGCCACCGTGATGCTGGCCCGGCGGGGCAATCGCCTGGCACTCACGGTCGAGGATGATGGGCGCGGCTTCGACCCCACCGAACTGCGTCGTGCGAGCGGGGCCGACCAGGGCCTTGGTGTGGCTCGGCGTTATCGAGGAGCGTACACAGCATCTGGGGGGCGATCTCAAAGTCCAGTCAACCCCAGGGAACGGGACCACCCTCGTGGTGGAGATCCCGCTCCCGGCCGTGGAGGTCGAATCCCATTGAAATTGAAGAAGATCCGTGTCCTGGTGGTGGACGATCATCCATCGTTCGCGACGGCCTCCGAGGTCTCCTCAACGCGCAGGCTGACATGGAGGTTGTTGGAGAGGTGGGCGACGCGCGCGAGACGCTGGTGCTGGCCGAGCGGCTCCGGCCCGATATCGTGCTCCTGGATCTCAACCTGCCGGGGGGCGGCGGCCTGCCGATCATCCACGCCTTGAAAGAGAAAGCCCCGGAGACCCGCATTCTGGTTCTGACTATGCAGGAGGATTTGGCGGTCGTCCGCGATGCACTGCGTGCAGGGGGATCCGGTTACCTGGTCAAGAAGGCGGTGGATGCCGAATTGCTCCTAGCGCTGCGGGCCGTCCAGCGAGGCGAGATTTACGTCCACTCCTCCTTGACGCAGGCTCTGTGGGCAGAGGGAGGCGCCGGGCTCACAAACGGATCCTTCCCCGGCGGACCGCTTTGATCTGCTGAGCAGGCGGGAGAAGGAGATCTTCCAGTGGCTCGTCCACGGCTACAGCAATCAGGAGATCGCCGACAAGCTTTACGTCAGTGTGAAGACGGTGGAGAGCCATCGTGCCCACGTGCTGAGTAACTTGTCCCTCCACTCCCGCGCCGATCTCGTCCGCTACGCCCTTAGCCATAGCCTCCTGACTTCGGACGAATCCACCCTGTAGCCGATGCTTCTGGTGGGCGCCTGTCCGCCGCACGCATCTTTAGTCATCATTCACCCCGCCGACAGCGGTTACCGCTCCCAGACTTCGTCCATCGAAAGATTCAGCGTCCGGCTCATGGCCTCCAGATCCTCCACGACGTGCTGGCGCAGCGGGATCCCCTGGGCGCTCCGCTCCTGATAAATCAGGTTGCCGCGTTCACCGGGGTACCGGATGCGCCCGGCCCCCTCGACGGTCGGGGTGGCGTGGAGCTTCTCGACCATGGCATCCATGAGCTCCCCGAAGTCGCCCCCCGTGGGGAAGGCGTCGATGCGCAGGGCGCAGAAGGCGTGACTGTGCTCCCCCTTCCGGCGCAGCAGGCTGCCGCCGTCCCCGGACAAGAGCCCGGTGAGGATATCGGACAGCAGGAGGAGGCCGAACCCCTTATGGACGCCGAAGCCGGGCGTGCTCCCCAGAGGGAGAATGGCGCCTTCGGTGGCGAAGTAGACGTTGGGATCCGTGATCGGGCGTCCCTCGCCGTCGACGGCCCAGCCTTCGGGCATCCGCTTGCCTTCCCACTGGAGCATGTGCAGCTTGTTGGCGATGGCCATGGTGGGCGCCATGTCCAGGACGAAGGGCCCATGCCGCTGTCCGGGTGCCGCAAAGGCGATGACGTTGTTGCCGATCAGCCGGCCCTTGCCCCCCGGGGCCGCCACCGTCGAGCCGCCTGTGGAGCAATGAATCCCGATCATGCCCTGGGCAGCCGCCATGCGGACATAGTAGGCGCCCGCGCCGGAGTGGGTGCTGTTGCAGGCAGTGGCCCAGCCCGTCCCGTAGGCCTGGGCCATGCGCAGGCATTCGCGCATGGCGCGGTGGCCGACCAAAAGGCCCAGCCCCTTGCCACCGTCCACGGAGACCGTCGTGGGGCTGCCCTGGGCGACACTGATCGCGGGGGCGGGATTGATGCTCCCCGCCTGAATCCCCTGGATGTACGTCCCGTGCAGGTTGAGAACCCCGTGCGAATCGATGCCGTGCAGGTCGGCATCCACGAGCATCGCGGCGGCCAAATCGGCCTCGCTCGGGGGAACCCCCACCCGCTGAAAGGCCGAGGAGACGAAGCGCTCGAGCCTCTGTGGGTTGACCCGTTTCGGCGCATACTCCGGCATTGCGGTCTCCTTTGTTGTGTGTGGAATAGGGAGGGCGCCCGGATCAGCCGATCACTTCACCACTTCCAGGAGTTCCACCTCGAACAGCAGGGTGGCGCCAGGCTTGATGCGCGGCGGTGAGCCGCGGTCCCCGTAGGCGGTGTCGGCGGGGCAGACGAGCCGGGCCTTGCCGCCGACCTTCATTTGCTGGAGCCCTTCGGTCCAGCATTTGATGACGCCATTCAGTGGGAAGGTAATGGGCTCGCCACGCTGGACGGAGCTGTCGAACACGGTCCCGTCGGTCAGCGTGCCGTGGTAGTGGACCTTCACCTTGTCGGTGGGCTTGGGCGAGGGGCCGGTGCCGGGCCGCAGGATGGTCACCACGGCCCCGCCCGGCGTCTTGATGGCCCCCGGCTCGGCCGCGGCCTTTGCCACGACAGCCTCGCCCGCCTTCTTTTCCGCGGCCGCGACCACGGCGCCGCGGCTCCGCTGCAGCTCCTGGATCTTCGGCCCATAGGTCTGTAGGTCGACCCGAGGCGGCTTACCGAGGACGCCATCCCTGAGCCCCGCCTGCATCATCTCGAACTCGGCCGGGCTCATCCCGAAAACTGCGAGATTCTGGCTGATGGCCAGGCCGAGGGCGTAGAAGGTCTTCTCCGTCTCGCTCTTCGGCTCCGAGGCGGCGAGCGCGGCGGCAGGCAGGGCGAGAAGGGCGAGGAGAAGCGGAAGCAGTCAACAAGCGGCGCATGGGTATTCCTTTCATGAAGCAGTCGCCCTTCGGTGTGGCTCCCGAAGAAGCGAGGGAACGGGTTGGTCACAGGAAGGCACGGGAGAGTCGTCGATCGGCTTCCGCGGCCAGGGATTGAAAGACAATAGTGACAGGATTGCGCAACGGAGCGCAAGAATTTGCTGCGAGTCCAGCGCGGCCCGCGAGAGCCGCCGCGAAGACCCTAATCCGGAGGCGGCGCCGTGACGGCGATGTAGCGAGTGCGCCCAGCGCCCCGGTTCTCGGCCATGTGCACCTCGCCGGCCGGCACATAGAGCGCCTGCTCTGCGAACGCCGTGGCTTCGTTCTTCGCCCCGTCGATCACGGTCAATTGCCCTTCGAGGATGTAGAGCACGTGCTCGGAGTCGGGGTGGGTGTGGACGATGCTCCTGCCTCCCGGCTCGTAGACGCCCAGCTTCACCTCACACGTCTTGGCCCCGATGAGCTTCCCGGCGATCTCCTGCGACGTGACGCCGGTGTGGTCGGGCGTGGGGGTGACGGGGTTCTTTTTCGGATGGATCAATCGCATGCATGCTCCTTATCAGGCTGCTGAAAAAGGCCCATCTGCTGCGTTGGCTTGCTCGGGCACTCGCTGCGGCGTACCCAGTGTACGCCTCACTCGGCCCTTCTCGCGCCGCCTTGCATTTGGACCTTTTTGAGCAGCCTGGGCGAAAAGGGGTTCTTCAACATCCTGTGGGGCCAGACCTGGCAGGGGAAGAGGCAGGCTCGCGGACTGTAAAGCCACCCCCGACTCCAGCCAGGTCTGGCGAGTTGTGATCCTGCGCCTCAGCGATTCTTCAGCACCTCCGGCGACTCGTCGTACTTGGCGGCATCGGCGGCCAGGACGACCTTGATCGGCGTGTAGATCTTGCGAGGAACGTCCTGCCCATTCAACGCCTTCACGCAGGCCGCCACCGACCAATAGGCTTGTTCGTACACGCCCTGTGAGATGGTAAAGGCCAGCTTGCCCTCCTTGAGCGCCTTCACGGTCGGCGCCTGCACATCGAACCCGCCGATCACCACCTTGCCGGTGCGTCCGGCGGCGGCGATGGCTTCCGCGGCGCCTTCGCTCATGTTTCCACCGGGACTCACAATCCCGTTCAGGTCCGGCCAGCTCTGGAGCGTATCTTCCGTGATCTTGCGGCCCTCATCAAACATCCAGTGGCCGGAAATCGACTTGTACTTGATCTCGGGGAAGTGCTTGTCCATGTATTCCTTGATGGCTTTCACGCGGTCATCGGAGGTCTGCTGCCCGGGCACGCCTTCGAGGATCAAGAGCTTGCCTTTGCCCTTCATCAACTCGCCCACGGTCTTGGCGATCACCCGACCGGTTTCAAAGCTGTCCACGCCGACGAAGGAAAGATAGTCATCCCCATCGCCGAGGGTGTTGTCAAAGACTACCGGGATCCCCTTCTTGACCAGGGAAGCCACCGGGCTTTGAATGGCTTTGGAGTTGGCCGGCGCCAGGACCACGCAGTCTGCGCCCTTGGTGACCAGGTCTTCCAGGATTCGTTTCTGTTCCTCGACATTGTCCGCCTTGGCGGGAGAATAGGGCAGGATGTTCACGCCCATTCTCTGCCCGGCTTTGGCCGCGGCAATCAGGTGGGACTCCCAGACGGGGACAGCCTGAGACTTCACGACGATGGCGATGTTGTACTTCTTGGCCGCCTTCACGGTGGGGTTGAAGTCCGTTACGGGCTTGTCGGGGTTGGAGCCCTTCATAATGACTTTCGTGGTCTGGGTGCCGGCGGGGGTGCCGGAAAAGGCCTGGCCGGCGAACACGCACAGGGCTATCGCCAGGACCAGCAGGATCGGGGCAAGCTTCTTAGCCATGGTCTGTCCCTCGGTTGAATGTTGTCCCAACGCATGCTCCGCTCGACAGGGAATGGCGCGCAGTCTTCACCTCCTTATGCTCGTGTTCGAAGCCATTGGTCGGCAAGGACGCTGCCGATGATCAGAAGCCCCACGACCAGAGACTGCCAGATGGCGGGGACCGCCAGGATATTCATGCCATTATGGATGACTGCCATGATCAAGGCGGCGACGAGTGTCCCCACCAGGTTGCCCTGACCTCCGGCCAGACTGGTCCCACCCATGACCACGACCGCCATCACGGGCAGCAGGTACCCGTCGCCGATCCTGGCCTCGGCGCCATTGGTGTACGCGATCAGCACCAGGCCGGCCAAGGCGGCCAGAAAGCCGCTGATGACGTAGGCGGCGATGATAATCCGCTCGACCTTGATGCCGGACATCCGGGCCGTCTCGAGGTTCGCCCCGGTGGCGAAGAAGCGACGGCCCAGGGTCGTGTGGTACAGCACGAAGTAGCCCAGGCTGAACACGACCGCCATCACGATGATGGGCATTGGAATGCCCAGCAGGGTGCCATTGCCGATCACCCGGAATCCCGCGGGGAAACCGTAGATGACGGCCCCTTGCAGGATCAAATAGGCAAAGCCAAACAGCATCCACAGCGTGCCGTAGGTGGCGATGAAGGGCGGCAGGCCGACATACGTGATGAGGAGGCCGTTGATCAATCCCAGAAGAGCCCCGGTGAGCAGCGCCGTGAAGATGGCGACCGGGAACGCTATTCCGTAGCGATTGAGCATGATCGCCGCCACCACGCTGGTGAGCGACAGGACCGAGCCGATCGAGAGATCGACGTCCTTCGCGGTCAGGGTAATGGTTTGTCCGACGCCGATGATGATCAGGATGCTGGCATTGCGCACGATGTTCAGCAGGTTGCCCATGTTGAGGAAGACGAACCCGTACTCGTCGCTGCGGGTCAGGATAGTCATGGCGGCGCAGACACAGATCAAGACGATGAATCGTGCCGCCCCCAGCAGCCATTGCCTCTCCAGAGCAGGGGCAATCCTCTTTGCGGCGACTTGCGCCAGACTCATCTTTTGCCTTCCTTCCAGCGTGAAAGGATGACCTCGAAGACAATTGCTAGGATGATGATCGTTCCCGTCAGGGCCGGCTGCCAGAGGGACGGGACGCCGATGACGTTCAAGCCGTTCCTGGTGACGCCGATCACCAGGACGCCCAGGACAGTTCCGCCGATACCCCCCTTGCCTCTCGCAAAGCTGGTCCCGCCCAGGATGGTGGCGGCGATGGCGTCAAATTCCCAGCCCACCCCCACGATGGAGTCCGCGGCCTCCAGCCGCGCCGCCAGGGTGATGCCGCTGATCGCGGCCAGAACACCGGCCACGACGTACACCATCCACTTCCAGAGGATCGTATTCACACCCGAGAGGCGGGCGCCGGGCTCATTCCCGCCGATGGCGACGATGCAGCGCCCAAATGGGGTGTGATACAGCATCACCCACACCACGCAGAATACGAAGACCGCAATAAACGTGGGCATAGAGAGATACTGCATCAGCGGTAAGTCAATGGACTGGTCCAGTTTCTCGCCAAAGAACGAGAAGACGGGGTTGCTGATGTAGATGGCGGTGCTATTCGCCAGCACGAGGGCCAGCGCGCCGCCCACACCCATCATACCCAGACTGGCGATGAATGAGGGCATGCCTCCGATCGATACCAGGCCGCCGGTGATCGTGCCCATGAGGGTTCCGGTGAGAAGCCCGACCATCACTCCCGCAATCATGGCGGAGGCGTCCGAAGAGCCCGATTCCATGAGGCGCTTCATAACGAACACGCACGTCACACCCGAAAGGGTCAGAACCGAGCCCAGCGACAGATCGATGCCTTCGCTCAGAATCACCAGGGTGGCGCCCAGGGCCAGGATCAAGAGGACCGCATTCTGCAGGACAATATTGACCATATTATCCAGCGTGAGGTACCTGGGATTGATGGCCGTGAAGACGGTCATCATCACAAGAATGACCCACGCGGCGGACGGGACTCTTATGAGCGGCGAGGCGGTGTTCGGCTTCATGCGGATGTCCTGGTTCGCATCGTGCCGGCCTGTCTCGGAGTCTTTCTCGCCTCGTCGGCCCCCATGGCATACTCGATGATCCGCTCTTGGGTGGCTTCCGCGCGGGGGATCTCGGCGACAATCCTGCCTTCGCGCATGACGTAGATCCGATCGCTCATGCCGATGACTTCAGGGAGTTCGGAGGAGATCATCAGGACGGCCGCCCCCTCCTTCACCAACTCGTTCATGAAGCCGTGGATCTCTGCCTTCGCCCCGACGTCGATCCCCCGGGTCGGCTCGTCGAAGATGAAGATCTTGGCTTTGGTGCAGAGCCATTTTGCCAGGACCACTTTTTGCTGATTTCCGCCCGAGAGAAACTGTGCAAGCCGGGAGACCGACGGCGTGGCAATGCGCAACTGCTCCACGTACTGCATCGCGACGGATCTCTCCTTGTCCTTGCTCACGAACAGCCGCGGGAACAGGCGATCCAGGCTGGAGACGACGATGTTCTCCGCCACGGGCAAGATCAGCGCCAAGCCGTGCTTCTTGCGATCTTCAGGGAGCAGGCTGACCCCCTGCTCAACCATGACCGACGCGCTCTGGCTGCTGATCGGCTTGCCGAAGAGGTACACCTGTCCACCCTCATACGCGTCTACACCAAAGATGGCCCGGGCCAGATCGGTCCGACCAGAGCCAACCAGGCCGGCCAGCCCCACGATCTCGCCGCTGTGCAGGCTGATACTGACATTCTGGAGCCGCTTCCCGTTCGAAAGATTTTCCACCCGCAGGAATTCGGCCCCACGAGGTTGCGGGTCGCGCTCGAACATCTCCTTGACGGAGTGGCCCACCATCATCCCGACCAGATCGTCCACGGTGACTTCATGGATGGCCCTTCGCCCGATGAACTGGCCATCCCGCAACACGGTGATCCGGTCGCCCACCTCCTGTATCTCCTGCAGGCGGTGGGAGATATAGATGATGCCAATCCCCTGCGAGTTCAATTGGTGGATGGTCGCAAAGAGCTGTTCGGTTTCCCGCTCGGACAGGGAGGAGGTGGGCTCGTCCATGATCAGGATCTTCGACTTGATGGAGAGCGCTTTTGCGACTTCAACCATCTGCTGCTCAGCCGTGGTCAAGTCGACGATCATGGCATGGGTATCGACGCGCATATTCAGACCGGCCAATAATCTTTCTGCATCCGCATGCATCTTCTTGTGATCGAGCAATCCGTACTTGAGGGGAAAGCGGCCCAAGAAGATGTTTTGCGCCACATTCATGTGCGGGGTCGAGATTGAATTCCTGATAGATGATGCTCACTCCCAACCGCTGCGCCACGCGGGGATCGAAGACCTCGACTCTCTGCCCGTCGATATAGACTTCCCCCTCGTCGGGGGAGTAGGCGCCGGAGAGGATCTTCATCAACGTCGATTTGCCGGCGCCATTCTCACCCAAGAGAATGTGGGTCTCGCCGGCTCGGAGCTCGAAGTCGACGCTATCCAGGGCGCGGACGCCGGGGAAGGTCTTCGTGATCCCTTTGGCCTCGATCAGTATCCGGTCATCCATTTTCGCCCAGGCTGCTCACAACGGTTCAGACGATGGGTCTCTTTCAGCAGCCTGCTAGAGCAGGCCGGCATCCTCGGCGGGTTTTCCGTATTGCCAGGAGTCCTCGGGCCGATACCATTCGCGATAATCGGGATACGTGTACCGCCCGATGTTCTGATCCGTCGGGTAGACGAACTTGCCGCCGGCCTGCATGATGACCGTCTTCATGCCCGGCTCGTTCTCCTTGACGATGCGCTCCAACTGCGCGGGGTCAAGCTGGGTGTTGGCCCAGTTGTCGTAGTGGTCGGGGATCAGCACCTTGGTCTTGCAGGGCCTGGCCGACCCGGAAGAGGTCCCAGGGGGTCATCTTGTCGGTCGCGCCCGGCGCGTTGTGGCCCATGTCGGCAATCGCGACGTCGATCTTGTACTGGTCGCCGATCGCCTTGTAGCCGTTGTGGTAGAGGGAGTCTCCCAGGAAGAGAATGTTGCCGCCGTCGGTCTCGAAGAGGTAGCTGACCGCCGCCTCGCCGTAGGTGCGGGGCTGATCCACCGGGACGCCCGTGCGCCTTGCGATGTCGTCGTAGTTGGTCAGGACCTTGACCGTGGCCCCGCGGACCGGCAATTCATCGCCGGGCTTGACCTGGATGATCCGCGCGTCCGGGACCTGGAAGCGCCGCGTCTTCAGGATGGTGGACATCGGCCCCACGTACTTGCAGTCGGTGGTCGCCAGGGTGGCCTTGATGGTGTAGATGTCGCAGTGGTCCTGGTGGAGGTGGGTCATGAACGAGGCATCCAGCGTCTTGAACTTCCACGGATCGTGGACCATCGGGGAGAGCCGGATCCAGTTGATCGTCGGCGCGCCGCCGATGCGGCAGACGCCGCAGTAGGCGTAGCTGGTGTACATGGACGGGCCGGAGTAGCAGTCGACCAGGAAGACGCCGCCGGCAGAGGTCTTGAGGCACCAGGAGGGGCCGCTGAGCCACCAGAGCGCCACCGTGCCCGGCGCCACCACATCCTTCTCGATCTGCTGGTTCAGCAGGGTGCCCCATTCCGGGAACACCTCCTCCAGCCAATCCGCTCGCGTCAGGGGGCGGTCCTCGTTCAGGTAGTCTCCCCGCAGGATTCCCCGCCCGTCCCCGATGCCCTTGTCAGTGTTCGCCATTGCGTCCCACCTTTCCCGTGAAGATGTTGAGGATCACCCTCCTTGACAGGCATTTCGAGATGCGTATATGATATCTTTGGATATAGTATCCAATTCACATTCTATTATCCGGTCCAGGAATAGTCAAGCCTCGGAGGGGCGAGCAGCCGTGGCGATGGCCTATCGTACCAAGCAGGAGATCATCTACGAGACGATCCGGGAGGCCATCCAGATCGGGCGCTATGCCCCAGGCCACCATCTCGTGGCGGACGACCTGGCGCAGGAGTTCGGCACGAGCCGCATGCCCGTGCGGGAAGCCTTGCAGCGGCTGGAGAATGCCGGCCTGGTGAGCATCACCCCCCACCGGGGCGCGGTCGTCAGCGAGCTCTCCGAGCAAGAGATCGTGGAGGTCTATCACATTCGCGCCGTCCTGGAGGGGCTGGCGGCTCGCCTGGCCGCTCCTCACCTGAGCCCCGCCGACTATGATCGTCTGAACGCCCTCATTGACGACATGGCGTCCACCGGCAGCGCGGAACCCGACCTGGACCAGCTCCTGCGGGGCAATCGGGATCTCCATGAGATCATCTGGCAGGCCGCCCAGGCCCCCCGCCTGCACGAGCTGCTGGAAAACCTCTACGATGCCAGCCGGCGCTTCCGCAATATCAGCATCCTGCTCTCCGGGCGGCTGGAGCAGATCGTCCAGGAGCACCGCCGGATCGTCCAGGCCCTGGCGGCGGGGGACCCGGCCGCCGCCGAGCGCTTTGCAAACGAACACCACGAAATCACCGCCCAGCGCCTCCTCGACGAGGTCGAGAAAAGCAAAGAGAAAGGAGTCTAGTCCATGAGCATTCCCCGGACCATGCGCGCCGCCGTGTTGCACGGAAAGGGCGATTGGCGCGTCCAGGATTATCCCGTTCCGACCCCCGGTCCCCTGGAAGTTCTGATGAAGGTCTATGCCTGCTCCATCTGCGGGACGGACCCGCGCGTCATCCGGGACGGCTGGCCGGGTATGCCGCCCTTCGGATCGTTTATCCCCGGCCACGAATACAGCGGCCAGATCGTGGCCATCGGCCCCGGCGTCACCGATTTCGCGGTTGGAGATCGAGTGGCCATCGAGTCCCACAAGGGCTGCGGCCACTGCGTCAACTGCAAGCAGGGCCGCTACACGATCTGCCTCAACTACGGCAAGCCCGAGACGGGGCACCGCCACTACGGCTTCACGGCCAATGGCGGCTATGCGCAGTACGCCGTGAACCATGTCAGCACCCTCTACCACATCTCGGACAGCGTGGCCTACGAAGAGGCGGCGCTGGTGACGACCGCGGCTTGCGTCCACTTCGCGCTGGACAACGTCGGCGGCCTCCTGGGAGGCGAGACGGTGGCCGTGCTGGGGCCCGGCCCCATCGGCCTGATGGGGGTGCAACTGGTGAAGGCGCTGGGGGCCACCAAGGTCATCCTCACGGGGACGCGCTACGAGCGGCTCACCGTGGGCAAGGCCCTGGGCGCCGACGTGATCGTGAATATCCACGAGCAGGATGCGGTGGCCGTGGTCAAGGCCGAGACCGGCGGGTTGGGAGCCGATCTGGTCCTGGAGTGCTCGGGGAGCCCCGAGGCGGCGGCCCAGGCCATCGAGATGTGCCGCCGCGGCGCGCGCATCTCCTACATCGGCGACCCGCATGTCGCGGCCACCATCAACCTGCGCAAGTTCGTCCTGGACGACCTGCGGGCTGCGGGGGTGCGGGGCGAGGGCATGGCGGATTGCCGGCGCAGCCTGGCGCTCCTGGCCGCCGGCAAGATCGTGGCCAAGCCCATGATCACCCACCACTTCCCGCTGGAGGAGGTCAACGAGGGCTTGCAGACCTTCGTCCAGCGCAAGGGCGGGGCGCTCAAGGTCGTCATCCAGCCCAACGGATAGGCGGCAGGTCGTCAGCGCCGGCGGATATCCTTAGTCGAATAGGTCCGGGGGACCGGCGATACGTCACCGCAGCGAACTGAACAGGGAACGTGATGGCCGAACAACCCCTACTCCAGGCCAAGCAGATCACCAAGACCTTCCCCGGCGTCCTGGCGCTTGACGGCGTGGACTTTGACCTGTCCCCCGGCGAGGTCCACGTGCTCCTGGGGGAGAATGGGGCGGGGAAGTCCACGCTGATGAAGGTCTTGGCGGGCGCCTACCAGCCCGATGCCGGGACGATCAGCCTGAGCGGCCATCCGGTTCGGCTGGCGAACCCGCGCCAGGCGCAAAAGCACGGCGTGGGGATCATCTACCAGGAGTTTAACCTGGTCCCCTACATGAACGTGGCCCAGAACATCTTCCTGGGCCGGTTTCCCCGCCGCTTCGGACTCCTGGATCAGGCCAGGATGCACGCCGAGAGCCGGGCCCTGCTGGACAGTCTGAACATGGACATCGACACCCGGGCCAAGGTCGTGAGCCTGGGGGTGGCGCAGCAGCAGATGGTCGAGGTGGCCAAGGCGCTCTCCGTGGATTCCAGGATCCTCATCATGGACGAGCCCACGGCCGCCCTCACGGACCGCGAGATCGAGCAGCTCTTCGCCGCCATCCGCCGCCTCAAGCAGCGGGGCATCGGCATCATCTACATCTCCCACCGCTTGCAAGAGGTCCACCAGATCGGCGACCGGGTGACGGTGCTGCGGGACGGCAAGTACATCGGTACCCGGCAGGTCGGCCAGGTGACCGTGGACGAGCTCATCGCCATGATGGTGGGCCGGACGATCACGCACATGTTCCCGCGCGACTATCAACCTCGGGGCGCGGAAGCGGTCCGGGTGGAGGGGCTGGCGAGCGGCAGCCGGCTGCGCGGCGTCTCCCTGGCGCTGCACAGCGGTGAGATCGTGGGCCTGGCGGGACTGGTGGGCGCCGGACGCACGGAGCTGGCGCGGGCGATCTACGGCGCGGACCCGTACGAGGCGGGCCAGGTGACTGTCTTCGGCCGGCCGGTGAAGGCGGCGAGCCCGGACAAGATGGTGCAGCTGGGGATGGGGCTTTTGCCGGAAGACCGCAAGACCCATGGACTGGCCATGATCCTGTCTCTCAGCGAGAACGTCGTCCTGGCCAGCCTGCGGCGCCTGTTCCCGCGCCGCTTCGTGGACGCGGGCAAGGAGCGCGAGGTGGTGGCCGAGTACATCCGCGACCTGCGCATCGCCACCCCCTCGCCCAAACGGCTGGTGCAGTTCCTTTCCGGCGGCACGCAGCAGAAGGTGGTGCTGGCCAAATGGCTCTGCACCCACTCCAAGATCTTCATCTTCGACGAGCCCACGCGAGGCATCGACGTCGGCGCGAAGGCGGAGATCCACGGCTTCATGAACGAGCTGGTGAAGCAGGGGGCCGCCGTGCTGATGATCTCGTCCGATCTGCCGGAGATTCTGGGGATGAGCGATCGCATCTACGTGATGCGGCAAGGACTGATCGTCGCCGAGGTGGACCGGGCGCAGGCGACCCAGGAACGGATCGTGGCCTACGCCATGGGACACGAGGTCGAGCGATGAGTCGACCGCGATCGCAGGGCAGGACATTCGCGGCGGCAAGAAGCCCCCGGCTTCCTGGAAGAAGATGCCGCCGGTGGCCTGGGTCGTGCTGGCCATGATCGCCTTCTTCGGCCTGGCCGCCCCGGGCTTCTTCAGCGCCGGAAACTTCCTGAACATCACGCTGCAGGGCTCGGTGCTGCTCATCATGGGGGTGGCAGCCACGCTGGTGATCCTGACGGAAGGGATCGACCTCTCGCTGGGCAGCGTGCTCACGCTCGCCGGCGTGACGGCCGTCCTGGCCTTGCAACACGGGCTGTCGGTGCCGGCGGCGGTCCTGGTGGGGGTGCTGACCGGCGCGGCCTGCGGCGCGGTGACGGGGTTCCTGATCACCGCGGGCAAGCTGCCCCCCTTCATCGCGACCTTGGGCATGATGGGCATTGCCGCGGGACTGGCGCTGGTCTTGACCCGGCAAGGGGCCATCTATTCCGGCGAGCCCGCCTTCATCTTCCTGGGCGGCGGATCCCTCGGCATCCTGCCCATGCCGACGGTGATTGCCGTGCTGGTCTTCATCCTAGGCTGGATCGCGCTCTACCAGACCGACTTCGGCCGGTACATCATCGCCATCGGCGGGAACGAGGCGGGCGCTCGGCTCTCCGGGGTCAACACCGCCTGGTGGAAGTTCCTGACCTACGTCGCCGCCGGGGCCCTGGCCGCTCTCGGGGGGGTCATCATGGCCGCGCGTCTGCGCGCCGCCGACCCCATCGTGGGCAACGGCTGGGAGTTCGACGCCATCGCGGCGACGATCCTGGGCGGGACCAGCTTCGAGAAGGGCAACGGGACCCTCGGCGGGACGGTGCTGGGCGTGCTGCTCATCTCGGTGCTGCGCAACGGGCTCAACGTCATCGGCGTGGGGGCGATGTGGCAGCCGGCGCTCATCGGCCTGGTCATCATCGCGGCCATCATCTTCGACGTCTTGCTCAAGCAGAGGGGGGTCATCCAGTGACCAGCGCCGCAGACGTCAAGCCCCGCGGGTGGCGCCTAGACCCCCGCATCCTGTATACCGGTTCCCGGCTCTTCGTGCTGGGTCTGCTGTGCATCGTCCTGACGGCGGCCTCGCCGGTCTTTTTCACCGGTACCAACGCCCTGAATGTCCTGCGCGTGGCCAGCCTCCTGGTTATCCTGGGCATCGGCGAGACCATTGTCATCCTGACAGCCGGCATCGACCTTTCCATCGGCGCGGTGCTGACCTTCTCCAGCGTCATCGCCGCCGTGGCGATCAAGACCGGCGTCCCCCTCCCGCTGGCGCTGGCCGCCGGCCTGGTGGTGGGCGCGGGGCTGGGGTTCCTGAACGGGCTGATGGTGGCCGTGGTGAAGCTGCCCCCCTTCATCGCCACCTACGGCATGATGTGGGTGGCCTTCGGGTTCTCGGTGGTCCTGCTCAAGGGGCAGGTGATCTACGGGTTCAAGGACGACTTCCGTTTCCTGGGCGTGGGAAACCTCCTGGGCGTCCCCATGCCGATCATCCTCATGGCGGTGCTCTGGATCCCCGCCTATCTGCTCCTGCGGCACACCACCTTTGGCCGGGCGCTCTATGCGGTGGGCGCCAACCAAGAGGCGGCCCGCCTCTCGGGCGTGAAGAAAGATCAGACACTCATCCTGGCCTACACCCTGAGCGGACTGCTGGCCGCGGCCGCCGGGCTGGTTTACGTGGCGCGCCTCAATGCGTCGGAGGCGGGGATCGGCGCCAACATGCTCCTGCCCGCGATTGCCGCCGTGGTGATTGGCGGCACCAGCCTCTTCGGGGGAGAGGGCGGGATCGTGGGCACGCTGATCGGGGCGCTCATCATGACCATCGTGCAGAACGGCATGAACCTGCTGGGCATCGAGTCCGTGTGGCAGGGGGTGGTCCTGGGAGCCTTGATCATCGTCGCCGTGCTCGTGGATCAGTGGGCCCGGAAGGCCCTGGCCAGCGAGACCAGTTGAGCAGGCTGCTGAAAACGGCCCATCTGCGGCGTTGGACCGCTTGAGCACTCGCTGCGGCGTACCTGGAGTACGCCTCGCTCGGCCCTTCGCGTTCCGCCTTGCATCTGGGCCATTTTGAGCAGCCTGGGTGAAGACGAGTTATCTAGACACACCTGGGATTCGGAAGGAGGTGGTCGGGCACTCACCCCCGTGTTGTGCGGAGGACGTCCGCCGGAACACTCGAGGCGCCATCGGCAAGGAATTCACTCTGGAGGAAAATCTCATGAAGAAGCTGATCGGGTTGACAATGGCCGTCCTCGTGGCCGCCTTCGTCACGGCGTCACCCGCCGCGGCGGGGAGCGCCGAGCCGGTGTACAAGTTCGACACCAAGGTGAAACCGGCCAAGCCCTACAAGATCGCCGTGGTACTCAAGAACTTCACCAACCCCTTCTGGCTCACGCACCAGAAGGCCGCCGACCAGGCCGGCAAGGATCTGGGCGTGACCATCACCGTCCTGGCGCCGACGAAGCCGGACAACGTGGAAGAGCAGATCCGCATCCTGGAAGACCTGATCTCCAAGAAGATTGATGCGGTTGTGGTGGCGCCCGCCAATACACAGGCAATCGCCGCCGGCGTGCAGAAGCTGAATGCCGCCAAGATCCCCGTGGTGTACGACAACACCCGCGGCTCCGGGGGGGATTTTGTGGCCTACATCGGCGCGGATAACGTGCTGGTGGGGCGCACCATGGCCGAGGAGATGGTCCGGCGCATGGGGGGCAAGGGGAAGCTCCTGGTCCTGGAAGGCGTGCCCGGTCAGCAGACGGCGGACGATCGCCTCAAGGGCGTGCAGGAAGTCCTGGCGAAGAATCCCGGCATCCAGGTCATCTCCCAGACCGGGAAGTGGACCATCGACGAGGGCCGGAACGTGACCGAGAATACGCTGCAGCGCTGGCCCGATCTCAACGCCATCATGTGTATCGGCGGCGAGATGGCCTTGGGGGCGGCAGAGGCTGTAAAGGGCGCCGGGGTGGAGGCGAAGGTCATCATCTCCAGCATGGACGTCAACCCGGCCCAGGTGACTGCGATGAAGGCGGGGAAGACCCTCTTCACCATTTCGCAGGCTCCGGGAGATCAAGCCTACTGGAGCGTCGTGGCCGCCATCCGGGCCCTGAACGGGGAGAAGGTGCCCCAGGAGATCCGCACGCCCGTGATCGTCGTGACCAAGGAGAACGTGGACAAGTACGCGGAGCAATAGGCGCCGCCTGGTCCATACCTACCCCTCTCCCCACCCGCCTTCGGCGGGCACCCGGCGGGGAGAGGGGTGCGGACGGACGCAGCGTCACCTGCGCTTCCAATTGCCGGACGGAGGAGCCGGACGCATGAAGACCGAGACGCTCGTCTACGTGGGGACCTACACCGAGCCGATCCGCTTCGGGACCGGAAAGATCCTGCAAGGGAAGGGGGAGGGGATCTACGTCTATCGGCTGGACGAAACGTCAGGCGCCCTAGAGCCGGTCCGGGTGGTGGCCGGCGTCGTCAATCCGTCCTATCTGGCCTTTGACTCTCACCCAGCGTTTCCTGTACGCCGTCAACGAGCTGAAGAGCTACGAAGGCAAGCCGGGCGGCAGTGTCAGCGCGTTCGAGGTGGCGCCGAAGACGGGAGACTTGACGTTTCTCAACACGCGGCCGACGCACGGGACCGATCCGTGCCACGTCGTGGTGAACAAGAAGGGCAGCCACGTGTTCGTGGCCAATTTCATGAGCGGGAGCGTCTGCGTCCTGCCCGTGCGGCAGGACGGCAGCCTGGGGGAAGCCTCCGACTTCCTCCAGCATCAGGGGTCGGGCATCGACCCCGCCCGCCAGGCGGGCCCCCATGCCCACTCGGTGACGCTGGACGCCGCCAACCGCTTCGCCTTCGTGCCCGATCTCGGGCTGGACAAGCTCTTGGTCTATCGCCTGGATCCCAGGCGGGGGATGCTGGAACCGAATGCGGTCCCCTGGTTCAAGGTCAAGCCGGGCGCCGGCCCGCGCCACCTGGCGTTCCATCCCAACGGCAAGTGGGCCTACCTCATCAACGAGCTGGATTCCACGGTGACGGTCTTGTCGTATGACGGCAGGAGCGGAACTTTCAAGGAACTGCACGTCGTCCCGACGCTGCCGGAGGATTTTCGGGGGGAGAGCACCTGTGCCGATGTCCAGGTGGCTCCGTCGGGCCGGTTTGTCTACGCCTCGAACCGGGGGCACGACAGCCTGGCGATTTACAGGGTCGATCAGCGCACCGGGCGGCTCACGTGCGTCGGCCATGAGCCGATTCAGGGGAAGACCCCGCGCAGCTTCGGCATCGATCCCACCGGCCGATTCCTGCTCGCGGCCAACCAGGACACCGACAGCCTCGTGACCTTCCGCATCGACTCCCGGACCGGACGGCTTCGGCCGACGGGCGCCGTCACGCCGGTGCCGACGCCGGTGTGCGTGAAGTTTCTCCTGCGGAAGACGGAGTAACCCGGGGGCCGCCCCGCCAAGACGCTTTCCCGCGCGTGACCGATCTTTCCCTTGACTCCCCTATCCCCCGGAGGGTAGAAAGGCTCGGCGGATTCGTCCGCGTGCGCAGGAAGGGAACACGATTCTACACGGGAGGAAATAGGATGACGATCAGGCTGGACGAGGCGATCAAGACCGCCCTCGAGTTCGAGAACAAGGTGTTGAAGCTCTATCAGGATGCGGAGAAGCATGCGGTTGACCCCGTGGGCCGGAAGGTCTTCCAGCAGCTCGCCAAGGAAGAGGCGGGACACGTCGCCTATCTCGAGAGTCGGCTGACCGAGTGGCAGAAGGGCGGGCAGATCGCCCTGGAGGAGCTGCGGTCGGTCGTCCCTGACAGGGAGCGGATCGCGGAGGGGCGCAAGCGGCTGGCCAAGCCGATGCGGGGCAAGCCCGGCTCCGCCACCGAGGTGGAGTATCTCCGGCGGGCCCTGATCGCCGAGAAGGAGACCTCCGCCTTCTATCGGCGGATGGTGTCCGAGATGGCGGAGGAGCGGCGGCCGCTCTTCGCCCGCTTCCTCGAGATCGAAGAGGGGCACGTCGCCATCGTCGAGGCCGAGATCGACGCCGTCAGCGGCGCCGGCTTCTGGTTCGGCATCCAGGAGTTCGACGTCGAGAAGGGCTGAGGAGACCTCATGCGATTGCAAGACCGAGTGGTCATCATCACCGGGGGCGGCCGCGGGATCGGCGCGGCGACCGCGCAGGCCATTGCCGGCGAGGGGGGCAAGGTCGTCATCGGCGACATGCTGGAGGCGGAAGGCGAGGCCATGGCGGCGGCCATCCGGGCGGCCGGCGGCGACGCCGTCTTTGTCCGCACCGACATCACGAAAGAGGCGGACTGCGTTCGGCTGGCGGCGACGGCCGCCGAGCGGCATGGCAAGCTGGACGTGGTCATCTGCTGCGCGGGGATCCTGCGAGGCGCCACGCTGCAGGCGGAGGCGCTGGACGAGGCCACCTTCGAGAGCGTCCTCGATGTCAACCTGAAGGGGACCTTTCTCACGGTGAAGGCGGCCCTGCCCCTCCTCCGCAAGGCGGAGAAGGGCGTGGTGCTGTGTCTGGCCTCGGAGGCGGGGACCAAGATCCCCAGCTCATCGCTGGCCTACGGCGCCAGCAAGGGGGGCGTGCACGGCTTCACCATGACGCTGGAGGCGCAGCTCGCGCCGCACGGCATTCGCGTCAACGAGATCTGCCCGTCGAGCATCGCGACCCCCATGCGGATCGAGAACCTGGTGGACCGGGCCCGCGCCGCCGGCCGCGACATCGAGCAGGCCCGGGCCGAGGCGGTGCGCGAGGCGGGGGATCCCATGGGTGTCGCGCGCATCCTGGCTTTCCTGGCCTCCCCCGACGCCGATTACATGCGCGGGACGATCTTCACGAGATAGCCGCGCGGTTCACGGACAGCGTGGCGCGCGGTCTCGGGCCAGTCACCGCAGGGGTTCCTGCGGTATCCTCGACGGAACGAACTCCCTCACGTGGTGCGAGCCGTTGCGGACCGGACAGCAACGGGTACCCCGCGAACGGCGAATGAAGTCTGATGGCGCGCACATACAGCCCGAGGTCATCGCGAAGATCCTGACGCACCCAGGCCTCTGGCCCGGTCCAGCCCACAGCCCGCCCGACCAATCCTTGCCGCGTAATCACGAAGTTCGGCCCTCAAACCGTTATTCCGAAACCCGCCCGACCCTTCCTCCGGCGTCCATCTTTCCCTTACAGCTATCCAGATCGCCGGATACTCCGGCCCGACCCGACGGACGCGAGACGCGAAGCCGCAAGGAGGAGCAGCATGAGGCGAAAATCCTGCTTACTTCGGTCGAGTCCCCAGCGAATGCGATGACCCCCAGGGTCGATCGAATCCCGCATCGGCGATCGACCGCTCCCGGCGCACGCTGTTACCATTCGCGTTCGGCCTCAGTCTCGCTCTTCCAGCGACGCCTGGCAGGCATGCCTTTCTTTAGCCTACCGAACTCGCCCACCTGCGCCTCGAGGTGATCTCGTTCTTCCTCCTCGTCATCCTGCTGGTTGCGTGCTGCGTCCTCGGGCTGTGCGGCGCTGCGCAAGGACTTCCCGCACCTGCCGGCCTTGGGCTTTCGCCGCGCCTTAGCCATGGTCACGCTTCTCGGCTGCGTTCTATCTCGTCCTGGTCATGATCGCAGGCGCGCGCGAGCTGATGACGCCCGGCGCGTGGACGAAGCAGGGCGCGACCTACCATCTCGCCAACACGCCGCCGGAGCCGCCCGGACCGGACCGCCGCGGGCGCCTCGAGGCCTTCCGCTGGCGACTCTGGGCCTATGCCGCGGCGCACGGGGGGCGCTTCCCCCCCAGCGAGTTCGTCGCAGAGCTTCCCGAGGCAGCCTGGCAGGGGCCGGGCGGCGCGCCCTACGTCTACATTGCCGGGCAGAGCGCGGACCAGGGCGTCCGGCCGGTCGCCTACGAGCCCGGCACGGTCGGCCGGGAGCGGCTGGTGCTCCGGGCCAACGGGGCCATCGAGCTCACAACCATCGACCAGATCCGCGCGGCGCTCGGGCAGGGCACCCCATGAAGCGCGCGATACGATGGATCGGCATCGCCGGCCTTATCTTCCTGCTGCTCCTGATCACCGGCGGTCTCGGGATGGTCTTCGTGTTCGAGGTGCCGATCACGCTCGCTTTCGGGTGGATCGCGTTCCTCGGGCGGGTCCTCCCCCAGATGCAGCCGAGCCTGAGCGGCATCGCCGTCGCCGGCGTCCTGGCGGCTGCGGTGGTCTGCCTTGGCCAGTGGCTGGCGGGCTCTTTCTACAATCGCCCGCCGACGACCGAGACGGCGGGCCGGCGCTGGCCGTTGCGCTGGACACTTCTAGGCCTGGGCGGGCTCGTGCTCGTCTTTTGCTTGACCATCGCCAGTGCCGGCATCATTCACCAGGTCGGTTGGCTCGCCTCGTCTGAGCAGCGCTTGATCCAGAGTTCCTGGGATACACCGGCCTTCCACCTCCTCCGCGCCAAGTCCGACACGAAGACCGCGGTGACGCAGGCGATCGTTTACGCAAATGACAAGCACATCTACCCAACCAGCCTGAAGGTGTTGCGTGACTCAGGCTACGCCAACGTCCCCGATATCGATCACTGGGGGAATCCCTACGTGCTTGCCCCGGTGCTTACATCGGGTGCCAAGCCAGGAGACGGTGATGATGTGTATATCTACAGCAAGGGCCCGCAGGGCACGGGAACCTATCCTCGTCCGTTTACCCTCAACACCGGGGAGGATGGCTCTGTCGGCTACTCCACGCTGTATGGCTCCTGGCCTCGGACCGGCGAGTAGGGCCACTCCACTCGCAGAATGACGATCTCCTCAAGTTCGCCACCGCGCTCCGGCCGGGGATCGCGGACGCCGACGCGATCCTCCCGCGCTTCACCCGTCAGAGCACACAACTATGAGTCAAGGGGTCTTTCGCAGCGAGGCTGAGATGACCACATCGTCCCACTTGCCCCCCAGAGAGACGCTCCAAAAGATTGCCGCGAACATCGAGAACGTGATGAAAGGACAATCGGCTGCGATTCGAAAACTGCTGGCGGCTTTTGCCGGTGGAGGCCATGTCCTTCTGGAAGATTATCCCGGAACCGGCAAGACAACCCTGGCAAAGGCCCTCGCGCTGTCGATCGGCGCTCGATTCACGCGCATTCAATTCACACCTGACCTACTGCCATCGGACATCCTGGGCGTGTCCGTCTATGATCAGAAAGCGCAGGCCTTCCATTTCCACGCAGGGCCGATCTTCACCAATATCCTGTTGGCCGATGAGATCAATCGCGCCTCGCCCAGAACACAATCCGCGCTGCTTGAGGCCATGGCAGAGAGCCAGATCAGCATCGAGGCAAAGCCCACCGCCTTGAGGAACTCTTTTTTGTCATCGCGACTCAGAATCCAGTTGAATTTCGGGGGACCTATCCCCTCCCCGAGGCCCAGATGGACCGTTTTGCACTTCAGTTCGGCCTTGGTATGTGCCACCTGAGATGGAGGTTGCCATCCTGTCGGCGCAAGAGAAAAGCCATCCGATAGACTCGATAGCCGCCTGCGTATCCATGGAGGACGTCCTAGTCCTGCGACACACCGTCAAGGAGGTGCGGATCAGCTCGGAGCTGAAGCGGTACGTCGTCGATGTCGTCCAAGAGACCAGAGCTGCGCCGGGGGTGCAGTTGGGCGCCAGCCCGCGCGCTTCTCTCGCGTTGATGAAAACCGCTCAGGCCCTCGCCCTCTTGGATGGCCGGGAGTTTGTGACCCCTGAGCATATCCTGGAAATCGCCGTCCCGACGATCGCCCATCGCATGGTCATCGATCCCCAGGCCCGTTTCTCGGGGACAACGGCCCAGATGATCGTGGCCGACATCGTCCGAAAGGTCCCCGTGCCGGCGTAGCCAGATGTTTACACGATTTCTGTACGCCAATTATCAACTCCAATCCAGCGTCCAATGGCGGATGAGGCGACGCTTCACCCAGGGCGGACTCCTGATCGTGACCGGGCTTGGCGCATCGGCCCTCCTTGGCGCGCACATCAGCCTCACCATGGCCTATCAGGCCTTCACCTTCCTCCTCTCCCTCCTGGTGATTTCTCTCCTGTGCAGCGCGTTCTTCCGACCGCGCCTCACGGTTCGGCGTATCCTGCCGCGATTCGGGACCGTGGGCCAACTGCTTCCGTATCGCCTGCAGGTGCGAAACACCGGCTCGAAGACCCTCCGCGGGCTGATACTGCTGGACGATCTCGCCGACCCCAGACCATCCCTGCACGCGTTCGTCCGCGCCAGAGAGCCGGGGGAGGAGCGGCGAACTGGTTCAACCGTGCGCTGGGGTACTATCGATACCGTTGGCTGGTGTCGCAAAACGAGGTCACCATGGGTGGCGAGCAATCGCTCCCCGTGCTTTCTCCCGGCGGCGAGGTTGAGCTGCGGCGCGATCTCACGCCGCACGACGAGGAAGGCTGGGATTCACCGGCGTGACGGCGGCCCGTTTCGATCCGTTCGGTCTCTCCCGGGCCCTGGCCACGCTGTCCCTGGGCCAATCCGTCCTGATCCTCCCCAAACGCTACCCCCTGCCCGCCATGCAGCTCCCCGACAGCCGGGCTTACCAGCATGGACGAGTCGCCCTGGCGTCACCGGTCGGGGATTCGGAGGAATTCGTCGCGTTGCGGGAGTACCGCCCGGGCGATCCGCTGCGCCGCATCCACTGGAGGAGCTGGGCCCGGACCGGAAAGCCGATCGTAAAGAAGTACCAGGAAGAATTTTTCGTGCGCCACGCGCTGGTCCTGGATACGTTCCTGAGCGCGGACGACGGTGAGGTGTTCGAAGACGCCGTCTCCGTGGCCGCCTCCTTTGCCTGTACCGTCCTCACCCAGGAGTCCCTACTCGATCTGATGTTCGTGGGGCCGCAGGCATACTGCGTCACGGCCGGACGGGGGTTGGGCCAGACGGACCACCTAATGGAGATCCTGGCCTACGTCCAACCCTGCATGGACAAGTCATTCGAGGCGCTCCACCGCCTGGTGACCGAACGGGGCGGATCGCTGAGCGGATGCATCTGCGTCCTCCTCTCGTGGAGCGCCGACCGGCAGCGGTTTGTCACCCATCTCCACCGGCTCGGGGTCCCCACGGTCGTCTTCCTCATCGTTCACCCTTCCCGTCCTCGCAGCGCCATGTCTGATCCGGAGATGCAGACGCCGGCGTGGCTCCATAGGCTCGAGGTCGGCAGGATCGCGGAGGCGCTGGCACGGCTATGACGACCCCGCCCCTCCTGCTCGCCGCAGCGCTGCTCTTCTGGGGATGGCACACGGGGTTCCTCGTGGGGGCGGCGCTCCTCGCCCTGCCCCTCGAGGGGTCCCGCGTCGTCACGTGGCGCTGGGAACTCTCCCGGCATGATGTGGACCGCCTCCGGAATCTCTGCGCCCTGGTGCAGGCAGTCATCCTGGTGTATCTCCTGTCGACCGTGGATACGCTGCGCGCCATTCTGGTCGCGCTCTCGCTGTACCCGCTGACCGTTCTACCCCTCATCGTCGGGAGCGCGTATGACGCCGCCGGGTCGGTCGAGGCGGGGAGACTATTCTTCTCATCCGGAACGGCCAGACATCCCACGGAGCACCGGCCGCGCGCGACCATCGCCCCCTCCTACCCCTACCTCGCCATCGTGCTCTTGGCCGCGTCTGCGGCGAACGTGAGGGGCCCCTGGTTCTACCCGGGGCTCTGTCTGCTTTCGGCGTGGGCGCTGTGGAGTATCAGACCTACGCTGTATCCTTCCCTCGTCTGGGGCGCCCTGCTCGTCTCTGCCGGCGCCCTGGGATACGCGGGGCATGTCGGGCTCCAGATGATGCAGCAAGCGTTCGAGCCCCAGCTCATCAGGTGGCTCTTCGATACCGGCAGTGGCGGCGAGGCGGATCCGTTTCGAAGCTCTACGGCCATTGGTCACATCGGCACCCTAAAGCTCTCTGACGCGATTGCGTTCCGTGTGAAAACCTCCGGGGTGCCGGTGCCGTTTCTCTTGCGGCGGCTACCTACAATCGCTATGGATCCTCCTTTTGGTCGGCCGCAGAGGCGGGGTTTGAGGCCGTTCCCCCTGAACCGGATGGAAGCACCTGGGAGCTTTACCCTGGCACCGGGCCCAGCCGAAGCCTGACGGTTCTTGCGCCGCTGACGGGTGGAAAGGGAGTCCTCCCCCTCCCGGAGGGGACGTTGCGGATCGAGCGACTACCCGTCGCAGATATGCAACACAACCGCTTCGGCACCGTAAAGGTGAAGGACGGACCGAGCTTCGCGGGCTATCGGGTCCTCTTCGATCCTCGCGCGACTCACGGGACACCCCCGGACGCAGCCGATCTGAGCGTGCCCCATGGCGAGGCTCCCCTCATCTCTCGGATCAGCATGGAGTTGGGGCTCCCATCCGTATCGCCCCCTGAGGCGCTCCGGACCATCAGCGAGTATTTCGCGCAGCGCTTCCGGTATTCGCTGTTTCAGCCCGACCGACCGGTCCCCGCCTCCCCGCTGGAAGAGTTCCTCCTTCGGTCCCGCTCCGGACACTGTGAATACTTCGCCACCGCGACGGTGCTGCTCCTCAGGCAGGCAGGCATTCCCGCGCGCTATGCGACCGGCTATGCCGTCCAGGAATTCAGCCGGCTGGAGAATCGGTACGTCGTGCGTCACCGGCACGCCCATGCGTGGGCGCTCGCCTATGTGGACGGGGCCTGGCAGGCGCTCGATACCACTCCGGCTTCGTGGGTCGAGGCCGAACAAGAGGCCGCGTCATGGCGGCAGCCCATCTTCGACCTGTGGTCGTGGGCCATGTTTCAGGTCTCCGAGTGGTGGCGGGACAATGGGGAAACCGTCGGGAGACTCTCGGTTGCCTGGCTGTTGATCCCGTTAGGTCTCCTAGTCGCTTGGAGGTTCTACGCCGCCAAACGGGTTGCCCTTCCCTACACGGGGCGGCAACACACGCCCAGCCGCCCCGTGTGGCCGGGGGAAGATTCCGATTTCTATGTACTCGAAAGGCAACTGAGCGCGATCGGACTGGGTCGAAACCCGTGGGAGCCACTCGCAGGGTGAGTACAGCGGATCGAGGCAACTCACATCCTTCCCGTGACCACAGACTCGTTGCGCGCGCTCGTGTCACTCCATTATCGCTATCGTTTCGACCCGGAGGGGATCGGCGCGGCAGACCGAGAAGGCTTCAGGTCCGGGGTCCGGGCTGCCCTGGAAACTCTCGCAGCGAATCCGCCCCACCCGTGAGTTGCGGGTGAGCACCGATGAGGTGTCTGCCCTTGCCGCAGTCAAACCGTCAGCCCCGGTGAGGCGAACATGGATCCGCTCACGCATACCTGCTCCGGCATATTGATCGGCCAGGCACTCCGGCCGCCTCCTGCGGTGCGGAGAAAGACGCTGCTGGTGCTGGGACTGGCGGCCTTTGCGCCGGATGTGGATGCTATCAGTTACCTGTGGGGGCCAGAGGTCTATGGGCGCTTCCACCACGCCTATACGCATACGTTGCTCGGTGGAGCCGTCCTAGCGCTGGTGTTGGCTGGGGTCGAGCGGTGCTGGGGGAGAGGTATTTCCTTCCCACGGCTGTTGGTGCTGAATCTGGTGGGATTCGCGGTGCATCTGCTAGGGGATCTGATTGCGGTCTGGCCGCTCCGACTATTGTGGCCGTGGAGCGACCATGATTTCGTCCTCCGCTGGACCGGCGACTTCGACTTGGTGGTGTTGATCGTGGTGGGGCTGGCGACAGGACTCGCCCAAACGGATCAGCTGCAGGCCCGGGCCCCGTGGATTCTCGGTGGGGTGTTTGTCATCCTGATCGGCTATTTCTGGCTGTTTCCCGGAATGGCAGGGTTACAGTAACTGGCCCACATCGCTGCGCATCGCCATCACTTGGGGAAATTGAAATCGTTCATGTGGTAAATCAACGGGTAGCTCCCAATAGGTGTCCGGGACCTATTTCAGGGGAGTGGCGCGGCGAGGAGGCGGTGGGGCAGGACGGTCACCTGCGACCGGGGGCGATGACTCTTACTGAAGGGAAGTAGGTCCGGTAGCGCCGGCTATCCCGCGTGAGCAGTTGTAGTCCGGCCACCGCGGCGTGGGCGCCGATGAAGAAGTCGGGCAAGGGGGTGATCTTGGTTCCCTTCCTTCTTCGTATCGCAGGAGGCTTTCCCGGCCAGAACGCCGCTTCGAGTGGGATCGGAGCCGGGGGAACGACTCTGCGGGAAGCACCTCCTCCATTTCCTCGATGGTCGCGACGCCGATCGAGACCTCCGCATAGATGATCGGATTGATGTAAAGGGCCCCGCGTTGGCGCACTGCGCCAGGGCGTTGGACGACCACGCATACCACCGGGCATCCTCGGTGAGCACGTCCAGATGACTTGCTGTCCACCAGAGTTCCTGCCATCACCGGCCCCGTGTGAGCGCCATGATCTCGTCGGTTGTCATGCGGACCGTGGCCCGACCGCGCAGACGCTCAACAATCCGCTTGCCCCGCACTTGACTCTTCCGCGCGGGGACGAGCCGCACCACATTGCCTTCCACCACGAACTCTACATCGGTGCCGGGGTGAATGGAGAGCCGCTCGCGAATCTCCAGGGGGATGGTGACCTGTCCCTTCGTCGTGACTTTCATAGTAGCCTCCATTCTTACCGGTAAGAGTAATACTCCACGAGTTGCCACTCATCAAGCCCTTCCGTACGACCGTCCCTTCCAGCCCTGTCCGAGCCCGGTTTCCCTTGACGGCGGGGCCGGCTCTGCGGCATCCTCGGACGGGTCTTCGTGCGTTCATGCCGCGGCGGTGGGCGGGTGGATTTGTTGTGAGGTGCGTTCGGTAGAGGCCGGAAAGGGAAGAGCCATCATGTTCACGATTTTGAAGAACGGCCGTATCTGCGCTCCCCAGGAGCTGGGTGTCAGGGACGTGCTGCTGGCGGATCGCAGCGTCGCCCATCTGGCCGATCGGATCGATCCGGCCCCCGCCTATGAGGCGACCGAGGTGTACGATGTGACGGGCTGTTTCGTGGTCCCCGGATTCATCGATCAGCATGTCCATCTGATCGGCGGCGGCGGCGAAGGCGGCTTCGCCACCCGGACGCCGGAGGTGATGCTGAGCGACTTGACCACCGCCGGCATCACCACGGTGGTGGGCACGCTCGGCACGGACAGCGTGACCCGGCACATGGAGTCGCTGCTGGCCAAGGCCCGGGGGCTGGAGGAGGAGGGAATCTCCACCTGGATCTACTCGGGGGCCTACCCGATCCCGTCTCCCACGCTCACCGGGAGCCTTCGCTCCGACATCATCCTGATCGACAAGGTGGTGGGCGGCAAGGTGGCGATGTCCGACCATCGCTCGGCCCAGCCGTCCAAGGAGGCGCTTGCCCGCATGGCGGCCGAGGCGCGGGTGGGCGGCATGCTGTCGGGAAAGGCGGGGGTCCTGCACATCCACACGGGCGAGGGCACTCGGCGGCTGGACTGGCTTTTCGAGATCGTGGCCGAGACGGAGCTGCCGATCACCCAGTTCACGCCGACCCATCTGAACCGGACCGGCGAGCTGCTCCTGGAGGGGATCCGGTTCGCCAAGGCCGGGGGGATGCTCGACATCACGACCAGCGTCTCGGCCGCGGCGTCCTCGCGCCCGCGGCCGGCCGAGGCGGTCCGGACCTGTCTGGAGGCGGGGACGCCCCTGGATCGGATCACGCTCAGCTCCGACGGCAACGGCAGCATGCCGGCCTTCAACCGGAAGGGGGAGCTGACCGGTCTGGTCGCCGCCTCCCCGCGCAGTCTGTACGAGGCCCTGCGCGAAATCGTCCGGGCGGGAATCCTGCCCCTGCCGGACGCGCTCTGCCTGGTGACGACCAATCCGGCCGCGTCGCTGAAGCTGCCCCGGAAGGGACGGATCGTGCCGGGCGGCGACGCGGACATCGTCGTGCTGGACGCCGACCTGACCATTCGCCACGTCTTTGCCAAGGGGCGCTGCCTGGTCAAGGACGGACAGGCAGTGGTGCGGGGCACGTTCGAGTCGCATCCCGCTTGACACGCTTCGGCGACTGCGGCATCCTCAGGCGATCGACCGATTGCAATGCGGCCTTCACGCCCGGCGGCAATGCCGCCGCCGCGGCCCAATCGCTTACGCCTTGCGTCACACCATCGAGACTAACGGATGAGTGAAGTGTCCATGCACGCCACGCCAGCCCCGCGTCTCACGCTCCGGGGCATCACCAAGGTCTATCCGTCCGTGGTGGCGAACGATCGATATCGACCTCGATGTCGCGTCGGGGGAGATCCACGCCGTCCTGGGGGAGAACGGCGCCGGCAAGAGCACCCTGATGAAGATCATCTACGGGGTGGTGGCGGCCGACTCCGGGGAGGTGCGCTGGGACGGCGAGCCGGTGACCATCGAGAGCCCGGGCGAGGCGCGCTCGCTGGGCATCGGGATGGTGTTCCAGCACTTCTCGCTCTTCGAGACGCTCAGCGTGGCGGAGAACATCTCGCTGGCGGTTCCGGGGACGCTCAAGAGGCTGACCGGCCGGATCGTCGAGGTCTCCGAGCGCTACGGCCTGCCGGTGGACCCGCGCAAGCCGGTGCATGCGCTCTCGGTGGGGGAGCGGCAGCGGGTGGAGATCGTCCGCTGCCTGCTCCAGGCGCCAAAGCTGGTGATCCTGGACGAGCCCACCTCGGTCCTCGCTCCGCAGGCCGTGGAAAGGCTGTTCGCCACGCTGCGCCAGCTTGCGGCCGAGGGGGTGAGCATTCTCTACATCAGCCACAAGCTGGAAGAGATCCAGACGCTCTGCCACACGGCCACGATCTTACGCGCCGGCCGGGTGGTGGGCACGGTGGATCCCCGCCAGGAGACGGCCGCCGGCCTGGCGCGTCTGATGATCGGCCGGGATCTTCCGGCGGCCGTCCACCCCGCGCCGGTCACGGAGCGCGAGGAGCGGCTGCGGATCGCCGATCTCTGTCTCGCGCCGGACGACCCCTTCGGCACACCGCTCCGGAACCTCTCGCTCTCGGTGTCGAGCGGGGAGATCGTGGGCATCGCGGGCGTGTCGGGCAACGGACAGCGGGAGCTGATGACCGTCCTGTCCGGCGAGCGACTGGTGGATCCGCCCGAGGCGGTGTGGCTCGGGGGCGAGCCGGCCGGGCACCTCGGACCGCGGGCGCGCCGCCTCCGCGGGCTGGCCTTCGTGCCCGAGGAGCGGCTGGGCCGCGGGGCCGTGCCTCCGGTGACGCTGGCGGCCAACGCCCTGCTCACCGCGGCCCACCTGGACATGGTCCGCTCCGGCTTCGTGCGGGTAGAGAAGACGCGCGCCTTCGCCGCCCGCTGCATCGCCGAGTTCAACGTCACGGCCAGCGGGCCGGACGCCATGGCGCAGAGCCTCTCGGGCGGCAACTTGCAGAAGTACCTGGTCGGGCGCGAGCTCTTGCAACAGCCCAGAGTGCTCCTGGTGTCGCAGCCCACCTGGGGGCTGGATGTGGGGGCGGCGGCCTTCATCCGGCAGCGGCTGGTCGCGCTACGGAACGCGGGGACCGCCATCCTGGTTGTGTCGGAGGAGCTGGAGGAGCTGTTCGAGATCTGCGACCGGATCGCGGTGATGTTCGGCGGCCGGCTCACGGCCGCCGTGCCCGCGCGGGAGACGTCGGTGGCCGAAATCGGGGCCTGGATGACGGGGCTCTTCCCGGGGGCCGGGAGCGGGGTCGCCGCCGGAGAGGCGCGGTGCGTCTGAGGCTGGAGTCGCGGCCGGAGCCGTCGCGCGCGATGCTCGTGGCGTCGCCGCTCCTGGCGGCGGGCTGCACGGTCGCCATGGGCGTCCTGCTCTTTCTGGCCCTGGGGCAGCGGCCGGCCGCCGCGATGCACATGTTCTTCGTGGCGCCGGTCAGCTCGCGCAACGGCCTGGCCGAGCTGCTGCTCAAGGCCGGGCCGCTCGTCCTTATCGCCCAGGGGTTGGCCATCGGTTTCCGGGCCAACGTCTGGAACATCGGGGCCGAGGGGCAGCTCACGCTGGGGGCCATCGCGGCCAGCGCCCTGGCCATCCACTTCGACGGAAGCGACTCCGGCTGGCTTCTGCCCGGCATGGTCCTGGCGGGGATTCTGGGCGGCATGGCCTGGGCGGCGATCCCGGCGTACCTGCGGACGCGCTTTCACGCCAGCGAGATCCTGGTCACGCTGATGCTGACCTACGTGGCCACGTTGCTCCTGTCGTACCTGGTGCACGGGCCGATGCGCGACCCGCAAGGGTTGAACTTTCCCCAGTCGATCCTGTTCGGCGCGTCGGCACTGTTTCCGAACATCCTGGAGGGGACCCGGCTCAACGCTGCCATCGGCTTCGCCGGGCTGGCCTCGGTCGCCGCCTGGGTCTTCGTGGCCAAGAGCTTTGCCGGCTACCGGATGCTGGTGGGCGGTCTGGCCCCGCTGGCGGCTCGGTACGCGGGATTCAGTGAGCGACAGACGACCTGGACGGCGCTCTTGATCGGCGGGGCCGCGGCGGGGCTGGCCGGGGTGGGGGAGGTCGCGGGGCCGCTCGGGCAGCTCTTGCCTACGGTCTCGCCCGGGTACGGCTTCGCCGCCATCATCGTGGCCTTCGTGGGGCGGCTCCACCCGCTGGGGATCGTCCTGGCGGGCCTCCTGATGTCGCTCCTGTATCTGGGAGGGGAGACAGCCCAGGTCGCCCTCCAGATTCCCTACGCGGTCACCGGACTGTTTCAGGGGACGCTCCTGCTGTGCCTCCTGGGAAGCGACCTGTTCGTGTTCTACCGCGTCCGGTTTGCGGCCGGCGGCCGGCGGACCGGGGGAGGCAGGCGGCCATGACCGACCTGGTGGTGGCCCTCCTGGCCGGCACGATGGCGGCGGCCACCCCGCTTGTCTTTGCGGCGCTGGGCGAGCTGATCACCGAAAAGTCGGGAGTCTTGAATCTCGGCGTCGAGGGGATGATGCTGCTGGGGGCCATCGCCGCCTTCGCCGGGGCGACGACCGGCGGGAGCCTGGCGCTGGGGGTCGTCTGCGGCGCACTGGCCGGGGCGGCCACGGCGGCGCTTTTCGCGGTCCTGACGCTCTCGCTCCTGGCCAACCAGGTGGCCACCGGCCTGGCCCTGACCATCTTCGGCGCGGGGCTGTCGGCCCTGCTCGGGCAGGGTTACGTGAGCCGGACGCTCAGCGGGCTGCAGCCCCTGGCGATCCCGGGGCTGTCGCGGATCCCGCTCCTGGGGCCGGTGCTTTTCACTCAGAACGCGCTGGTGTATCTGTCGCTTCTCGCCGTCGCCGGCATCCACTGGTTCTTGTATCGGACCAAGGCCGGACTCGTCCTGCGGGCCGTCGGCGAATCCCCGGAGTCGGCCCACGCCGTCGGCTATCGGGTCATCCCGATCCGCTATCTGGCCACGCTGTTCGGCGGGGCGCTGGCCGGGGTGGCGGGGGCGTACCTGGCGGTGGCCTACACGCCCATGTGGGTCGAGCAGTTGACCGCCGGCCGGGGCTGGATCGCCCTGGCCCTGGTCGTGTTCGCCACCTGGCGGCCGGAGCGTGTGCTGGCCGGGGCGTATCTGTTCGGCGGTGTGACGATCCTACAGCTTCACGCCCAGGCGCTGGGGCTGGCGGTGCCGTCGCAGCTCTTGTCCATGCTGCCGTACCTGGCCACCATCGCGGTGCTGGTGGTGATCTCGCGGGACGTGCAGGTGATTCGCGTAAACGCGCCGGCCTCGCTCGGGAAGCCGTTCCATCCGGGGGGCTGAGTGCGAGGGGGCGCGGAGAGGGGAGCAGGGGAGCGGGGAGGGGTGACAGGGAGACGGGGGGCGATTTCGGATTGCGGATTGCGCGAATGTGAAGACATCTACTGAGGGCTGACGGCTGTATGCTTCTCTTCTCTCACACAGGAGATTTCGATGCGCAAGACGACATGGGCGACGATGTTGGCGGTGGGGGCGGCGCTCCTGCTTGCGGTGGGGGTGGCCCAGGCGGGCGAGGCGCTCAAGGTCGGGTTCGTGTACGTGAGCCCCATCGGGGACGCGGGCTGGACCTTCCAGCACGATCTGGGCCGGAAGGCCCTGGAAAAGGCGCTGGGAGACAAGGTGGTCACCAAGTACGTGGAGAACGTGCCCGAGGGCGCGGATGCGGAGCGCGTGATCCGCGAGCTGGCCGGCGAGGGGGAGCGGCTGATCTTCACGACCTCTTTCGGTTATATGAACCCCACGATCAAGGTGGCGACCCAGTTTCCGAACGTGATCTTCATGCACGCCACCGGTTACAAATCGGCCAAGAATGTGGGGATCTACAACGCCCGCTTCTATGAGGCACGCTATCTAGCCGGCGTGGTGGCGGGGAGGATGACCAAGAGCGGTGTAGCGGGCTACGTGGCCGCTTTCCCGATCCCCGAGGTCCTCCAGGGCATCAACGCCTTTGTGCGAGGTATGCGAAGTGTAAGCCCCAAGGCCGAGTTGAAGGTGATCTGGGTGAACTCCTGGTTCGATCCGGGCCGGGAGCGTGAGGCGGCGATGACGTTGATCTCGCAGGGGGCGGATGTATTGACCCACCACACCGATTCCACCGCCGTGGTGCAGACGGCGGAGGAGAAGGGGGTCTGGTCGGTCGGATATCACTCCGACATGTCCAAGTACGGCCCCAAGTCCCAGTTGACGGCGGCCACCCATCTGTGGGGCGATCTGTACATCAAGACAGCCCAGGAGGTGATCGGGGGCACGTGGAAGCCGACCAACATCTGGGGCGGGATCAAGGACGGCATGGTGAAGCTGGCCCCGCTGAATGTTGCGGTCCCGGCCGAGGTGAAGGAGCAGGTGGCCAAGATCGAAAAGGAGATCGTGGCGGGCAGGTTCCACCCGTTCGCCGGTCCAATGAAGGACAACGAGGGCAAGGTTCGAGTGGCCGCCGGCAAGCGCATGAGCGACGACGAGATGCAGAAGATGGACTTCTATGTCGAGGGGGTGCAGGGCAAGCTGCCGAAGTCGTAAGCCGTTTCGGCGTCAATGGGGCAGGCATCGCGCAGATGCCTGCCCCGGTTTCTTTCGAGGTGGTCATCCTCCCAATGCTCCCCACCGCGAAACCCCACCACGACTGTTCACCACGAGCCGCACTAGGGTATGGTATCACTCGCTTGCGAGAGGCGTCTCAGACTCCGATTGCTCACACACTCCGATCAGAGGAGCGGGGGAGAGGTCGGCATCGCCAGTCGTCCCACATAATCGAGGTGGCGCCGCATGCTGAAGCGAGCGCCCTCAGGGTCGCGAGCTGCGATGGCCTCGAAGATCTGGCGGTGATTCACCAGGCCCGCCTCAATGGAAGCCGGGGCGTTCGAGACCGCCGCGGCAATGACTCGCCGTAGGAGATCCAGGATCGAGGTCAGCATGTTGAGCATGACCTCATTGCCGGCGGCACGCCACACGGCGAGGTGAAACTGGGGGTCGATCTTCACATATTCTTCCGGCTGGTGGCAGACCGCTTCCATCCCGAGGAGTTGTCTTTCGATCTCCTTCACTTCCTCGGGTGTCGCGCGCTGGGCTGCCATGGCGGCCAGTTCGCTCTCCATGCAGCGTCGCGTCTCGGCGAGCGCAGCAATCTTGGACTGGTCCAGTAGGACGCTCCAGCTCAGCGGCTTCAGGAAGAAGCCCGAAACATCTGCCCGAACGAAGGTGCCGCCCCCGTGCCTGAGTTCCACGATCCCCACCAACTCCAGTGCCATGAGGGCCTCGCGCACCGACGTTCGCCCCACCGCGAACTGCCGCGCGAGGGCCTCGATCGATGGCATATGGTCCCCGGGCTTGAGTCGCCCCCCCATGACCGACGCAATGATGCGGTCGATGACGAAACTGCTGCGCTTCTGTCGCTCCACTTCGCCGTGCTTCAGGACTCCTCTCGCCGCCTTGCCGCGCACACCTCACCGCCTCCCTGGTTCAAGTGAGCAGATGACTTTGTCTTGATACTCTTGACATTTCTGCATTTTGTCAAGCAGATTAGTGGTCCACCAGACCTGAAACACCTTATGTTACCAAGACGAAACGCTCACACCGCCCTTGACGCCACACTCGGAAATGGTATAGTACGACCATTGCTCATCTGCTGAATTCGCTGGAACGGGAGCCCTCGCTGTGAGTGCGATGCCCGTGTCACCCGCTTTGCCAGACGATCGAGCCTCCCGCACGGCGTTCCAGGGGAGCCAGGCGGTCGTTATCTGGCTCGTCGTGGCGCTGCTGGTCGCCGTGGCAGCGGTGCTCTCGCCCGCGTTCCTTCGCACTCGGAATCTGCTCAATGTCCTGCGGCAGGCGGCCACGCTTGGTATCATTGGGGTCGGGCAGACGATAGTCGTGCTGTCCGGCGGTGCGGACCTCTCCCAGGCAACGGTGATGACGCTCAGCGCGGTCGTCGCGTTCAAGTACCTTGGCGGCAACGACGCGATGATCGCCCCCGTCATTCTCCTCTGCCTTGCCCTCGGCGCGCTCATCGGTCTGGGCAACGGCGTCATGGTCAGCAAGGTGAATGTCCCACCTTTTCTCATGACCCTCGGCACGCGCACCATCGTCTTCGGACTGGCCCTGATGTTCACAAAGGGCGCCCCACAAGGGCAAACGACGCCGCTCTTTCGGGCGGTGCTCGGCCAGACCTATGTGCTTGGCATCCCCGGCCAGGTGCTGCTCTGGGCCGGCGTCGTGCTCTTGGGCTGGGTGGTGCTCACACAGACCGTCTTCGGCCGGAAGCTCTACGCCGTGGGGGCCAACGCCAGGGCGGCACGGCTGGCGGGCGTGCGGACGGACCGCGTATTGATTCTGGCTTATCTAATCTCCGGTGTCCTGGCCGCCCTGGGTGGGTTGGTGCTCGGCGCGCGGTCGGGCAATGCTGACAACGTGATGGGGAACGGGTACGAACTGAACGCGATTGCGGCCGTCGTCATCGGGGGCACCTCCTTTGCAGGAGGGCGGGGCGGTGTCATGGGAACCGTCGGCGGCGTGCTCATGATGACCGTGCTGCAGAACCTGCTGAACATCCTCGGCGTCAGTCCCTACGCGTATCTAATCGCCATGGGGATCGTCATCATTGCCGCAGTGGCAACCGTCAAGCAGGCGTGACACTGCGTCGGCATCGAGAGGAGGTGAAGGTCCGCCGCATCGAACAGATCGGCACCCCGGCTCGAATCCGATCCCGGCAGCGTGCTCAGCACGCAAGAGGAGGAGCGATGCGACTCATCAGGCGTCATTACACGGCAGTCTTAGCAGGTGTTACGATCAGTGCCCTGGTCTGTCTCCTGGCGGCTTCGATCCCGGCCGCAGCCGCGGTACCCACCGGCGGCAAACTAGTGGAGATCCCCGACGTCTACAAGTGGCCCGCCGGTACTACCCCCCAGATGGTGGACACGGCCAAATACAAGAAGCCCGGCCCCTACAAGATCGGTTTCTCAAACTGCTCCACCACCAACGCGTGGGCCGTCCTTTTCTGGGAGACCGCGAAATGGGAGGCGGCTAAGTACCCGCAGCAGATCTCGCAGTTCTATACGACCGATGCCGGGGACAGCGCGGCCAAGCAGTTGTCGGACGTGGAGGACCTCATCGCCAAGGGCGTTGACGCCCTGATCATACGCCCCTGCACGCTCGATGCGGCGGTCCCCGGCATCGAGAAGGCGATGAGCAAGAACATCCCGGTCATCGTGTCGAATCGCAGCACCAAGACGACCCAGTATGTGACGCAGAACACGACGCCGGCGATCGACATCGGCCGGAATCAGGGCCTCTGGCTGGCGAAGCAGTTGAACGGGAAGGGCAAGATTATTTCCATCGAAGGCCCCGCGGGGAGCGGCCCGCAGGTGGAGCGCTTCCAGGGAGCGCAGGAGGTCCTGTCAAAGTATAAGGACATCGAGATCCTCGTCCGCAAGCCAACGAACTGGTCGCGCTCGGAGGCCAAAACGGCCATGGAGGACTATGTCCAATCCTTCAAGAAGATCGACGGCATCCTGAGCCAGGGCGGCATGATTTCCATGGGGATCGTGGAAGCGCTGGAGGAGGCCGGCGTGAAGCCGACCAGCCTCCCGATCACGGGCGACGACTACAACGGCTGGATGAAGTGGATCGCCAAAAACAAGGCGGGCATGATCTCTACCAACCCGACCTATTGCAGCGGCGCATCGATCGTCGCCGCCCTCATGATCTTGAACGGGCAGCCGGTACCAAAGCGTTGGGATATCCCCAGCCAGATGTACGACGCGAGCACGATCGACAAGGTGGTGGTCCCGGACCGCTCGGACGAGTGGTATCCGAGCATCTTGCCTGCGACTTGGAAGATCGAAGGACGTTAAGCGCTGGGGCAGGTGAGCGAGGAGCCCTCGCTTACCTGCCCTGTTCTGTTGGGGCGTGCGGCATGGGCGTGACGTGCGAGGGACGGGAATGAGCCAAACGGCAGATGCGCAGACGCGAGGCGTCGCGCCGACGGGCACCGCAGGGTGGGCCGTTGCGCTCATCGGGCAGCACACGGTGTGGCTCCTGCTTGCGGCCCTCGTGGTCGTTGGCGGGGGCTTTGCCCCGGAGTTCCTCACACCTGCCAACATCTTCAACGTGCTCCGCCAGGCCACCGCACTCGGGTTCGTGAGCGTCGGGCAGACGTTTGCCATCACCGCGGACTGCATCGATCTCTCGGTCGGCGCGATGATCAGCCTGACCGCTTGCCTCACCGCCGGGATCATGGATGGCCACGGCGCGGGTATCCTGCCCGCCCTGGGAGCGGTCCTCGTCGCCGTCATCGCCGTGGGCCTGCTCAACGGGTTTGCGGTCGCGCAGCGGAAGGGCAATCCGTTCATCGTCACGCTTGGCAGCATGGCGGTGATCAACGGGATAGTCTTGTTGTACACCAAGGAGCAGCATGTCGGGTCCATTCCGGACGGTTTCCGGACGATTGCCGAAGGCCACCTGGGGCCGCTGCCGGTACCCGTGCTCCTCGCCGCCGCGATCTTTCTGGCCGCCCACTTCGCGCTCCGTTGCACTCGGTACGGGCGCTACGTCTTGGCTGTGGGCGGGAACGAGGAGGTCGCCCGTCTCTCCGGCGTCGCCACTCGGCGGATCAAGACGGTCACGTACCTGCTGTCGGCCTCCGGTGCCGCTGCCACGGGACTGTTCCTCGCCGCGCGCATGAATGTCGGGGACCCGCTGGTGGGTTACGGGTTCGACCTGGACGCCATTTCCGCGGTCGTGATCGGGGGGACGGACATCATGGGCGGCCGGGGCAGCATCGCCGGAACGCTGGGGGGTGTCCTGCTCTACGCGGTGCTAAGCAACTTGATGAACCTGCTCAATATCCTGCCCTTCTCTCAGATCGTCATCAAGGGCACGATCATCGTGCTCGCCATCAGCGCGTATCAATTACGGCGGTTCCAGTAGAGGAGCGACGTCGAATGACGGGCGAGAAGGCACCGGACACGGACATCCTGCTGCGGATGGACGGCATCACCAAGCGCTTCCCAGGCGTGACCGCGCTCGACGCCGTCTCGCTCGAGTGCCGTGCAGGCGAAGTATTGGCCCTGGTCGGCGAGAATGGGGCGGGCAAGTCGACCCTGATGAAGATCCTCGCCGGCGCGTACCAGCCGGACATCGGGCAGATCGTCTTCCGGGGCCGGCCGGTACACATCGCCAGCCCGCGGCAGGCGCAGCAGATCGGCATCGCGATCATCATGCAGGAGCTGAACCTCCTCCCCTACCTCACCGTCGAGGAGAACATCTGGCTCGGCCGGGAGCCGGTCACACGCCTCGGAGTCATCGACGGCCGGGCGCTCCGGGGGCGGTCCCAGGAACTGCTGGAGAGTCTGCACGGCCGCCTGCGACCGACGGACCTGATCGCGCACCTGACGGTAGCCCAGTGCCAGTTCGTCGAGATCGCGAAAGCACTCTCGCTGCACGCCGACCTGATCATCATGGACGAGCCGTCGTCCAGCCTGACGGAGCATGAGCTGGAGTATCTGTTCCAGGTCATCCGGGACCTGAAGCGGAGGGGGGTCGCCGTCATCTACATCTCCCATCGACTGAACGAGGTCTTCGAGATCGCCGACCGCGTGACGGTCCTCAAGGACGGGAAGCTGGTGGGTAGCCGCCGGATCTCGGACGTGACGCGGAACGACCTCGTGCAGATGATGGTCGGGAGAAACCTCGCCGAGACGTTCCCGCCACGCAGTTCGCAGCCCCGCGCCGTGGTTCTGAGAGTACGCGGCCTCTCGCGTCGAGGCGTACTTCACGACCTCAGTCTCGAGGTGCGCGCGGGCGAGATCGTCGGGCTGGCCGGGCTGGTCGGCGCCGGCCGGACAGAGTTTGCCCGCGCGGTCTTCGGCGCCGACCCGATCGACACGGGGACGATCGAGCTGGCGGGCAAGCCGGTGCGAATCCGGAGCCCCCATGATGCCGTGCGGGCTGGCATCGTTCTCATCCCCGAGGACCGGAAGTTGGAGGGGCTGATCCAACTGCTCTCCATTCGGAAGAACATCGGGCTGCCCAACCTCGACCTCTTCCGACGCTGGGGCTTTGTGCGGCGGAGCCGAGAGCTGGCGGCGTCTCGGCACTGGCTGGGTCAGCTCGCCATCCGCGCCAGCGGCGTCGATCAACCGGTCCTGAGCCTAAGCGGCGGCACCCAGCAGAAAGTCGTGCTTGCGAAATGGCTGGTGCGCGACCCCCGCCTGCTCATCCTCGATGAGCCCACGCGGGGCATCGACGTTGGGACGAAAGCGGAGATCTATCGCATTATGCGCCAGCTCGCCGACGCGGGCGCCGCGATCCTGATGATCTCCTCGGAGCTCCCCGAGATCCTGGGGATGGCAGACCGGATCCTGGTGATGCACGATGGGCGGCTGGTGGCCGAATTCGAGGGCGCGCGCGCAACCGAGGAAGAGATTCTTACGGCGGCGACCGGCGGCGCGGTGTAGGCACCCGTCCGAAGATCTCTGCCCGACTGCCGCCGGGGGAGCACGGCATGCCCGGCAGGACCGTGCCGTTCGCTCCGGGCCGATATGCGGGCAGGCCGCTGGCCGTGATGACACCGGCACGGCAGCGGCATGATTGGTTCGCTCGCAATCTCCATAGTCCCAACGGGACCGTCCGAGGAGGTGAGAATGAACACGATGAGGTGGGATGATCCTGAGAATGATGGACGGGGAGTGATGCGCGCTACCTGGATGCAATCGGTCGACCGCCCCATGGATCGGGATCAATGGCTGCGCGAGGTCTTTCCCGAATGGGGAACATTCCTCAACAACCAAATCCGGGATGCGCAGGTCGAGCAAGGGCAGGTCAACCTGTGGTGGTTCGGTGGGCCGTCCTTCGTCCTCAAGACACGTACTGGAGAGGTCTTCCTGGTGGACGGCTATGCCGGGCCTTCGTCCTACACCGAATATCAGAATTGCGGTGTCTGCCGGACCAGCGGCGCGACGACCATCAACTGGATGAAGCTATGGCCGCAGGTATTTGATCCCTGGGGCTTCGCCCGGCTGGACGCGGCCCTTTCCACCCATCACCATTCAGACCATTGCGATGTCTATACCATCAAGGCGGCGCTGCAGACGACCGACTGCCCGTTTGTCGGCCCGCTATCCTGTGTGGAGCGATTCCGAAATTTCAAGGTGCCCGAAGACCGCATCGCGCGGGTCAAGCCCGGAGACACCCTAAAGTACGGCGCGACCGAGATCGAGGTGGTGCCCTGTTTCGATACGATCGCCACGTACACCGGCGCCTCCAAGCCGGGGGAACGCCGGCCTTTCGCCGACGTGGCCGTCGCATACCTGTTCAAGACCGAAGGAGGCAACATCCTGTTCCTGGGTGATACGCTGTACCAGAACGCGTACGTGCTGCTTGGCCAGAAGTATGACATCGACCTGGCGATATTCAATATCGGCAACAATGCGCCGGGTGCTCTGGACAAACCCACGCCGTATGATGCGTACATGATCATGGAGGCGCTGAAAGCCGACTATTTCATCCCGTTCCACTGGGAGTCGTGGAGCAATGTGGCCAGCGATCCCGGCGAGGTCGAGTGGATCTTTGCTAAGAGGAATCCAAGAATCAGGCCCATCATCTTGCAGCCCGGAGCGGCGATCGTTTTCCCACGAGACAAAGACATCGGACGATACAGATACTCGGACAGCCGCGAGAACTATCGCCCGGAGTGTTCCTGGGAATACGGCGGGCCGGCCCGCGCCGCTGGCGCATTCGAATAGCCGACCGCTCGCGCGAAATGATCCGCCTGGCTCGCGGCTCTCAGAGGATGCCTGGCATCTACCACGCAACTCACGAGAGGAGAAAGAGACTATGATTGACGATCCCATGGTGCAGGCGGATCCCAAGAACGACGGTCGGGGGATCATGCGCGGGGGGTACCTACTGACGCAGGACCGGCCGATGGACGAGGCACGGTGGCGGGAGGAGTGTTTCCCAGAGTGGGGGCACTTCCTCAACCGGCAGGTCGCGATGACGAAGGTCGAGAAAGGACAAGTGGGTCTGTGGTGGTTTGGCGCGGGCACGTTCCTCATCAAGAGCGCCGCCGGCCGCATCTTCATCATTGATAGCTATGCCGGCCCGTCCCATTACACCGAGGAGACGAGCTGCGGGGTCTGCCGCACAACCGGCGCGCCGTACATCAATTGGTTCCGCCTCTACCCGCAGGTGTTCAATCCCTGGCGCTTCGAGAAGCTGGATTATGCACTCTGCACCCACCAGCACGCCGACCATTGCGACATCTACAGCCTCAAGGCGTACAACCAGACGACTGGCTGCCGTTTCGTTGGCCCGATGTCGACGGTGGAACGCATGCGGATCTTCGGCATGCCAGAGCAGCGGATCGACATCGCGGAACCCGGCATGAAGATCGCGGTGGACGACGTTGAGATCGAGGTGACCGAGAACTTCGACGTGATCGCCACGTACACCTTCGCAAAGAAGCCGGGGCAAACCCGGCCCTTCCGCGAGGTGGCCGTCGGGTACTTGTTCAAGACGGAGGGGGCAAACATCCTGTTTCTAGGCGATACGCTGTACCACAACGCCTACGTGACCTTGGGCAACAAGTACGACATCGACCTGGCGATCTTCAACATCGGGAACAATGCCCCAGGGGGCAAAGACAAGCCCACGCCATACGACGCCTATATGATCATGGAGTCGCTACGGGCAAAACGATTTATCCCCTTTCACTGGGAGACCTGGGGGAACGTCGCCTCCGACCCCGGCGAGGTGGAGTGGGTCTTCGCGAAGCGGAACCCGAGCATGAAGGCCATCATCATGCAGCCGGGCGGGATGATTATGTACCCGCGGGATCGCGACATCGGGCGTTACCGTTACCCCGACTGGCGCGAGTTTTACCGCCCCGAGGAATCCTGGGAATACGGCAAGCCGGCCCGAGATGCGGGTGTCTTCAAGTAGCAGCAGGCTTGTATGTCAGAACAAGCGAGGCGCGCATGACCATTAAAGAGCGCATTTTGACCGCCATGACCTGGGGCCAACCGGATCGAGTGCCCCTCACCGTCTATGACTGGATGCTGCCACGCGGGACGACCGAGCGGCGGCTCCGCGAGGAAGGGGTCGGCCTGATCGTGCGGCTGCCGGGCCACAAGGTCACGCACCGGGAGGTCGAGATCGTCTCGCATGAGTACCAGGAGAACGGCCGCAAACTGATCCGGCGGACGATCAAGACGCCGGTGGGCGAGGCGTACCAGATCCTGGAGCCCGATCCCGCCTATGAGACGTCGAACTGGACCCATGTCCACTTCATCAAGGGGCCCGACGACTATCGGGTGCTGGAGTTCTACTACCGGGACATGGTATTCCAGGATAACTTCGAAGCGATCCGCGAAGCCCAGCGGCGGGTGGGGACCGATGGGCTGCTGATGCTCCGGATCGCCAAGTCGCCGCTCCAGGAGATGCTCTATCTGCTGATGGGGCTGGAGCAGTTCGCCGTTGACTACCAGGACCGGCGTGACCTCTTCGATTCTCTCCACGCCGTCATGGCCGCTCGCTACGAGGAGCTGTACGAGTTCGCGGCCGCCTCGCCCGCGGAGATCCTCCAGCTCGGGGACAACATCTACAGCGACATGGTGGGCCGGGAGCGGTACCGAGCGGTACCTCATGCCGGAGTACGCCAAGATCACGGCGCGGCTCCGGGGAACCGGGAAGCTCCTGGCGGTGCACATGGACGGGAACCTGCAATCGCTCGCGGCGGACATCGCCGAGGCCCAATTCGACATCGTGGAAGCTATGACACCGCCGCCCATGGGCGATGTCTCCGTCCGGGAGGCCCGCCGGCTGTGGCCGAGCAAGGCGCTGTGGCTCAACTTCACCAGCTCCATGCACATCGAACCCCCCACCGTTATCGAGGAGCATACCCGGGAGCTCCTGGCGGAGGCCGGCACCACCCGCGGCTTCGGGATCAGCGTGACCGAGGACGCCCCGGTGGAGGCGCTGGAACAGAGCCTCACCGTCATCGCCCGGGTGTTGCGCGAGCACGGGGCGGGGTCCTGAGCCGTGGGAGCCGAATACCGCATGAAGCCTGCCTCACCATCGCAGACGTTCCCACCGCAGCTCCTCTGGCTGCTGGTCGGCCTCACGCTCGGCTGGGGGCTCAACTGGCCGATCATGAAGCTGGTAATCCGCGAGATGGCCCCCATGCACTTCCGCACGATGTGCCTCGTCGGCGGTGCGGTCGGGCTGTTCTCTTTGGCGCAGGTGAGCGGCCTGCCGATCCGGGTGCCCGCCGGGCAGTGGCCGCGCCTTGTGGCGCTCGGTCTCGTCAACATGACAGGCTGGAACATCTTGGCCATCTACGGCGTCTCGCTGATGGCGTCGGGGCGCGCGGCTATCCTCGGCTACACGATGCCGGCGTGGGGGGTCCTGATTTCGGCGTGGCTGCTCGGGGAGCCGCTGACGAGGCGACGGGCCTTCGGCGTGGGGCTCGGCATCGTCGGGGTGCTGGTCCTGATGGGGAGCGAGGTCCAGGCCGTGGGACGATCGCCTGTCGGCGCGCTGTGCATGATCCTGGCGGCGCTGACTTGGGCCATGGCTACCGTCATGCTCAAGCGGTGGCCGGTGGATCTGCCGACGTCGTCGCTGACCGCCTGGCAGATGGTGATCGGCGTCATGCCGATCCTCGCGATCGCCCTCGCGGTCGAGCGGGGCCCCTTCACTCCCTTCGCGCTCTCGCTCCGGCCGATGCTGGGGTCGTTCTACAATATCCTCGTGGCATTCGTTTTCTGCTACTGGGCCTGGACGAAGATCGCCGTCCAGGCGCCGGTGGGGGTCTCCAGCCTGGCGGTGATGATGGTTCCGGTGGTCGGGGTGTTCAGCGGGGTCCTGGTCCTGGGGGAGACGCCGCACTGGCAGGACTACGCGGCGCTGGTCCTGGTGGTGGGATCGCTGGCCACTGTCCTCGTCCCCCCGCGGACCTCGAACCGGCTGGGGTGACAATGACTGCACCTGCCGAACCAAAGGGGGAAATTGTCTTGACAGTTAGGAGCCGTTACGAAATAACTTGTCCATTCATTGGAATTTCGTTACGGCTCCTTATGCCGTTTTCGGAATATCTCCGGTCAAGTTATTCTTTGACAACGTCTTAGCCAAGACCCGCGTTATCTACGAGCCCAATTCTCGGTGTGCGTTTCTTGAATGTCCGATCGGAGGAGGAGAGAATGAAGAGAACCGGAATCGTCGTTGCGTGTCTCGCCGCCATGTTTCTAGCTCTTCTGGCCGCCGTTCCAGCCCCGGCGGCGGATGAGATCCTGGTTGGCAATGTTCAGGATCTTTCCGGACCCAACAAGGCCTTCGGTCTGGCGACGGTCAACGGCGCCCAGATGTACTTCGACCAGGTCAATGCGGCCGGCGGGATCAACGGCAGGCAGCTAAAGATCGTCGGCTACGACACCAAGAGCGAGGTCAACGAGGCGATCAGCGCCTACCGGCGTCTCTGCGATCTCGACAAGGTCTCGGTCATCATCGGCCCACCCATCGCCAACATGGGTATTGCCCTGGCGCCGCTCACCGATGCCAAGAAGATCCCCATCTTCGGCCTCTTTGTGGATGAGCGAGCCACCACCAAGCCTGATGGCGCGCCCTGGACCTATATGTTTCTGGCGCAGAACTCCTCCGGCGCCCAGGCGCGGACCATCGCGGCCTATGCCATCAAGGAGCTGAAACTGAAGAAGTACGCCATGCTTCTGAACCAGCAGAACGCCTACTCGGTCTCCCTGGCCGAACCGTTTGCGAGCTACGTGACCGAGAATGGCGGAACCATCGTGGCCAAAGAAACCTTCATGACCGCCGACAAGGATTACCGGGCCCAGCTTACCAAGATCAAGCAGGCCAATCCGGAGGCGATCTACATGCCCAATTATCCGCAAGAGATCCCGCTGGCCCTGCAGCAGTCCTACGATTTGGGGATCAAGGCGACGATCTTGGGCAACAACTCCTACATCCCCTTTGCCTTGGCCAGCAACACCGACCCCAAGGCTTCGGAAGGGGTGTATTTTCCCTACGGGATCAACCCGGCCGATCCCAAGCTGAAAGAGTTCGACGCCCGGTACGAGAAGAAGTTTGGATATCCGGCCATCACCCAAGCCTACTCCGGCTGGGATCTCGGCGGGGCCCTGGTCGAGGCCTACAAGCGGGCCTTGGCTGCCAGCAAGGCGCCGACCGGAGAGATGCTGGCGGCCGAAATAAGCAAGACCAAAGACTTCCCGGGCTATCAGGGGCCGTTCACAATCTCCAGTAAGACGCACCGCCCGGTTGGGTTGCCCATGTATATCCTGCAAGTGAAGGGCGGCAAGTCGGTGACGATCACCAAGCTCACCCCCCCGGATGAGAAGTAGGCGCTTGCCCCTGGAAATCTGACCGGGAGTCGGGAGAGTCGTCTCCCGGCTCCCGGTCTTGATATGGGGAGTACCCTCTGATGGGAGCGAACCAGTTCCTCAGCATCGCCATCCAGCAGCTCGTCAACGGCGTTTCCTTGGGAGCGGTTTACGCCCTGATCGCCGTCGGCTTTGCGATGGTCTTCAACGTCCTCAAGTTCTCCAACTTTTCCCATGGCGGCGTCCTGGGCATCGGGGCCTATTTCGGCTACATGGCGGCGTCCTATTTGCACCTTCCCCTGATCCCGGTGCTCCTGGTGGGGGTCCTGGTTGGGGGGGTGGTTGCCGTGGTTGTGGAATTCGTGGCGTTCCGCTCCATCCGCAAGAAGCGAGGCGAACTGGTCTACTTCTTCGTCACCTCCGTCACCATGCTGATGCTCCTGGAACAGATCCTGGTGATCTTCTTCGGCGCGTCCTTCTTCACCTACCCCACGATGATCAGCACGACTTCCTTCTCGCTTGCCGGAGCCAGTTTTTCCGTGCTGTACCTGGTCATGATGGCCGTCTCCATCCTGGCCTTCGGGTTCCTGGCCTGGGCCCTGAAATATACCAAGATCGGGATCGCCATCCGCGCCGCCTCCAACGATCTGACCACCACCAATCTGATGGGCGTCAACGTGGACTTCATCGTCATGACCACGTTCTTCGTCTCGGGCATGCTGGGCGGCCTCTCCGGCGTGCTGCTGGGAATGACCTACACCCTCTATCCCCAGATCGGCCAGTTGGTGGTGAAGGGGTTCATCGCTTCCGTGTTGGGCGGTCTGGGCAGCATCATGGGGGCGGCCTGGGGGGCCTTGGCATTGGCCATCGTCGAGGTCACGCTGATCGCCATCATGGGCGCGGGGCTGTCCCCGGCGGTGATCTTCGCCATCATGGTGGCCTTCCTGCTGATCCGGCCACAAGGGTTCGCCGGCATCTCGTTCCAGGAGAAGGCGTGAGCAGGAGAGGGGCCGAGCGCTGAGCTGAGGTACACCGTGGACTACTACATGACCGTCGCCGTCTTTTCGGCGATCACCACGCTGGGAGTCCTGGGGACCTTTGTCCTCACCGGCCTCACCGGGCTCTTCTCCCTGGGACAGGCCGCCTTCATGGGGCTGGGGTCTTACACGGCGGCGCTGGCCGTCGTCAAGTACGGCATCCCGTTTCCCGTGGCCGTCCTGCTGGCGGTCCTCCTGTCGGTGGGCGTGGCCTATGTCATCGGGTTCACCACCCTGAAGATCCGCCAGGACTTCTTTGCGCTGGTCACCTTCGGTTTCGGCGAAGCGCTCCGGGCGGTGATGGACGAATCGGTCAAGTACACGGGCGGGGCCATGGGGTTTTCCGGGGTCCCCCAGCTCACCACGCCGGGGCTGGCCTTCGGCTCTCTGGCTGTCGCCGTCTGGCTGATCTACAATGTGCGCCGTTCCAAGTTCGGCCGGGACTGCCTGGCCATCCGCACCGACGAGCTGGCCGCCCAGGTGATCGGAATCAACTCCTTCGCCCACAAGCTGAGGGTGTTCATGCTGGGGGCCGGTTTATCGGCCTTTGCCGGGGCGCTGATGGCATTCTTCACCACGTATGTCGAGCCGGCCATGTTCGGCTGGATGCAGTCGGCGATCTGGATCATCATGGTGTTCTTCGGAGGACGGGACAGCCTGACGGGGACCATCATCGGTGCGACCATGTTATCCGCCCTCCCCGAGATCCTCCGCTTCGCCTCTGAGTGGCGGGTCCTGATCTATTGCGTGATCATCCTACTGATCATCAATTTCCGGCCGGCCGGTCTCTTCGGCCGCTGGGAGTTGTCGTTTGCGGGTCTCGGGGCGAAGTTCCGCCGATCCCGCGGGACGCCGTCAGAGGGTGGGTACCATGGCTGAAGACAACATCCTCCTGCGATCCCGGGGGCTCACCAAGCGGTTCGGCGGGGTCTTGGCTGTGGACCAGTTCAGCGGCGTGGTCCGCGAGAACCATCTGGTCGGCATCATCGGGCCCAACGGCGCCGGCAAGACCACCATCCTCAACCTGCTCTCGGGGATTTACGCCATCGACTCGGGAGAGGTCGTCTTTCAGGACCAGGCCATAGGCGGTCTGCAATCATTCGAGATCGGCCGCCTGGGGATCGCCCGGACCTTCCAGAACATCCGCCTATTCGGGGGCATGAGCGTGCTGGACAACGTCCGCAGTGCCTACAGTTGGCGGGCCAAGTATGGGCTCCTGAAGGCCATGGTCGGCTGGCGGGGAGTCGGAAGCTTCGAGCACCAGGTGATCGACCGATCCGCCGGCTGGCTGGACAGGGTCGGCTTGGGCGACTACCGGCACGAGCTGGCGGGCAGCCTGCCGTACGGGCTTCAGCGCCGGGTCGAGCTTGCCCGGGCCCTCGCCGGAGAGCCCCGTCTGCTGCTCCTCGACGAGCCCGCTGCCGGGCTGAACCCGGCCGAGGTGCAGGGACTGATCGCGCTGATTCGCCGGCTCTTCACCGAGCTCAAGCTCTCCATCATCCTGATCGAGCACCGCATGGAGGTGGTGATGGAGCTTTGCCAGTGGATCTACGTGCAGAATTTCGGATGCACGATCGCCGAGGGAACGCCGGACCAGATCCAGCGAAATCCGGTCGTGATCAGCGCCTACCTCGGAGAGGAGCAGGTATGCTCCAAGTGAAAGGCCTGGTAGTGTCCTACGGGCGAATCGAGGCGCTGCACGGCGTCGATCTGGAGGTGCCCGACGGGCAGATGGTCAGCGTGATCGGCTCCAACGGGGCCGGCAAGACTACGCTCCTCAACGCCATCTCCGGGCTGCTCCGCCCGAAGAGCGGATCCATCGTTCTCGACGGCCGGCCCCTTCCCTCGGCGGCCCATCTGACCGTGGCCGCCGGGATCGTCCAGGTTCCGGAGGGTCGCAAGGTATTCTCCTCGCTGACGGTGGACGAGAACCTGACGATGGGGGCGTACCGCGCCCATCGAACACACTCCCGCGAGATCCGGCGCCGGATCTACGACATGTTTCCCATTCTGAGAGAGCGGTCCCGCCAGGCGGCGGGCACGCTCTCCGGGGGAGAGCAGCAGATGCTCTCCATCGGGCGGGGCTTGATGTCCTCACCCAAGATCATGCTGCTCGACGAACCTTCCCTCGGGCTAGCCCCCATGATCGTCCGCCAGATCTTCGAACTGATCCGGGAGATCAACCGGCAGGGAATGACCGTGGTCCTTGTCGAGCAGAACGCCCGGACGGCGCTGGCCCTGGCCCACTATGCCTATGTGCTGGAAAATGGAAGAGTCGTCCTGAAAGGGACCGGCTCCGACCTAGCCAGGAATCCCCAGGTGGAAGCCGCCTATCTGGGAGGGAAGGGCTAAACGCTGGGCTGCTTCAGCGTGCCACGTTCAACGTGCAACGTTTAACGTTGAACGTTCTTCGACCATCCGGATCGATTGCTTCGGGCAGATGTCGATGCAGGTGGAGCAGCCCTTGCATAGCTTGGGATCGACGAAGGCAACGCCGTCGACCATGGTGATGGCGTCGCAATGCCCGACCTCGACGCACGCACCGCAGCCGGAGCACTTGGCCGTGTCCACCTGGGCATAGCCGTCCCACAGCGTCAGCTCGGCGGCGGACTTCAGCTCGGGCAGCAGAAGGTCCCGCATATCGCGGGCCGTCCGGAAGCCCATCTTCTGCATGTAATCCTTTAGACCCTTCATCCACTTCTCCAGGAAGCCGAACCCCCGGAGCATGGTCTCGGTGCAGACCCCGATAGTGTCGGCGCCGCACATCATCATCTGCACCGCGTCCTGCATGGAGGCGATCCCGCCCGTGCCGTTGATGTGGGGACCCGGCCCCAGGAGCTTGCGCATCTCGAAGACGTCCCGCATGGCGAGGGGCCGGATCCACGGCCCCGACATGCACCCCATGGTGTTCTCGCCCTGCAGGTTGTAGATGGGTTTCTTGTAGTTCCAGATGTCGACGGGCGCGATGCCGAGCCGATTGGCGACGCCGCTCACGGCGTCCGCGCCCGCGTCGATGGCCGCCTTGGCCACCTGGGCGATCCGGCCGCCTTCGGGCGTGATCTTGGCGATGATCGGGATGCTGAGCGCCTTGCGCAGCCGCCGGACGACCGCGGCGACGATCTCCGGATCCTGGCCCATGCTCGCACCCGAGGAGACGCGGTGCGTCTTCTGGTCCGTGACGTCCACGCTGAAGGACATGTTGGGACAGCAGAAATTCAGCTCGAGAATCTGCGTCCCCGCCGCCTCGAAGCGCCGCGCCCCCTCCTCCCAGCTATCCACACTGTCGCCGGCATCCGAGTAGTTGGCGATGATCGCCAGATCCTTGCATTTCTTCCGCGCGTCCTCGACGAGCCGGAGCCCCGTCTCCATGTCCAGCCGGTGCTCGGCGGTGAAGATGTGCAGCTTCTCCTTCTTCAGCCAGCGGTAGCGGGGATCGTAGCTGATGTAGGGTCGGGGATTGTATGTCTGTTTGGTGGAGGCCGCCCCCCACCCGCACTGTTCGATGAGCGTGAGCTGCTCCAGGTTCTTCACCGTCGGACCCGAGGCGACGACGAAGGGGTTGCGGAGCGCGACGTTGCCTATGGCGACCGGAAGATCAAAGAACGCATCCTTCATATCCGCTCTCCTCCTCGAAGGCCCGGCCTACGAGGTCAAAGACAAGACGACCTTCCGCCGCTCTTCCATGGAGACATACCCCGCGTACACGACCTCCACAACCTGTTTGGCCAGATCGAGGCCGCTCAGGGGAGCCCGGTCCAGGGCGATAGCCTCCATGAAGTCCTGGATCTCCTGGGGGTAGCCCAGCGTCCACTCTTCATCCGGACTGGGGAAGGACAGTCCGGCCTTCGTCTCCTGTTTCTCGTTGAAGTAGACATCCTGGACCGGCGCCGGATCGGCCGTGTAGAACTGGCAGACCCGGATCGGACAGATATCGAGCTTCAGCCGGGCGTTGGAAAGGCGAATGTCCACGTTCCCTTCCATCCCGCCGAGCAGATCGTCGGCGCCGTAGAAGATGCCCCGGGTCCCGTCCGAGAAGGTGACGGTCGCCTGAGCCCAGGTCTCCACATCTCCCCACCCGGTGACAAGGGGAGAGTCCTATCACCGAGGCAAACGCGGGGGTCTTCGTCAGGTCGATACCGTCGGCCAGCACCTCCACGGGAAGGATCGGGCGCCCCGTCTTCTTCCGGCCCTCGAAGTGCTTGAGAAACAACCCCAGCCCGATGGGATGGGCTGCCAGCCTGGCCAGGGAGCCGCCGCCCGCATGGCGCCACCACTTTGAATACTCCGAGTGGGAGCCGCTGTGCGATTCCTCTCCGCGAATCTCGAGAATGGATCCCGCGGCCACGCATCGGTCGAGGATCTCGAGACCCTTCCGGACGGCCGGAGCGTAGATCCAGTTCTCCGCATAGCAGAATTTGACGGGGTGTTCCGCCATCACGCGGGTGACCTCGTCGAGATCGGCTCGCACCTTGGCGAGCATCTTCCGCTTCGAGGTGGCCCCCACCTCTTTATCCGGCTCGCCCTGGCCGAAATACCCGGTGAGGGGCTTCTCGCAAATGACGTGTTTGCCCGCTTTGAGCGTGTCCAAGACCAGGGGAAGGTGGAGGGCGTTGGGGACGCAAAGATCGACGACGTCAATGGAAGGATCATCGAGGAGGAAGCGATAGTCGGCATACACCTTGGCGATGCCGTGGCGGCCGGCCAGTTGCTCGGCGCGGGCCTTGCCCTTGCTCGCAATCGCGACGATCTCCACGGGGATCTCTTTCACCTGATGATAGGATCGAAGGTGAAAAGAGGCCGCAAATCCGGCTCCCACGATTCCCACTCTCACTGGCGTATGAATGGCTAGTCCTCCTCATGGGAATAGCAAATGAAAGGTCAAGCGAAATCTCGTGCGCCGGTTAGGCTACTGGCTTGGCCCGCTGGTACTGTTTGGGCCAGGCGAGGTCGTGTCCCAGCGCCCGCGCCGCCTGGAGCGGCCAGTAGGGGTTCCGCAAGAACTCGCGTCCCATGGCGACCATGTCGGCGCGCCCGTTCCGCACGATCTCTTCCGCCATCTCCGGCGTCGTGATCAGTCCCACGGACATCGTGGCGATGCCCGCCTCGCGCCGGATCTTCTCCGCAAAAGGCACCTGGTACCCCGGACCGACCGGGGGCACGAAGGACGTGATGGCGCCGGACGAGCAGTCCAGCAGGTCCACGCCGTGGGCCTTGAGCCAACGGGCCACCTGTACCTGGTCCTCTATGGTCAACCCACCCTCGATCCAGTCGGTGCACGATAAGCGAACCAGGATCGGGCGAGTCTCCGAGAGCGGTTCGCGCACGGCGTCCACGACGCGGAGGAGCAGCCGAGCGCGGTTCTCCAGCGAGCCGCCGTACTCGTCGGTCCGGTGATTGGCGATGGGCGAGAGGAACTCGTGAAGGAGATAGCCATGAGCCCCATGCACCTCAACGGCGTCGAAGCCCGCCTGCACGGCCCGCTGGGCGGCCGCGCGAAAGGCGGAGACGATCCCGTCCAGCTCCGCCTTGGACAGCTCGTGCGGGGTGGTCCAGTCGGCGTCGAAGGGAATGGCGCTCGGCGCCACGGCGGCGGCCGGCCCGACGCCCTTCGTCGGGGTCCAGGCTTTGCGCCCGGCGTGGGCCAACTGCGCGCACATCACGGCTCCCTGCGCCTTGCCCAGACGGACGATCCGGACGAGTGGCTCGACCTGGGAGTCGTTCCAGATTCCCAGATCGCTCGTGCTGATTCGTCCGCGCGCCTCGACGGCCGCCGCTTCGGTCATGACCAGACCGGCGCCGCCCATGGCGCGCGCCGCGAGGTGGGCCAGGTGGAAGTCCGTGGCGAGGCCGTCCTCGCCGCACGAGTACATGCACATGGGGGACATGGCGATCCGGTTTCGCAGTGTCACGCCGCGCAGCGTGAAGGGTGAGAAGAGTTCGGACATGATTCCCCTCCGAATATGGTCAGGTCGGCAGCCATCCTTTGGATTCGACCCCACCGGGTCACTGAAGCCCAATCATCTTAGCAGAGCAGCCGTTTCTGTCCAGAAGAATGCCGTTGACTTTGGGTAAACCTGAGATGTAAACCTACCTCGTAAAAAATTCCATTCCAGCGAAACGCTGAACGGTTTCCGGCCGATTTCATGTTTCAGCACGCAGAAGGAGGGGCAGGCCGCCGCTCCCGCAGCGTAACCAAAGATGATCCAGATCAACGACAGCATCGCCATAGATGAAGGGGAGCTCCGCTTCGAGTTCCTCCGGGCTTCCGGTCCCGGGGGGCAGAACGTCAACAAGGTGTCGACGGCGGTGCGCCTGCGGTTCGACGTCCGTGCTTGCCCCTCCCTGCCGGAAGAGGTTCGTGCGCGGCTGCTGGGTCTGGCGGGCAGACGAGTCGGACAGGACGGGATGCTCTCCATCGAGGCCAGGCGGTTCCGGACGCAAGAGGCGAACCGCCGGGATGCGATCGACCGGCTCGTGCTGCTGGTTCGCAAGGCCGTCGAGAAGCCGAAGCCGCGGAGGGAGACCAAGCCATCGAGGGCGTCGAGAGTGCGCCGGCTGGAGACGAAACGCCGGCACGGGCAGGCAAAACAGACCAGAAAGCCGCCCGGGGTGATCGACGACTAACAGGCTGCTGAAAAAGGCCCATCTGCGGCGTTGGAACACTCGAGCACTCGTTGCGGCGTACCTGGAGTACGCCTCACTCGGCTCTGCGCGTTCCGCCTTGCATCTGGACCTTTTTGAGCAGCCTGGGCGAAACAGGTTTTTCAGCAGCCTGCTATGGGAAGCCAAGTAGCCGAGAGGGGAGACGTCATGGCCGCAAGGCGACGCAGGCTGAAGGAGCTGGTGGGAGATCCGCAGATCATCTCCGGTGTGTACAACTATTGTGACCGGTGGTGCGAGCGGTGCCCGCTGACATCGCGCTGTCTCGTGTACGCGACGGAGCAGGAGGAGGACTGCGGGGATCCGGCCTCGCGCGACATCAACAATCGGGCCTTCTGGGACCGCCTGGGGGAGATCTTCCGCGAGGCGCACGAGATGCTCGATGAGATGCTGGAGGAGCGCGGCATCGTGCTTCCCCCGCTGGATGCGGAGGCGGCACGGGAGATGGCGCGGTGGCATGACGAGGCCTGGAGCCATCCCTGCGCCATCGCCGCCGGCGAGTACCGCGCGGCCGTCGAGGCCTGGTTCGAGCAGGCCGATCCCCGCTTTCAGGAGCGCGGCGAGGAGCTAGAGCGGCTGGACCGGATGGGGCTCCCCGGGGCGGACCCGGAAGGAGACGTACTACGCCTGCAGGAAGCAACGGAGGTCATCCGGTGGTACCAGCACCAGATCGCCGTCAAGATCGTGCGGGCGGTTGGTTCTCTGCGACGCGACGACGAGATCGACATCGGGCTTGACCGTAGTGATGCCGACGGTTCGGCCAAAGTGGCCCTGATCGGCATCGATCGGTCGTTGGCCGCGTGGTCAGAGATGCTCCGTCAGTTGCCCGACGAGGAGGACCAGATCCTGCCCCTGTTGGCCACCCTCAGCCGACTGCGCCGGGACATCGAGGCGACTTTCCCCGACGCCCGCGCCTTCATCCGCCCCGGCTTCGACACGGGGGACGTGGTCGCGGTGCGATAGATCGGCCGGACGATGGCGGTCAACCTGAAAGGGCCCTTCCTGGTCTCGAAACACGCGATTCCGGAGATGCGAAAGCACGGGGGCGGCGGATCCAGGCCTTTGCCGATCCCGAGAAATCCAGGGCGGACTTCATCGCGCGCCAGCCCATGGGCCGGCTGGGCACGGATCGGAGATCGCCGCCGCCATCCTGTTCGCGGCCTCAGACGAGGCCGCCTTCATGAATGGCGCGAGCATCTCCATCGACGGCGGGATAGGCATATAGCAGGCTGCTGATAGATCGCTTTGCTCAGGCTGCTCAAAAAGGTCCAGATGCAAGGCGGCGCACCCATCCTGTTGGATGGGTACCCGAGGCCGAGTGAGGCGTACTGGGGTGCGCCGCAACGAGTGCCTAAGCAAGCCAACGCAGCAGATGGGCCTTTTTCAGCAGCCTGCCTAGGACTCGGAGAGGGTGCGCAACTCGGTGTCGGTGTACCGGAGTCGGACAGCCAGGGCTCCCGCCAGGCGCGCGAAGACGGTCATGCCCACGAGCGAGTGGGACCGCACGACGCTGAGCAACGGCAGCTTGATCGCGGTGAACGCCATGGAGACACCATCTCGGGGACTAGGCGTTATGGGTCACAAACGGACTCAGCTTCTTGGCGATCACGATGGCCAGGTTGAGGAGGACCGCCGCGAAGGTCGAGGCGCCGATCGGATCGAGGACGATGCCGCCGAAGTTCACGGCCGCCCCCTTGGCGACCATGGCGGTGCAGAGGGCGATCGAGATCCCGAAGACGCCGAAATTCTCCAGCGTTCCCCAATCCTCGTCCGCCGTGGAGATCACCTTGCTGCTGGTCCCGGCGATGAGGCCGAAGAGCAGGAAAGAGATGCCGCCCATCACCGGGACGGGGATCGAGCCGATCAGGGCGCCGAACTTCGGCACCAGACCGAGCAGGATGGCGGCCACTGCCGCGACCTGAAGCGGCCGGATGGAGAAGACCTTGGTGATCGACATCACGCCGATGTTCTCGGCGTAGGTAGTCTGGCCGGTGCCGCCGCCCAGCGCGGAGACGAACGTGGCCGCCGCATCCCCCATGAAGGCGTTGCCCACGTCGGGGGTGAGGTCGCGCTCCATGTAGGCCGAGATGGCCTTGACGTGGCCCAGGTTCTCGGCGATCAGCATCACCACCACCGGGATGATCAGCGAGACCGCCTCGAAGCTGAACCTCGGCGTGACGAAGTTCGGCAGGCCGATCCAGGCGGCCTTGCTGACGCCGCTGAAATCCACGCCTCCGGACAGGGCGGCGGCGAGGTAGCCAGCGATGACCGCGATGAGGACGGGGATCAGTTTGGGGAAGCCGCGCGTGGCGACCGCCACGAAGATCGCCACGGCCAGGGTGAAACCGGCGAGCGGCCAGCCCTTGGAAGACATATCCCAGCCGACCGGCGCCAGCCCGATCCCGATCACGGCGACGACGGCGGCGGTGACCGGCGGCGGCATCAGGGCCGCGATGGCCCGCGTGCCGGACCGAGTCTTGGCCAGGAGCCCCACGATGAAGTAGAGGACGGCGGCCGCGGCGATGCCGCCCAGAGCGGCCGGGACGCCCCCATGGCTCTTGGCCGCGATCACGGGGCCGATGAAGGCAAACGAGCTCCCGAGATAGCTGGGGATGCGGCCCCGCACCAGGAACATGAAGATCAACGTGCCGATGCCCGAGAAGAAGATCGCCAGGTTGGGGTCGAACCCCATCAGGAGTGGGGCCAGGACCGTCGCCCCGAACATGGCGATGACGTGCTGCAAGCCCAGCCCGACCATCCGACCTGTCGGGAGGCTCTGCTCGGGTAAGACGATCTCGTAGTCTGATCGAGTCACCATGCGCGCGCTCCTCTCTGCGGTGTCCGCTCGGTTCTGGACTTCTCCCCTCCTATCCCTGCTCCGGCACGAACGGGTCATCGGTGGGATCGTTCGCCCCGGTAGCGTTCTGTCGGTCGCCGGCGTCTCCCAGCCCCGGGACGATGTAGCCTCGTTCGTTGAGCCGCTTGTCCACGGCGGCCACGTGGACCTCCACGTCCGGGTGCTCCCGGGCGAGCAGCGCCAGGCCTTCCGGCGCGGCGATCAGGCCGACGAAGACGACCTTCTCCACGCCCTTCTCCTTGAGCCGCGAGGCCGCCACGCAGGCCGATCCGCCCGTCGCCAGCATCGGGTCGAGGATCAGGGCGATGTCGATCGGCGGGTACCCCTGGAGCTTGTCATAGTAGCGGACCGGCTGCAGCGTCTCCTCGTCCCGGTAGAGTCCGAGATACCAGATGGGCGCGCCGGGCACCAGATCCTGCGCGGCGGGGATCATGCCGGCGCCGGCCCGCAGGATCGGCGCGAACCCGACCCGCTTGGCGAGCACCCGCTCCGTGGTCGGTCCCACCGGCGTGATCACCGGCGCCTCGCGCACCGGCAGTTCGGCCGTGGCGTGCGAGAGGAGCATCAGGGCCAGTTCCTTGAGCAGTTGACCGAACCGGGCCGGCTGGGTGCGACGGTCACGGAGCAGCGCCAGCTTGTGCCCGATCAGGGCATGGTGCGAGTAAACGTGGAGGTTCTTGGAGGCCAGGTATGAGGGGGACGAGTTCGGGAGGGTCATCTGCGCATCCTCTGGAAAACCTGCTGGGCCGGTTGCGACGGCCTTCGCTGCGATGACAAGAAGAGCGATCTTGCGCGCGCAGAGCCGCTCTTCGGAAAGTCTTCTCGAAGACGACGTATGTACCCCGAACGCCGCGGGGGAGTCTACCCATACTTGCCGCTTCTGTAAAGTCAAGATCAAGAGGTGTCTTGGGAGATGCTTTCCCCTTGACGACCGTGGCGACGCCGGGCCATCCTAGGCCCGCACGGCGCCCTACACCCGTCCGAGGAGGATTGACGATGAACTGCCGCGAGCGAGCACTGGCCGCCCTCAATCACCAAGAGCCCGACCGAGTCCCTCTCGACTTCGGCGGGCGCCAGACGACGCTGCACCTGTACGCGCACCAGGCCCTGATGCGCCACCTCGGGCTCAGCGGGCCGGAGCCGCTGATCCGCAGCTACCACACCTATCTGGTGGAGCCGGACCCGCAACTCCTCCAGCGCTTCGAGCGCGTGAGCGTCATCTTTTTCCCGAAGCCGCCCGCTGACTACGTTTTCAGGATCGATCCCGCCACTAATTCCTACGTGGACGAGTGGGGCACGACATATTATATGCCCCCGGGGGGGTATTTCTATGACATGATCGCCACCCCGCTGGCGGAGGCCGAGACGGAGGCGGATCTGGCGAAGTACCGCTGGCCGAACCCGACCGACCCGGCGCGAATCGCGGGCCTGCCGGATCGGATCAGGGCGGCCTACCGGGCCGGCGAGAGGATCGTGATGATGGGAGGAGCCATGCCCGGCCTCTGGGAGCACGCCTGGTACATGTTCGGGGTAGAGCAGGCCTTCGTGAACCTGGGGGGCAACCAGCCGCTGGTCGAGGCCTTCACCGAGCGCGTCCTGGAGTGGCAGCTCGCCTACTGGAACATGGTGCTGTCCCAGGTGGGGGACTGCGTCGACGTGATCCAGCTCAACGAGGACTTGGGGAGCCAGCAAGGGCCGATGATGGCCCCGGCCGTCTTCCAGCGGATCTACAAGCCGCGGCTCCAACAGCTCATTGCCGCGATCAAGCGGCAGACCAAGGCCCGCGTGTATCTGCACTCCTGCGGCTCGATCTACCGGCTGATCCCCGATCTGATCGAAATCGGCGTAGACATCCTGAACCCGGTCCAGGTCAACGCGGCGGAGATGGACTCGGCCCGGCTGAAGAAGGAGTTTGGCAAGGACTTGACCTTCTGGGGCGGAGGCTGCGATCCGGTGGTGATGGGGACCGGGACGGTGCCGCAGGTGGTCGACGAGGTCAAACGTCGGATTCACGACTTGGCGCCGGGCGGGGGGTTCATCTTCGGATCGGTCCACAATATTCAGGCCGACGTGCCGCCGGAGAATATCGTGGCCATGTTCGACGCGGCCATGGAGTTCGGCGGGTACCCGATCCGAGTGTAGCGCTGTCCTTCTAACAGGCCGCTGAAAAAGGCCCATCTGCAGCGTTGTCGCGCTTGGGCACTCGCTGCGGCGTACCCAGTGTACGCCTGGACCCACCTCTGGTGGGTACCCCGCCCATCGCGCGCCGCCTCGCATCTGGACCTTTTTGAGCAGCCTGGGCGAAATCGGGTTTTTCAGCAGCCTGCTGGTGGTCGGGGATGTGGATTACTGGCGGACCGCCGAGCAAACTTTGAGATTGACTCTCCATTTTGCAATATGATAGCAAGAGCTTTCTGGGATATTTCCGCTTCGAAGCCCGCTGGCACAGAGCGGTCGTCGAAAGATTCACAGCACACATGGGAGGCGCATCATGGCTCGACGAGTTTCGTCTTTCTTCCTCGCCGCCGGATTGCTGTTCGCCTGGATGCTCCTCCTGCCCCGGCCCGGCGAGGCCCAGAAGTTCGATTGGCAGATGCTCAAGGGGACCACGATCCGCGTCATGGCCAACAAGAACGCATCCGGCGAGGCGATCCAAGCCAACGTGCCGGATTTCGAGAAGCTGACCGGCATCAAGGTCCAGTACGAAACGTTCACCGAGGACCAGTACCGGCAGAAGGTGCTGTTGGAATTGGCCGCGGGGACCGGGTCGGTGGATGTCATCCATACGGCAACCGCGCAAGAGGGCCTGAAGTTCTGGCGCTCCGGCTGGTACGAGCCGCTCGACGGGTATCTGAAGAGTCCGCGTCTCACCGATCCGACTTTCGACCTCGCCGACATCGGCAAGCCCGCCTTGCAGGGCAATACCTATGATGGAAAACTCGTGGCGCTGCCGACGACCCAGCAGACCACCATGCTCTACTACCGGAAAGACCTCTTCGACAAGATGAAGCTCAAGGTGCCCCAAACCTTCGCCGAGATGGAGGAGACCGCCAAGAAGCTCAACAACGTCGAGGATGGCGGTCAGAAACTGGTCGGCATCGTGCTGCGCGGGAAGAAGGCCGCCGCCACCTCCCAATGGGCACCGTATCTCTTCGGGTTCGGCGGCAGTTGGCTGACCAAGGATGGAAAGCCCGCCATGAACACCCCCGAAGCCGTCCAAGCCTTCGACTATTACGGCCGGCTCCTCCGGAATTACGGTCCCCCCGGTGCGGTGAACTACCACTGGTACGAGTGTATCTCGCTCTTCGTCCAGGGCAAGGCTGCGATGTACACCGACGTCTCCAACCGGATCTTCTTCTTCGAAGATCCGGCCAAGTCGCAGGTCGTGGGGAAAGTGGGCTACGCCCTCTTCCCGGGCGGGCCCGCCGGGCGGAAGCCGACCATGGAGGTCTGGTCCATGGCGGTCTCGTCCAAATCGAAGAAGAAGGAGGCGGCCTACCTCTTCGTCCAGTGGGCCGCGAGCAAAGAGAACATCCTCAAGATGCACATCAAGGGCGCACCCAGCGTCCGCGCCTCTTCGTGGAAGGACCCCAAGTTCTTGACCGAGCAGAAACATAAGGACTGGATCGAGGCCTCGCTGAAGAGCCTGGAGATCGCCAGCACGGACTGGAACCCCCCGATCGTGGCCGTCTCCGAGGTCCGAGACGAGGTAGGGGCGGTGATCGTGTCGTCCATCTTGGGAGAGAATGTCAAGGCGGCTGCCGACAAGGCCAACGCCGAGATGGCCAAGATCATGGAAAAGACCGAAGGAAAGTAACCTTCCGATGGCCATCCAGATTCCATCCGAAGCCGCACCTCCCCGGGCCTCAGCGCCCGGGGAGTTTTTGGAGCGGCACTTCGGGCGGCTCTTCCCGCTCCCGGCGGCGCTCAGCATCGCGGCGCTGATCATCTTTCCTCTAGTCTTCAACATCTACATGAGCCTCCAGGCGTGGTTCGTGTCGAGCGTCACGCCGCCCGCCTTCATCGGGCTCAAGAACTATCTGGAGATCTTCGGGAAAGACGCCCGGTTCTGGAATGCCCTCTGGGTCACGGTCAAATTCACCACCGTCAGCGTCGTGCTCCAGTTGGTGTTGGGCCTGGCCATCGCCGTGTACCTTCATCGCGAGTTTCACGGTCGGGGTCTGGTGCGCACCGTTATGCTCTTGCCCATGGTCTCTACGCCGGTGGCAGTGGCCCTGATCTGGGTGATCATGTTCAATCCCAGCCTGGGGATTCTGAACTACTTCCTGGCGTGCCTCGGCCTGAAGCCGCTCCTGTGGTTGGGCCATCCCCGCACGGCCCTCCCGTCTCTGATCCTGATGGACACTTGGAAGTGGACGCCGTTCATGGTTCTCATCCTCCACTCCGGCTTGCAGTCGCTCCCCGTCACGCCGTTCGAGGCAGCGCGGATCGACGGGGCCTCTCGCTGGCAGACGTTCCGGTACGTCACGCTGCCGCTGCTTCGCCCGTCGATCGCGGTGTCGCTGATCTTTCGGACGATGGATTCCCTGAAGACGTTTGACACGATTTACGTGATGACCGAGGGGGGACCCAATAACGCCACGGAGATCCTGAACATCTACACCTTCCAGACGGGCTTCAAGTATTTTCACATCGGCTACGCTTCGGCGCTGGCGGTGATCCTCGTCCTCTTTGTCTTTGCCGTGAATCTGTTGCTGATCAAACTGCGAGAGCGCTCGTGGAGCTACTGAGGCCGTTCAGCCGACCCCGGCCGACCCGGAAGATGCTTGCCGACGCGGCCTACTATATCGGCGTGGTGGCGATCTGCGTCCCCTTCGTCTTCGTCTTCTATTGGATGGTCCTGGGCGGTCTCAAGACCCAGGTGCAGAATACCGCCTCGCCGCCGCTCTTCCTTTTTCATCCGACCTTCGAGAACTTCTACAAAGTCTTCGTTGCCGACCAGTTCTTGAAATACATCGAGAACAGTATCGTGGTGAGCGGCGGGGCGACACTCCTGGCGCTGGCGCTGGGCCTGCCCGCGGCGCATGCCATCGCGCGGTACCGGCAGCGGGGCGTCGCCCTGGGCATCCTGGTCGCGCGCATGGCCCCGCACCTGAGCTACGTGGTGCCCTTCTTCATCCTGTTCCAGAAGCTCGGCTGGATCGACACCTACGCCTGCATGATCCTCACCCACCTCGTCATCACCCTCCCAATCGTCGTCTGGATCATGATCGGCGCCTTCGAGGACGTGCCGCTGGAGCTGGAAGAGGCGGCGCGGATCGACGGCTGCTCCCGCTGGCGGGTGTTCACGCGCATCTCGCTGCCCGTCTGCCGGACGTCCCTCGCCACGGCCACCATCCTCGGCTTCATCTTCTCCTGGAACAACTTCATCTTCGCCCTCATCCTCACGGGCCCGGAGCGACGGACGCTCCCCGTGGCGGTCTTCAATTTCATCTCGGGGGACGAGATCGACTGGGGAGGCCTTAGCGCCGCCGCCACGATGATCACACTCCCCATCCTGCTCCTCATCCTCCTGGTGCAGCGGCACATCGTGCAGGGGATGACGGCCGGGGGGCTCAAGGAGTAGCAGCGCGGCGGAGGAAACCAAACCGCCGGCGCGCCTTGCGGCATCGGCGCGGCCGGCACACAGACGGAGGAGTCATGGCAGCGACAGGCAAGCAGAAGGTTCTCGTTTCCCAGCCCATCCACGAATCAGGCATGCGAGTACTGACGGAGAAATTCGAGGCGCGCGTGGCGTCGGATGCATCCGAGGCGACGCTGGTCCGCGAGGTTCGCGACTGTGCGGGCATGCTGGTGCGAACGGCGCCGATCCCGGCGTCGGTGATCGAAGCCGCCCCCGGTCTCAAGATCATTGCCCGACACGGCGTGGGCTACGACAACATCGATGTGGCGGCGGCGACCCGGCGCAAGGTCCTGGTGTGCATCACGCCCCGAGCCAACGCCCTGTCGGTGGCCGAGCACGTTCTGGCCTTTATGCTGGCCTGGGCGAAGCGGATCGTGCCCTACGACGCAGCCACCCGAAAGAACGACTGGGAGGTCCGTAACAGCTACGCGGCCTTCGATCTGGACGGGAAGACGGTCGGAGTCCTCGGGATGGGGCGAATCGGCATGCTGGTGTGCCAGAAGGCCAAGGCGGCCTTCAACATGGAGGTACTGGCCTACGACCCGCTGGTTCCCAGGGAGACCATGGAGAAGGCCGGCGCCCGCGTCGCGTCCATTCCAGAGATCCTCAACGCCTCGGATTTCATCACGCTGCATGTGCCTTCGAATCCTGAGACCAAAGGCATGATCGGCGAGGTGCAGTTCAAGATGATGAAGCGGTCCGCCTTCCTGATCAACTGCGCGCGCGGGCCCATCGTGGACGAAGCGGCGCTGGTCACGGCACTCAAACACGGCGTCATTGCCGGCGCCGGACTCGACGTCTTTGATCCCGAGCCGCCCACGGCGGACAATCCGCTCTTTGGACTGCCCAATGTGCTGCTCTCGCCGCACTCGGCGGGTCTCACAGTCGAGTGCGTCATCCGGATGGCCACGCATGCGGCCCAGGCGATCGTGGATGTCCTCGAGGGGCGCCGTCCCGAGGGCATCATCAACCCGGAGGCCCTGAAGTAGCCTGTTCACATCTCCACGGGGACGATCACGGATTCAGCGGCGCCCCGCTCACGGTTCGAGAGGCCTCGCCGGCTCGCTCCGGCGGGGCCTCTGCTCTTCTGTGCGGCCTTTCCACTTGACAAGAACCGGCCAGTCTCCGATAGTCCATTTGGCTGCAATGGAAGTCGGAGAGAGGAAGATGCCCCGCGAACGGCGACGTCAGGCGTCAGACCAGGAAGAGTCGAAGAGGAGAGGCAAGGACAGCCGGGCGTCCGCCTCTGCCCGAGCGACGCACCGGGTTCTCGCAGCCGGAGCAGGGCCGTAGGGCGCTTCCGACTCGTCCCTGTGTGGTGTTGCGAGCCCTAAGGCCGGCGATCTTAGGGCTTTTCCATTGGCGGCGTTCCGCCGAAATCGGCGCGTATCAGGTGAGATGAAAGCAAAACTCGATCCCCAAATCGCTCGACTATTCGAGCTGTTCATCGGCGTGGGACACGAGCTGTACCTCGTGGGCGGAGCCGTGCGCGACTATCAGCGCGGCGCGCCGATCGAGGAGCTTCCCGACCTGGACTTCGCCACCAGCGCGCTCCCCGCCGAGAGCACTCGATTGCTGCGTCGGGCCGGCTTCCCGGTGTTCATGGTCGGGAGCCGGTTCGGCACCGTGGGGACGTTCTTGGAGGGGGCGGTTCGGCGGCGGCAAATCCAGATCACGACGTATCGCGGCGAGCTCTACGTCAACGGAAGCCGAAAGCCGCGGGTGACGTTCGGCAAGGACTTGCTGGAGGACCTCGCCCGGCGAGATTTTTCGATCAACGCCATGGCCATGGCGGCGGATGGGCATCTGATCGACCCCTACGGAGGGGATCGCGACCTTGCCCAGGGGGCGCTGCGGACCGTCGGCGAGCCGCGGGTCATCTTCCGGGAAGACCCGCTCAGGACGCTGCGCGCCGCACGGTTCATCGCCACGCTCGGCATGAAGCCGGAGCCCGAGCTCACCGAGGTCGTCCGGGAGGTAGCGAGCGAGATCCTGACGGTCAGCCGCGAGCGGTGGCTCCTGGAGATGAACAAGATTCTGGTGGCCGAGGCGGCCGACGACGGGCTGATCTTCCTGGTGGAGACGGGACTACTGGCCCACCTCTGGCCGGCGGGGCAGGCCATGGTGGAGTTCAGGGCGGATCAGGGCCGGTACCACCACAAAGCGCTCTGGCCGCACACGCTGGGGGTTCTCAGCCAGGCGCCTCGCAGCCTCCCCGTGCGCTGGGCCGCGCTCCTGCATGATGCCGGCAAGGTCACGACTCGGTCGGTGGACCCCGCGGGCGAGGTTCACTTCTTCGGGCACGAGACGGTGTCGGCGGCGATCGTGGACGAGGCGGCACGCCGGTTCCGCTTCGACCGGGCGCTGCACCAGCAGGTCCGAACACTGGTGCTCCTCCACCAGCGACCGGCCCTGTACGATGGCGGCTGGACCGATGGGGCCGTGCGACGCTTGATCCGCGACGCGGGAGAGGTGTTCCCCGATCTGCTGGACCTCAGCCGGGCCGATGTGACCTCGCACCGGCCCGGCATCCGCGAAGGGGTCCTGGCGCGGCTGGCCGACCTTCAGGCTCGGGCTGCCGGCTTGATCGAGAAGGACGGGCAGGCTCCCCTCCTGCCGAAGGGCATCGGGCAGGCCATCATGGCCCACCTGAGGATCGAGGCGGGTCCCCGGGTGGGCGAGCTAAGAAGCCGGCTGGAACAGGCTGTCCTGGATGGGGAGCTTCCGCGGGATGGGTCGCCACAGGAGTATCTCGGCTACCTGGATCGGATCCTGGCCTGACGTGTGAGCGTAATTCCTTCCGCTAAAGCCCTTGACCTGGTAACCTATAAAGTGGAAGGTGAACGGGTGAGATAGGATGCTCTTGCTGTTGTTTTGAACTACACAGGGCGAGGAGGTGCTCATGGCCAGGACACCGCGCTCGTCGTCGGAGAGACCCGCTCCCCAGACACAAGCTTCCCGCCCAGCGGCGACGGTCACCCACGTCGGCCTCGACACCGAATCCATCCGGCAGGATGTCCTGGATAACCTCCGGTACGTCCAGGCGCGCTTCCCCGAGGTCGCCACGCGCAATGACTGGTACCTCGCCCTTGCCCACGCGGTACGCAATCGCCTGCTCAAGTGCTGGACCAGCACCGCGCACACGTACAAGAATCGGGCGGCGCGCACGGTCTGCTACCTGTCGGCGGAGTTTCTGCTCGGCCCTCATTTGCACAACAACGTCGTCAACCTGGGCATCGAAGGCGAGGTGCGCGACGCTCTCAAGGCGCTCGACCTGGACTTCGATACGCTCGTCGAACAGGAGGAGGAGCCGGGCCTGGGCAACGGAGGACTCGGGCGTTTGGCGGCCTGCTACATGGACTCGCTTGCCACGCGCAACATCCCAGCCATCGGATACGGTATCCGCTACGAATATGGGATCTTCGACCAGCGCATCGAGAACGGCTGGCAGGTGGAAGAGAGCGACACCTGGCTGCGCCTCGGAAACCCCTGGGAGATCCCGCGGCCCGAGATCACCTACGCCGTCGGATTCGGCGGGCGGGCCGAGTCCTGGTGCGATGCGCAAGGACGCTACCGCGCGCGCTGGCTTCCGCAGCGCACGGTCCGCGGTATGGCCTACGATACGCCCATCCTGGGCTACCGGACCAACACCGCCAGCCTCCTGCGCCTATGGAAGGCCGAGGCCTACCAAGCCTTTAAGTTGGCGGCGTTCAACCACGGCGACTACTATGGTGCCGTGGAGGAGCAGTTGGCTTCCGAGACCATCACCAAGGTGCTCTATCCCAACGACGAGCAGCTCGAGGGCAAGCGCCTCCGTCTGGAGCAGCAGTACCTCTTTGTGTCGTGCGCGCTGCAGGATATGGTTCGCATCTACCTGCAGAACGCGCCCAATCTTGATGCGTTCCACACCAAGTACGCGGTGCAGCTCAACGACACGCACCCGGCCATCGCCGTGGCCGAGCTGATGCGGCTGCTTGTGGACGAGTACTGCTACGGCTGGGACGAGGCCTGGGATATCACGCGTCACACCTTTGCCTACACCAATCACACCCTGCTGCCCGAGGCCCTGGAGAAATGGCCCCTGCGGCTCTTCGGTTCGCTCTTGCCGCGGCACCTGGAGATTATCTACGAGATCAATCGCCGCTTCTTGGATGAGGTCCAGGCAAGTTACCCGGGGGACATCGAGCGACTGCGGCGACTCTCGCTCATCGACGAGAATGGTGATCGGTATGTGCGCATGGCCCACCTGGCCGCGGTGGGCAGCCACGCCGTCAACGGCGTGGCCCGGCTTCACACCGAGCTGCTGGGCAAGAGTGTGCTCGCGGACTTCCATGACCTTATGCCCGGGAAGTTCAGCAACAAGACCAATGGCGTCACGCCGCGCCGCTTCCTCGCGGTCGCCAACCCGGCCCTCGCGGCGCTCATCTCCAGCCGCATCGGCGACGGATGGGTGTGCGACCTGGCGCAGCTCTCCCGGCTGGAGCCGCTCGCCGAGGATCCGGACTTTTGCGCCGCCTTCCGCGCCGTCAAACTCACCAACAAGAAACGGCTCGCGGAGCAACTCGCGGACCGCACCGGCGTCCGGGTCGACCCCGAGTCGCTCTTCGACATCCAGGTCAAGCGCATCCACGAGTACAAGCGCCAGCACCTGAATGTCCTACATGTGGTGACGCTCTATCGCCGGATCAAACAAGACCAGGCGCTACAGATCACGCCACGCACGGTCATCTTTGGCGGCAAGGCCGCGCCCGGCTACTGGATGGCCCGGCTCATCATCAAGCTCATCCACAGCGTGGCCGAGGTGGTGAACGCCGACCCGGATGTGGCCGGCCGGCTGCGCGTGGCCTTCTTCCCGGACCTCAACGTCAAGAACGGCCAGCGCATCTATCCAGCGGCCGACCTGTCGGAGCAGATCTCGACGGCGGGCAAAGAGGCCTCGGGCACGGGCAACATGAAGTTCAGTCTGAACGGCGCGCTCACCATCGGCACGCTCGACGGGGCCAACGTGGAGATTCGCGAGGAGGTGGGCGCGGAGAACTTCTTTCTCTTTGGGCTCACCGCAGAGGAGGTAGAGGGGCGCAGGCGCGACGGCTACCGGCCATGGGAGGTCGTGGACGCCGACCCGGAGCTTGCCGCTGTGCTCTCCCTGATCGCCGACGGGCACTTCTCGCCGGAGGAGCCCCACCTTTTCCGTCCGCTCGTGGAGGGGCTCACGGGCCGGGACGAATATATGTTGCTGGCCGACTATCGCGCGTACGTCGAAGCTCAAGAGCGCGTGACCGAGACCTACCGCGACCGGGAGCGCTGGACCCGTATGGCCGTCCTGAACGTGGCGCGGATGGGGAAGTTCTCATCCGACCGGGCGATCGAGGAATATGCGCGGGATATCTGGAAGGTCGAGCCGGTGCGGATCGAGCTGGAGGCTTAGCAGGCTGCTGAAAAGGGCCCATCTGCGGGGACCCAGCCGGCGGCTGGGTACCCCGCTTGCTCGGGCACTCGCTGCGGCGTACCGGAAGTACGCCTGGACCCACCCGCGGTGGGTACCCCGCCCTTCGCGGGCCGCCTAGCATCTGGGCCCTTTTGAGCAGCCTGCCGAAAAGTGAGTCTTTCAGCATCCTGTTAGGCACGGACATCTGGCTCGGGGTGGGACCGATATTACTGGAGGGATTGAGAGATGACTGAGAAGACCGCGATGGGGAGGAGAGAATTCCTGAAGTCCACGGTTGGGCTGGGGGGGTTCGTGTATCTCAGCGCAAACGAGAAGAAGCCGGAGGAGCCGGCGGGCGCCAAGCCCAATATGATCTACCGCGTGCTGGGGAAGACGGGTCTCAGGCTCCCCGTGATTACCATGGGGGTGATGAATACCGACAATCCCGACCTGCCTCGGGCCGCGCTGGATGCTGGCATGGTCCACCTGGATACCGCCCAGGGCTATCAAAGAGGCACGAACGAGGCGATGATCGGGGAGATTCTGAAGGGCCGCCCCCGGGATTCCTTCGTGATTTCCACCAAGGCGAGCCTTCCCAAGGATCAGAACACCGGGATGTATTCGGGAGAGGCGACGGAAGAAGCCTACACGAAGAAGATTGACACCAGTCTGAAGAGCTTGGGGCTGGATTTCATCGAGATCTACCATCACCATGGCGTCTGGACAAAGGAAGCCACCCTGTACGAGCCGATCCTCAGGGCTTTGGAAAAGGCGAAGAAGGCGGGGAAGATTCGCTTCATAGGGGTCTCCACCCATCGGAACGAGCCGGAGGTGATCAAGGCGGCCACCGAATCCAAGATCTATGACGTGGTCTTGACGGCCTACAATTATCGGCAGAAGCATTCGGCGGACGTGAAGAGCGCCATCGCTCAGGCAGCAGGGGCCGGCCTGGGGGCCGTGGCGATGAAGACCATCGGCGGCAATGTTCGGGGAGCCTATGCGTCGCAACAGTTGGACGTTTCGGCCGCGATAAAATGGGCTCTGCAGGATCCGAACGTCCATATCGTCATCACCGGCTTCACCACCTTTGACCAGATGAATCTCGACCTGTCCATCATGAAGGACCTGGCCCTCACGAAAGCGGAGGAAGAGCACCTGCGAAAGGCTCACGCTGCTGTCGGGTCTCTACTGCCAGGGCTGCGGAAGCTGCGTGGGCCAGTGTGCGAAGCAGCTCCCGATTCCCGAACTGATGCGCGCCTATATGTATCTTCACGGGTACCGGAATTTCGGTGCGGCCCAGGATCTCTTGCTTTCGCTGAAGTTTCCCGCCGGCCTGTGCGGCGATTGCCCCTCCTGCTCGGTAAGATGCGTCAATCAATGGAAGGTGTCCGATCGGATCATGGATGTCGTGCGTCTGCGAGAGGTTCCGGCGGATCTCCTCGCCTAGTAGGCTACCGGGAAAGGGGAGGGTGGATGAGAGGAACGGGGGTGAAGAACTCCGGGTCGATCGTGACCCCTGCGATTCTCTGTCTCGCAGGCGTGATCCTGTGGGTCGGGATACTTTGTGGGACTGCCAGGGCGGAAGGAAAGGAGTTTGCTTTCCCCGAGATGGACGGGTGGACGCAGGCGGGGCCACCTCAACTCTTTTCTCCTGAGACGCTCTATGAATACATCGACGGAGGCGCGGATCTCTACCTCAAGTACGAGTTCCAGGAACTGAAGGTCGCCGAGTATCAGAACGACAAGAAGGCGTCGGTGACCGTTGAGGTGTACCGACATCGCGATGCCAACCACGCCTTCGGGATCTACAGCCAGGAGCGCCTCTCCAATGCGAACTTCCTGGACATCGGCGTCCAGGGGTACATCGAGGCCGGCTTCCTGAACTTCATCAAGGGAAGTTTTTACGTCAAGCTCAGCAGCGATAACGCCGGAGCCGACGATCAAGAGATCCTGCTCGCCTTCGCCCGAAGGCTGTCCCAGGAGCTGGAAGGGCGCTCCTCGCTTCCCGGGGTGCTTTCTTCTTTCCCTCTCGAAGGAAAGAGGAAGAATTCGGAGAAGTTCATCGCCAAAGACTTCCTGGGGTATTCCTTTTTCCACTCCGGGTTTACCGCCGACTATGAGCTCGCGGGCAAGAAGTATCAGCTCTTCGTCATCGAGGGTGAGAGCCAAAATGACTGTCAAAGCATGCTGGAGAAGTACCTGCAACAGGTTGATCCTTCGAGGAAGGATATCGTAGAGGGGCCGTATCGCTTGAAGGACCCCTATCATGGAGAGCTGGATCTCTTCTGGAGGGGACAATCCATCTGGGGGACGATGAGTCTCGGCGACCCCGACCTACGCGCCAAATACCTGAAGCAGTTTGAGGAGATCTCCAGGAGGTAAGAGGCGGTCAGGAGCCAGTGGTCAGAGGTCAGCGATCAGAGGTCAGGGGGTCGGAGGTCGGCAAGAACGCGAGGAGAAGGATACGTGGGCGGCGCCACCGCCTATCCTACTGGCGGTTACCGATACTTGAAGGGGATGTTTCAGTACTCGGCGGGGGTCGCGGCCGAGACGGGTTTCGAGATCGAGCGGGCGCGGTTCCTGCGGCCCGTGTCGCTCGAGGAGGGCTTCCAGACGATCACGGCGCACCTGGCGGGCATCGGGCGGCCGCTCGCCGCCTTCTGCGCCTGCGAGCTGCGCTCGCCGGCTCCCTTCACCGAGGAGAGTTTCCGGGCGTTCAACCGCTTGTACGTCGGCACGCTGGAGCGATGGGGAATCTTCCGCGACGAGGCGAATCCGGTCGCCCGCTCGAACGTCTGCCCGGAGATCAACCCGCCGGCGACCCCGAGCTTCTACGCGTTCGCCTACACCGTCCCGGCGCGCGCCGGCGCGCGCGAAAGCTTCCAGATCGCGGGCAGCGGCGAAGCACCCGAGGGGAAGGGCAACTACCGGGATCACATCATCCGCCGCGGAGACACATCCCCCGCGGGGCTGCGCGAGAAGGCCCGATGGGTGCTCGGCGAAATGGAGCGCCGCATGCAGGCGCTCCGCGTCGGCTGGACAGACGTCACCGCGACGCAGTTGTATACGGTGCACGACGTGTTCCCGATCCTTGTCGACGAGATCGTACGGCGCGGGGCGGCAGGGGGCGGGCTGACCTGGCACTTCGCCCGCCCGCCGGTGGTGGACATCGACTACGAGATGGATGTGCGCGGTCTGACGCGGGAGATCTTGCTGTAACACCGCCCGCTCCCCTCCGACATCGTCAGGGAGACTGGAGAATCTGACGGGCGGTCTGGACCAGGAAATCTGCGCCGATCGCCAGGGCCGACTCGTCGATGTCGAACTTCGAGTTGTGGATCGAGGGGGCCGGGGACCATTCGGGCCGGGCCGTGCCGATGAACGCGTAGCAGCCCGGGACCTTTTGCCAGAAGTAGGCGGCGTCTTCAGAGCCGGTCAGATGTTGAAGGCGCTGCCGGCCTTGAGCATCGTGATGCTGAGGATGGCGGCATCGAGCGGAGGAGTCTCCCGGCTGATCAATGTCTGGAGCGCCGTGATGATCTGGGCCGAGGCCACGACAGGATCGATGGCGTGATGGGGATTCGCCCCGTGGCCGCCTCGCCCCGTCACGGTCAGCATCAGCTTATCCGCGGAGGCCATGGCCGGACGTCGCAGATGGCTATGGTGCCCGTCGGCCACTGGTTCCTTCCTCAGATCAGGTTCGATCCCCCGTCCACGAAGTAGGTCTGCCCCGTGACGAAGTCCGAGGCACGGGAGGCCAGGAAGACGGCCGCCCCGACGTAGTCCTGCGGGATTCCGAGCCGGCCCAGGGGAATGGACTGTGTCCGCGCCTTGAAATCCTCCGGGTGATCCTCGAAGAACTTGCGGTTCAAATCGGTGATGGTCGGCGCGGGCGCGATCGCGTTCACGTTGATATGGTGCGGCGCCCACTCGAGGGCCAGCACGCGAGTCAAGTGGGAGAGGCCGGCCTTCGTGACCGCGTAGACCCCCCGATGTGGCTGGAGGACTTGCGAGACGTTCGAAGAGATGCTGATGATCTTCCCCTGCGCACGCGCGATCATCTCGCGTCCCACGATCTGGCAGCACAGGAAGGCCCCGCGGAGATTCACCTCCATCATGGCGTCCCAGTCCTCCTCGGAAGCCGTCTCGATCGGTCCGCGTCGGATAATCCCCACCGAGTTGACAAGGATATCGATCCGGCCGAAGGCCTCGAGGGTGGCCGAGACCATTTGTTCGATCGAGCCCCGATCGCGCAGGTCAAGCGGGATGGCTCTGGCCTCGTAGCCCTGGGCCCGTATCGCCGCCGCGGCGCGCCCGCCGGTTTCCGACGTGCTGTTCGCCACGACGATCCTGGCGCCGACCGAGGCCAGCCCTTCGGCGATGGCGAATCCGATTCCTCGGGAACCCCCGGCCACGATGGCGACCTTCTCCGACAAGTCGAACAGCGTCTTAGCATCCACCGTGTGTCCTCCTCTCGCAAGTTTAGGAGCCGTTACGAAATAACTTGTCCGTCTATTGGAATTTCGTTACGGCTCCTTATTCTTTGACAACGGCTCACACCACGGCCAGCGGGCGGATCGGGCTGGCGGTGCCCCCCCGGATCTTCATCGGGACCAGGACGAGCCCGAACTCGTACGTCTTGGTGCGGCTCAACTCCTCCAGGTTCGCCACCTCCAGCAGGTGCACTCCCTTCTCGACCAGACAGTGGATATGGACCGGATGAGCATTGCCCGCCGTGGGCGTCACCTCGACGGCGAAATTGTCGCTCCCCAGACAGACGGCGCCTTGGCCGGTCGCCCACCTGGCAGCCTCCAGGTTGATGCCGGGCTGGCCGGTCTGGACGCCGTAGTATTTCCTCTGGTCCGGCCACAGGCGCATCCAGCCGGTGCGGATCAGGACTACGTCACCGGGTTGGATCTGGACCTTGGCCGCCTTGGCCGCCGCCTCCAGGTCCTTGGGGCCGATGACCCGGTTCGGCTCCAGGATCTCGACGCCTCGAGACGCCGGAACGTCCAGAAGGATGCCGCGGCCGAGCATGGGCGCCACGCGCTCGATGCCAAGCGTCTTCAAGCCCTCCAGCTTGTGTTGTCCGCCGGAGACGGGCTGGCCTCCGTGCAAACAGAGGTTCTTGGCGAAGTGCCCCAGGCCGTCCAGGTGGGTGCCGGTGTGGCAGCTCATGCCAAAGATGTCCACCGCCGCTGAGACGCCCTCCCCGTACATCAGGTCTCCGTGCTCCCGAACCATCTGATACATGAACGGGGAGTGGGTCGGGACGTGCGGCATGCCGGGGAACAGTTCCACCCCCAGGTCGAAGACTTTGCGTCCGCGTAAGAAACCAGCCACCGATTCCGGGTTCATGCCATTCTCCTCTCTTCGGGTGAAGTGCAACGCTCTGGCGGATTGTAGGGAGGCGCGGGGGGAAGTCAAGCACTTTGGACGAAAGGGAAGGGGAAGCGCATCCGGTCGGATGACCTTCCGGCTTGACGCCGAGGGGCTGGGCTCGTATCGTCCAGGCCCACAGTCACTGCTGCCGAGCAGGTGTGCCATGGCAAGCAATCGCGGACTCCGCCGGGCCTACACGATCTGGGCGACGATCTACGATCCGCTCACCCGATTCCTGCGCGGTAGTCGCCGTCGCTCGATCGGACTTCTGGACCTGGGGCCGAAGGATGCGCTCCTGATCGTGGGGTGCGGAACCGGGGCGGACTTCGAGTTTCTCCCGCGCGACACGCAGTGCGTCGCCGTGGATCTCACCCCCGCCATGCTTCGCCGGGCGGAGGCGAAGATCGGGGATTGCCACATCCGTCTGGAAGAGATGGATGCGATGAACCTCCGCTTCCCGGACAACACCTTCGACAAGGCGATCCTTCACCTCATTCTGGCCGTGGTACCGGACCCGATTCGCACCCTACTGGAAGCGGAGCGGGTCGTCAAGCCGGGCGGCCTGTTGGTGGTCCTGGACAAATTCTGGAACCGACCCAGCCGCCCTCCGCTCTTCTTCCGCGTCGCCAACGCCATCTGCGGCGGCTACGTGACCGCGGTGGACCGAAACTTCCACACGATCCTGGCCCAAACCTCGCTAGAGATCCTCCAGGAGATCTCCATGGGGTTCGGCGGCCTGTACTTCCTATACTTGCTTCGGAAGCCGCGTTCTCTATCCCGCTGAGCCGAATCCGTCCCGGTGGTCGCCTCGCGTCCGTCCCGTAATCTGCGCACCCCTGGAAATAGAGAGCATTCGGTACTATATTCAGGGCGGAGTGTGTCGAAAAGAAGGAGGGCGCTCATGCCAACCTATGAGTTTCTCTGCCTCAAGTGCCAGAAGGTGTTTACGGTCACGATGACGATCCGGGAGCGTGGGGAGAAGCAGCCTGCCTGTCCGGCCTGCGGATCCAGCGAGCTGGAGTCGCAGTTCACCGGCGTTGTCACCAAGACGTCACGCAAGAGCTGACCGAAATTCCACCGCCAAAGAAACGGGCCCGGCTCGAGGCTGCGAGCCGGGCCTGCGTGTCTCTAGCGGCTTCCCGAACACGAATCGAATGGGAGCATGGCTGCTGGTTGGCGATCACGTCGTTTCAACCGAGATCCTGTCGACATACTTCACCCAGTCGGATCCATAGTGATCCTCCGCGACCACGCGGAGCGGGGATCCGTGTTTCCGGGGCAGATCCTTGCCGTTCACCTGGTAGGCCAGAAAGACCTTGTCGGAGAGAATATCCGCCAGGGGAAACCGTGCAGTCTTTTGCCCACGTGCCTCGATGGTGACCCGACCCGCGCTGCGATCGACCTCTGCCTGCTGCAGGAGCCTCTTGAGGGAGAATCCTTTCCACCGCCCATGATTGGCAAAAAACCCTGGGCAGATCAACAGCACCTCCCTTTCGATGGAGGGCAGGGCGGTGATCTGGGCGTAGGTCAAGCTCAAAGCCCGCTTCACCTTTCCGGAGACTTCCAGCCGCCACGCGGTGGGGTCCACCACCTTGTCGGTTTGGCCCATGGTCCCGAACTCTTCCAGGGGCGTGATCTCCAGGTTGGTCGTATCGAGTCCAGCCGGGTCTTCTTGGATCAGACTTTCTCTCTTGGTCCCCTTGGCCAGAATCTTCCTGCTCGCCGCCCACGCCCGCCGCATCGCGGACGAGAGAGGGCCGAGCAGCACGCCGCCCCCGAGAAGACACCCGAATACCCATCGCATGAAGCTCCGCCGCGTTTCCATAGCTGTTTCCCTCCTCATGCAACCAGTATATCGCCCTACCACGGAAGAGGGAACAATCGTCCACTCCACAGGATTCCACTCTAAATCGTGTCGAGAAGAACAGCCCAGTGCCTGTGAGGGATTCGAGAGGAGAAGATATAGAAGGGGCCTGGACGGGATCATCGTCGGCCGACGGGACCGCCTGGCCAGCAGCGTGGGCGTCCCCAACCCTCGCCCATGTCGATCGCATTCCTGGTCGCGTCATAGCCAACATATCCACCAGGATTTCTCGTTGTTCTGAAATGCTCTCCGATACCCGTCTGAGCGTTCCTTGCCCTCCCTATTGCCATGCTGCGCCAACCTCGGTGCACGAATGAAATTCCGTTATGATATCTTACTCTTGGGAAGATTTGGCTGAAGATAGAAAATACTTGACAAGTATAGACTCATGTAATATATATATTTATAGTCAGATACCACGAAGAATCCGGTCGAGATGCTAGTGGGGGAGGAGACGTTCTGCGCAGACCACCATCAACCATCTACTCACAAAGAAAGGAGGAAGCTATGGCGATCGTAACTCCATGGGGAGACCTGGATGCGTTACGGCAGGAGATCGATCGGACGTTCCAGACATTCTGGACCGATCGCCGTCCTCAGTCCTGGCGCGTGGCGTTCTTGCCCGGACAGGGCGCGCGCCAATACCCGTTGGTGAACCTCAGCGAAGACGAAGCCAACCTGTACGTCGAAGCCTTGGCTCCCGGCGTAGATCCCAAGTCGCTGGACTTGTCCGTCCTCCAGGGCGCGCTCACGATCAAGGGCGAGAAGCCCGGCCTGGCTCAGGTGACTGCGGATGCGTATCATCGGAACGAGCGAGCGGCCGGCCGATTCACTCGGACCATTGCATTGCCCATGGAAGTCGACGCGACACGTGTCCAGGCGGACTATCGGAACGGGTTGCTCGTGGTGACGATGCCCAAGGCGGAGGCGGCGAAACCAAAGCAGATCCAGGTGAAGGTGGCCGGATAGAGGAGGTGACCACGATGGCAGAGAAGACGGTGCCCAGCGTGCAGCCTGAAACAGTTGCCCGGCGTGAGGAAACCCGGGCGTACGAGCGGTACATCACCCCGCCCGTTGACATCTTCGAGACCAAAGATGGATTGACCGTGATCGCCGACTTGCCCGGGGTAGAACAAGAGGCCCTCGATGTTCGAGTGGCCGACGGTGTGTTGACGTTACAGGGGAACACCAAACACATCGCTCCCGGGACGCCGATTGCGCGGGAATACGAACTGCTCAATTTCTACCGGCAATTCGAATTGCCCGACGCGGTGGATGCGGACCGGATTTCAGCCGAGCTCAAACACGGCGTGTTGGCCCTCCATCTGCCGAAGAAAGAGAGGGCCAAGCCGCGGCAAATCACTGTCCAGGTAAGTTAGCGCGAGCTCTCCCGTGCGGCGGCCGCCGAGTCGTCGGGACCGGCGGCCGCTCCCCCTCTCCCTTCACGTTGTTCCTCTTGGGGGTATCGTGTCGGTCGTCACTCGGGTGAGGACGCTATGGCACTCGCCATCATCTCTCCTGCCGGGCTGAGGGTTGCCAGTGCGGCGGCGAGCCAGATGCAGAGGCCGAACAGTACCAGATACGCAACGACACAGAGCCGAATGCGGAAATTCATGGGTGCCTCCTGCTGCGCCGGGTCACGCCGGCCTGCGGTACGGTCGTTACGCCTTGCTGGGTGCGCGGACCGCCGTCACGGCGTGCGTGTCAAGCATCGGCGCATCCAAGCGAATCAGTTGGGCAACCACCTCCAGCTCCTGCGGGCGGACCACCCCGAACGCGCCGAGCTTGACCAGGAGTTGTCGCAGGGTATCCAGGGTGAGCGTGGGGGCCGTCCCGGGCCCCGGCCCGGGGGTGAGCCGCCCGTCGGGATCCGGGGCCGTGTAATAGCTCACCCGCAGTTGCGCCACCTCGCCGTCCGGCACGGCGGCGGTCAGGAAGACCACCGGGGTGATGCCGCGCGCGTCCGGTGTGAGCCGGATCACCCCCTTGATGTACTCGTCCCAGGTGGCGTCAGGTTCCTGCTCCCAGCGCCCGGTGATCTGCGCGACATACGTCTCGGTCTCGCCGCAGTGGCCACAGCGGAGCCGGCCGGTCTCGGTGGTATGACCGTCGATGAGATCCCGGATGTTCCCCGCCCAGGTGTCCGCCGGACATTTCAAGCAGCGAATCTGATAGGCCATGGTGTCCCCCTTCGGGTCGTGTGCCGATGCGTGTCACAGCACCGGCCCCTTTGATGGTCCTGCCGGTGCCGTCGGCCTGGGCCCAATCGCTCGGGAGTTGGACTCCTGTCCCCCCCCGCCCTCCCCCCGTCCCAGCGCCCCTGGAGTCCGTGCTGGAGCTGTCCCTGCCCCACTTTTGCCTTGCTGGAAGCATAGGGCCGTGGTATGGAGGTGATGGTAATTACCGTTACACTTTTTCGCCGGTCGGCCGATTGGGGGTGGCACGATGGCGATCTCGACCCCTCCCGCCAAAATCACCATCGACCTCACCCAGTTCACGCTCGCGATTGCCTGCCCCCAGATCCTGGAACTCACCCTGCACTTCAATTCTCCCTCCCGCCGGTTCTATCTCGGCGTGATCGCCCTGGTCGTGACCGAGATGCAACGCCTGGGACGGATCACCTCGATCCCCTTGGAAGGCCAGCATGCCGTCTTGGCGGTGCTCAACGACACGGTCGGGGAGGCGGCGGGGTCCTCGGCGGCGGGGTCCTTGCTCTCCCGGATCTATCAGAAATGGCAGCAGGCCCTCCCGAACCTGGAAGCGGCCCCGCTGTTTGAGGTCCGCGGACGGAAGAAAGGCTCTGGCGAGGGGCCGGGCAAAGCCTATCCCGTCACCGAGGCCGAGCAGGATCGGTGGGCCACCCTGTTCGCGTATCAGGGGAGCCATGAGCACGTCCGGCTGAAGTTCGCCCTGGACGCGCTCGGGTTGACCCTGGAGGACGTGGTCCTCCGCTACGAGGACGCGGTGAATGGGGAGGCGTGGGACCGGTTTGTCGCGCGGCTGACCGCGCAGGCGGGCCCGCGAGGGCAGCGGGCACGGGAGGCCGATTCGTCCGCCGCCGCCGAACGGGCCCCCGCGCCATGGTGGCAGCGCGCGTGGGGAGTCCTCCGCACCTCCCGCCGCGCAGCGCTCCTCGCCGCGGTGGTGGTTATCGGAATCCTGACCGTCGCGATCGGGCGCAGTGCGGTCCCCCACCCGGCGGTGGCCTCCCGGGCGAAGATGGCGTTCCCCCTCCCGGCGGAGCCGTCCATCGCCGTGCTCCCGTTCGCGAACCTGAGCGGGGATCCCCAGCAGGAGGTCCTGAGCCGCGCGATGACCGAGGGCATCACCACGGCGCTCGCCCGGGTGCCGCAGTTCTTTGTCATCGCCCGGGCCGCGACGGCCGTCTATACGGGCAAAGCGGTGAGCATCCCCGAGGTCAGCGAGGCCCTCGGCGTGCGCTACGTGCTGGAGGGGAGCGTGCAGGGGGCGGGCGACCGCGTCCGCGTCACCGCCCAGTTGATCGACGCCCTGACGGGCACCCACGTCTGGGCCCAGCAGTACGACGGGGACCGGACCGACCTCTTCGCCCTGCAGGATGACCTCACGCTCCGTATCCTGGCCAGCGTGCGCGCAACCGTGCTCCATCCGGGAGGCTCGGGGGACCGGGTCGCCGCGAAGAGTTATTTCCGCGGCCCCCGAGGACTCGAGTGTTACAGCCGGTGGGCGGAGATAGATGGCTACCTCGTGCGCTGGAACGTGCAGGACAATAACCGGGGTCGGCGGCTCGCCGAGGAGCTCATTGCCGCCTGCCCGGACAACCCCCAGGCCTACGCCCAACTCGCGTGGGCCTATCATCACGATATTGGCCTGGGGAACACCCCGTCCCCGGAGCGCACCCTGGCGCAGGCCGTCGCCTTGGCCAAGCAGGCCCTCGCGATCGAGGAGGCATGCCCCAACTGCCACGATATCATGAACCAGCTCGCGGTCCTGGCGGGGGACTATGCCACAGCCATTGCGGAGGGGCAACGGTCCGTGGCCCTCAGTCCCGGGTCGGCAAGCTCCCTGCAAAATTACGCTGCCACGCTCACCACGGTCGGACGGGCGGCGGAGGCCCTCCCCCTGCTTGAAAAAGCGATCCGCCTCAGCCCCTTCGGTCCGTCCAGCCTCTTCCGTGACTATGGGCGGGCCTTCCGAAGCTTGGGACGGTTCGCCGAGGCCGTGGCGGCCTACAAGAAGTCCCTGCAGATTGCGCCGGAGAACCAGCCGGCGCTCCTCCAGTTGGCGGTCACCTACATGCGGATGGGTCGAGATGCCGACGCCCGCGCAGAGGTAGCCGCCGTCCTCCGGGCCAATCCCACCTTTTCCCTGGCCGCGTACGCGAAGACCATTGTTGGGCCGAATCCGGCCGACCGAGCGCGGATTGTTGAGACCCTGCGAACAGCGGGGCTGCACTGAAGAAGGTGCTGGCGATCCCAACACTTTTCACAAGTTGAGCCGTTAGCGCTTCAAGTCAGGACAGATATTTCGGGCGAAACTCCGCTGCTCCCCACCATTCCGGTCGCTGTTTTTGCTCCGTTCGATCTGGTACGCATAGGCGAAATCGTATCGCGCCTCGGAACCGGCCGGCTGGAAGGTGACCTCGAAGGGGGAGCGCGCATTCGGCTGGATCAGGACGTCGCGCACGGTCGCGCTGGCGCGCAGCACGCTCGCCTGATTTACCCCCGCCCCATACACTTGGACCTGAACGTCCTTGATCGGCTGCGGGTAGAACGGATTGTTCGCCACCCCCTCGATCCGCACCTCTCCGGCCGCGGTCCGGGTGCAGTCCCAGAGGAGCTCGGCCGTTCCGTCCGAGGCCCGATAGGAGAATTCGCGTTCTGGGACCGTGGCCAGCCTGGCCGGTCCGCACGCAACCAGCCCCATCGTCAGCAGGACAAGACCGAATACCCCGTAACCCACTTGTCGCACGTGGTTCTCCTTTCTGCACCTGGGCAGACATCTGGACGAAAGCATGGACGCGCAGACGGGAGCGTAGCGGAACGAGTGTCGCGTGTCAACGGGAAGGGGATCCGAAGAGGTTCCCGGCTCGGGAATACGAAGGGTTGCGGCGTCGAACCCGCGTGATGGTTGCGGTCACGCCTTCGCGAGTATTGTCAGAGAGTTATCCGATTGGGGCAGGTCGAAAAACGGGCAGGACTAAAACACGGTGGCACAATCAGCACGTAAAAGAATAGTCCAGCGCGTTGCGCGTGCTAAGGTAGCTGGAAATCTTCTGGCACTCGAACCATTGAGTATTCGATTCCACTCTTCTTGCTGTAGTATCTAAATTCCCGCGCAGTCACCGACCGAATTACGTACTCGCTTCGCTCAGCGCAGGGAACAGTCGCGGACCCGGTGTGGTGTTGCGACTGGCACACGTTCCAGTAAACCCCATCTTGCACGCCCCATGTGTAGTCTTCGACGTACTCCACTTGCAGCTGATCATTCAGGTAGTAGCGGAACACGTCTCGTGCAGTCCCGTCGGATCTGTGGGTGGTGAGCCATCGGCGGTGATTAAATGGCTTTCCTTGGACTTCGCCAGAATGGATTCGCTCCCCGTACCATCCACCAACGAGTTGCGTCGATGGGTCTTCGCCAGCGACCGCGAAGGAAGCAGAAGCCAAGGCGAACAGCGTGAAGACTAAGGCGACAATTCTTGCGAATCTCACATGTTGCTTCTGCATTTCTGCCTCCTAACACCGCTTGGAGTACCGGAGAAAGGGGAGAGATCGTTGGCAGGAGCGTATTCCTGGGTTCGCGCGGTGTCAATTACAATCGCCCCCCGTCGCAGTAACCTAGACCATATGGAAAGACCGGCCACCTATCGTAAAATAGCGTGGGTTGTTCCCGAAGGAACAGAGCCACATACGAAAAGGAGGCCGGTCATGAAGAAGGATACCATATTTGTGGCCATCGACGACAGCAAGCGCACCCTGGTGCTGGGGATTCTGCGGCCCGGAGCGGACGTGCCGGAGGCGCGCTCGATTCCGAATGAGCCCCGGCATGTGCAGCGCCTGTTCACCCGGGTGAAGCACGAGGGGCCGGTGCGCGTGTGCTACGAGGCGGGCCCCTCCGGCTACGACCTCTACCGCCAACTCACGGCCCTGGACGTCCCGTGCCAGGTCATGGCTCCGGCCCTGACGCCGCGCAAGCCCGGGGACCGAATCAAGACGGATCGGCGGGATGCCGGCAAGCTGGTCCGCCTCTTCCGGGCCGGCGAACTCACCCCGATCACCGTGCCCAATGAGGCCGGGGAGGCGGTCCGGGATCTCGTCCGGTGCCGGGAAGATGCCCAAGAGGATCTCCTGCGCTGGCGCCACCGCCTCGGGAAGTTCTTGGCCCGCCACGGCCGGGTGTATCGCGAGGGCCGGAACTGGACGCAGCGGCACTGGATCTGGCTCCGCGGCCAGCGGTTCGATCTCCCCGTCCTGGCGCGCACCTGCGACGAGTATCGGTGTGCGGTCGAACAACTGCTCGCTCGGGTCGCGGACCTGGACCGCGAGATTGCGGCCCTGGCCGAGACCGCGCCCTACCGCGAGCATGTGGGGTGGCTCCGCTGCTTCCGAGGGATCGACACTCTCGCGGCGATGACTCTGCTCGCCGAGCTCGGGGACATTCAGCGCTTCCCGCACCCGCGGGAGCTGATGGCGTATCTCGGCCTGGTTCCGAGCGAGGCCTCGTCCGGGGACCGCACGCAGCGGGGGAGTATCACCAAGGCCGGCAACACCCACGTCCGGCGCATCCTGGTCGAAGCGTGCTGGCACTATCGGCACCCGCCGCGGCTCGGGGCCGCCTTGGCCCGCCGGAGTCAGGGGCAGCCCCCCGCCATCCTCGCCCAGGCCTGGCGGGCGCAGCTCCGGCTCCACCGGCGGTATCGGCATCTGGTCGGCCACGGGAAGCGGCCCCCGGTCGCCGTGGTGGCGTGCGCCCGCGAACTGGTCGGCTTCCTCTGGGCCGCGCTGACTCAGACGGAGGCGGTGGTCTTGGCGGCATAGTGTGGAGTACGCAGGAGAGTCCATGTCGTCCCATCCTGAGGTGACCGAGGAGCCGCGCGCGGTGCAGGCACGATTGGAGAGTCCTCGGCAACGGCTATGCGACACTCGGGCTGTGGCCCGGGGGACTCGCGCATCTAGACTGAGGCAGCTCCCGACGGAGCACGGTCATGCGGCTCTGCCCGCCAGGGCAACCCGCGTATATCAGAGTGATTCGTCGTCGAAGCCGCCGCACCGCATCCAGTCCCGGCCGCCTCAGGAGTTTCTATCCAGGGCCCGTTGCCCGCATCGCTCGCTGCGCCACCCCGCTGGGCGCGTTGCGAGCGCCGCGGGCGAGCCCGAACACCGGAGGGGAATATCGCGGGCACTTTCCCCTTGACGGCCGGCTTTCCATATCAGCCGTTCACTAAAGGTGTTGATAGCCGCTGCCAATTCTCTTACAAGAGCCCGAATTTCCTGACCGAACAATGGGGTGGCCCCAGGGACTTGGACAGGAAACCGGGCTCGTTAAGTAACACTCTGCCGGGTTCACGTTACGCTGCCTCACGTTGGGGTTGCGCAGCGAAGTAGACCATATCGGGGGTCCGGCCGTCCAGCGCCGAATGCGGCCGGCCCTGGTTGTAAAAGGTAAAGTAGATGGCCAGGCTCCGCTGGGCCTCGCGCACCGAGTCATAGGCATGCAGGTACACTTCCTCGTACTTGACGCTCTTCCACAGGCGCTCGACGAAGAGGTTGTCGCGCCAGGCCCCGCGGCCGTCCATGCTGAGCGCGATCCCGTGGTCGTGCACGGCTCCGACGAAGGCGGTGCTGGTGAACTGGCTCCCCTGGTCGGTGTTCAGGATCCCGGGGCAGCCGTAGGCGCGGATCGCGGTCTCCAGGGCGTCCAGGCAACAGTCCGTGGTCAGGGTGTTCGAGAGGCGCCAGGCCAGGACCCGGCGGGTCGCCCAGTCCAGCACGGCGACCAGATAGAGGAATCCCCGGCGCATCGGAATGTAGGTAATGTCCATGGCCCACACCTGGTTGGGCAGCGTGATCGGCAGATCCCGCAACAGGTACGGGAACACCTGATGCCCGGGGTGGGGCTGGGTGGTCCGGGGATGCCGATACAGGGCTTCGATCCCCATCCGGCGCATCAGGGTGGCCACGTGCTTGCGGCCGACGGCCACCCCGGCCAGTCGGAGGAGATCTCGGAGCATGCGGCTGCCGGCAAAGGGATGCTGGAGATGCAGTTCGTCCAGCTGCCGCATCAGGGCTAGGTCCCCCACCGGAACGGGCTGGGGCGTGTAGTACACCGACGACCGGGCCACGGCCACCAGGCGACACTGGCGCGTGATCGGCAGGGGGTGCTGGCGGGTGATCATCGCTTCGCGCTCGCCTCGGGGAGCCGACCGAGCGCGCCGGCCAAAAAATCGTTCTCCATGGCCAGCTGGCCGATCTTCGCGTGCAACGCCTTGACATCCGGCGCGCCGGTCTGGCGATCGGCCGGGGTGGCGAAGAGCTCCAGAGCGCGTTCCAGGAGCTGGGTCTTCCACTGGGTGATCTGGTTCGGATGGACGTCGAACTGTTGCGCCAACTCGGCCAGCGTGCGATCCCCTTTCAAGGCGGCCAGGGCCACCTTGGCCTTGAACGCGGGGGCGTGGTTCCGTCGGGACCGTTTCATGGGCTGCTCTCCTTTGTGGGACGCTCTATCGTCCCCTCCAGTAGAGCAGAGTTTTCACTTAAACGCCTGTCCTATTTTTCGGGGCCGGCTCTCAAATACGGCTAATCAGGGAAGAAATCTTTTACAGCGTTACTCGGAAACGAAAGCAACGAAACACGCTGAATAGATGCGGCAATCGTGTCTATCGGCAAGAAGATCTTCAACACCTTTGGTGAACGGCTTGGGGGTTTCATATGGTTAGCGCAGTAACATGGGGGCTGCCAATACAGGAGAGATGCGGCGCCGAACCCGCGTTCGAGTCCCTACTGCTTACCCGACGAGGACTCGAACTGGATGGAGTAACCCGCGCTCGGCTGACTCCAAACAGGACGATCCATAGGTCGGCTGGACCCGCGGGTCGTGGTGGTTCTCTCGCTTCCTAGTTCTCTCCTGGCTACCCGTTGGGAGATCGTCCGCTACAAGAGGGGGTGCTGGGCGAGAAGTTGCGATTGACGGGGTGTTGCCCAAGAATCTCCACCGTCGGGCGGATCATGTTGCGGTCCCGCTGGGGACGACCATCGGCGAGGCGGCTTGCATAGGGAAACAGCCCCGGATTCCCGAGGGAGGCTAGGTCCCCGCGCTCTCACCATTCCACTCTGCACGATCCGACCAGGGACTCATCGGTTGCCCCCTCTGAAAAAATGGCTCCAACCCCGCCCGAGATTCATTTTTTTCTTGCATCCGGGCGTTCATGATTGTAAATAGAAATTACACCAGAAAGGAGGTGATCCAGTGGGCATAGCCAACTGGACAGGTGAGGTGATTGTAACGTAGGCGGTTCTCCACTGAGGCGAACGCCTGGGTTTCCGCCTGCGGAATCCCCGCAATCGCCGGGCCTCGAAGCCTCCGGCCTTGTCCACCGGGGCGGCTAGCTTGCCGTGAACACTTCGGGGCCCTTTTCTTTGCCCGCGCCCCTCTCCCAACTTTCCCGTCTTCCCACCTCCTGCAGCGCCAGAGGCGCCGGCCTTTCGGCTGGACAGGGGCTCGCGGCTCTTGCTAGAGTATGCCAAACATTTCTGAGATTCCGTGGAGGACAGTATGACAGCCCTTTCGAAAGAGCTCTTGCAGTCGATCGCCGAGGTGCTGGCGCGGGTCCCGGTTGATCCTGCCGATCTCGCCGGCAGCGTCGCTCAGCTTGAGTCTCAGCTCGATGGCTTGGCCCGGCTGGACGACCTCGACCTGCTTCACGTGGAGCCTGCCACCGTGCTCCAGCCCTCGACGGAGGCGCCCCATGGCCGCTAACGAATTGACGAAGCTCAGCATCGCCGAGGCCGGCGAGCAGATTCGTCGGCGGTCGATCTCGCCGGTCGAGCTGACGAGGGCCTACCTGGACCGGATTGCGGCGCGCGACAGCGAAAGCCGCTGCTACATCACGGTCCTGCGGGAGGAGGCGCTGGCGGTCGCCGCCGGTCTGGAGAAAGAGGTCTGCGACGGGCACTATCGGGGACCACTCCACGGGATTCCCATCGGCCTGAAGGATCTGATCATGACCTGCGGGATTCGGACCACCTGTGGATCGCGCATCCTGAAGGATTGGGTCCCGGAGGCCGACGCCACGGTGGCCACGCGGCTCTTCAAGGCGGGCGCGGTGCTCCTCGGCAAGCTGAATCTCCACGAGTTCGCCTACGGCCCGACGGGCGTGAATCCCCACTACGGTACTGCGCAGAACCCATGGGGCCGCGATCGGATGCCGGGCGGGTCCAGCAGCGGGTCCGGGGGCGGAGTGGCCGCAGGCCTCTGCGCCGGGGCGCTGGGGACCGACACCGGCGGTTCGGTGCGCATTCCGGCCTCTCTCTGTGGGATCGTGGGGCTCAAGCCCACCTACGGACGGGTGAGCCGCGCCGGCGTCGTCCCGCTGGCCTGGTCGCTGGACCACGTGGGCCCCATGACCCGGACGGTCACCGACGCGGCGATCCTCTTGCAGGCTCTGGCCGGACAGGACCCGGCCGACCCGTCCACGGCGGCCGTCCCGGTCCCCGACTACCGATCGGGCATGGCGGGGGATGTCCGCGGGCTCCGCGTGGGGATCGTGCGCGAACTGTTCTTCGAGCGCCTGGATCCCGACGTACGGGCCGCCGTCGAGGCGGCGGCGCGCGCATTGGAGGGGCTGGGCGCCAGGGTGGAGGAGGTCCGCTTGCCTCGGATTCACCACGCGACTCCCGCTGTCTTCGCCATCATCTCCGCAGAGTCCATGGCGTATCACGAGCCCTATCTTAAGACGCGGGCCTCCGAGTACGGGGCGGACGTCCGCGCCCGGCTCCTCACCGGCCAGTTCGTCCTGGCCACCCAATATCTGAAGGCCCAGCGAGCCCGGCAGGTCGTGCGAGCCGAGGTGGACGGCGTCCTGCGGCAGGTGGATGCGCTCTTGACTCCGACGACGCCCATCCCGGCCCCGCATACGGATGAGCGGGAAGCCACGGTGGAGGGGGTCCGCGAGGATGTGCGAGGATGGCTCACGCGCTGCACCCGGCCGATCAACCTGACGGGGAACCCCGCCCTCTCGGTGCCTTGTGGCCTGACGAGGGACGGGCTGCCCATCGGCCTTCAGTTCGTCGGGCGCCAGTTCGACGAGGCGACGCTCCTTCGCCTTGGCCAGGCCTACGAGGCGGTGAGTCCCTTCCGGGATCATCGGCCTCCGCTGGCGGGCTGACCGCCGCCACGATGTCGCCGCGCCGGCCCGATCCGAATGAGCAAGAGGATTTTTCGGGTTCGCCCGAAGAGCCGGTAGTTCTGCCGATCGAGGACAGCCTCGACCTACACCCCTTCGCCCCGCAAGACATCCCCGACGTCGTGGG
>CAVSHW010000038.1:0-30011 GCA_963727695.1 uncultured Methylomirabilota bacterium | reverse complement strand
ATCATTTTGGGCGGCTTCATGGCGACGGGGAAATCCTCTGTCGGGAGGCGCCTGGCCATTGTACTGGGGTATGATTTTCTCGATCTCGACACGCTGATCGCGGCCGAAGAGGGCATGCCGATCTCCCAACTCTTCACCACGCGGGGAGAGAAATCGTTTCGGGCTCTCGAGACCCGCATGGTGGAACGAGTCGCCGGTCGAACGGGATGCGTGGTAGCCACCGGGGGCGGTACCATCGTGAATCGGCGCAACCTGGAGACGCTGAAGCGGAGCGGGGTGGTGGTTGCACTGACGGCGGACCCCGACACGATCTTGGCACGGATCGGGCCGACCGAGGATCGCCCGATGCTCTGGGGAGGGGACAAGCGTGAGCGAGTTCGGCTTCTCTTAGAGGAACGGGCCGAAGCGTACGCCAAGGCGGATCTCATCGTGGATGCCTCGGCCCGCACGATCGATCACGTGGTAAATCACATCCTGGAGTTCCTGAGCCTGCATCACGTGATCGCGGGGCGGACGACGATCAACCTTCCGTCCATGGCTGAGAGCTTTCGCATTACGCTCGGACCGCGGTCCCACGAAGTCATCATCGGCCCTGGGCTCTTGGGCGAAGTCGGGCGGCTGGTCAAGGAATTGGGTCTGGCTCAAACCGGGATTCTTCTGACCAATCCCGAGGATAATCGGCTGTTCGGCGAGCGCGTGGTCCGGTCTCTTGCAGATGCCGGCTTCACCGTCCGTTGTGTCGAACTCGCCGAGCAGGAAGAGGCCAAAGGCCTGGAGACACTTGGGTGGCTGTATCGGCAGATGGCGGCGGAGCGGCTGGAGCGCCGGTCGCCGGTTTTCGCGCTGGGCGGCGTCGTCACCGGCGAGATCGCCGGGTTCGCCGCCGCCACGTACCTGCGGGGCCTTCCGCTTATCCAGATCCCCACCTCGCCCATCGCGCAAGTGGATACCAGCATCGGCGGCAAGGTCGCCGTGAATCTTCCCGAGGGGAAGAATCTCGTGGGAGCCTTCTATCAGCCCCGCCAGGTGATCATCGACGTCGAGGCGCTGGCTTCCTTTCCTGTGCGGGAATTCCGTGCCGGGCTGGCCGAGGTGGTGAAGATCGCGGCTATACGTGATCGGGATCTCTTCGAGTACCTCGAGAAGAACGTGGAAGAGGTGCTGTCACAGGACCTGCGGGCCTTCGTCCGGTTCGTGCGCCGGGCCTGCGAGATCAAGGCCTCCATCGTGGAAGCGGACGAGTGGGAGACCGACGTGCGCTCCATCCTCAACTTCGGTCACACGGTCGGGCACGCACTGGAGGCCGCGACGGGCTACCAGGGGCCAAACCACGGTGAGGCGGTGGCCATGGGGATGATGGTGGCCGCCAGGATGGCGGTCCTGCGCGGAATATGCCCCGCCGAGGCGCTGGATCGTCTCAAAAGACTGCTACAGGCCTTCGCTCTTCCCACGAGCCTCCCGGTCGATGCCGTAGAGGTCCTCCGCTTTGTGCGGTACGACAAGAAGATTCAGGACCGCCAACTCCGGTTTGTCCTGCTCAAGGATATCGGAGACTCGGTGGTCGCGTCCCTGGAGTCTCCAGACGAGTTGGAGGCGGCGCTGAAGGCGTGCGCCTGACCCGGATCAACGTCAACCGATTCTTCGTCCGGCCCGTTGAAGAGCGTCCCATGAACACACTGCGCGTGAATCTCAAAGGCCGAGCATACGATATCCTGGTGGGGGCGAATCTCCTGTCCCGGTCAGGCGATTTGATTCGAGGTCTGGAACTGGGGCGGCGTCTTGGACTCGTGACGCATCCTGCCTTGGCGGAGACGTATGGGTATGCGTCGGCGGTTGTTTCCTCACTCCGTGAGGCTGGCCATGACGTGAGCATGGTGACCGTCCCCCCAGGAGAAGAGAGAAAATCCTTGGACCAAGCCTCCCACCTGTGCCGCGAACTGGTGCGCGCCGGTTTGGATCGAAGCTCCGCCATCTTTTCCCTCGGTGGTGGGGTGATCGGCGACCTCGCCGGCTTCGTTGCCGCCACACTCTTTCGCGGGATCGCCTTCGTGAACCTCCCAACCACGCTCTTGGCACAGGTGGATAGCAGCGTCGGGGGGAAGACGGGCGTGAACCTTCCAGAGGGAAAGAATCTGGTGGGTACGTTCCACCAACCACGGTTGGTTGTGGCGGATGTCCTGACGCTCCGGACGCTGCCGGTCCGAGAATTCCGTTCGGGTCTTGCGGAAGTGGTCAAACACGCGATGATCGCGGATCAAGAATTGTTTCGGATACTCGAGGAAGACGCCGACCGAATCCTGGAGCGGGACCCTCCGACCCTCCAGGCAATCATTGGCAGGAATTGCGCGATCAAGGCCAGGGTGGTCGAGGCGGACGAACGTGAAGCAGGAATGCGGGCCGTCTTGAATTTCGGCCACACCGTCGGGCACGCAGTGGAGGCCGCGGCGGGATACGGAGCCGTTACCCATGGCGAGGCAGTCGCGTACGGGATGCTGGTGGCCACGGCTCTTTCGGTTCGGCGGGGATTGTGTCCGCCCGCCGATGCGAGTCGTTTGGAGAGGCTCCTGCGTCGCTTTGACCTCGTTCCGACGGCCTGTGTTTCACCGGAACTCGTTGAAAAATACATAGTTAGAGACAAGAAGATGCGCGACGGCGTGCTGCAATTCGTGTTGACACCCGGCGTGGGGAGTGTTACCCTCGCGCCAATTTCCGGCTGGATGGATCTGCGGGAAGCCCTCCACGATTTGCAGGTGTAGGCCGTAGCGCTGCGGATATAATGAAGAGCCGGTAAGAGGCCCGACGCACGCGTCCGCGGCGTAGGGAATTTCGCGTTGTTTCTGTCTCGTCCGAAGGGACGTGTGGGTCCCGAGATGCCTCCAGATATGGGGATGATCCCTGCAGATGAGATCCGGTCTGCCCCAGAGCCGAGGGAAGTGTCTTTCGTCCGTCTCGCCGAGGCCTACCGGAAGGAAGGACTTCTCAGGGACGCAGTTCGGATTTGTCGGGAAGGATTGGCGCGGTTCCCCGCTTCGTGGCCGGGACGGATCGTGCTGGGGAGAATCCTCCTAGAGCAGGGAGCGGTCGAGGAGGCCTACGACGAGCTGGAGCGCATCCGGCGCGAAGCGCGAGGCAGGCCCGAGATCCTGGCCGCGCTGGAGGATGTGCTGAAGAGGGCGCCGACGGTCGCGAGCGAGAGGACGTTGCCGGTCGGCGAGCCATCGTCGCGCGACCCGCTGGCAAGCCCAACGCTCGCGAAACTCTACGCGAGCCAGGGCGACTCCGCCACGGCAGAAGCCATCCTTCGGCAACTCGGGCGGGGGGATCGGCCCGCCGGTGCGCGCCATGAATCGGCGGGGGATCGATCGCGTCAGCGATATCTGAAGAGTCTCACCGCGTTCCGTTCCGTGGTGCAGCGGGGGCGAAGGACGCGGCCAGCCTGAGCGCGATTTCATTTGTGACTGACCAGCCCGCCCGTCCTGCGACGGCTCGAGGGCGGCAGCGGAGGAGAACGAGCACGTGATTTCTGCCGGTGATTTGCGAGTCGGGACGAAGATCGAGCTGGACGGGGTTCCGTTCATCGTGGTTGACTATCAGTGGGTGAAGCCGGGAAAAGGCGGCGCCTTCAACCGGACCAAGCTCAAGAACCTCCGGACGGGCTCCATCGCGGAACGCACGTTCCGAACCGAAGAGAAAGTGGACTCGGCGAACCTGGAGGAGCGGCATGCGCAGTTCCTCTATCGGAGCGACGACGAGTTCCATTTCATGGACACAGAGACCTACGAACAGTTCTTCCTTCCCCGGAAGCAGTTGGCAGACGCCCAGAACTACCTCAAGGAAGAGACGGTGGTTACCATCGTGTCCCACCGCGGCAGCCCGCTCAGTGTCGAGATCCCAACCTTTGTGGAGCTGGTGGTGACCGAGACCGAGCCGGGGTTCCGGGGCGATACGGCCTCGGGTGGCTCGAAGCCGGCGACCTTGGAGACTGGGGCCGTGATCCAGGTCCCCCTCTTTATCAACATCGGGGATCGGCTGCGGGTGGACACGCGGACGGGCTCCTACATCGAGCGCGCCTGACGGGAGCGGGCATGGATCTGAAGGAGCTGAAGGCTCTCCTCCGGTTGATGGAAAGCAGTGACGTGGAGGAGATGGAAGTCGAGGAGGGAGGACGGCGGGTGCGCATCCGCCGCCGATCCGGTCAGGCTGTGCCCCCCCTTGCGGGCCCGCAGCGGCTCACCCTCGCGACTCAGCCGAGCGCCAAGGGTTCTGCCACCGCGAACCTCGCACCCGAAATGGCGGGTCTGGTCCCCATCGAGTCTCCCATGGTGGGGACCTTCTACCGCGCCCCCGCGCCGGGAGCGGACCTGTATGTGAAGGAGGGGGATTTCATCCAGAAGGGGTCCGTGGTCTGCATCGTCGAAGCCATGAAGCTGATGAACGAGATCGAGACCGAAGTGGCGGGCCGCGTCATGAAGGTCATGGTGGAAAACGGCGAGCCGGTGGAGTTCGGGCAGGCCCTCTTTCTGGTGGAGCCCGCCTGAGCAGCCTGGGCGAAAATGGGTTTTTCAGTATCCTGGTAGAGCCGGTATTTCCCCCCGGCGTTGGCCGGTGTCGACTTCGGCAGGTGCGCTGGCATCCAACACTCACACGAGTAACCACCGCTCTCTCCAGTGTTTTCTAAAATTCTGATCGCAAATCGCGGCGAGATCGCCGTTCGGGTCATCCGGGCCTGCCGGGAGCTTGGCATCCGGACGGTGGCCGTCTTCTCTCAGGCGGACGCCGGGGCCTTGCACGTCGAACTGGCCGACGAAGCCGTGTGCATCGGACCGCCGCCCCCTTCGCAAAGCTACCTGAAGCTCGACCGTATCATCAGCTCCGCCGAGGTCAGCGGGGCCGAGGCCATCCATCCCGGGTACGGCTTCCTGGCCGAGAATCCGCATTTCGCCGAGGTCTGCGAACAGTGTGGGATCGCCTTCATCGGCCCCTCGGCGGCCAGCATCCGGTTGATGGGGGACAAGGCAGCCGCCCGGCGGATGGCGGAGGCGGAGGGGGTTCCGGTATTGCCGGGGAGCCGCCACCCGGTCCGCGATCTCGACGACGCCAAGCGGCTGGCGCGGGAGATCGGGTTCCCGCTGATCATCAAGGCGAGCGCCGGCGGCGGAGGAAAGGGGATGCGGGTCGTGGGGACGCCTGACGACCTGGAATCCTCCCTGGCCACGGCGGCTGCCGAAGCCGCCGCCGCCTTTGGCGATGCGGCGGTGTACCTCGAGCGGTATCTCCCTGATCCCAGGCACGTCGAGTTCCAGATTCTGATGGACGGCGAGGGGAACGGGGTGCATCTCGGCGAGCGGGACTGCTCGATCCAGCGCAGGCATCAGAAGCTGGTGGAAGAGTCTCCCTCGCCGGTCCTGAGCGACGCCAAGCGTCAGGCCATGGGACAGGCGGCGCTGCGCGTGGCGAAGGCCTCTGGCTATCGGAATGCGGGAACAGTCGAATTCCTCTTGGATCCACAAGGCGGATTCTATTTCATGGAGATGAATACCCGTATTCAGGTGGAACACCCCGTCACCGAGATGGTGACCGGATTGGATCTGGTCAAGGCGCAGATCCGGATTGCGGCCGGGGAGGGTCTCGGGATCTCGCAGGCGGACGTCCGGATCGCCGGTCACAGCATCGAGTGCCGGATCAACGCCGAGGATCCGGTGCGCTTTCTGCCGTCGCCCGGTCGTGTGACGGCGCTGCGGTTTCCGGGAGGTCCGGGGGTGCGCGTAGATAGTCACGTGTACGCGGGATACACGGTCCCGCCCTACTACGATTCCCTTCTGGCCAAGGTAGTCGTCCACGGTTCATCCCGGGCCGAGGCCGTCGCGCGCATGCAGCGGGCGCTGGACGAGGTGCGGATCGAGGGAATCAAGACGACCGTGCCCGTCCACCAGAAGATTGTCCGGGATCCGGACTTCCTGGCCGGGCGAACCTCGACCGGGTTTCTCCTCCGGCTCCTGCAGGAGCGCTGATGTTGGGTCGGCTGCATCTGTGCGTGATCACGGATACTCGCCAAGGGTCTGGGCGGGACCATCTAGAGATTGCACGCGCGGCCCTTGTCGGCGGGGCTGAGATGATCCAGCTTCGCGACAAGACGGGAAGCCTACGCGAACTGCTCCCGCAGGCCTGCGCTATTCGGCTCCTCTGCCGGTCCCACGGTGCCCTCTTCATCGTCAACGATCGGCTGGATCTGGCCCTGGCGGCAGAGGCGGATGGCGCGCACGTGGGGCAGGAGGATCTCCCGGCAGCGGAGGCGCGGCGGCTCCTCGGGCCGAATCGGATCCTGGGGGTTTCGACGCACAGCGTCGACCAAGCGCTGGCGGCACGCGCGGCGGGCGCGGATTACATCGGATTCGGTCCCATGTTTCCCACTGGTACCAAGCAGACCGGATACCCACCGCGGGGACCCGCAATACTGACGGGAGGTTCGAAGCGCCGTATCGCTTCCGATCCTGGCTATCGGCGGAATCACGCTCGAGAACGTGGGGGTGGTCATCGCCGCCGGGGCCACAGCCCCCGCAGTGATCTCGGCGGTGGTGGGGGCCGCGGACATCGCGGCAGCCGCGGCAGCCCTTCGGCAGCGAGTCCTCGCTGCGAAAGTGTCTCGTGGTTGAACGGACCGTGCTCACTGGATGGGCACTCATCCCTTCTCCTGCCGAAGGCGGCGGCAGGAGGAGAGCGTTGTCCCGACACAGGCCCGAAGGCCGGTGTCCCCTCTGGAGCGCATGATTTCGCATCAAACGCACCGAAATGGAAGGAGCCGATCTCGGCTGGCATCACGGCACGCAATATGCTTTATCTTTACTATGGCTTGCCTTGCTTGACAGGTCCTGGTAACACACTTATGATCAAATTTCAACCTGAGTGAGGGGGTATCCAAATCGACCAGGAGTGGCAGGAAGGGTCTCGAGGGCCGGCCAGCATCGTGCTGGCCGTTGGTCCGAGCAGACCAGGTGCTTCCGGAATGGAGGAGTCAGGCCATGAGACGTATGCACAGTTGGTGGCAAGTGGGCCTCGCGCTCGTCGTCGTCATGCTGGTTGCACCAGGCGGCGCGATGGCGGGCCAAGCGAAGGGGACGATCAAGATCGCGACCCAGAGTCCGTTGTCCGGCGATCAGTCGGCTGTGGGGGAAGGGATCAAGCTGGGCACTCAATTGGCGATCGAGCAATTGAAGGGCCCGGTCGAGAAGCTCGGCTTCAAGGTAGACCTGGTCCCCTTTGACGACCAGGCGAAGCCGGATGTGGGAGTAGCCAACGCTCGGAACATGATCACGGACAAGGAAATCCTGGCGGTGGTCGGCCACTACAACTCGGGCGTGGCGATCCCATCGTCGGAAGTGTACAAGGAGGCGATGCTGGTCGAGATCTCCCCGGCCAACACCAACCCCGTGGTGACCGATCGGAACCTCCCGAACGTCAATCGGGTCTGCGGTCGTGACGACGTCCAGGGGGCGGTCGGAGCCGAATTCGCCAAGGGTCTCAAGATCAAGACCGCCTATGTGATTCACGACAAGACCACCTATGGTCAAAGTGTCGCCGAGTTCTTCCGGGACAATGCCAAGAAGCTCGGCATCGAGGTGCAGGGCTTTGAGGGGACCGAGGAGAAGTCGAACTTCGATCCCATTCTCATTCCCATCAAGGCCAAGAATCCGGACCTGATCTATTTCGGCGGCATCTATTCGCAGGGCGCTCCGCTGTTCAAGCAGGCGCGCGAGAAGGGCATCAAGGCGATCTTCCTCGGCCCGGATGGGATGGATTCGCCGGATCTGGCGAAGATCGGAGGGCCGGCCGTGGTGGGGATGTACTACACCACCGCCGCGGGTCCCGTGGCGTTCTACCCCAAGGCGAAAGAGTTCGTGAAATTGTATAAGGAGAAGTTCAAGAAGGACCCGCAGCCGTATTCGGCCGAGTCCTACGACTCCGCGGCCATTGCGCTCAAGGCGATCGAGGCTGCGATCAAGGCGGGTGGCGGCAAGATGCCTGGGCGCGAGGCGGTGGCCAAGGAAGTGCGCAAGGTCAAGTATTCCGGTATCACCGGTGAGATCGCGTTTGACGGCAAAGGGGACCGCCTGAAAGCCGGCTATTTCATCCTCCAGGTCGTCTCCGCGGATCCATTGAAATGGGACGACAACAAGCTGCTCGAGCGGAAGGAGATTGCTCCGCCTCCGCTGAAGAAGTAGCGCAACCCGTCCGCCGAGAAAGGGGAGGGGTCGAGATGACCCTTCCCCTTTCATGTTCGCGCCATGGATTATCCGCTCCTGATCGCCATTTTTCCCCAGGTCCTGTTGGACGGGATCGTCCTGGGCTTCATGTACGCGCTGATCGCCCTAGGCTATACCATGGTCTACGGTGTGTTGGAGTTCATCAACTTCGCCCACAGCGAGATCTTCATCGCGGGGGCCTTCGTGGGGGCGGAGATCCTCCTCGGTCTGAGATTCTTGGGCGTGCTCGAGAGCCTTTCGCCGTTTCTCGTCTTGGCGCTCCTGCTCCTGGCGGGCATGGCTGCCAGCGGTCTCTTGGCCGTCACGGTCGAGCGAGTCGCCTATCGGCCGCTGCGCGCGGCGCCACGGCTGGTCCCCCTGATCTCCGCCATCGGGGTGTCCTTCTTTCTGCAGGACGCCATTCGGCTGTTCGAGAGCCTCTGGAATAACTCCTTCAACCTGGTCTACCCCACCATGGACCAGTTCAATCACCGGTTCCAGCTCACCCGGACCCTCGACGTGCCGGTGAAATCCGTGGTGGTGATCGCGGCCGCCCTGCTGATGCTCTGGGCGCTTCGCCTGATCGTCAACCGAACCAAGGTGGGGACGGCCATGCGGGCCGTGGCCGAGGACCAGGGGACGGCCAGCCTGATGGGCATCAATGTCAACCGGATTATCTCCTTGACCTTCTTCATCGGCGGAGCCATGGGGGGCGCCGCCGGCGTCTTGTTCGGAGTCCAGTACAGCCTGATCAACCCGTACACCGGTTTCATTCCCGGCCTCAAGGCGTTTACCGCTGCGGTCCTGGGCGGGATCGGAAACATCCCGGGGGCCATGATGGGCGGCCTGGTGCTGGGGCTCCTGGAGGCGTTTGCGGCCTCCTACCTCTCCCTGTTGACCGGGGGTGCGTTCGGCGCCGAGTATAAAGATATCTTCGCGTTCTCGATCCTGATCCTGATCCTGATCTTCCGGCCGCAGGGGTTACTGGGGGAAATCGTGAAGGAGCGCGCCTAGGTGGCCCGCCTGATTGCCTGGCTCAACCGGTCCTGGCCGGCAACGGTTCTCGTCGTTGCGGTGTTGGGCGCATCGTCTTACGGCGTCGCGCACTTTCCACGATCCGTGGTCGCCTTCCTCCTCTTTCAGGCTTCCGTATTCTTGCTGTATATCGCCCGGGTGCCGCGCTGGCTGAAGGTCTCGCTAGGCTGCGTGGCGCTGGGAATCCTGATGCCCCTCTTGGGGACGATCAACGGCTACTACCTCGAAGTGGCGACGCAGGTCGGCATTTTTGTGGCACTGGCCCTCGGGCTCAATATCGTTGTCGGGCTGGCGGGCCTCCTGGATCTCGGGTATGTGGCGTTTTATGCGGTCGGGGCCTACACCTGGGCGGTGTTCGCCTCGCCCCAAGCGGCCAAGTTCATCCCGGAGTCGGTCGCCCATTTCCCCCTTTCGGGAGGCTGGTTCTTTGTGTTCCTGTTTGTGGCGGTCGGCGTGGGGGCGCTCACGGGGATCCTCCTGGGGCTGCCGGTCCTCCGGCTGCGCGGGGACTACCTGGCAATCGTGACCCTGGGATTCGGCGAGGTGATCCGTGTGCTCGCCAACAACCTGGACAAGCCGATCAACTTCACCAACGGTCCCCAAGGGATCACGCCCATCACGCGACCGCACCCTGTTCTTCGAGCCCGCCTTGCAGACGCTTGGAATCGATGCACCGGCGTCGGTTCTCTACCCGCTATATTTCTATTTTCTGGTCCTGCTGATCGTGATGGTGGTCATCACGGTAAACCGCCGGCTGGAGGATTCCCACATCGGCCGGGCCTGGGAGGCGATCCGCGAGGATGAGCTGGCCGCGATCAGCATGGGCGTGCCCCTGGTGCGGATGAAGCTCCTGGCGTTCGCCTGCGGGGCCTCGTTCGCGGCAGCCATGGGGGTGGTCTTCAGCGCCAAGCAGGTCTTCATCAACCCCGAGTCGTTCACCTTCCTGGAGTCCATCGGCGTGCTCTCCATGGTGATTCTCGGCGGTATGGGCTCCATCCCCGGCGCCATTCTGGGTGCGACGGTGGTCACCGTTCTCAACCTTCAGGTGCTGAAGGGATTCTCGCTCTGGTTGAATGAGCTCCGGAACGCCGGCGTGACCGTCCTGGGATACAACTTGGCCAACCTTCCCACGCAGCTCGAGCCGGCCAAGTACGAACGGATGATCTTTGGCATCATCCTCATCCTGATGATGATCTTCCGGCCGCAGGGGATCCTCCCTGCCCGCCGTCGGACCCGCGAGTTCGGAGACACCTAGATGGGCATCCTACTCGAGGTGCGGGGGGTCACCAAGCGGTTTGGGGGCCTGACGGCCCTCTCCGGGGTTCAGTTCCAGCTAGAGGAGGGAACGATCGGCTCGATCATCGGCCCCAACGGGGCCGGAAAGACCACGCTGTTCAATGTCCTCACGGGAGTGTATCAACCCGAGGCGGGACAGGTCCTGCTTCGCGAGCGCTCCCTGGTGGGCTTGCGTCCGGACCAGATCACGGCCCTGGGCCTGTGCCGAACCTTTCAGAACATCCGGCTGTTTGCCAACATGACCGTTGCGGAGAACGTGCTGGTGGGCATGCACTCCCGGATCCCGCTTTCCCTGGTGGACGTTCTGGCGCGCACGCACCGCTTTCACCGGGAGGAGGGCCAGCTCTGGGGCAAGGCCGCATCCCTCCTGGAGGTGGTCGGTCTGCGCCAAAAGGCGAACGAGGTGGCCAAGAGCCTGCCGTACGGGGAGCAGCGGCGTCTCGAGCTGGCGCGCGCACTCGGGTCGTCCCCGGCCCTGCTCCTCTTGGACGAGCCAACCGCCGGCATGACCCAGGGAGAAGCGCAAAGCCTGATGGCGCTGCTCCGGCGCTTGATCGCCGAGTACCGTCTCACCATTCTCCTGATCGAGCATAACATGCGGGTGGTGATGGGCGTGTCCGATCAGGTCACGGTCCTCGATTACGGAGAGAAGATCGCCGAGGGGGAGCCGGCGGCGGTTCAGAAGGATCCCCGGGTGATCGAGGCCTATCTCGGCCGCAAGCGGTGGGGCGCCAAAGGCGGAAGCGCACATGCTTGAGATCCGTGACCTCCACGTCTACTACGGAGTGATTCATGCGCTGAAGGGCATCTCGCTCACGGTCGCGCAGGGTGAAATCGTGGCGTTGCTCGGGAACAACGGTGCGGGGAAGACTACGACGCTGAGGACCGTCTCGGGTCTCCTGCGCCCCCGGACTGGTCAGGTGCTCCTCGAAGGTGAGAGGCATCCACGGTCTCCCCCCGCACGTGATAGTCGGGAGGGGGGTGGCGCACTCGCCGGAGGGGCGCAAGGTCTTCAACCGCCTGACGGTCACCGAGAATCTGGAGATGGGGGCGTATCTCCGCAGCGATGCCGGGGTGCAGGAGGATCTGGACCGGGCCTTCACCCTCTTCCCGCGTCTCCGGGAGCGCCGCCTGCAAGTGGCCGGAACGTTATCAGGGGGGGAGCAGCAGATGCTGGCGATCGGTCGCGCGCTCATGGCGCGACCGCGCATCCTCCTGTTGGACGAACCCTCGATGGGGCTTGCACCCCTCCTGGTCGAGCAGATCTTCGAAACCGTCGCCGAGGTCAACCGGCAGGGGACGACCATCCTGCTGGTGGAGCAGAACGCCGCCATCGCGCTCTCCGTCGCCCATCGCGCCTACGTGCTTGAGACCGGAAGCATCGCGCTCGAAGGCGGCGCGGCGGAGCTTTCGGAACATCCCGAGGTGCAGCGTGCCTACCTCGGAGAGGCGGTCTGAGGAAGCATGCGCTGGCTCTGGCTGCCGCTGTTTCTCGGATGGACACTCTCGGCGCACGCGGCAGAGCCTGCCGCCGTGCGGCTCGGCCTCGTGGTTCCCATGGTCAGCGAGGCGGGGCCCGTGGCGCAAAGCATGCGGCGGGCGGCTGAGATGGCGGTTGACGACTGGACGCCGAAGCTGCAGCGAGCGGTTGACCTGCGCGTCAAGGAGGACCAGTTCGACCCGAAGCAGGCGGTTCTCACGGCGGAGAAGCTGGTCCAGGACGGTGTCTGGGGGGTGGTGGGCCATTTCTACTCCAGCTCGTCCGTTCCGGCGTCGGCCGTCTATCATCGCGCTGGCGTTCCCCTGGTCACCCCGACCTCGACACATCCACGCTTGACGAGCCAAGGGTTCGAGAATGTCTTCCGGATCTCGGGCCGAGACGATCAGCAGGCGGCCATCGCTGCCGAGTTTGTCCTGGCGCAGTTGAAGCCGCGCCGGGTCGCGATCATCCACGACCAGACCGAGTATGGCCTCGGTCTGGCGGAGAGCTTTGCTGGCGTGCTCAGGCGTCGTGCGCCGAGCCGCGTCGTTCTCACCGAGACCCTGTCCCAGGGGGACAAGGACTTCAGCGCGCAGGTGGCGCGGCTGAAGGGGGCGGTGCCCGACGTCGTCTATTTCGGCGGCATTTTCCGTGAGGCGGGGCACCTGGTCCGGCAGATGCGGCAGGCGGGGATGACGGCGGTCTTTGTCAGCGGCGACGCCGTTCTCGACCCGGAGTTCATCACGCTGGCCGGTGAGGACGCGATCACGGGGATCTATCTCAGCTTCGCCCCCGACCCCAGGCTGCTCCAGCCGGCGGCGTCGCTGATCCGCCGGTACGAATTGCGCTACGGGAGTCTCGGCCCGTATGTGCTCTACGCGTATGACGCGGTCGGAGTCCTGCTGCAGGCCATCCAGGTCGCCAAACCGATCGACAACAGCGGGCCGGAGCTCCAAAAGGTCCTGCGTGCCATCCGGACACGGCCCTACGCGGGCGCTCTGGGGACGCTCCGGTGGGACAGGAACGGCGACCTGATGACCCCGCCGTATGTGATCTATCTGGCGAAGCGGGGGGGGAGCGTGCACGGGTGGTTCGAACAGCTCGTTTCAAGACGTTCCCCCGCCGGGAAGACGCCACAGCGAGGCTAGGCCGTTGTCAAAGAATAACTTGACCGGAGAAATTCCGGGACGGCATAAGGAGCCGTAACGAAATCACAACAAATGGCCATGTTGTTTCGTAACGGCTCCTAAGCATCATCCCGACCACGCGAAGTTCGTTCGTCCGCCAAGGAGATCCGCCGTGAAAACCCATCTGATTGCAGTAAACTCGAAGATGCCCCAACCCGAGGTGATTCAGCAGGCGGTCGAGACGTTGCGCAGGGGCGGTCTCGTCGCCTTCCCGACCGACACGCTGTACGCCCTGGGAGCCGACGCGTTGGCGCTCGAAGCGATCGAGCGGGTCCTCACGGCCAAGGGCCGTCACCACGGGAAGCCGTTGAGCGTGCTCGTCGCAACGGTCGACGCCGCCGAGGGGCTGACGAGCCAACTCTCCGACGGTGTTCGTCTCCTCATGCGGAGCTTCTGGCCCGGGCCGCTGACGATCGTGGTGAAGGCCTCGGCGAAACTGCCGGCAGTCCTGGTCGGGGCAACCGGGACGATCGGCCTCCGGATCCCTGGTGGGGTCGTCGCCCAAGCCGTCTTGGCCGCTTTCGGCGGGCCGATCATCGGGACCAGCGCCAACAAGACAGGCGGCGCCGATCCGGCCGACGCCAAATCAGTGCAGCGAGCGATCGGCGGACAAATCGACCTGGTCCTGGACGGGGGCCGCGTGTCGCTGGGCGTGCCCTCGACGGTCATCGACTGCACTGCCCTGCCCGCCCGTATCCTGCGTGAGGGGGCCATCCCTCGGGCGAAGCTCGCCGCCGCGATCGGCCTGGCGTAAAGCGCGGGCCGCATAGGGGACGAGGTCGGGTGGTTCCTCAATGGGTGGGATCTCTGCCACCCGCACCCCTTCTTCGGCCTGCGGCTCTATCCGCATCGGATCTTCTCCACCGCCACGGCGGACGCCCTCTGCACCTCCATGGGCTGCAGCACTCTCTACTGCATTTGAGACGCGGCGGCGTGTGGCACCGGAAAGCCGGACGCCTCGGTTCCGAGTTCCTCCTTGATGATCCGAAAAGTGGCGTGTTACACTGCCGTTGGAGCCTCGCAGCGGCAAGGGCTGGGTATGCGAATCGAAGGCGTTCTCGATCGGATTCAGGAGTACCACCCACAGGCGGACGTAGAGCCGGTCATGCGGGCATACGTCTTTGCCGCCAAGGCGCACAAAGGGCAAGAACGCATCTCCGGAGAGCCCTACCTCACCCACCCCCTCGAAGTCGCCGGAATCCTTACCGAGCTCCGTCTGGACACGGGCACCGTCGCCGCCGGACTCCTCCACGACGTAGTAGAGGATACCCACGCCACCCTGCAGGAGATCAAGGCGCTCTTCGGGGGCGAGGTCTCCGTGATCGTGGATGGGGTGACCAAGCTCTCCCGCATTCCCTTCAGCACTCGGGAGGAGGCCCAGGCCGAGAACATCCGCAAGATGATCCTGGCCATGTCGAAAGACATCCGGGTGATCCTGGTCAAGCTCGCGGATCGTCTCCACAACATGCGGACCCTGGATCCGCTGCCGGAAGACAAGCGTCGCCTGATTGCCCAAGAGACCCTGGATATCTATGCTCCCCTGGCCCATCGGCTGGGGATCTACTGGATCAAGGCGGAGTTGGAAGACCTGGCCCTGCGGCACCTCGACTCCGCGGCCTATCACGACCTGACCGCGATGATCGCCAAGAAACGAGAGGAGCGCGGGGGGGATATCGACGAGGCCATCCATCTGCTGGAGGCCCAGCTCATCGCGGTGGACATCAAGGCGCAGATCACCGGCCGCCCGAAACATTTCTACAGCATCTACAAGAAGATGCACGACCAGAAGAAGGAGTTCGAAGAGATCTACGACCTGACCGCCGTTCGCGTCATCACCGACTCGCTCAAGGACTGCTACGGGACGCTCGGCGTGATTCACACGCTCTGGAAACCGATCTCGCACCGGTTCAAGGATTTCATCGCCGTGCCGAAGAGCAACGGTTACCAGTCGCTGCACACCACGGTCATCGGCCCCAAGGGCGACCCGATCGAAATCCAGATTCGGACCCGAGAGATGCACCGCGTGGCGGAAGAGGGGATCGCCGCCCACTGGAAGTACAAGGAGGGGAGGAGCAGCCTGGATCCGGCGGACCAGAGCTTTGTCTGGCTGCGTCAGCTCATGGAGTGGCAGCGGGAGCTGAAGGACTCAAAGGAGTTCCTAGACACCCTGCGGGTGGATCTCTTCCCGGATGAGGTCTATGTCTTCACTCCACGAGGGGATGTCCGTCAGTTCCCCAAGGGCGCCACGCCGATCGACTTCGCGTTTGCCATCCACACGGACGTCGGCATGCGCTGCATCGGGGCGAAGATCAGCGGGCGCCTGGTGCCGCTGCGCACCGAGCTCCAGAACGGCGACATCGTCGAGATCGTCACATCTCCCAACCACGTCCCCAGCAAGGACTGGCTCAAGGTCGTCAAGACGCCGCGGGCCCGCGGCAAGATCCGGCAGTGGATCAAGAACGAGGAGCGGGCGCGCAGCATCAGTCTGGGGCGGGACCTGATCGAAAAGGAGATCCGCCGGATCGGGAAGAGCCCGAATCAGTTGCTGAAGCCGGAGGCGCTGAAGCTTGCCCTGGAGCGGTATGGGTTCGCCTTGGAAGAGGATCTGTTCGCGGCGGTGGGATACGGGAAGGCCTCTCCTCGCCAGGCCGTAATCCGTCTCCTGTCCCCCGAGGAGTTCCAAGCCCTGACGGAGGCGGAGGAGACCCGGGAGAAGAAGACGGAGCGGAAGCCCGCGCGTCCCAAGCCAATCGAGGAAGGGGTACGCATTCGAGGGGTCGACGACATCCTGATTCGGTTCTCCAAGTGCTGTAACCCCGTGCCCGGCGACGCGATCGTCGGATTCATCACACGGGGCCGAGGAGTATCGGTGCACACCGCGGACTGCCCCAACACGGTCAGCCTGATGGCCGACCCCGAACGGCAGATCGCGGTGTCGTGGGACGGTCGGCGCAAGGAGGCACACCCGGTGCAGATCCGCGTGGAGATCGGCAAGGACCGGCCCGGCATGCTGGCGGAGATCACGGCCGCCATCTCCGGCACCAACACGAACATTGCCCACGCCGAGATCCGGGTCACCGAGGAGCGGACCGGTGTGAACACCTTCGTCTTGGAGGTGAACGACCTCCAGCAACTCCAGGCCGTCATGCAGGCGATCCAGAAGGTAGATGGCGTGGTGGGGGTGGAGCGGATGAAGACGCTACTCTAGGAGGGGGTTCACTCTCTCAGGCCGCCTTCTGGACTTTTCCGGATCGAAGGCAGCGAGTGCAGACGTGGATGATCCGGGGGGCGCGGTTGATGATGGCGCGCACCCGCTGGATGTTGGGGTAGCGCTTCTTGGTGGAGACGTTATGGGCGTGACTGACCTGGTGGCCGTATTGGGCTTCCTTGCCGCAAATCTCACATCGTGTGGCGGGCATGAAAATGCCTCCCTTTCGAGAAATCGATTGCGTCGTGTTCGCGTGGATGCCGCTGAATGACGGCGCCAGACTATACTGAATCGTCCCGTCGAAGGCAAGCCTTTTCTCCCCAGGCAGCCCTATCCGGCCCGGCTCCGGACATGTCGATGCGTCTCCTCAAGGGGATCGGGCCGGCGCGAGCGGCCTCGCTGGAGCGCCTGGGTGTGCGAACCATCGCGGACGCCGTCCTTCTGATGCCCAGGCGGTACGAGGACCGACGGTCGTTCACGCCTATCGGGCGTCTGCGTCCCGGCGAGACGGCCAGCGTCCTGGGATGGGTCAAAGCGGCGGCGGTCGGCCGGACGCGACGCGGCATCCCGTATTGTGAAATGCTCCTCGATGATCGCTCAGGAACGCTGGTGGCTCGCTGGTACCGGCAGCCATACCTCACGCAGACATTCCGCCCCGGACTACAGGTCATCCTCACGGGGAAGCTCAACCCGTACCCCCCTCGCCAGATGGTCAACCCGGAACACGAAGTGCAAGAGAAAGACGAGGCGCAGATCCATGCCGGCCGCATCGTGCCGATCTACCCCCTGACCGCCGGGCTGGCGCAGCGCTTCCTGCGCCGCATCCTCTTCGAGCTGGCGCAGACCGTTGCGGCGAAGCTGGCGGACCCGCTTCCCGAATCGCTCCGGTCGCGCCACCGACTCCTCCCGCTTTCGGACGCGGTGCGGGCGCTTCACATCCCGTCCGAGCTGACGGAGGTGGCGGCGGCGCGCCGCCGGCTGGCGTTCGATGAGTTCTTTCTCTTCAGCCTGGTGGTGCTGCAGCAGCGGACCGCTCGGCAGGCGCACCCCGGGATCGCCTTCCAGACACCGGGCCGACTGGCGAAGCGGGCGCGTGAGACGCTTCCCTACGCGTTGACGGGCGCACAGGAACGGGCTCTGGAGACGATCTGGACGGACATGGCCGCGGCACGGCCGATGCAGCGCCTCCTACAGGGAGACGTGGGGTCGGGGAAGACGATTGTGGCGTTCTTGGCCGCCCTGACCGCGGTGAGCGACGGCTATCAGGCCGTCATCATGGCACCCACCGAGATCCTGGCGGCCCAGCACGCCGAGCGGTTGGGTGCGTTGGCCGACCCGCTGGGGATCCCCGTCGTCCATCTATCAGGGGGGATGAACGCGGCCGCCAGACGGCAGGCGCTGGCCGTGCTCGCGAGACCCGCCCCGTGTCTCGCCGTCGGGACCCACGCCTTGCTCCAGGCCGACGTGGTCTTCGGTCGCCTGGGATTCGTGGTGGTCGACGAGCAGCACCGCTTCGGGGTCTTGCAGCGGGCGGCCCTGCAACAGAAGACGGCGCATCCGGATATCCTGGTCATGAGCGCAACCCCGATCCCCCGTAGCTTGGCCCTGGTCCTGTATGGCGATCTGGACCTCTGCCTGATCGACGAGCTGCCGCCCGGTCGGCGCCCGATCACGACCACCTGGATCCATGACGCGGAGCGGCCCGGCATGGAAGCGGAGCTGAGCGCTCGGCTGGAGCGGGGCGAGCGCGGCTACGTGGTCTGCCCCGTGGTGGAGGAGTCGGCGGCGGAGCTGAAGGCAGCCGTCCAGACGGCGGCCAGCTACCGCGCCGGCCCGCTGAGCCGGTTCGGGGTCGGGCTGGTCCATGGCCGAATCCCGGCCGCGGAAAAGCTTGCCACGCTGGCGGCTTTCCGCGAGGGGCGGATCCGCCTGCTGGTGGCCACGACGGTTGTAGAGGTCGGGGTGGACGTTCCCGAGGCGACCATCATGGTGATCGAGCACGCGGATCGGCTGGGCCTGGCCCAGCTCCACCAACTGCGTGGCCGAGTGGGGCGCGCGGATCGCGCGGCCCACTGCTTCGTCGTCGCCGAACGGGACGAGGTCGGTCCCGAGGCCCAGGCACGCCTGGAGGCGCTGATCCGAGAGCGGGACGGATTCGCGCTGGCGGAAGCGGACCTGAGACTGCGGGGGCCGGGCGACTTTTTTGGGACACGCCAGGCAGGGCTGGACGAGTTTCACGTCGGGGATTTGACCGCCGACCTGCGCCTCCTTGAGGATGCGCGCGCCGAGGCGGTGGCCACGCTGCAGGCGGCGCCGGACCTGGACGGGCCCTGGACGACTGCCCGGGAGGCGATGAAGGCCCGCTGGGCGGCGCGGCTGGGCCTCGCGCAGGTCGGGTGACGGTGGGAATCGGTATGCGGATCAGCGCAGGCGAGTATCGGGGGCGGCGGCTTCATAGCCCAAAGGGATCGCGGACGCGGCCCACGTCGGACCTTCTCCGGCAGGCCATCTTCAACGTGTTGGGCTCCGCGATCCGTGGCGTCCGCGTGCTTGATCTCTTCGCGGGGACGGGCGCCCTGGGTCTGGAAGCCCTCAGCCGCGGTGCGGCGACGGCGACCTTCGTGGAGCGCGATCGGGGGGCGCTGGAAAGCCTCCGCGCCAACCTGGCGGAACTGAATCTTGGCGCCCGGGCGCGCGTCGTGGCGGACGACGTGATTCCCGCCCTGGCGCGGCTGGGCGCGGCCGGCGAGCGATTCGAATGCGTCCTGCTGGATCCGCCGTATGCGGGCGATCTGGGAGTGCGCGTGGTCGAAACACTTGCCCCCGGGATAATTTTTTGCGACAATGCCCTGTTGGTTGTCCAGGCCTTTCACAAGTCGGAATTTCCCGAACGGATCGGCGTCCTCTCCCGGTTCTGGCAGCGGCGGTACGGTGAGAGTCGGCTGACGGTCTACCGGAAGGAGATCGCATGAACGTGACCGCGGTGTATCCAGGAACCTTCGACCCGTTTACCAATGGGCACTGCGACCTCGTCCGTCGCGCCCTCCGATTGTTCCCCCGGCTGATCCTGGCGGTGGCCGGCAACCCGCAGAAGAGCCCGCTGTTCACGCTGGACGAGCGGCTCGCCATCGTGCGCCAGGCGACGGCGGACCTGGATCGGCTGGAGATCGACACCTTCGACATGCTGACGGTGGAGTATGTGCGGAGCAAGGGGGCGCAGGTGATCGTGCGGGGGGTTCGCGCAGTCTCCGATTTCGAGTTCGAGTTCGCCATGGCCCTCATGAACCGCAAGATCAACGACGAGATCGAAACCGTCTTCCTGATGCCCAACGCATCCTACACCTACCTGAGTTCTCGATTGGTCAAAGAAGTTGCCCTGCTCGGAGGAAATGTGGACGATCTCGTGCCGCCCCTGGCTGCCAAGCTGCTCAAGGAGCGGGCGAGGCAACCCCGCCTATCATGAAGGAGGATCTCGTGAAGATCTCGCAGCGTGCAAGAAACCTCGTCCCCTCGGCCACCCTGGTCATCAGCAACAAGGCGCGCCAGATGCGCGCCGAAGGGATCGACGTGATCGGCTTTGCCGCCGGTGAGCCGGATTTCGACACGCCCGACCACATCAAGGAGGCGGCGATCCAGGCCATCCGGGATGGCTTCACGAAGTACACGGCCAGCGGCGGCATCAACGAATTGAAGGACGCCGTGGTGACCAAGCTGAAGCGGGACAACGGGTTGGGCTACACACGAAATCAGGTCCTGATCTCCTGCGGAGGCAAGCATTCGCTTTACAACGTGTTTCAGGCGCTCTTGGACCCAGGGGACGAGGTCATCATCCCGGCTCCCTATTGGGTGAGCTTCCCGGAGCAGGTGAAGCTCTGCGACGCGACCCCCGTGTTTGCCGCCACGGCGGAACGGGAAGGGTTCCGGCTGCACCGGGGGCTGGTGGAGCCGCTGCTGACCCCGCGCACGCGAATCCTGGTCCTGAACTCTCCCTCCAATCCGACGGGCGCCGCCCTGACCCGGAAAGAGCTGGAGGGGCTGGCCGCCCTGGCGCTGGAGCGAGGGTTCTGGATCCTGGCGGACGAGACCTACGAATCGCTGGTCTATGACGGCTATCAGCACGTGAGCATCGCGACGCTGAGCGACGCCATGTACGCGCGCACGATCCTGGTGAACTCGCTCTCCAAGGCCTATGCCATGACCGGTTGGCGGGTCGGCTATACGGCCGGTCCCAAAGAACTCATCGCGGCCATGGACGGTCTGCAGAGCCAGATGACCTCGAACCCCACCTCGATCGCGCAGCGCGCAGCCGTGGTGGCCTTGACCGGTCCGCAGGAACCGACCCATCGGATGCGGGACGAATTCGCCCGCCGGCGTCGCTACATCGTGGATCGCTTGAACGCCATGCCCGGGGTGACCTGTCTCAGTCCCGAGGGGGCGTTCTATGTCTTCCCGAATGTCTCCGGCCTCTACGGCAAGCGGTATGCGGGGAAAGGCATCGGCAACTCGACCGAATTCTCCGCCTATCTCCTGGACGCCGCCCGGATCGCCGTGGTGCCGGGGGTGGAGTTCGGCAACGACGCGCACATTCGGATCTCGTACGCCACCTCGATGGCGAACATCGAGAAGGGCATGGACCGCATGGCCGAGGCCGTCAAGACGCTGGGCTAAGCCGATCGGGAGGGAGCGGCGTGTGCGTGTGATTACCTGAACAAGGAGGAAAGGTCATGAGACTCATCGCTTGGATCGCCAGCGGGTTCGTCCTCGCAGGGTTGCTCCTCGGGATCGGGCCGGCCGGCGCGCAGACCACGTTCGTTTTTGCAAACCAAGGCGAGCCCGTCTCGCTCGATCCGGCCATCATCACGGATGGAATCTCCAACCGGATCACGCGCCAGATCTATCAGGGGTTGGTGAGGTACAAGGGCGCCACCACGGAGGTCATCCCGGCATTGGCGGAGAAGTGGGAGGTGAGCAAGGACGGAACCGTCTGGACCTTTACCCTGCGGAAGGGGGTGAAGTTCCATGACGGAAATCCCTTCGACGCCGCGGCGGTGGTCTGGAACTTCGACCGGTGGCGGCTCAGCAAGCACCCGCAGCACGAGAATCAGACCAAGGCGGGCCAGACGTTTGAATACTACGAGGCCCAGTTCGGCGGCTTCGACGAGAAGAGCCTGATCACCAAGGTCGAGGCCGTCAACCCGGCTACGGTGCGGATCACCCTCAAGGCCCCGCAGGGTCCCTTCTTGGCGAACCTGGCCATGTTTGTCTTCGACCTCGTCAGCCCCAAGGCGGTGGAGAAGTGGGGCACCGAGTTCGGGAAGCATCCCGTGGGAACCGGCCCCTTCAAGTTTGTGGAGTGGAAGGTGGGGCAGGAGGTCATTCTGGAGCCAAACAAGGACTACTGGGACAAGGCCAACCTGCCCAAGATCCAGCGCCTGGTGATCCGGAACATCAAGGATAACTCGCAGCGGCTCGCCGCCCTGAAGGCGGGAGAGATCCAGGGCTTCGAGGGGCTGAACCCGGATGACGTGAAGGTCGTCAGGGCCGACCCGAACCTGCAGATCCTGCTGCGGCCGACCAACACCACCGGATACGTGGCCTTCAATTACAAGGTGAAGGAGTTCCGGGACCCGCGCGTGCGCCAGGCCATCGCCCACGCCATCAACAAGAAGGGGATCGTGGACGCCTTGTACGGCGGCACCGGCATGGTGGCGACCCAGTTCCAGCCGCCGCCCCTGTGGGGCTACAACAAGGAGTTGAAGGATTACGCCTACAACCCGGAGCAGGCAAAGTCTCTGCTGAAGGACGCGGGCTTCGGGCAGGGCCTGAAGGAGATCACCTGGGAGGACGGCAAGCGGGAGCCGCTGCAGTTCTGGTACATGCCGGTGTCGCGGCCGTACTTCCCGAACCCGAAAGAGATCGCCGAGGCCATCGCCGCAGATCTGGCCAAGGCGGGGATCACGGTCCAACTGCAGACCACCGACTGGACGGTCTATCTCGACAAGCGCAAGAACGGCCAGCTCCCCCTGTACATGCTCGGGTGGACCGGGGACAATGGCGACCCGGATAACTTCGTGTGCTACTTCTTCTGCTCCCCGGGGGCGTCCCGTGAGGGATTCTACACCAACCAGCCGCTCACCGACCTCTTGCTCCAGGCGCAGAAGCTGACAGACCAAAAGAAGCGGGCCGAGCTGTACCGGAAGGCGGAGCAGATGATCCACGACGACGTGTCGCGCATCTTCATCGCCAACAACCAGCCGCCGCTGCCGTTCCGGAAGAACGTAAAGGGGTATGTGCCGAATCCGACCAACACCGAGTACTTCAACACCGTCTACATCGAGAAGTAGCAGGAAGGTCTGACGAGGGCGGGGGCGCGATGGGTAGGTATGCGATCAAGCGATTTCTGACTATCGTCCCCGTCCTCGCCGGGATCTCGATCATCGTCTTCGGCTTCATCCACCTGATCCCGGGCGATCCGGCGGTCACCATGCTGGGCGAGCGGGCCACTCCCGAGCGGGTGAAGGAGGTCCGCTTGCAGCTCGGTCTGGACCAGCCGCTGTACGCGCAGTATCTCATCTACGCCGGGAAGATCCTGCACGGCGACCTGGGGGTGTCGATCCTGCGCGGCGACCCGGTGCTCGCCGACCTGGTGCGCCGATTTCCGGCCACGGTGGAGCTGGCTTTCGGCGCCATCAGCGTCGCCATTCTCCTCGGCATTCCTGCCGGGATCGTGTCCGCCGTGTGGCGGAATTCCTTCTTCGACGGCTGCTCTCGGATCCTTGCCTTGACCGGCGTCTCGATGCCGATCTTCTGGCTGGGCCTGATGCTGGCCTGGGTCTTCGGCGTCATGCTGGGTTGGCTCCCTACCGGTTTTCGGCTTGGGACGGATGTGACCTTGAGGTCGGTCACCAACTTCAACATCCTGGACAGCCTGATCACCGGGAACGGGAAGGCGCTGGTCGCCAGCCTGCGACATCTGGTGCTGCCCGCCGTCGCCCTGTCGACGATCCCCATGGCCGTGATTACCCGAATGACCAGAGCCAGCCTGCTGGAGGTCCTGTCGCAGGACTACATTCGCACCGCAGAGGCGAAGGGGCTGCCTCGGCGCGCCGTGATCCTGCGCCACGCCATGCGGAACGCCCTGCTCCCGGTGATGACCGTGACAGGGCTGCAAGTCGGCCGGCTGCTGGCGGGCGCCATCCTCACCGAGACCATCTTCTCCTGGCCAGGCATCGGTCTGTGGATCTACGAGGCCATCCAGGCGCGGGATTACCCCATCGTGCAAGGAGCGACGCTCTTCATCGCGACCATTTTCGTGATGGTGAACCTGCTGACCGACGTGCTCTACGCCGCGGTGGATCCTCGGATCAAGTATGACTGAGAGAGCTGCACCGCTGATCGGCATGGCCCGCGGGAGGAGTCCGCTCCAGGCTGCCGTCCACCGGTTGTTGGCGAATCAGGTGGCGCGTGGTGGGCTCTGCATCATCACGGCCTTTGTCCTGATCGCCGTCTTGAGTCCGGTCTTCTTTCCATACGATCCGGCGACTGACTCCGACCTGCTCGGCCGGCTGAAGGCTCCCTCCTGGAGCCACCCCTTCGGCACGGATGCGCTGGGACGGGACATCCTGATGCGGATCCTCCATGGCGCGCGAGTCTCCCTCAGCCTGGGAGTGGGATCGGTCGTCCTGGCGGCCCTCATCGGCTCGAGCTTGGGGATCCTGGCCGGGTACGCGGGGCGCCGCACCGACCTGTGCCTGATGTTCTGCATGGACATTCTCCTGGCGTTCCCGGCCACGCTCTTGGCTATCGCCATTGTCGCCATGATCGGCCCTGGTCTGCGGAACTCGCTGATCGCCATCAGCGTGGTTTCCATCCCGTTCTATGCCCGCATCACCCGGGGGGAGGTGCTGGCCCTGAAGGAGCGGGAATTCGTGACCGCGGCCCGCGGCCTCGGTGGGAGCCCATTCCGCATCATCCTCTCCCATATCTTTCCCAACACCTTGCCCCCGCTCTCCGTCCAGACGACGCTGGCCATCGCGTTCGCCATCCTGGAGACGGCGGCGCTGGGATTTCTGGGACTCGGGGCGCAACCTCCCGTCCCGGAGTGGGGAGCGATGCTGGCGGACAGCTACAAGTTCTTCACCAGCGGAGCCTGGTGGGCGTTCTTCTTCCCGGGCGTGACCATCATGCTCTCGGTCCTCGGGTTCAACCTCGTCGGTGACGCGCTGCGGGATGCCCTGGATCCGCGACTGCGGACGTGAGGGCCGGCCCACAAGCGGAGGCGTTCCAGATTAACAGCAGGCACTTTTGCTGTTGATCTGTCTTCATGACAATGTTAGACTCCCTCGCGTTTTCGGTGCAGACACGAGAAGGACACCGCATGAGCCAAACCGCCGCAACCACGAACGACATTCTGCTTCAGATCGAGCACCTGGAGACACACTTCATCACCGATGCCGGGACCGTGCGTGCCGTGGACGACGTCAGCCTCTCGGTCCGGAAGGGCGAGACCCTGGGGATCGTGGGGGAGTCGGGCTGCGGCAAGAGCGTCACCGCCCTCTCCGTGCTCCGGCTGATCCCCAACCCGCCCGGCAAGATCGTGGGCGGCAAGATCGCGCTGGAGGGCCGCAATCTGCTGGAGCTGCCCGAGAACGAGATGCGGAAAGTCCGGGGCGCCTCCATCTCCATGATTTTTCAGGAGCCCATGACCTCGCTCAACCCCGTCTTCACGGTGGGCGACCAGATCGCCGAGGGGGTCCGGCTGCACCAGCACTTGTCCAAGCGCGACGCCTGGAAAAAGGCCATCGAGATGCTGCGCCTGGTGCGCATTCCCGATGCCGACCGGCGGGTGAAAGAATACCCGCACCAGATGTCGGGCGGGATGCGCCAGCGGGTAATGATCGCCATGGCGCTCTCGTGCAACCCGCGTCTGCTGATCGCCGACGAGCCCACGACGGCCCTGGACGTGACGATTCAGGCGCAGATCCTGGAGCTGCTCAACCAGCTCAAGAAAGAGATGGGCATGGCGGTCATGCTGATCACCCACGACCTGGGGGTGGTGGCGGATACGGCCGCCCGCGTGGCGGTCATGTACGCGGGGCGAGTCGTCGAGGAGGCGCCGGTGCTGGAGCTGTTTGCGCATCCGCTCCATCCCTACACGCAGGGCCTCCTGAATTCGATGCCCCGGATCGAGAAGGCGGAACGGCGGCCCCGGCTGCAGGCCATTCCCGGCATGGTGCCGGACCTCCTCGATTTGCCGCAGGGCTGCAAGTTCCAGGCGCGATGCAACAAGGTCTTCGACGCGTGCCGCGGGGGAGAGCCGCAACTGAAGGCGATCGGATCGCCGGATCATTTCGCCCGGTGCTATTTATATTGAAGGAACGATGCATGGCCAACGACAGCCTCCTCCAGGTCCGAGACCTAAAGAAGTATTTTGAGATCAAGCGCGGGTTCTTCTGGGGAGAACCGGCCAAGGTCCACGCCGTGGACGGGGTCAGCTTCGATCTCCTCCGCGGAGAGACGCTGGGCTTGGTCGGCGAATCGGGCTGCGGCAAGTCCACCACGGGCCGGCTGATCTTGCGCCTGATCGAAGCGACGGCGGGCGACGTCCTGTTCGAGGGGACCTCCATCTTCAAGGCCGGCAAGAGCGAGATGCGCGCCCTGCGGCAGCGGATGCAGATCATCTTCCAGGACCCGTACTCGTCCCTGAACCCGCGGATGACGGTGGAGCAGATCGTGGGAGAGGGGATCGTGATCCACAAGCTCTGCAAGACCCGTCAAGAGCGGCGCGAGCGCGTGGCGGACCTCCTGCAGAAGGTGGGGCTCAGCCCCGAGCAGATGCACCGCTACCCGCACGAGTTCAGCGGCGGGCAGCGCCAGCGCGTGGGGATCGCGCGCGCCCTGGCGGTGAATCCCAAGTTGATTATCGCCGACGAACCGATTTCGGCGCTCGACGTCTCGATCCAGGCCCAGGTCATCAACCTCCTGGAGGACTTGCAGGATCAGTTCAACCTGACCTACCTGTTCATCGCCCACGACCTGCGGGTGGTCGAGCACATCAGCGACCGCGTCGCGGTCATGTATCTGGGGAAGATCGTGGAACTCGCCGACAGTCAGGAGCTGTACGCGAAGCCGATGCACCCGTACACCGAGGCGCTGCTCTCGGCCATCCCGATCCCCGATCCCACCACGAAACGCCGGCGCATCATCCTGGAGGGCGACCCGCCGAGTCCGATCAACCCTCCCACGGGATGCCGCTTCCACACCCGCTGTCACAAGCGGTTCGATCGCTGCGACAAGGAAGAGCCGGTCCTGCGTGAGATTGACCCTCGTCACTGGGTGTCCTGCCACCTGTATTAGAGCGGCCTGCAAGGTCGGCCCTCAGCGGTGGCAGCCAACCTTCCGTTCTCCTGGGATCCACCGGATCCGACAGGGATGTCGTATATGCCGAAACTGAAACTCGTCACCTTCGGGTGTCAGGCGAACGAACTGGACTCGGCCCGGATCGCGGGTCTCTTGGCTCTCGAGGGATATGCCTTGACCGAGGACGAGTGTGAGGCGGACCTGATCATCTTGAACGGCTGCAGCATCCGGGACAAGGCGGAACAGAAGCTCTATAGCCGCCTGGGAAGCTTTCAGGTCCTGAAAGCCCGACGCCCCGGATTGCGCCTGGGGGTGGCGGGGTGCCTGGCCCAGCGGGAAGGGGAGAGCCTGCTGCGCCGCTTTCCGTATCTCGACCTCGTGGTGGGAAATGGGGGGCATCTGTTGGAGATTCCCCAACTCCTACACATTGCCGCGAGCCGCCCGGTGGCCGCCACGAGTGAGCCGACAGGTCTCTTCCCGACCGATGTTGAGATTCACCGGGAGAGCCGGTTTCGGGCCTGGGTGGGGATCATGGAGGGCTGCGACAACTTCTGCGCGTTCTGCGTGGTCCCGTTCACGCGCGGGCGCGAGCGCAGTCGGCCGCTTGACGACATTCTGCGTGAGGTTGCCCTGTTGCAGGAGCGCGGCTATCGCGAGATCACGCTCCTTGGCCAGACGGTGAACTCGTACGGGCGGAAATTGGACCCGCCGGTCTCGTTCGCCACGCTCCTGCGTCGGATCGATCGGCTGGTCGCGAAGGAGATGCGAGTGCGTTTCACCACCTCGCATCCCAAGGACGTGACGACCGACCTGATCGAGGCCTTGGCGAGTCTCCCGAGCGTGTGCGAACACCTCCATCTGCCTGTCCAGGCCGGGTCCAGCCGCACCCTCGAGCGAATGGAGCGTGGCTACACCCGCGAGGAGTACCTGAAGAAGGTCTCGCGCCCTGCGAAATGCCATCCCCAATCTTGCGGTCACCACGGACATCATCGTAGGATTTCCAGGCGAATCCGAGTCGGATTTTTCGGATACCTTGAGCTTGATGCGTGAAGCGGCGTTCGACGCATCTTTTGCGTTCAAGTTCTCCCCCCGTCCCGACACGCCGGCCGCGCTGCTGGCTGACCAGGTGCCGGAATCCATTCAGGCTCAGCGATTAGCGCAGGTCCTTGCACTGCAAGATGAGCTTTCTCTACGAAAGAATCTGGCCATGATCGGTCAAACGGTTGAGGTCTTGGTTGACGGAGACCTCAGCAAGCGGGATTCCGGTCTCGCAGCCGGGCGAACACGCCAGAACAAGATCGTCCACTTCGGTGGCGGTGTGGTCCGCGAGGGAATGCTGGCAAGTGTCAAGATTACGGAGGGCACACCACATCATCTGAAGGGAGTCCTCACGACTTCCTTGTAAGTCCTCAAAAATACGTTGACATCCGATTCAGGCATCTTTATGATACCAACCGGACAGTAATGGAGGGCTCATGGCTAAGTTCAGCTTCGGCAGGCAAAAGCAGGAAGAGGAAGAGATTCCTCCGGAACCAGTCGAAGGCGAGGTGGATCTCAGCCCACAAGAAGAGTCCCCGGATCCCGGAGGCGGCCGAGGACGGCGTCCGCTGATCCTGGCGGGTATCGGGATCGTGCTGATCGGCGCCCTCTACTTGGCGAATATGTTGTTCTTGTCGCCAGCGCCTCCGGTGCCGGCCCCGCTTCGTCCGACCGCCTCTCTGCCAGCGGTACCGGTACCGGTGCCGAAACCGCCAGCTCCATCGAAGGAAGCGGCGGTCGCACCCGCGGTGCCGGCGGTGCCGACCGCGCCCGAGGCGAAACCGGCTCCGCCGGCGCCCGCACCTCCCGTGAAGGCGGCGTCTGGACCAACATCTCCCGCAAAGCCTGTACCATCTGCCAAGGCGGCGTCAGAGCAAACGCAGCCCGCGAAGATGCCGACCGCTGCACCGAAGGCAGAAGCAAAAACGCCAGGGAAGACCGCGACTGCTCCAGCCGGCGGATTCAGCGTTCAAGTCGGTGCCATGGCGATGGAGCAGAACGCGGAGAATTTGAAGCAGAAGCTCGATGCCATGGGCTTTCCTGCCGTAGTCCGGAAGGGCGCGGGATTTGTGAATCGGCATATCGTCACCGTCGGGGATCCGACCGGAAAGCGCGAGGCCGAGGAAATGGCGCGACGCCTCAATGTGGATAGTTTTCCATCCCAGATCATCACGCTCGAAGGGAAGTACACGCCGCAGGTCGGCTCCTTCGTGAACCTCGACGAGGCGATCGACCTTGCCCGAGAGCTGCAGAAGAAGAACTACCGTCCCAAGATCACTTCCAAGCCGGCCACCACGTCCCTGTTTCAGGTACGGCATGGCCAGTATGACACGCGTGCCGCAGCCATGAAGCGAGGCGAGGAGCTGAAGGCCAAGGGTTTCAATGCCTGGGTCGTCCCGAATTAGTACGCAGATCGCTGGATCTACCGATCCCAACTCTCGAGACGGACGGTCGGCCACACAGGAAGGAGGTGGAGTGGAGTGACCAAAGCAGATATCGCATCACTGGTGGCTGAGAAGGGTCTGACCAAGAAACAGGCGATGGAAGCGGTCGAGGCGACCCTGGACATCATCAAGAATGCATTGCGCGCCGGCGAGAAGATTCAACTGGTGGGATTTGGGTCATTTCAGGTGAAGGCGAAGCGGGCGCGGAAGGGTCGCAATCCTCAAACGGGAACAGAGATCACCATCACGGCGCGTAAGGTGCTGAAGTTCAAGCCCGGCAAGGCGTTGCACCAGACAGTGAACATTGAGAATTAATGGCGACGAATCACATGGCCAGGCCTCCGCGCAGACAACAGGATCTTGCGATTGTTGCAGCTTCCCAGCGGGAGCGAACTCCTGTCCCCTCGGATGATTTCTCGGCCGAGGTGCCGGATCGCCTCTATTTCCGGATCGGCGAGGTATCGGCCATCACCGGCGTTCCTCCCTACGTTCTGCGGTACTGGGAGAGTGAGTTCTCCTCGCTGCAGCCTCGCAAGAGCGGAGGAGGACAACGGCTCTACCGGAAGCGGGATGTGGTGATGCTGCTGGAGGTCAAGAGGCTTCTCTATCAGGAACGATACACGGTGGCGGGGGCGCGGAGACGCCTGATGGAGAGAGAAGAACGGGCGCGTCGGGGCGAGATTCGCGCGGCACTCCACCGATTGCGCAGTGGGATGGAAGACA
>CAVSHW010000037.1:0-37571 GCA_963727695.1 uncultured Methylomirabilota bacterium | reverse complement strand
CGGCGGGACCGAGAGCGACGGCTACAGCTGGATCACCCGGCGGGCCATTGCCCGCTCCCATTGCTTGTCGGCGTTCTCGTCAAAGACAATCTTCTCATCCGCCTGGACATCCACCCAGTGGCCGCTCCTGATCTCCGCCTCGAGCTGCCCGGGAGCCCAGCCGGCGTAGCCGAGGGCGAGGAGCGACCGACGCGGGCCGGACCCCGCGCCGATGGCCCGCAGGACCTTCGGGTCCGAGGTGAGGGCGATCCCGCCCCCCACCACACGGGTGTCAACCCCGGTGTAGTCGGCGGTGTGCAGCACGAAGCCCTGCATCGGCTCGACCGGCCCTCCGTAGTGCACAAGAAGCTCCCCATCGACTCCGTGGCTGTCCTCTCCAAGCTGTTTCAGCAACGCGGCGATGGCGATCCGGCCGATCGGCCGGTTGATGACGAGACCCATGGCCCCGCTTGCATCGTGGCTCACCATGAAGATGACGGTCTGAACGAATCGCGGGTCCGTCAAGTCAGGCGTGGCCACCAGGAGCCGTCCCGCCAGGCTCGCGTCCTTCGGGGCCGGGACGGCCGCCCCTCCAGGCGCCCCTGTGCAGATCGCCACCACCAGCATTGCAGCGAGGACCCCCGTGACCCCGAGGATCCACCCCCTTCGCACCCCCTTCGCACCGGATCGAAATGCTCGGATGAAACGCATCGTCTTCCACCCCCGCGTCACGCTCTAAGACTACATAACCCTTTTGGCAGCGTAATGCAACCGCCAAGGGACACCGCGAGGTTGCGGATGATCGAAAGTGCCCATGCCGCTTCTTCCGTCCGCGTGGTAGGATGCAGTCTGCCAAGACGGGGGTGGAGCGCCATGATCAAGATCGGCACTTGCGGCTTCAGCTATCCGGAGTTGGCTTCCCTTCTCGCCGGCAGCCCCTGAAGTTTTCGTCGGCATCCGCAGAGCCCTCTTGCCCCGGGGCGCAAGGTCTGATAGCGTTTTGGCTGGGTACGGCATGCACCTTCTCCGAAAGGAGCGTCACCGATGGTCGAGCGAAAGATGCTGACGGGCCATACGCCGGAACTGCTCCGGCGCAAGTGCGAGGACTTCCTGGCGCGGCTCGCCAAACGCTTCGGGGACATGAAGGGCAAGATCGAGATCAGTATGCGGCCCGAGGTCTCGTTCGCGGACATCGGCGACCTGGCCCACGCCAAGCAAGAGATCGCCGGTCTGGTCTTCGCCCTGCAGAGTCCGGACCTGCACAAGAGGTGGGGGACCCACCCCCCGAACGGCGTCCTGCTCTACGGCCCGCCCGGCACGGGGAAGACTCTCTTGGCCATGGCCTTGGCCCGCGAGGCCGAGGCGGTCTTTTTCCACGTGCGCGTGACCAACGTGATCGCCAAGTGGTACGCCGATTCCCTGGAGGTGCTCCAGGAGGTGTTCACCCAGGTGAAGGAAAGCGGACGCTGCATTCTCTTCCTGGACGAGATCGACGACCTCGTCTTCGATCGCGCCGCCCCGGAGGAGATGCGCACCGCCAGCCGCCGACTGGTCAGCAGCGTGGCCGAGCAGCTCGACGACATCGGCCGCTCGGGGGACCTGCTGGCCGTCGCATCCACCAACCGCCCCGATGCCGTGGACCCCACGCTGATCCGACCGGGCCGCCTGGATCGGCTGATCGAGGTGCCGCTCCCCGAGACCGAGGGGAAGCGCGAGATCTTGAAGATCCAGATGGCCAAGGCCGAGGCGATCGCGGGCCGACGATTGTTCGCCGAGCTGGACCTGGACGCCGTCCTGGCCCGCACCGTGAAGCTCAACAGCGCGGACCTCGCCGAGGTCGTCCGGCGATCTCTGGAGGAGAAGGTGCAACAGGAAGGGGCCGGGGAAGAGCCCACCCCGGTGACCACCACGGACATGCAGCGGGCGATCGAGAACTACCGCAAGACCAAGGAAATCATCGAGAAGATTCGCTACGGGCAGTACTTGTAACGGCCAGAGGGCAGAGGCCGGAGGACAGACTACCGCCGCTTCGCCCGGTCCTTACGAAGCTGCTGGCTGCGGATCAACTCCACCGTGTACCGGTACCGGTCAGCGCGGAAAAAGGAATCCACCACCTCCACGGGCTGTCCCTCGGCCGAATAGACGGCCGTCTCCATGTAGAGCACCGGCTCGAAGACGCTGATCCCCAAAAGCGAAGCCACCTCGATGTTGGCCTTGGCGGACTCCACCGAGTGGCGGATCGTTCCCAGGGAGATCCCCAGCTTCTCCTCCAGGAGGTGGAGCATGGTGTGGCTCTGCAAGTCCTTCTCGCTGATCTGCTCGCCGATCTCGGTCGTCAGATAGCTCAAGACGTACGAGAAAGGGCCTCCGTCCACGGATCGGAGGCGCTTGAAGCGGGTCACCTCTTCGCCCGCGGGAACCCGGAGCAGGGTGGCCACGCGCTCCGGGGCGGGCACCTTGCGTTTCTCCATGATCTTCACCTCGGCCTGGTGCCCTTCCGAAAACAGATCCTCGGTGAATCCCGTCAGCTTCACCGACTTGGTCTGGCCGGCCTTCTCCGTGACGAAGGTGCCCTTCCCCTGCTTGCGGTAGAGCAGCCCCTCCGAGACCAGAGCCGCGAGAGCCTGCCGGACCGTGGCCCGGCTGATCTTGTACTCGCGGCTGAGTTCCTGCTCCGTCGGCAGCTTGTGGTTCTGCGGCACCTCGCCGCCTTCGATCTTGGATCGCAGGATGTTCTCGAGTTGATAATAGAGCGGGATGAATCGGTTCGGAAACGTGCTGGCCGATTGCCGGCCGCTGCGCCCCTCTCGCATCCCGCTCTCGCCCCCCTTACTCATGTCCATGCCCTCTCACTCGCCAAACCCTTCACGGAGAATCGCACCCTTCGACGCCGACTCGGCCAAGCGGGCGTACCGAGCCAGAATCCCCTTGAGCTCGCGCTTGGGCGCCTGCCAGGCGGCGCGCCGACGCGCCAGCTCTTCTGTCGGCACCAGGAGATCCAGGCGCCGATTCGGAATGTCGTAGTCGATCAGGTCTCCGTCCCGCACCAGGGCGAGCGGACCTCCCTCCGCTGCCTCGGGGGAGATGTGGCCGATGCAGGGACCTCGCGTCGAACCGGAGAACCTGCCGTCCGTCACCAGGCCACAATGCTCGTCCAGCCCCATCCCCACCATCACCGAGGTGATCTGGTGCATCTCCCGCATGCCGGGCCCGCCCTTGGGGCCTTCGTAGCGCACCACCACCACGTCGCCCGGCTTGACCACGTCCCCCATGAACGCCTTGACCGCGTCTTCCATGCTCTCGAAGACGCGGGCAGGCCCGCGGTGGGCCAGCATGTTCCTGAAGCGGAGACCACTCTGTTTCACCACGGCCCCCTCGGGCGCCAGACTCCCCCACAGGATCGCCAGCCCCCCCTCGGCGTGCAGGGGATCGGACAGCGGCCGGATCATCTCCCGATTCGCCACGGCGGCGCCGGCGATGTTCTCCCGCATCGTCCTCCCCGTCACCGTCAGCGCATCCAGATGCAGGACGGGAGCCAACTCCTGCATCAGGGCCGGGATGCCTCCCGCTTCGTCCAGCCGACCCACGGCATACTTGCCGGAGGGTTTGACGTTGCACAGATGCGGGACCCGGCGGGCCACCAGGTCGAACTCGTCCAGCTCCAGGGGAATCCCGGCCTCGTGGGCGATGGCCAAGAGGTGCAGCACGCTGTTCGTGGATCCACCCAGCGCCATGTCCACGGCCATGGCATTCTCGATCGCCTGTCGCGTCACGATCCGCCGCGGGGTGAGATTCTGCCGCAGACACTCGATCACCATCCGGCCCGCCTCGCGGGCCAGCGCGGGCCGCAGGGGGTCCACCGCCAGCATCATCGCGCAGCCGGTGGGCGACATCCCCAGCGCCTCGAGCAGACAGGCCATGGTGTTGGCGGTCCCCATCATGGAGCAGGACCCCGGTCCGGGGAGCGCCGCCTTCTCGATCTCGGTGAGCTCCTCGCGGGAAAGTTTCCCGACCTTCACCTGCCCCGCAAACTCTCGCATGGTGGAAAGCGTGATGTCCGTGTGCTCCTTGTAGGTCCCGCCCTCCATGGGGCCGCCGGTCAGCATGACCGTCGGGATGTTGACCCTGAGCGCGGCCAAGAGGTGTCCCGGCTCGATCTTGTCGCAGCTCGAGATCATCACCGCGGCGTCGAAGCGGTGCCCCTCCAGCATGATCTCCACCGTGTCCGCGATCGCCTCCCGGCTGGGGAGGGAGTAGCTCATGCCGATGTGGCCCTGCGCCATCCCGTCGCAGACCGCGATGGTGTCGAATTCCAGCGGGGTGCCGCCGGCCTCCCTCACTCCCCGCTTCACCAGCTCCCCCACGGCTCGCAGGTGCGTGTGTCCCGGCACCACGTCGGTCCAGGAGTTCACGATGGCCACAAGCGGCTTCCCCATCTCCGCGTGGGGTACCCCGATGCAGTGCAGCAGCGCCCGATGGGCGGTCCGCTCCAGCGACTCGTGCAGATCACGGCTTCGCGACGTCAGGTTTTCAGTCATTCACGATTCCAGTTGTTGTATGGTTATCAGGATGACTCCAAAAGAAGTCCTGTATGGTCATCAGGATAAGCGATCCAAGTGAATATCACAACCCAATAGGTCTGTCAAAATCAAAAGGTGACATCACCGATCCACAGCGAGAGCAAAAGCAGACGACGCTGGGGCGATCCGCCTTACCGGATGAAGGCCGAGGGACGGTTTGCCATGCCGTCTTGCACCCGAATCCGGTGCATGTCCAACATGTCCTCGGGCAGGCGGGCCGGGTCGAAGAACTGCAGATCGAGGCTTTCGTCGCAGGTCTCGAGACTTCCACCCAGGATTCGGCACGCGAAGAGCGTGCTGATGTAGTGGACCACGTTCCCGTCCGCGTATCGGACGACCTGGCGGGCCGGCTCCGAGTAAACACCCACCAGGCGCTCGACCCCCACCGTGAGTCCGGTTTCCTCCCGGACCTCGCGGACAATGGCGGCGGAGACCGATTCCCCGATCTCGACCGAGCCGCCAGGGAGCCCCCACTGGCCGTTGTCCGATCGGCGCTGCAGCAGAACCTGTCCCCCCCCGTTGGTCACGATGGCCGCTACCGACGGGCGGAGGTGGGTGATTTTGCTCAGATCCGATTCGGGCTGCATCTATCTCCTCGTTAACGTCAACGTCCAACCCTTCAACTCCCTTCGGGTCCAGCACGGTGTCCTCGTGCGAGTACGGGGGAGCGCAGCAGCACAGAAACACCAACGGCTCCTGGCCAACGTTCTCGATCGTGTGCGGGGTGCCCGGCGGGATCAGAATACCGTCCCCCGGCCTTACTGCGCGCCGCTCCGTCCCCAGCGTCATCCGGCCGACGCCCCGCAGAACGTAGTAGATCTCCTCGGTCGTCGGATGCAGATGAGGCTCCGTCGCGGCTCCGGGCGGCAGCGTCGCCTCGGCCAGGCTTTGGTTTCGTGCCGTCGAGTTGGTCCGGTCCAGGATCGAGCGGACCTCGGACCCGTCCTTGGTGATGAACGCAGCGCCCTGGTTACGGTTCACGACCTCCACGGTGCCCGCCCTCCTGGCGGCAATTACTATAGTAGGATAGCAGCCTTCCGCGGATCGCACAATGGCAGGATGCCTCGGACGAGAATTGCGTTGGTCCGGCTGGGGAATCCTGGTATCCTCTGCCGCGATTCAGCGGGAATCGGGCAACTGGTCAATGCCGTGCCGCTGGTTGCCTGGTCCCCGAATCGCCCAGTCGTCCTTGTTTCCAATCGCCGAGTTGTTCGATGGCCGAGGGAAGCACGCCCAAGCGCTACGCGATTCGGGACTGGCCCGAGGGGGAACGACCCCGCGAGCGATTGCTCGCCGAGGGGGTATCTCGGCTCACCACGGCGGAGCTCCTGGCGATCATCCTGCGGACCGGGGCGCGAGGGCAAAGTGCGGTGGATTTGGCCCGAGCCCTCCTCCAGAGCCTCGAGGGACTCGCGGGGCTCGAGGCCGCCGGCCCCGCTACGCTCGCCGAGGCGACCGGTGTAGGCCCGGCCAAGACGGCCCAGATCAAGGCGGCGCTGGAGCTGGGCCGCCGGATGCTGGCCGAAGTGGAACAGGGAGTCCATCCCCGCGTCACGAGCTCCCAGGATGTCGTCGCCCTCTGTGCGCCCCGCCTGCGGGGACTGCAGCACGAGCGCTGTGACCTCATCTTCCTGAACGGGGGAAACGACGTGATGGCGCTGGAGGTCTTGAGCGAGGGCTCGCTCACCGAAAGCCCGGTCAACGTCCGCGCCATCGTGGAGCGGGCCAACCGCCACCACGCGGCCGCCATGATCCTGGTTCATAACCACCCCTCGGGGCACACCCAGCCGAGCGCCGGCGATCGCGCCCTGACCGAGGAGTTGACGCTGGCGGGGGAACTGCTGCGGATCCACCTGCTGGATCATGTGATCATCGGCCGGCAAGATCACTACAGCTTCGCCGATCACGGCCTGATCGAGGAATACCGGCGCCGCTCGCGACGCCCGTCATGAGCCGACACGGGAGGGACCGTGCCTGACCGCAGTCCATTGCCGCCTCGGAACGACGCCGCGCGCCTCGTCCACGTCGCCCTGGGTCGGCAGCCGGCGGATCTGGTCGTTCGGGGCGGCGTCCTGGCGAATGTCTACACCGGGGAGCTGCTCGAAGGCTGGGGGGTGGCCGTCGCGGGGGGCCGCGTCGCCCTCGCCGGGCCGGAAGCCGAATCCTGCATCGGTCCCGACACCATGATCATCGAGGCCCGCGGCCAGGTGATCGCGCCCGGCTTCGTGGACGGCCACACCCATCTCGACCACATCCATCGCCTAGACCGGTATCTCGAGTTCGCCATCCCCACCGGCCTCACGACCCTCGTCACGGAGACTCCCGCGCTCTGTAACGTGGGGGGCTTTCCGGCGGTGGCGGCCTTCCTGGCCTATCTCCCCCTCCTGCCCACCACGGCCTTCGCCACGGCCCCGACCATCGCATACCTCACGTCGGATCGGGGCGACGGTCAGCCGACGATCACGCTGGAGGAGATGGCGCGCCTGCTGGAAGAGCCCGCCGTCCTCGGCCTGGGCGAGATCTACTGGCCGATGCTCCTGGAGGAACGCACCGACCTCGCCATGCTGATCGCCAAGGCCGAGGCCCTGGGCAAGAGCGTGGAGGGCCACACCGCGGGGGCGCGCGGGCGGAAGCTGGCCGCCCAGGTCGCCGCCGGCGTCTCGTCCTGTCACGAACCGATCACGGCCGAGGAGGTTCGGGCCCGGCTCCGCCTGGGCCTCTACACCATGATCCGGGATGGGTCCATTCGCCGGGACATCGCCGCGCTGGAGGGGGCGCTGGACGGGCTCGACCCGCGCCGGCTGATGCTCGCCTCGGACACCGTGTGGGCCCACCATCTGGTGAAACGGGGATACCTGGACGAATCGGCCCGACAAGCGGTGACGCTGGGCCTCTCCCCCATGCAGGCGCTTCGAGCCATCACGCTCACGCCGGCGGAGCATTTCGGCATCGAGGGCCGGTTGGGCGGCCTGGCTCCGGGGCGGCAGGCGGATCTGGTCCTCCTCCCCGCCCTGGCGGAGTTCCGGCCCAGCCTGGTGGTCGCCCGCGGCCGGGTCGTGGCACGGGACGGACGCACGACGGTCCCCATCTTGCCGCCCGCATTTCCACCGGGATGTCTCCCGAATCCTCGGACGGCTCATCCGCTGGGTCTGGAGGACTTGCGGATCCCCGCCCCGGCGGGCCGGGATCGAGTGCGGGTCCGCGTCATCCATCTCTCCGCCGAGATCGTGACCCACGCCGAGATCCGGGAGCTCGCCGTCCGGAACGGGGCTCTCTCCGCCGATCCTGCCGCGGATCTGCTCAAGGTCGTCGCAATGGATCGCCACGGGATGGGCCGGACCGCCCGCGGGTTTGTCGCGGGGTTCGGGCTCTCGCGGGGCGCCGTCGCCAGCAGCGTGACGTTCGACACCACAAACCTGATCGTGGTCGGCGGAAACGATCCGGACATGCTTCTGGCGTTTCACCGGATGCTGGCCCTCGGCGGCGGCATGGTCGTGGCGGCAGATGGAAAGATCCTGGCCGAGCTCGCCCTGCCGCTGGGCGGCGTGACATCCGATCAGCCGCTCCACACCCTGGCCGCGGAGATCGTCGCGATCGAACGGGCGCTGCACGACCTGGGTTGCGCGCACGAGAAGCCGTTTCTCGCCGCGCAGATTCTGACCTTCACGGCCATCCCGGCCCTGCGGATTCGCGAGCGCGGACTCTGGGATGTCCGTCGGAGCCAGCTTGTTCCGCTGATCCTCGACGAGGGGGAGGGCTAGGGCCATGCCACAGCGTGAGAAGTCGGCGCCCATCGATGACGAGATCCTGGAACGCCTCAACCGCGGGATCCTCCTTCGGACCGGCGCCTACAAGACCGACGACCACATCGTGCTGAGGTCGGGTCGCCACACCTCGGAGTACGTCGCCAAGACCCTCGTCACCACCGAGCCAACCTTCACGGAGGGCTTGGGCGACATCCTGGCGACACACTTCAGCCGCCTCCCGGTCGACCTCGTGCTGACCACCGGCTTCAGTGCCGGAATCCTCGGCCACTGCGTGGCCCGCGCCCACCCCTCTCGCCCGAGATTCATCTTTGCCACCAAGGGGAAAGCGGCCGCCAAGCGGACAGAGGTGAGTCTCGCGCCCGAATATCGGGCCTTCTTCGCGGAAGGAGGCCGAGTCCTCATCATCGAAGACATCCTCACGACCGGGGAGACCGTCGGCCAGCTCGTCAGGCTCGTGGAAAGCATGGGAGGGCAGGTGGTCGGCATCGGAGCCGTCTGGCGACGGAGCACCGGGATGAAGTTCCGATATCCGCTCTTCACCATCGTGAACCGGGATGTTCCCACCTATGCGCCGGCTGAGTGCCCTATGTGCAAGCAGGGGATTCCCCTCAATCGAGCCGTCGGCGGTTGGGTCCCGGAGGATCAGACTGAAGAGTAACTTGCTGTTTCTACTCGATTTTCAAAGCACTGGCCCCAGACAATTCGGCGTGTTTCAACTCCTTGAGGTTACCAACCTCATAATTGGGCCACTTTGTCCCAGAGTCAATTCCAAGTGAATTCCAGACAACTTCAGGGCCTGAATATCGCTTCGCCAGAAATCCCTGGACAGGCCGCGATGCATTGATTATAGTCAGAATCGTAGTCCTGGGAAGAGGAGATGGGATGGGCGGTGACACATCGCCCAGGAATCACGACCGGATGGGGGGTTAGCTCAGTTGGGAGAGCGCCGCGTTCGCAACGCGGAGGCCGAGGGTTCGAATCCCTTACCCTCCACCAGAATCGTTTCATTCCTCGGAATCGGCGATCTCTCGCAGGGCCGTTTCCTTCTCTCCGCGCGCTGAAACGACTCAACGCCCACTCGGTCGGCTGTATCTTTATTCTGAAGGTATGCTTCGCCACACCTCGCAACCATCGCCCATGGACACTACGGATAGGTCACGACTCCTCACGAGGCTGCGCGCCCACCTGGCGGCGTGTCGAAGACTCCGAACCGAGCGGGAAACCGATGGACTGCTGAGGCTCCTAGCCGGGATCACAGATCCCGAGCTCAGACTGTTTCGTTTCGCCGAGCACTTGCGCCCCCGGCCCGCCGACGAGGCAGCCTGGACACTGGCCTATGTGCAAGAGCGCGTCGCGGCGGGTAATCGCGCGGCCCAGCAGGCGGGTCTGGGACTCCTGGACAAGAGCCGCCTGGATCGGGTGCTGCCGTCCGGACACCTGGAGGCCGCGGTGGCGTTCCTGGACCGGCGGGGGCATCCCAGCGCGGGCCTGTTCCATGACCAGCCAAAGCCTCCCGACCCGGCGGACGAAGAGACGGCTCCCCGACCCTCGGATCCGGTCGGGTATCGGATCTCGCAGGCCCGGCAAGCCATCACGGGGGTCCTGGAACGGATGCTCTTCGACCCCGATCCCCGGGTCGTGCAGACCATCCTGGGAAATCCTCGGCTCACCGAGGGCGACGTGGTGAAGCTGGCCGCCTCCCGCCGGGCCAGCCCCGAGATTCTGGAGACGGTCGCCCAGGACACCCGCTGGGTCGCGCGCTACCAGGTGAAGCTGGCCCTGGTCAGTAACCCGACCACGCCGACCCGGATCGTCCTCGGCCTGATCCCCTACCTGATGAAGCAGGATCTGCGAACCCTGTCGACCCGGACCCATCGCGGAGCCATACGGGACAAGGCCGCGGCCTTCCTCTTGCGCCGGCCGAGCGCATGAGGGGCAGCGCGAACGTCGCAATATCGGAGCTCGATCCAATGGAAGTCTATCTCAGCGAGAATGCATTCGTGGGGCTCCTGGTCTCCACGGTTGAAGTCTATCGGCGCGAATGTTTCGGGATCCTCCTCGGCCACCGCGAGCCCGATCGGATCATGGTGGATTTCGTCGTCCCCTACCAGTCCGCCGTCCGCAAGTTCCAGGAGGTCCACATGGATTGGCAGCGCGGTCAGCGCGTGGCGGACGCGGTACGGGTCACCTCGCGCTGGGAACTCGTCGGGGACTACCACTCCCATCCCATGTACGGGGAGAAGAAGGCCACCACCAAGCTTTCCCGGGCGGATCACGAGAGCTTTCACGAGGACGGGACCTCGATCATCGTGGCGATCAATGACGGCCACCGCCAGCACCGCTGGGGCTATGTGAAGGGGGGCCTCATCTCGGGAACCATCAACGGGTATTCGATCCGCATGGCCGCCTACCACAAGAACGGCGATGCGGTGATCCGGGTCCCCCTCATCTGCCCGTACGCGGTCGGCTTCACGGCCAAGACCAAGGGGCCCACCTCCGTCGAGGTCCATCCCGATTGAGCCCAACGTATTTCACCGCAAAGCTCCCAAGAACCGCAAGACGAATTGGAGATTCAAGTGCCGCGTGTAGTCGAGCCCGACGACGCGGCCGACTTCTGGGAGGGGCGTTATGCCCAGGGGCGGCTCTACGGAACCGAGCCGACGTCCGTCGCCCTCCGGCTGGCGCCCCTGTTCCGGCGAGAGCGGGTCGCCTCGATTCTGGAGGCCGGATGCGGGTCCGGACGGGACGCCCTGTTCTATGCGCGTGAGGGATTTACCGTCACCGGGCTCGACCTGAGTCCGAGCGCTCTCCGCTGGGCGCGGGAGCGCGCCGCCAGGGACGGTCTCGCTATCTCCCTTCTCGTCGGAGATCTCTGTACCAGCGGCCTTGCCGAGGGGTCGTTCGACGCGTCGGTGGCGATCCACCTGATCCACCTGCAGCCAGAGCCGGTTCGGCGGGCGATGGTGAACCAGCTCTGGCTCCTCACCCGGGATGGGGGGCTCGTCGCCATGGCCAACTTCTCGACCGAGGCGGCGGGCTTCAGCGCCTGGGAGCCGCACCCCGAGCCGAACACTCGCGTGGACCCCAAGGGAAAGCGCATCCATTTCTTCGACGCCGATGACATCGCCGCCCTTTTCCCCCCGGATCGCTTCGACCTTCTCACCTGTGAGGTGGTGGACCTCCACGAGGTCCCTGACGGCGGGCCCGTGACCCACCGCGAGTGGCTCACCATCGCCAGGAAGGTTCGCGCCTGTTGAGCGCGACCAAGCCCTTCGCCTTTCCGCTTTCATTGCCGCGGCGCCCCAGACCCGGTATAGTCCCCATAGGATCTTTCCTCTCTAGTAGTCTGCTGAAAGACTCACTTTTCGGCAGGCTGCTCAAAAAGGCCCAGATGCTAGGCGGCCCGCGAAGGGCCGAGTGAGGCGTACATCTGGTACGCCGCAGCGAGTGCCCGAGCGGGCCAACGCCGCAGATGGGTCTTTTTCAGCAACCTGCCAGACGGAGACACCCGTGGCACCGGATTCGAACCGCGGGAAGGACTACTGGACCCCGCATCGCGTGCGCCTGTTCAGCCGGGCGATCCAGATCAGCGACTTCCCGGCCAAGGTGGTCGAGGCGTTGGAGCCCGCCCTGGCGGATTGCCGGAGCGTCCTGGACGTGGGAGCCGGCGTGGGGGCCCTCACCGTCCCCGTGGCGCAGCGCGTGGAGCAGGTCACGGCCCTGGAGCCGTCCTCTGCCATGTTGGACGAGCTCCGGGCGGCCCTGGTAGCGAATCGCCTCGACAACGTCACCTGCTGGCCGGCGGCCTGGGGAGAGGTGGACCTCGCTCCGCACGACCTCGTCCTGGTGGCCAACGTGGCGCCGATCTTCGCGGACATCCTGAGGTTTCTGATCGAGGCGGAGCCCCTGGCGCGGCGCGCTATCGCCCTGGTGCAAAACGCCGGTCCCGGCGGGGAGAAGTTCTACCTGGGGGAGCTCTATCCCCTGCTCCTCGGCCGCCCCTACCCGGAGCGAGATGACTACCTTCACACCCTCACCCTCCTCCACAGCCTCGGGATCTACGCGCACGTCCGAATCGTCGCCTACCAGTTCGACCAGCCGTTCACGACGCTGCACGAGGCCATAGATTTCTGGACCGACCAGATGCGCCTCACGGAGTCCGACCAGCGCCGCAAGCTCCTCGAGTTCCTGCAGGCCAGGCTCGAGCCCGCCGGCTCCCACCTCATCGCCCCCATGCGCCGCCAGAGCGCCGTCATCTGGTGGCAGACGAGCCAAAAAGATCCAGCGTAATCCTGATCAGGCTGCTCAAAAAGCAGCCTGCTAGAAGATCAGGCCCGGCGCGGTCTGCTCGTCCAGCGGCCAGATCGGGCGCTGGAGCTTGGTGTAGGGGATCTTGCGGTAGTCGCGCGGGATCGGCCCGTCGGCGTCGATGTACAGCACCTTCTTCGCGATCGGGCCGAAGGCGGCCATGAAGTGATTGGTCGATTTCACCACGACCAGCTTGCGCTCGGTCGGTTCCACGCCGACGTTGCGGAACAGCTCCAATCCCAGCGCCTGGGTGCGGTTACTGATGAGCACCACCTCGACGCCGCCCACCTTCACGCAGGCGCAATCGCCAAGCGCCACCTGTGTCGGACCGAAACGCTGCCGGCACTCGCGCGCGAGACCCGTCACCGTCACCATCGCATCGACGGGCGTGCCCGAGGCCGGACCGATCTTGCCGCCGAAGCGGAGCGGGAAGCTCGCGCCCAGACCGGCATCGAAACAGAGCCGCACCGCGATCGGGTCCCAGATCGGCCCGACCGCCGCCTCCTGCACGTCGCGCTCGATGAGATGGCGGAGGATGGTGGTGTTGTCCGACGGCGCGCCGCCCCCCGCGTTGTCCGCGGGGTCGGCCATCACCACGGGGTACGCGTCGGCGGCGATGCCCGCGGAAATCCCGCCGTCCACATCGAGATAGTCGGGCGCAGTGCGCCCGCGCATGGAGACGAACTCCTGCCCGATCTCGGCCGCCAGCCGGTTCGCCTTCGCCTTGTCGCCATCGACGACCACGAGAATGCGCCCGCCAAGCTCCGGCACGTCCGCGTAAGGAAAACAATGGCCGATGGAAACGGAAAGAATCCCGTTCGTGCCCTCCATCGCCATCATCCGATCGACGAAGCCGCGCATCAGCGGCAGCGTTGTCGGATAGCTGCCGATCTGCCGGCAGTCGTACATCGACATCACCGGCCTGATCTCCTTCCGGATCGTCCGCAGCACAAGCGTCAGCAGCTCCTCGGCGCGATCGACCACGTCGGTGTGCGGAAATTCCTTGTAGAGGATGATGATGTCGGTGAGCCGCACGCGCTTGAGCGTGAGATGGCAGTGGAGATCGAGCTCCATCCCGATGACGCAATCGGGCCCGACGATCGCACGCACATGCTCGACGATGTCCCCCTCCACGTCGTCATAGCCATGCGCCACCATTGCCCCGTGCAGGCCGAGCAGCACACCATCGAGCGGCATGGCCGCGCGCACCTGGGCCAGGATCTCGTCGCGCATCGCCTCGTAGTCGGCGCGGTTGGTGGTGCCCGCGGGGCTCGCGGCGAAGCAGCTCCCTTCGATCAGCGTGAACCCCTCCGCCTTGGCGCGCCGGCGCGCGACCCAGAGGGGCGCCGTGCACATCAGCGGCGTCTCCTGCGGATGCTCGCCGGGGCGCAGATCCGGACACCTGGAGGCCGCGGTGGCGTTCCTGGACCGGCGGGGGCATCCCAGCGCGGGCCTGTTCCATGACCAGCCAAAGCCTCCCGACCCGGCGGACGAAGAGACGGCTCCCCGACCCTCGGATCCGGTCGGGTATCGGATCTCGCAGGCCCGGCAAGCCATCACGGGGGTCCTGGAACGGATGCTTTTCGACCCCGATCCCCGGGTCGTGCAGACCATCCTGGGAAATCCTCGGCTCACCGAGGGCGACGTGGTGAAGCTGGCCGCCTCCCGCCGGGCCAGCCCCGAGATTCTGGAGACGGTCGCCCAGGACACCCGCTGGGTCGCGCGCTACCAGGTGAAGCTGGCCCTGGTCAGCAACCCGACCACACCGACCCGGATCGTCCTCGGCCTGATTCCCTACCTGATGAAGCAGGATCTGCGAACCCTGTCGACCCGGACCCATCGCGGAGCCATACGGAACAAGGCCGCAGCCTTCCTCATGCGCCGGCCGAGCGCATGAGGGGCAGCGCGAACGTCGCAATATCGGAGCTCGATCCAATGGAAGTCTATCTCAGCGAGAATGCATTCGTGGGGCTCCTGGTCTCCACGGTTGAAGTCTATCAGCGCGAATGTTTCGGGATCCTCCTCGGCCACCGCGAGCCCGATCGGATCATGGTGGATTTCGTCGTCCCTTACCAGTCCGCCGTCCGCAAGTTCCAGGAGGTTCACATGGATTGGCAGCGCGGTCAGCGAGTGGCGGAGGCGGTCCGGGCCACCTCGCGCTGGGAGCTCGTCGGGGACTACCACTCCCATCCCATGTACGGGGAGAAGAAGGCCACCACCAAGCTTTCCCGGACGGATCACGAGAGCTTTCACGAGGACGGGACCTCGATCATCGTGGCGATCAATGACGGGCACCGCCAGCACCGCTGGGGCTATGTGAAGGGGGGCCTCATCTCGGGAACCATCAACGGGTACTCGATCCGCATGGCCGCCTACCACAAGAACGGCGATGCGGTGATCCGGGTCCCCCTCATCTGCCCGTACGCGGTCGGCTTCACGGCCAAGACCAAGGGGCCCACCTCCGTCGAGGTCCATCCCGATTGAGCCCAACTATTTCACCGCAAAGCTCCCAAGAACCGCAAGATGGATTGGAGCTTCACGTGCCGCGTGTAGTCGAGCCCGACGATGCGGCCGACTTCTGGGAGGGGCGTTATGCCCAGGGGCGGCTCTATGGAATCGAGCCGACGTCCGTCGCCCTCCGGCTGGTGCCCCTGTTCCGGCGAGAGCGGGTCGCCTCGATTCTGGAGGCCGGATGCGGGTCCGGACGGGACGCCCTGTTCTATGCGCGTGAGGGATTTACCGTCACCGGGCTCGACCTGAGTCCGAGCGCTCTCCGCTGGACGCAGGAGCGCGCCGCCAGGGACGGTCTCGCTATCTCCCTTCTCGTCGGAGATCTCTGTACCAGCGGCCTTGCCGAGGGGTCGTTCGACGCGTCGGTGGCGATCCACCTGATCCACCTGCAGCCAGAGCCGGTTCGGCGGGCGATGGTGAACCAGCTCTGGCTTCTCACCCGGGATGGGGGGCTCGTCGCCATGGCCAACTTCTCGACCGAGGCGGCGGACTTCAGCGCCTGGAAGCCGCACCCCGAGCCGAACACTCGCGTGGACCCCAAGGGAAAGCGCATCCATTTCTTCGACGCCGATGACATCGCCGCCCTTTTCCCCCCGGATCGCTTCGATCTTCTCACCTGTGAGGTGGTGGACCTCCACGAAGTCCCTGACGGCGGGCCCGTGACCCACCGCGAGTGGCTCACCATCGCCAGGAAGGTTCGCGCCTGTTGAGCGCGACCAAGCCGCTCCGCCTTTCCGCTTTCAATTGCCGCGACACCCCCGACCCGGTATAGTCCCCGTAGGATCTTTCCCCTCTAGTAGTCTGCTGAAAGACTCACTTTTCGGCAGGCTGCTCAAAAAGGCCCAGATGCTAGGCGGCCCGCGAAGGGCCGATTGAGGCGTACATCTGGTACGCCGCAGCGAGTGCCCGAGCGGGCCAACGCCGCAGATGGGTCTTTTTCAGCAACCTGCCAGACGGAGACACCCGTGGCACCGGATTCGAACCGCGGGAAGGACTACTGGACCCCGCATCGCGTGCGTCTGTTCAGCCGGGCGATCCAGATCAGCGACTTCCCGGCCAAGGTGGTCGAGGCGTTGGAGCCCGCCCTGACGGATTGCCGGAGCGTCCTGGACGTGGGAGCCGGCGTGGGGGCCCTCACCGTCCCCGTGGCGCAGCGGGTGGAGCAGGTCACGGCCCTGGAGCCGTCCTCTGCCATGCTGGACGAGCTCCGAGCGGCCCTGGTAGCGAATCGCCTCGACAACGTCACCTGCTGGCCGGCGGCCTGGGGAGAGGTGGACCTCGCTCCGCACGACCTCGTCCTGGTGGCCAACGTGGCGCCGATCTTCGCGGACATCCTGAGGTTTCTGATCGAGGCGGAGCCCCTGGCGCGGCGCGCTATCGCCCTGGTGCAAAACGCCGGTCCCGGCGGGGAGAAGTTCTACCTGGGGGAGCTCTATCCCCTGCTCCTCGGCCGCCCCTACCCGGAGCGAGATGACTACCTTCACACCCTCACCCTCCTCCACAGCCTCGGGATCTACGCACACGTCCGAATCGTCGCCTACCAGTTCGACCAGCCGTTCACGACGCTGCACGAGGCCATAGATTTCTGGACCGACCAGATGCGCCTCACGGAGTCCGACCAGCGCCGCAAGCTCCTCGAGTTCCTGCAGGCCAGGCTCGAGCCCGCCGGCTCCCACCTCAACGCCCCCATGTGCCGCCAGAGTGCCGTCATCTGGTGGCAGACGAGCCAAAAAGATCCAGCGTAATCCTGATCAGGCTGCTCAAAAAGCAGCCTGCTAGAAGATCAGGCTGGGGGCGGTTTGCTCATCCAGCGGCCAGATCGGGCGCTGGAGCTTGGTGTAGGGGATCTTGCGGTAGTCGCGCGGGATCGGCCCGTCGGCGTCGATGTACAGCACCTTCTTCGCGATCGGGCCGAAGGCGGCCATGAAGTGATTGGTCGATTTCACCACGACCAGCTTGCGCTCGGTCGGTTCCACGCCGACGTTGCGAAACAGCTCCAATCCCAGCGCCTGGGTGCGGTTACTGATGAGCACCACCTCGACGCCGCCCACCTTCACGCAGGCGCAATCGCCAAGCACCACCTGTGTCGGACCGAAACGCTGCCGGCACTCGCGCGCGAGACCCGTCACCGTCACCATCGCATCGATGGGCGTGCCCGAGGCCGGACCGATCTTGCCGCCGAAGCGGAGCGGGAAGCTCGCGCCCAGACCGGCATCGAAACAGAGCCGCACCGCGATCGGGTCCCAGATCGGCCCGACCGCCGCCTCCTGCACGTCGCGCTCGATGAGATGGCGGAGGATGGTGGTGTTGTCCGACGGCGCGCCGCCCCCCGCGTTGTCCGCGGGGTCGGCCATCACCACGGGGTACGCGTCGGCGGCGATGCCCGCGGAAATCCCGCCGTCCACATCGAGATAGTCGGGCGCAGTGCGCCCGCGCATGGAGACGAACTCCTGCCCGATCTCGGCCGCCAGCCGGTTCGCCTTCGCCTTGTCGCCATCGACGACCACGAGAATGCGCCCGCCAAGCTCCGACACGTCCGCGTAAGGAAAACAATGGCCGATGGAAACGGAAAGAATCCCGTTCGTGCCCTCCATCGCTATCATCCGATCGACGAAGCCGCGCATCAGCGGCAGCGTTGTCGGATAGCTGCCGATCTGCCGGCAGTCGTACATCGATATCACCGGCCTGATCTCCTTCCGGATCGTCCGCAGCACAAGCGTCAGCAGTTCCTCGGCGCGATCGACCACGTCGGTGTGCGGAAATTCCTTGTAGAGGATGATGATGTCGGTGAGCCGCACGCGCTTGAGCGTGAGATGGCAGTGGAGATCGAGCTCCATCCCGATGACGCAATCGGGCCCGACGATCGCACGCACATGCTCGACGATGTCCCCCTCCACGTCGTCATAGCCATGCGCCACCATTGCCCCGTGCAGGCCGAGCAGCACACCATCGAGCGGCATGGCCGCGCGCACCTGGGCCAGGATCTCGTCGCGCATCGCCTCGTAGTCGGCGCGGTTGGTGGTGCCCGCGGGGCTCGCGGCGAAGCAGCTCCCTTCGATCAGCGTGAACCCCTCCGCCTTGGCGCGCCGGCGCGCGACCCAGAGGGGCGCCGTGCACATCAGCGGCGTCTCCTGCGGATGCTCGCCGGGGCGCAGATAGACGCACTCCTTGTAGGCATCCAGCGAGGTCGGCAGCGGCGAGAACGTGTTCGTTTCGGTGGCGAGAGTGCAGGCGAAGATACGCATGGTCGCTTCCTTAATATGACCGGACCCCCGGTAACGCTCCCGGGGGTCCGGCGCCAACCCTTGGAATCTGAAGCGGGGGCTCTACTTCGCCCCGACATTGACGATCTTCAGGAGTTTCGGCTGGCCCTTCTCGATCTGGACGACGGTGACCTCGCTCAACCCATCCCCGTTGGGAGTGAAGGAAAAGGTCCCCAAGACACCCTTGTACCCCTGGGTGGCGAGGATGGCCTCCCGAATCTTGGCCCGATCCTCTCCGCCTTTCCTAATCGCGTCGACGAGAATCTTCAGGCCGTCATACGTCCAGGCCGAGAGGCCGTCATACTCCTCGTTATACTCCTTCCGATAGTCGTCAGCGTACTTCCTGTTCGCCTCGGTCGCTCCGGGCACGAAGTCGGCGATGGCGAGCAGGCCCTCAGCCGCTTCCCTGGCGAGGTTCAACGCGTCCTTGGTCTGGTGGGAGGGGGAACCGAGGAACTTGTAGGGGGAGCCGAACTGGCGATACTGGCGCTGAATCACCGCCGCGTCCTCGGGGTTGGGGGAGTAGACGATCATGATCTCCGCCCCGGCGCTCTTCAGGGAGAGCAGTTGGGCGGTGTAGTCTTTATCCTTGGTGGTGTACTTCTCGCGCTTGACCACGGTGAGGCCGTACTCCTTCGCGTATTTCTCGACTAGGTCGGCGCCGCCAGTGCCAAACGCATCGGTGTCGTTCAGGATGCCGATCTTGGTCAGCTTGGTGTCCTCTTTGATGTACTTGACCATGGCGAGCGCCGCGATCGAGTCGTCCGGCCGCACCCGGAACAGCCAGGGATTTCCCTGGCGGGTGAGAGCTGGCATTGGTGCCGCCGATGAAGGTGGGAATGCCGTAGGTCTTGATGGCGTCCGACGTGGCCAGGACCTGCGTGCTCTTGACGAAACCGATCAGGGCCAGCGGCTTGTCTTGCTCCACGGCCCTTTGCAGCGCGGCCAGGGCGCCGGGATTCGTGGACTGGTTGTCCACCATCCGGAGATCGATCTTCTTTCCGTTCACCCCGCCGGCCGCGTTGATCTCCTTCAGGGCCAACTTGATGGCCTTGATCTGAAAGGAGCCCTCGGCCGCCGAGGCGCCGGTGATGGGGGGCGTGAAGCCGAGGCGAATGTCCTCACCAGCCGTTGCGATACCAACGCCGACCACCGCCAGCACCATGAGGGAAAGCAGGGTCATCGAAAGAATGCGCCGCAGATTCGTCATGGCCCCCTCCTTTTCCTAGAAGTACGCCCTTCGCTCCCGATACGCGCGACGATCCAGGTGCCGAGCCCCCCGAAACCTCGGCAGGCCCTTGCGCGGGCCGGCTCCCCCGCCGCTCACGCCGTACCCCTGCACTCGCGTGGAGTGTCCTGCGCACCGACCGTAGGTGTCAAGGCAAAAATAGGTGTCACCGATCTCCCGTGGATGGGCGCTGGGTGCCATGCGACAGGCGAACTGCAGGCGGGAACAGAGCAGAGGCCGAAATGCGTGTTGGCGGCATCGACGGGGTGAGAGGGGGCGAGCCAGGGGACACAGAGAGCCGTCAGCGTCATCAGGCCCACGATGGTCCCGCCGAGGAGTGGGGACCACTTCTGAGAGCATCCTGGAAACCGTAGAAGAGCCCGCTAACCCGTGGGGCCGCCGGGCTCTTCTACGGTACAGCATGCGCAGGATCTTCTACTTCTCTTTGGCTCGAGGGGAGGACTCCTCCACCCAGACCTCACTCATCTCCTGGTAGGTCATCTCGATGGCGATCGGCTTGAGGCCGTGGACCCAGGGCTGATAGGCCATCACGGCCTTGTTGTAGTTGAAGAACCAGATCGGTGCGTCATCCAGCAGGATCCCGTCGGCCTGCCGCAGCAAGGCGATGCGCTTGGCCTCGTTGCGCTCGGCCGCGGCCTGCTCCAGGAGCTTGTCATAGGCCGGGTTCTTGTAGGTGACGAAGTTGCCAGCCGTTCGAACAGTGTCCCCCTTCCAGCGGCTGAGCGCCTGGAGCGGATCGGGCCCGGAGGGCAGGGACCAACTGAAGAGGTCGAAGTCACCCTGCTGAATCCGGGAGACCATGGTCACCCCTTCCATCTGCTGGATCTTGAGCGTGATATTGATCTTCTTGAGGAAGGGCATCACGGCCTCGAGAAGCCCCACACCCCAGGAGGCATTGTTCGTGCTCACGGCCTCCACGGTGAAGCCCTTCTCGTAGCCGGCCTTCTTCATCAACTCCAAGGCCTTCTCCGGGTTGTACTCGTAGGGCTTGGCGTTGGGGTTGAAGGCTGGCGACGTGGGCGGCAGCCAGCTCACGGCCGGAACGGCTTTACCGTAAAGGAGCTTCTCGACAATGAGCTTCTTGTCGATGGCGTAGTTGATCGCCTGGCGGACCTCCTTCTTCTTGAAGGGCTCCTTGTCCAGGTTGAAGCCGAAGAAGCGAGTGAACATCTCTGCCACATCGAGGATATTCTTGGAGATGGCGGGGTCCTTCTGGTACACGGGATATTGGACCGGTTCGACGACCGTCGCGTCGAGCTCCTTGGCCCGGAAGGCATTGTCCCGGGCCTGGCTGTCGATAATGATCTTGTATACCACCTTGTCCAGGAATGGCCGACCGGGGATGTAGTAGTCGGGGAATTTCTTGATCACCACCTCGCTGCCCTTGACCCACTTGACGAACTGGAAGGGGCCGCAGCCCACCGGATCGGAGGAGAACCCGTCGCCCTTCTTCTCCACCTCTTCCTTGGGCAGGATGGCCGTGCCGGGGTCGTAGAGGAAATAGGGCAGATCGACTGGATTCTCCAGGGTGATCTGGAGCGTGAAATCGTCAATCTTCCTCAATCCGGGGATGCTCTGGGCCTTGCCCTCCTCGACCTCCTTCGCGCCTTTGATGATGCGCACGAACGTGGCCCAGGGGGACTTGACCGTCGGGGACGCGATCCGGTTATAGCTCCAGATAAGATCGTCGGCCTTCATGGTCCGGCCGTTGTGGAACCGGACATTCTCCCGGAGCTTGAACGTCCACACCTTGCCGTCGGCCGAGACGTCCGCCTTGGTGGCCAGCTCCAGCTTCGGCTTGTTGGCGACGGCGTCCCAGCTATACAAACTCCGGTTGATGTTCGTCAGGACCAAGAGATCCTGAGCCCGCACGGATCTATGGGCGTCGAGGCCGGTAAGATCGCCGGTATACGGCGCGACGGCATTGAACGTGCCGCCGACTCGCTCGGCAGCGAGAGTCGGGCCCACCGGCAACACCGACACCAGGACCAGCGCAATCAATACGACTCCTCTCATGATCGCCTCCCCTACAGAAACCTGTTCGCGAAGATCGCACCCAACTACTTCTCCGTCTTCTCCAGCATCTCCTGGAACTCCCGGTCCGCATCGGCGAGGAGTGACTCGACCCTGCCTCCCTCGATCGCCTTCTGAACGGCCACGCCGATAATGTCCCGGTACTGGGTCACGTCCACAATCTCCGGCAGTCCGGGACGCCCGACCTTCAGGCTCTCCGAATAAGTGGCATACCAATCCGCCGGCATTCTTGGCTTGGCCTTGACTTCCGGCAAGGTCCAGGTGGACGCCCTGCCGACGCCAACGCCGGCCAGCAATTCCCGGAGCGCGTTTTGCTTGCTGGTGGACCACTGGAGGAAAAGGTAGGCGGCCTCTTTGCGGCGGCTATGGGCAGTGATGGCCATCCCGTTCGTATACGTCGGCGCAACGCGTCCCGCGGGCCCCGCAGGAAGCATGGCATAGCCCACTTTCCCCGCGACCTTGGACTTCTCCTTGTCCTCAAACTGGTTGGCGAAGTTGATCCCATCGAAGTACATGCCAACGTTCCCTTGCATGAAGGCGCTACTGCACTCACTCCAGTTGTAGTTCACGACGCCGGGCGGGGCGAACCGCCGAAGCAGGCCCGCATAGTAGTCCACGGACCGTACCCACTCGGGCGTGCTGAGAGCCGATTTGCCATCCGGCGTGAGGTAGTTCGCGCCCATGGCGTACAGGATACAGGCCAAGGCGGTGGCGTTTGCATTCTTCAGGCCGCGCGCAACGATCCCGTACATCCCGGGCGGAGCGTTGAGCTTCTGTGCGTAGTCTTCCATCTCGGCCAGCGTTTGAGGCGCCTTCCATCCTTTCTGCTGAAAGATGTCCTTCCGGTAGAACAGTGCGAAAAAGTCGACCATCGTGGGGATAGCGCTGATCGTATTGTCCGGCTCGGTGACGGCCGCCTTGGCTGCCGGCACGAAGTCGTTCCAATCAAAATCCGGCGCGGTGAGGTTCTTATCGTCCAGGAAGCGGTTCAGCGGCTGATACCATCCCGACTTCCAGAACCGCCGCTTCTCCACGTGAAGCGCGGTGTGGAAGGCATCCACCCCGCCGCTTTGGGCCGTGAGCTCCACAGTCAGCTTCTGGCGGCCCTGGATCTCCGGCAACATCTCGTACTTCACCTTCATCCCAGAGAGCGACTCGAACTCCGGGATGTGGGTGACCATCTCGTCCACCCAGGGATGCCTGGTGAGGATGAGAAACAGCTCTGTGCCGCGGAACCGCTGCCAGTTGAAGGCCTGCGCCCTGGCCGGCGTGATCACGAATGGCCCCATCGCCAGTCCGGCCACGGTCCCCGCAGCGAGTTTCAAGCATTGCCGCCGGCTTACGTCGAAGCCAAGACCCCTTGATCGCTTTCGGTCCTTCGCCATCACTTCCTCCTTTCCGCTCTCAGAAACGATTGACCCAATAGGACGGTCTCCCGGCCAGGAGCGCATCCCGCACCTGCTCGGCCACTTTTCGTTGCAGTTCCTGGATCGCCCCCGTCGAATACCAGGCCATGTGCGGCGTGAGAATGACGTTATCAAAGCCGCGCAGGGGACTGGCCTCGATCTTCGCTTCGTCTTCAAGCACGTCCAAGGCCGCGCCCGCCACCTGACCGTCCTTCAACGCCTGCGCGAGGGCCGACTCGTCCACGAGACTGCCGCGGGACGTATTGACCACAAACGCGCCGCGCTTCAGCCGGCGGAGAGCGTCGCCGTCAATCAAGTGCCGCGATTCCTGGGTCGCCGGCGCATGAATGGAGAGCACGTCCGCCTGCACCAGCACCCCGTCCAGTGGCGCCAGACTCACACCCAAGGCCGGGTCGACCTCTGCGACATAGGGATCAAACGCCAAGACGCGGCCGAAGCCGAGGGCGCGCGCCTTCCGCGCGACCTCCCGGGCGATGTGCCCGAAGCCGATCAGACCGAGCGTGAGCTCGCCGAGCCTCCGCACCGGCACGGCGCGCCGATACGCCCAGGTGCCGCGCTGGACCTCGATATCCATCACCTTCACCTTGCGCACCAGGGCCATGATCAGGGCGAGGGCGTGGTCGGACACCTCGGCAATGCAGTAGTCCGGCACATTGGCGACCATGATGCGCCGTTCGGTGGCCGCCGGGATGTCGATGGTGTCGACGCCGATGGCATACCGCACGATGACCTTGCACCGGCGGAGTCGCTCGATGATGCCCCGCGTGATCGGGACGAACTGCGTGATGATCGCATCCGCGTCCTCGCCCAGGGCGATCACGTCCTCCGGGGTCTTGCAGCGCCCGTTTCCATCACAGATTTCGATGCCGGTCCCCGCGAAAACCCGGCGCTCTTCGTCCAGGGTCGGATAGTAGTAATCGGTGATCAGGACCTTATGCGGCATCCGCGCCTCCTCTCAGCCGCCCCGCTCGCCGGGCGATCGCGACGGCCCCGTCGATGCTGAGGCGGTCCACCGCCTCGACTGTGCTGATTTCGGCGATGGCCGGGCCGGTCCCCAGCGCGCGCGTCAAGACCTCCCGAAACACGCGGCATCGCCGCGGTGAGCCGATCAGGATCATCGGGCAGTCTCGCGGGAATCCCACCAGCGGGAAATCCTCCAGGACCTGCAGGTCTTCCGCCGCGATGGCCGCCTCCACGAAGGTGCGGCGGACCTCCGCGGGAACCTTGAGCAGGACGTCCATGAATCGCGGCATCAGCAGCGCCCGGAGAAAGCCGGCATGGCGCACCGCGTCAAACGCGGTGTGTGCGGCCAGGGCGAGATCCCTTGGCTCGGGCTCCCCCTCCGCCGCAATCGATTTGCCGATGGAGGTGGCCTGCTGAATGGCTTCGAACACCTGCCCGCTCAAGGTGGTGAGCGAGCCGGCGATGCGCCCGTCGCTGGCGGACATGAATGTATTTGGTATGCGAGCTGAGCACGACCGCCGTGAGCGGCGGCCGGGGCAGGTCCGGGCGGGTCAGGAGCCCCATGATCTGCGTCTCCTCTCCCCGCATGAAATCGATCCGGCGGATGTCCGCGTAGGTGGTCTCGGGCGGGTAGGGGTTCTTGACGCCCCGGATGAACACCAGCGGGAGATCCAATGGGAAGACGGTGGGGTCTTGCGTCACGGTGAGGCTCTCGGCGAGTTCCGCCAGACCGGCCGGTGCCCACAGATGCGGAATCTCCTGGAGGCCAAGCTCCGAGGTGATCATCCCCGACGTGATCGCGCACTGGATGTCGGAGAGTCGCAGCCCCGCGCTCGCAACCGTCTGTTCGAACAGCTCCGCGAGACCCGTCTTCAGGACGTGGTTCGAGCCGTGGACCGCCGTGTCCTTCACGCCGACCTTGCGCGACCCCTTCCCGACCACAGCCAGATTCTTGTCGAGAAGAAAGACCCGAGAGTTGGTGGTTCCGCAATCGATCGTGGCAAAGTGCATGCCGACAGCTTCCCTCGGTGCGTGTGTGGTGTGCCGTCCCGAGCGTCCCGTGGGCCTATTCGAGGAACCCGCCCGCCGCCAGCTCCGCCTTCATCCGATCGCACTCTTGATCCGAGAGGGGAATGAACGGCTCGCGGGGGTATGCCTCGCATATGCCCCGGATCTTCAGGAGGGCGTAGACGGCGACCACGGTGGACTTCGCCAGATACATCACATCCCGCAAGGCGTTCACTCGCCACTGCAGCGCAAGCGCGCGGTCCGCCTCGCGGTTCATCGCGGCCGTATGCAGGTCGACGCAGATCTCCGGGAAGGCGTTCCCGAGCCCCGGGATGAAGGCCTTCACGCCCATCGTCGCCGCGTACAGGAACATCGCCTCCGTGCCGAGCACGACGTCGAACTCGGGCTGCGTGATCCCCCGCACGAAGTTGGCGAGGACCATGATGTCGAAGCTGCTGTCCTTGATCCCCGCCACCCCGAGGTCGGCAAGCTCCTGCACCAGCGGCACGTCAAGGGCGACCCCCGTGAACTTCGGGTTGTTGTACACATAGACCGGGATCTGCACGGCCTGCACGAGCCGGTCAAAGAACAGCGTGATGCTCTCGCGTGTGTGGTGGAAATAGTAGGGGGGCACTGCCGCCACCCGGTGTGCCCCCGCCCCTTGCGCGTATTTCGCAAGCTCGACCGAGTCGCGGACGTTCGTGGACCCGACGTGGACGATCAACTGCGTCTCCTTCCGGACGTGTGTCGCGACGACGTCGATCACCCCCTTCTTTTCTTCGACATTCATCAGGGGGCCATTCCCGTAGGAGCCGCAGATGAAGAGCCCCTGCACGCGCTCGGTCAGGAACTGCACGAGCGTGGCCAGATTCCGTTCGTCCACCCGGCCGTCCCGCTGAAAGGGGGTCACCATCGGGGGAATCACGCCGTTGAGCTTTTCCATGGTGGTGCACTCCCTGTGTGTGTGACCGGCAGACCGCTAGCAGAACCCCAGGTCCTGGCGGATGTGTTGTTCGTGCTCGGAGTCGTCGATCGTATAGCCGCGCTCGCGGCGGGCGAGTTCACAGGAATGTATCGCCTGCGGGTCGGGGAGTACAGTACAATCTACGCTCGGACAGACGAGGCATACCTCGCGTTCCCCATCGGACATCACAGAATGGAAGCGCGGCAGGGGTATCGATTACGGGACGTTGCTTCTTTCATTGCTTTCTGCTATTCTCCCCCTCGTGATGCCACGCCAAGCTCGCCTGGACGCCCCGGACACCCTGCACCATGTGATGGTGCGGGGGATCGAGCGGACGGCTATCTTCCGGGATGACGTCGATCGCGACACGTTCATGACCCGGGTCGCCGCGCTGGCGGATGCCGGGGCCCTCACCGTCTTTGCCTGGGCCCTCCTGCCCAACCACGCCCATCTCCTGGTCCGGACGGGGAGTCGGCCACTCCCGCGCAGTATGCGCTCTCTCCTTACCGGGTATGCCGGGGCGTTCAATCGTCGCCATAAGCGCGCGGGCCATCTGTTCCAGAACCGCTACAAGTCCATCGTGGTGGAGGCGGAATCTTACCTCCTGGAGTTGGTCCGCTACCTTCACCTGAATCCCCTTCGGGCGAAGGTGGTTCCGGATCTTCGCCGGTTGGGCCAGTATCCCTGGACCGGGCACAGCGCCCTGCTAGGCACCGTGCTTCGCCCCTGGCAGGACACGTGGACCATCCTGAGCCAGTTCGGGCCGACCCCGGCGCGCGCGCGGGTCGCCTACCGGGCCTTCGTGGCGGCTGGGGTGCCCCGGGGACACCGGCCCGAGTTCCAAGGCGGGGGCCTCCTGCGGTCTCAGGGGGGCTGGGTCGCCGTGGCCGCCCTCCGCCGGGGGCGGGAGGCCTACGGTGGGGACGAGCGGATCCTCGGGAGTAGCGACTTCGTGGAGGCGATGCGCCAGGCCGTGCAGCGGGCGGCGCCTGGGCGAGCCCCCCGAATGTCCCTGCCTGCGCTCGTCGCCCGCATTTGTCGCGCGACCGGCATCTCGCCCGCCGCCCTCCAGCAGGGGAGCCGGCGCGCCAGCGTCGCGCGCGCCCGCGAGGGCCTTGCGTACCTGGCCATCGAGCGCTACGGCTATTCAGGCGTGGCATTGCGGGACTGGCTCGGGGTCGGGGCACCCTCCATCGTCAAGGCCGCCCAGCGCGCCCGGGCCGCGCACACTCACTGGGACCCGCTCCTGGTGGAGGATAGGAAACACACAAGGCAATGAAAGAAGCAACGTCCCCTAGAATGATTTGAGGAAAAGCGAGGTCGCATCACGTCAGGTGCCTCATGTCATTCAGCCCGGAGATTGGGGATTGACGGATGGTGAGAGCTTCCCGCGAATTTCAGGTGTTTGCGAAACCGGCTGGCTCCATTTGCAACCTGGAATGTCACTATTGTTACTACCTGAAGAAAGAACACCTCTTCCCAAAGACCGAGTCGCCTCGGATGCCCGACGACATCCTGGAGAAGTACATTGTCCAGCACATCAATGCTTCCCCCGGTTCGGTGATCAACTTTTCCTGGCATGGTGGGGAGCCGACCATCCTGGGGCTGGACTACTTTCGCAAGATTGTGGCCCTGCAGCGCAAGCATCAGCCTCCTCACCAACGCATCACCAACGGGATGCAGTCCAACGGTACCCTTCTTGATGAGGATTGGTGCCGCTTCTTGGCAGCAGAGGGCTTTGCCGTAGGGCTTAGCCTGGACGGTCCGCAGGAAATGCACGATCGCTACCGTGTCACCAAGGGCCAGCATCCCACCCACAAGCAATCGATGCGTGGGTATAACCTCTTGCGGCAGCACCGAATCCCGTGCAATATCCTGTGTGTGGTCCATGCACAGAACGTCCAGTTTCCCACCCAGGTTTACCGGTTCTTCAAAGAGATCAAGGCCCAGTACGTGGAATTTCTACCTCTGGTCGAGCCGCAGCCAGACGAAGAGGGTGGCGTCAGCCAGCGTAGTGTGCCCGCTCTCGCTTGGGGCAATTTTCTCTGCACCATCTTCGACGAATGGATGGGCCAGGATATCGAGCGGGTCAACGTGCAGATATTCGAGGAGGCGGCCAGAACTGCCTTCGGGCAAGAGCATGCGCTGTGTATCTTTCGGGAGACCTGCGGTGATATTCCCGTCATCGAACACAACGGAGACTTCTTTTCGTGTGACCACTTCGTCAACACGGAACATCGCCTGGGGAATATCCAGGAGACTCCACTGGTCGATCTTCTTGAATGTCCAGCGCAGCGAGCATTCGGGCAGGCCAAATTGGACACGCTACCCCGCTATTGTCAGGCATGCGAGGTCCGAAATATGTGTCATGGTGGGTGCCCGAAGGATCGCATCCTTCGTACGCCGGAGAGCGAAGGGGGACTGAACTACCTGTGTGCGGGCTATAAACGCTTCTTCACCCATTGCCGACCTTTCGTTGCACAGCTATCCGCCCTATGGCGCCGGCAGTCCTTTGAAGGGCAGATGATGATGGCGCAGGCTGAGAGTGTACAGGCAAGCCCCAGAGCGGGTCGTAATGACCCGTGTCCATGTGGCAGTGGGCGCAAGTACAAGAAATGCTGCTTGGGCAAATGATCCGTTCAGCCTGGAGTTTCGGAACCCGTCGAAACCGATTTTCCCTGTCCCCACCCTCGAGGTGGCCGACAATATCGCAACTGTCAAGGCACCGGCCGCTATTTCTTAAGCTTCTCCTTGAAGAATGAGATTGTGCGCTGCCAAGCTAGTTCGGCCGCTTCCTTGTTGTACCGCTCAGCGTTTGTGTCGTTGAGAAACGCATGCTGAGCACCCTCGTACATATATATCCTGTAATCTATGGATGCTTTCTTTAGAGCGGCCTCGTACGCCGGAATCCCCCTATTAATCCCCTCATCAATACCGGCATAATGCAGAAGTAAAGTTGCCTTGATCTTTGGGACATCTTCAGAGGCAGGTTGCCTTCCATAGAAGGGAACCACGGCTATCAACTCCGGAGAGTTCACTGCAAGTTGGTTTGCTATTCCTCCTCCCCAACAGAAGCCTACGACCCCGACCTTTCCAGTAGACGCAGGGTGAGTCATCAAATACCTTACCGCAGAAAGGAAATTTCGCATGTTCGATTGACCATCCAGACTCTGAATCATCGATGGAGCTTTACTCAGTATCTTCCGGGGTTCCCCCAAGCGGCGACAAAGCGTCTGGGGCCAAAGCCAAGAACCCCTCCAAAGCTACGCGTCTGGTAACGTCTTCGATGTGGGGAACGAGACCTCTGTTCTCATGGATGACGATCACTCCAGGTAGTTTCTCATCTCCTTTCGGTCTCGCCAAATAGGCGCAAACATCGCCTGTTGCACCGGGATACTTGATATCGTCCGTATTGAGGCGAGGATCGTCCTTGGGGACCACTTCGGCTTTGGCATAGTTCTGTTGCAGGAAAGGCAGCAGAGCGCTAGCCGCAGCGGTGCCACCAGCGAGAATTGACGATTTCTTGAGGAATCCACGACGATCTAGTAATCCATGGGTGTATTCATTGTACAGGGCGATGATTCTTCGATCCATGGTCTTTTCTCCTTTCTTTAATGAAATATCGTACACATATACCGAATAACATAGGCAGGGTCAATCACAATTGGACTAAACCGCTTCGCGGTACATGGTAACGCCTGCCCGTCGGTCCTCCCGTAAGCCTCTCCCTATTCGAGCTCTCTTGCTAGAGCATGTAATGCGAAAAAAAGGTATCGGACACCTTTAGAAAGGTAACTACTTGATTTTCCAGAAGAGGGGTTTCAATTCTTTGGCCACAAAGGGTGAGGAGACGACCAGCATGAAGCCGTATCCCCTGTCGGTCGTTTCCTCATACACCGCCTCCTTGGCGGGGTCGGCGAGCCACACCGTAAGAGTCTGCCCCTCGGCGTCATGGACAACGCACCCCGCTTCACTGCCGCCTCGAGCAGATCGTGCACGAGCGTCTGGTGTGGCTTGTGTTGCCGGGCCGCCATCTGGCGGAGCTGATCGCGCTGCGTTCGCCGCAGCGGATGGTGAGGAAAGGGGTGAGGTCGGCATAGGCAGTCGTGTACGAGCGAGCAAGCGCCAGCTCTCTTCGTGAGGCCAATAGGGAGAGACCGAGCCTCCGTGAGAGGGATTCTTCGACAGTATCACAATAGCGGTGGATTGCATTGAAGGTGGACTCGATGAGTGATATCCTACTGCACAGTGGGCCGCTCTCCGCCTCAGGATCTCCCCTCGGAGCGAGCGGTGTTTCAAGGATGAACCGCGTTCCGATGCGAGAATCCGGATCCTACTATGCCGGCAGACCTGCACTGACCAAAGGACCCTCGGCGGGGTCTCAGGGAGAGACAATCCGCAATGCCGACAGACCGCACCGACGGGCCGGCGCAGCATCAAGATTTGAAGGCGCAACTTGAGGCCCAGGCTCAGCAGATTGCCTCACTCAAGCGCGCCTCGCCGGTCTCCAATCATTGCAGCGTTTCGACAGCCTGCTGGCGAAGGCGAGGGTCATCGCCCGCCTCACTGAGCCGGTCGAGTCTCCACTCCTCTTGGAGATGATCGTCCGGACCGCCGTCCATGTCATCTCCGCCTCGTATGGCACGCTGTTTCTTGTGCACGAGGACTGCCAGGATCTGTCGGTGGAGGTCGCCACGGCACCCGATGCCGAGCAGTTCCGTACGCGTCGCGTCCCGATGGGGCATGGGATCGCGGGGCTCGTCGCGATGACAGGCCAGCCGCTCGCCGTCGCGGACGCTGTGGCGGACAGCCGACATGCGTCCGACATTGCCGAGCAGACGGGCTACGCTCCGCAAAGCCTGCTGTGCGTGCCCTTGATCGATGACGAGCGAGTGATCGGGGTACTGGAACTACTCGACAAGCAGGGGGGGCCGCATTTCACCACCGCCGATATGGAGGCCCTCGGCCTCTTCGCCAATCAGGCGGCCATCGCTATCGAACTCTCCCGCTCACACCGCGATCTCACACGTCTCATGATGCAGGCTCTGGCCCAGATGGGATGCGAGGTCTCGCCTGACCTGCAAGAGGCTCTGCGCGCAGCAGCCTCGCAACAGGTGACCGGCGAGGCCTGTCGGCATGCGCTTGAACTCGCCGAGCTGATCAGTTACATCACCTCGCGGGGGGAACGCGCGTCACGCGCCTGCACGACTCTCCTGAAGGGGTTTGCTGACTATCTGAAAGGACAGGAGGCCGCGATGGGCGGCTGGAATACCGGTTAGGACGGGCACCCGCGCGGGGATAGGGGAAATGGTACTTCCCGGCGCGTGGCTGCCGCCCTCCTGCCGGTCCGCGGATGGCACCGGATCGGGAGCGCGGGAATTGGCACGAAAGCGCGGCCCTGTTGCCCGTTTCGACCCGGTTAATGCGATGCCTGAGCATTCACAACCCGAAAGTGAAAACGATGGCCTACCAGTCAGTCGGTCTCAACGTGACATCCCACTGCAACCACCGCTGTGTTTTCTGTTTCCAGGGGCACGCAGAACGTCCCAGCCACAAGCCATACCCGCTCTTGTTGGAGCAGCTCGCGCGAGCCGCGGAGCAGGCACCGGGGTGCAGTCTCGTCCTGAGCGGAGGGGAGGCCACGCTGCATCCCGACATCACCCGGTTGATCCGGGCGGCTGCCAACCACGGCTTCTGCTACATCACTCTCTTCACCAATGGCTCAGGTTTCCATGACAGATCCGTTGTCCGCGAACTGAAGGAGAGCGGGCTCGAGCATGCCATGGTATCGCTTCACGGCCTGCGGCCGGAGACGCACAACCTCCTGGTCGGACGCGAGAGCTGGCACGCCGCCGTCGAGGGCGTCGCTACGGCCCTCCAGCAGGGGATACTCATCACGGTCAACACGGTGGCCACCAGCGTGAACCTGCAGGAGTTGGCCCCGCTACACGCCTTTCTCGACGAGCGTTTCCCCGCGTTGACAGCGCACCGGCTCTCATACCTCGCTTGCATCGGCCAGATGCGATGGCGTGACGACCTGCTGGCGCCCTACCAGGACGTCGCCGGCATCGTCCGCCGTCTTGCGGCTAAGCCGAGGCGTATCCCCCTCCAGTGCGATCTCGTACCATTGTGTCTGCTGGCCGAGGACTTCCGCGTAGGCGTTGAGACCAATGCCCGCCGGGGAGAGTACCTGATCATCGATAAACGTCCGAATGACTGCTGGCGGGGCGTGTCCGGGCGGCCTTGCTTGGTCTGCACATGGCGTCATCACTGCAACGGTCTCCAGGTCGCGCCAGTGCTGCGTTACGGCGTGCCGCCAGGCTATGGCTCGTGCTGTGACACCCCGGAGGCCATGGCGGTGAGCAAGTGTGACAACTCGGACCGAACCGGCAGATTGTGACTGCGGCCTGGATGCTAACAACGACACCATAGGAAAGGATGACACGACATGACGAACGCACAGGGTGATTCCGAGCCCAAGGGCACCGTACTGGCGAGAGATCTTAACGGGACCTTCTACATTGTTCCTGTCGAGGCCATGCTGCAATATGCGGTCAATGATCCAAAGACTCTGACGTCCGTCACCAGGGCCTGGGAAGCAAATGAGCGCGGCGAGCGCGGCGACGACGTACAGGCCTACTGGGAGGGGGACATTCTTTGGGCGAATCCCGTGGTAAGGTGACGGGGAGACTCTGACGTCCGTCACCAGGGCCTGGGAAGCAAATGAGCGCGGCGAGGACCTCGAGGCCTACGACCTTACCAAGCGGTGGTCTTCGCCTTGGGTCCGGCCCTGGATCACGCCAGCGGCCGTCGCCGCGGCTCGCGGCTGAGCTACGAGGCCGTTGCCTCGGCACCACGGGCCTGCCTCACGAGAAGACTATCACCGGATCGTGCGAGAATGGACCAGAAGCTCCCCGCCTATAGCTCCCAGTTCGCGCCCGAAACGCTCCCGACGCTCCTGCCGACGATGCCGCTGGGCGGTATCACGGCGGATTGGGCATGGGGTGGGGCCACCGGGGCCGGTATCCGCGTCGCGGTCATTGACAGTGGCATTGACGCCTCGCACGAAGCCATCGGCAGACGAGTGAGTCGGTTTGTGCAGATACGCGAGGAGCCGGAGGGTCTGGTCTGCGGGACTGAACCCCATGGCGACAGTTGCGGGCATGGCACCGCGTGCGCCAGCATCATCCGGGCCCTGGCACCGGATTGCGAGCTGTATAGTGTCAAGGTACTGGGTCCTGGTGGATCCGGGCGTGCCGCCGTGTTCGCAGCCGGCTTGCGCTGGGCCATCGAGAACGGCGCCCACGTCTGTAACCTGAGTCTGGGCACGACCAAGCGAGACCACTACGCGGTCTTCCATGAACTAGCCGACCTGGCATACTTCCGCAACGTAGCAATAGTGGCCGCCGCCAATAACATGCCTCAACCGAGCTTCCCGTCAGTCTATGCCTCCGTGTTATCCGTGGCCTCCCACGACGTCGACGACCCGCATCTGTTCTATGCGAACCCGAACCCGCCGGTCGAATACGGCGCCCACGGAATCAATGTGCAGGTGGCATGGCCGGACGGGGGCTGGAAGACCGTCACAGGCAACAGCTTCGCCGCCCCCCATGTTTCGGGGTTAGTCGCGAGTCTCCTCAGCAAGCATCCCGGCCTGACGGTGCCGCAGGTGAAGGTCATACTGTGGGCCTTGGCGGCCAACATGAAGCGCTGATGGCCAGCCGTAGGCGGGGACGAGGTTCCCCTCGGCAACTTCCGCGTCCCACCCAGCAACCATCCGGCTTCTGATCTGCTCCCCGTGAAGCTGATTCTGCTTCCCGCAGAGATAGAAGAGATCGCGCCATGCCAGCTACCCCCGCGTCCACCGATCAACCCACCCGGATCTTCCGGCTCACCGGGCTGACCTGTACCGAGTGCGCCGCACGACTCGAGAAGGCCGTCGGGGCGCTGCCCGGCGTGGATCGGGCCAGACTCAATCGCTTCTGTTCCCCTCGCTGAGGATTGGCGTCCCCGATCCGCTATTTGTCGGGCGTCTCCTCGGTCCCTGCCGCCCCGGGGAGTCGCAGGTTGGGCGGATTGAATCCGACCACGGAGCCGGCCCGCACCCGGGCCAGGTACGGTGAGAGCGTCGCGCCGGGCAGGGTCCGCACGCCGTCCTCGATCTTGATGGGCCCGATCCCCGTCCCCCCGCCGATGGTGCAGTTCGACCCGATCTCGACCAGACCGTACCGGAACCGCCCACACCCCTCGTACGCGTGCACCGTGATTCTGCTGAAGGCGCCAATCAGGGTGTGGCCGCCGATCCAGATGAGCTCGGGCCGGAAGTGGTCCAGCCAGACGAACTGCATGATCTCGACGTTCCGGCCGATGTGGGCCCCCATCCAGCGGTAGAGACGGTTCTTGAGCGGCACCCCCTTCATGAAGAGCGAGGCCGCAAGCTGTAGCGTGACCAGGAACCGCCGCCAGAAGGGTAGGTTCAGCGCGCGCCAGTTGATGGCGTTCTTCTCTTCGGGGGCGCCGAGGCCGGAGACGGTATAGTGGCGGCGGATGGGGGTCAGGAAGGCGTCCAGCCGCTTCTTCCCTTCGGGAGTCCGGGGATCGAGCGTGGCGACCTCGACCCCTTTTCCCCGGGCCGTCTTGCAGAGGTAGATGGATCTCCCACTCCTCCGTCCCATCCGGATCGCGCGAAGAACGATCTCCTCCGTCACCGCTCGCATGGCGTCTTCCGGGGTGCTGCGGACTCTGCGCGCCATATCTCTCCTCCGACGTGTGGGGACACTCGCCGCAAACTCGCCGGGCCGCCCCGAGCAACTCCCCGCTCGCTCGCAGGATGCGGCACCAAGCCGGGCGCTGTCAAGCGGAGACGCGGTGGATCCGGCGGAGTACTGGCTTGCCTCTCCACGAACATCCTTCGTCTTCGACTCTTTCGTCTGCTTGACTCCGGGAAGGGGTCGTACGATAGTATGCATGGGGCGGGTCCCCACCGGCACGCCCGCCCGGTCGCCAACCCCGTCGTCTTGGAGGTCGCGCACGCATCATGCCCACGGTTGCCTCGTCGGCCCAGCAAGTCCCTCAGTCGCGCATTCGAGAATTGGCGGAGGCCGCCATGAAGATGGACGGCGTCCTCAAGCTCTATTTCGGCGAATCCAATCTCCCCACGCCGGCCTATATCAAAGAGGCCGCCGCCATGGCTCTGCAGGACGGGTACACCTATTACACCGAGAACGCCGGCCTGCCGGGTCTGCGGCAGGACCTGGCCGAGCACTACCGCAAGCTGCAAGGGGTGACCCTCGATCCCCTCTCGGAGATCGTCGTGACCGCCTCGGGCGTGCAGGCGCTCAACGTCGCCATCCGCTGCGTCCTGAACCCCGGGGACGAGGCGCTCCTGCTCACCCCGGCCTGGCCCAACGGCGCGGCCATCATCCGAATGGACAACGCGGTCCCCGTGGAGATCCCGCTCCTCCTCCGCCGCGGCCTCTACCGGATCGACTTCGATGCGTTGCAGGCGGCGGTGACGCCCCGGACGCGCCTGCTGGTCTATGCCTCGCCTTCAAACCCCCTGGGGTGGGTCAGCACCGAGGATGAACAGAGAGGGCTCCTGGAATTCGCCCGCCGCCACGGCCTGTGGCTGCTGGCCGACGAGGTCTATGACCGCCTCTACTACGGCGCGGCGGAGTTGGGCATACCCGCCCCTTCGATCCTGCGCCGGGCGACCCGCGGCGACGCCGTGATGGTGGCCCAATCCTTCTCGAAGAGCTACTGCATGACCGGCTGGCGCCTTGGCTGGCTGGTGGCCCGCCGGGATGTGGCGGAACGCGCCACGCAGCTCAACGAGTTCATCATCTCCCATGCGACCAGCTTCATCCAGCGCGCGGCCCAGACCGCCCTCGCCCATGGAGAGGACGAGCTTCGCCGGATGCTGATCCGCCTGAAGGAGAACCGGGACTTCTGCCTCGCCGCCCTTCGCCAGATGCCGGGTGTGACCGTTCCGTCGCCCGACGGGGCGTTCTATGTCTTTCCACAGATCGAGGGGCTGAAGGACTCGTTCGCGTTTTGCCTGAAGCTGCTCCAGGAGACCAAGGTCGGGATCGCGCCCGGCGTGGCCTTCGGCACCGGGGGGGAGGGATCGGTGCGGATCTGCTATGCCGCCGAGCGCTCCATCCTCGAGCCGGCGATGGAGCGGCTGGCTCGCTTCCTGTCCACGTCGTGGGGTTGAGGAGCGTCCCATGCCTACCGCTGCCGATCCCAGTCGCGTCCTGACCATCATCATGGGGGGCGGCCAGGGCGCCCGCCTGTTCCCCCTCACCCGCGAGCGCGCAAAGCCCGCGGTGCCTCTGGCGGGAAAATACCGCCTGGTGGACATCCCCATCTCCAACAGCATCAACTCGGGGATGAAGCGGATCTATCTCCTCACGCAGTTCCTCTCCGCCTCGCTGCACCGGCACGTCTACGCTTCGTTCAAGTTCGACCAGTTCAGCCCCGGCTTCGTCGAGATCCTGGCCGCAGAGCAAACCCACACCGACACCTCCTGGTACCAGGGCACCGCGGATGCCGTGCGGAAGAACCTCATCCATCTCCGGAACGCGGACTTTGACTACGCGCTGATCCTGAGCGGCGATCAGCTCTACCGGATGGATTTCCGCACGATGCTGGCGCAGCATCTCGCGACGGGCGCAGACCTCACCATCTCTACTCTTCCGGTGATCCGGGAGGCGGCGCGATCTCTCGGCATCATGCAAAGCGACGCCGAGCGACGCATCGTGCGGTTCGAGGAGAAGCCAAAGCAGGACGACCTGCTGGACGCGCTACGACTGGACCGGGCCTGCTACGGAGATCTCGGCATCCAGGGGGATCAGGAACTTTTCCTGGCCTCCATGGGCATCTACCTGTTCAACCGGGAGATCCTCTTCGAGTTGCTCGACAACGACTTCGCGGATTTCGGCAAGCACATCATCCCCCAGGCCATCCAGACCCACCGGGTATTCTCGCATCTCTTCCAGGGCTACTGGGAGGACATCGGGACGATCCGCTCGTTCTACGAGGCCAACCTCGACCTCACCTCCGAGCTGCCGCGCTTCAACTTCTTCGACATGAGCGCCCCCATCTTCACCCGCCCGCGCTTCCTACCGGCCTCCAAGATCAACGGGGCCTCCATCGACCACGCGATCATCTCCGAGGGGTGCATCATCAGCCATTGCCACATCTCCAGCAGCGTCATCGGCGTCCGCTCGCTGGTGGATATCGGCAGCCACATCACCCGGACCGTCGTGATGGGAGCCGACTACTACGAGTCGCGGGAAGCCATCGCCGCCAATGCCGCGGCGAGCCGCCCTCGCGTCGGGATTGGCAAGTACACCCGCGTCGACCACGCCATCATCGACAAGAACGCCCGCATCGGCGATAACTGCGTCATCACCCCCCACGGCAAACCTGAGACGGTGGACCACCCGCTCTACTTCGTCCGCGACGGCATCGTCATCATCCCGAAGGATACCGTCGTCCCGCACGGCACCGTGAT
>CAVSHW010000036.1:0-51436 GCA_963727695.1 uncultured Methylomirabilota bacterium | reverse complement strand
CGTTTATGATGGGACCCAGATCGGTGGTCGTCAGCATCCCATCCCCGACTCGCAACGCCTGCACCCGCGCCACCACCCGTTCGGTAAACTCCTTGATGATCTTCCGATGAACCAAGAGCCGCGTCGCTCCCCGCCACCGCTGCCCCGAGATGGCGAGAGCGGCGCGGACGGCTCCATCGAGGGCGGCGTCCGGGTCCGCGTCCTCCAGCACCAGGACCGCGCTCATCTCTCCCAGGTCGAGCGATACCCGCCGCTGCTCCGCCGCGCAGGCTATCGCCGTCTCACGACCCACCGCCGGTGACCCGGCGAACGAGACCAGCGCCACATCGGGGTGACGAACCAGAGGCGCCCCCGCTTCTTCGCCAAGCCCGTGCACCAGACTGAGGGCCCCCGCCGGCAGGCCCGCTTCCAGAAGGATCTCCACCAGACGCATGGCGATCAGGGGGGCGTCCTCCGCCGGCTTGAACACGACCGTGTTGCCCGCCGCCAGGGCTGGCGCGAGCTGCCACAGCGCACCCGCCAGCGGAAACGCCCAATGGCTGATGACCGCCGCGACCCCGAGCGGCACCGGGAGCGCCATGGCAAGCGCATCCGGGTGTTCCCAAGACGCGATCGCGCCCCCAAAGCGACAGCCTTCTCCTGCGATATACCGCAGGAGGCTGATGCAGTCATCCATCTCCTGCGACGCCTCGGGTAGCACCTTCCCCATCTCCCGGGTCAGGAGCGCCGCCAGATCCGCCTTGCGGTCCGCCAGGATACCCGCCGCTCCGTAGAGGATGTCCGCCCGGCGAGTGGCCGGCATCCGTCCCCAGACGCCGAAGCGTGCCCGAGCCGCCTCGACCGCGCGATCCACGTCACGATGATCGGAGCGGGGAAAGACTCCCAGGACATCCGACCGGTTGGCTGGATTGATGTTATCGAAGGTGGCATCGCTCGACGCGTCCATCCACTTTCCATCAATGTAATTCCTGAAGCGCTCTGCCATGGTCAGGCCCTCTGGATCGAAGCCACGCCCCGAGTCTCGGCTGTCGGAGTGCCTTCCCGAAGATCAAGCCGAAAGAAGCGATCGACTATCACGAACCTCTGGACGAAGAGTCACCCGCACAATGCGTACCTGCCGGAAAGACCAACAATAGAAAAGACCCATGGACAGCCCATGGGCAATGGAGAAGTTACAGAGGTGAATCACGGCAGGTATACGGAAGACACTACCACACAAAATCTTGCATGAACAAGAATCAAAAGGTAACCTCCAATTCGATCGAATCGTCCGGCTACCTTGATGTCATGTCTAATGTGCCATTCGTAACTATTCGATTATATTACAAATAAAATATTTGTAATTCTTGCTTGACGGATCGGTATCACATAAAATAGAGTATAAGTCCCGCTGGGGGGTGCCGCCCCCAGCGTATCGATTTCGAACGGTCTTACTTCTTTTTCTTCGGGGCAGCCTTCTTCACCGCCGGCTTCTTCTTCGTCGCCACAGATATCACCTCCCTCCGTCAAAAGCGTTCGGTCGTCCAGCACACAAGGTCGTCCTACTTCTTTTTCTTCGGGGCAGCCTTCTTCGCCGGCTTCTTCGTCGCCATCAGAGAGTCACCTCCTTTCCCTTCAGGCTTCCCCAGAAGCACCCTATAGCAATGTCAACTGGGGATTTCTCGACCGTGTCCACTCCACCGTTCGCTCGATGAATCGCTGAGCCTCTTTGATTGCGCCCTCGACTTCATATCGCGAGACCGGCTGCCCGGCATCCTCGATAATTGACTGCCATCGCCGACGCATCCGGTCAAACGCATTCACCAAGGGTCGGGCATCCTCCCCTATGATCGCCCCGACCAGCGTGACAACCGTTCGCTGTTGGTCTCTCCCCCGGGGGCGCAACCCTTCGGCCGCGATCATCCCCTTTGAAGCCCGCAGCATTCCCTGATAGGCGATGGCGTAAGCCCATTCCCGATCGATACTGGCGTTGGCACGCGCCGTGACCAGATCCTTGACTGCCCGGGCGATAAGCGCACTGACCTCCGAAAAATTCGGCTTGACATCCTCAACCAGTCCCTTCTCACGAAGCTCCTCATACGCCATCGTCGCGCTCGATGAGCAGAACGTTCCTACCGCCAAACACCTCGGTCAAAAACGGATCGGCCTCCGCTCGCCGTCGCTGAAACTCCGCCTCGTCGAAGACCGTGTAGTTGATTTCGCGACCCAACTGGCCCTCCAGTCGAGTGACCGCCTCGTTCAACTCCATCAGATCCACACGACCGACGATCAGCATCAGAACCGGGCCAGGCCCCTCTCCAGGCGGATGCGAGTTCATCGTATACATCCACGCCTGGCGCAGACCACCCAAGCCATTCAGAGAACCGGCGATAGACCCCTGAGCGCCCACCGTCTTGGCAATGATCGCCTTCAGCTCCGGGTAGATCGCCGCACTCTTGTTGACGGAGTAGTAACGCAGATTCCCCACTTTCTCGCTCGTCACGAGACCGGCTTTGTCCAAGTTGTCGAGTTCCCGCTTGATTCCGGAGATATCGCGCCCAAGCTCCCGAGCGATCTGACGGACATACAGCCGCCCCTCGGGGTTGGAAAAGAACAGACGCAGCAGTTCTACACGCGTCTTGGAGGAGAATATTTTTTCGAGCATCGTTAGTCACCATTCGTTGAGACTTATACAACAAGCGTTCCTGCCTTGTCAACAGTTTTTTCAAGAATTTTTCACAATCAGAAACATACAGCGCATTCATGAGGTGTCGCGCATCCAAACGTATTGCGAGTCCAAGATTGCGAAAATGTTTCGATCAGCCTCATCAATAGCCTGAGCCCTTAATACGTAGGCAATTAGCCCAAAGACCAGGCCTTTCGGCAAGAACTCGCCCCTCTGACTATTTCGGCGACCACATCGTATCCGCTAGCGATAGCGCCTTTCCTACACCTACACTAATGCAAAAACAAGGACCGGCTGTCAACAATTGTTGGGATAACCCCATGCCCAAAGAATCACCAATCTCGCGCCGTCTCTCCGAGTCTCCAACGGGCCTCTCATCCTCCTGAAGCGTCTTGGCACCCATGAAAGGTAGAAGGCGGGCAAAGTCACAAATGCCGCAACGTCCCCGATATTGATCGGCCGTGGGTGCAGGGAAGAAACGAGGCTGATCGAGGCAGCTCCCGGCAGGCCGTCCGGAGTCCTGGGACGGCGCGCGCGGTCAGACGCGCCTGTCGCGCGGAGAGGACAAAGTCAATGCGATGAGGCCGGCGATCCCCGGCACGAGCACGAGCAGCCATACGCTCATTTGGAGTCCGAACAGGTCGGCCAGCCAACCGGACAGTCCCACGCCGACGCCCCCGGCGCCAAACGAAAGCCCGAGGGTAAGACCCGAGGCCACGCCCAGATGCTGCGGGAGAAGCTCCTGGGCGAAGACCACGGTCACGGAGAATGAGGCCAGCAGGCTGATCCCTGCCATCGCCAGGAACGACCAACTGAGCGGACCCGAGAGCAGCATCGCAACCGCCATGAAGAGGGGGAAGCCGACCAGTGAGACGACGATCACCTGCTGGCGTCCGATTCGATCAGACAGGTAGCCTCCCAGCATGCCGCCTAGAGCCCCGAAGAACAGGAAGACGAAGAGGGCCCGCCCCGCCAGCGAGAGCGACACCCCTCTTTCATGGAGCAACAACGGAATGAAGACCACCAGACCGGAGTATGCCCAGGACCGAAGCGTGATGATCGCGCAGAGCTTGCTCAGCCGTCCCCAGGGGATGGGACCGCGGGCCTGGTGCTCGCGTCTAGCGTCGACGGGCGGGGGGGAAGCGAACTCGCCCCGCCAGAGGTACATCGCCGCAGCCATCAGCAGGCTGGGAAGGATGACCAGAAGGGTCCCGGGCAAACCGAGCCACGTCATCAGCCAGGCCGCCATCACCGGGCCGATTGCGAAGCCCAGGTTCCCTCCGGCGGAGAAGAACGACATCCCAAATCCGCGCCGATCCCCCGATGCGTGCGTCACGGCGATGGAGGCGATCGGATGGAACGCCGCGGTCCCCAGCCCCGCGAGCACGAGTACCAGCAGGAGCGTCGGGTAGCTCGGCACCAGCCCCACGACGCTCAGGAAGAGTCCCGTCCAGGCGATGCCGACGGGCATGAACCAGCGCGTGGGACGGCGGTCGGAGATCCAGCCGAAGCCCGGCTGGATGACCGAGGAGGACACGTTCAGCAGCGCGGCCGCCATGCCGACCTGCCCATAACTCAGCTGGAGGCGATCCACCAGTAACGGGAACACCACGGGGAGGATGTTCTGCGACCCATCGACGATCGTGTGGCTGAGGCAGGCCAGGGCGATGCTCAGTTTACGCACCGCTCACCACCCCAGCGAAAGACGAACTGTCGTGAGGAGGACCGCCGCGAGCAGCGCGGGCAGGAGGTTCGCCACGGGGAGACGCTTGACATCCAGCAACAAGAAGCCGATGGCGATGATCAGGAGGCCGCCCGTGGCGGTGAGCTCGTTCAGCACCTCGGGCCGCAACAGGAACGCCAGCTTCGCGCCGAGGAGTGTGAGTGTCCCCTGAAGGACGAGGACGGTCAGGGCGGCGAAACTCACCCCGATACCCAGGCTGGAGGCGAAGGCCACCGATGCCGCCCCGTCGAGCAACGATTTTGCATAGAGGAGGTCGGCGTTCCCGCTGATCCCTTCCTGGATCGATCCCACGATGGTCATGGGCCCCACGCAGAAGACGAGACTGGCCGTGACGTATCCGGTCACGAAACTGCCGGCGCCCGATCGGGCCCAGGACTTCAACCACTCCCCCACCCGCTCCAGCGCCCCCTCGATGTCCAGAAGTTCTCCCGCCAGACCTCCAAGGACCATGCTGGCAATCACCACCAGCACGTTCTGAACCTTCAGCGCCATCTGCATGCCGATCAGGAGCGTGCAGAGACCCAGCCCCGTCGTGATGATTCGCTGCCCGCGCTCGGACAGCCGGCTGCCCGCCGCCAGCCCGATCCCGCTTCCCGCCAGGATCGCCACTGCGTTGATGATCGTCCCGCGCACGAATCCTCCAGATCGAAACCCAGGCCAAAAACGACAACGGGGCCAAGCATGTCGAAGCAGCTTGGCCCCGTCAAGGCAAGACCCGCCCCGGAAATTCGGCCTACACAGGCTGCTTGTCGGGATGGATCATCTTAAACTTGGCCAACAGCGCGTCCTTCTCCTCCTTGTGAGCAGGATCGGGGACGATGCTATCCGTCGGGCAGGCGCTCGTGCACTGCGGCTCGGGGAAGAAGCCGACACACTCGGTACACAGCTCGGGCTTGATCAGATAGTGATCCTCCCCCTCGCTGATGGCCGTGTTCGGGCACTCCGACTCGCAGGCACCGCAGCTGCTGCATTCATCCGTGATCATCAACGCCATGGATTCTCTCCTCCTGATTCGCGCGGTTCACCGCGCGGGGTTTGTAGGGAAACCGCCACCGGAGTGACTATAGGCAAGTATCGTCCACTCGGAAAGAAAAAAATGGCGCCGGGCGGCGCAATCCGGAAAAGGCGCGCTCTTCCGGACAATTCCCCTGGTCGCCCGGACACCGCGCGATCGGACTGTGCGCCGCTCGGCCCCTCTAGTTCGTCTGTCCGAGAATGCGCACCTCGCGTGTTGGATACGGAATCTCGATCTTGCGCTCGCGAAAGCGATCCAGGATCGCCCGGTAGACCTCGTACTGAACCTGCCAGTAATCCTCCGCCTTACACCAGGGGCGAAGCGTGATCCGCACTCCCGAATCCGCCAGACTCACGATGCCCACCTGGGGCTCCGAGGTCTTGAGGACCCGCGCGTTCTCCGCCAGGACTTCCCGCGCGGTCCGCAGGGCCAGATCCACGTCGCCCTGATAGCTCACCTCCACCGTCAGCGTCACTCGGCGCTCTCCGGTGTAGTTGTAGATGATCTCGCCCACGATCTTCCGGTTGGGCACGATCACCCGGGCGTCCTCCAGGGTGCGCAGGATTGTCGAGGTGAGATTGACCGCCTGCACCTGCCCACGGACGCTGCCGATCTCGATGTAGTCCCCGATCCGGAAGACCTTGGAGAACATGATGCTGAGTCCGGCGGCGATATTTCCCAGGACCCCCTGCAGGGCGAAACCGACCCCCACGCCGGCCACGCTGAGCCCAGCAATCAGGGCCGTCACCTGGACGCCGAACTTGTCCAGGGCGAGGATGGCCGTGAAGAGCAGGACGACGACCTTCGCCGCCCGGACCAAGAGCTGCTGGAGATGCTTCTCGATCGTCGACTTCTGGAGAGACCGCTCGACGAACCGTCCGGTAATCCGGGCGCACAGGGCACCGGCGATCAGAATCACGATCGCCGCGATCACTTGGAAGCTGTAGCGAATCAGGAGATCCGTGACGATGTTCAGGATGCCGGATGGGTCGATCATTGCGCCTCCTCATGGACGGGGTTCATGGGGCGTGTCTACTCCATAGGATAACCGACCTCTCGCCGCAGGGTCAAGAGACCCTTTCGATCACGTATTCTTCAGAGAAGGCTTGCATCTCACCGCCGGTCCTGTAAGATTAGATTGGATGGGAAGGAGGGTACAGTGGCCGTCGTCACCCGATTCGGCGTCTCGCTGGAGGAGAGGCTGCTTCAGCAGTTCGACCGTCTGATCACCCGGAAGGGATACACCAACCGCTCCGAGGCGCTCCGGGACCTGATCCGGGAAAGCCTTGTCCGCGAGCAGTGGGACCTGGGAACCAGCGAGACGGTTGGCACGCTGACGCTCGTTTATAACCACGAGGTGCGGGAGCTAGCGGACAAGCTCACCGACCTGCAACACGAGCACTACAAGGTCATCGTTTCCACCCTGCACGTGCACCTGGACCCTCACCATTGTCTCGAGGTCCTCGTCCTGCGCGGGAAAGCCGATGAGCTTCGGGCGATTGCCGATCGTCTGATCGGTACCCGCGGGGTCAAGCACGGCACCTTCTCCGCCACGGCGGAGGGTCGCGTTTTAGGCTGATTTTTTTGGGCTCCGGAGTGCCACGATCGACAGCATTGTAGCATTGGATGCTCGTACGGCTGCACCGAAATGAAAGGGCCATGCACATACCCGACGGATATCTGGGTCCCGCAACGTACCTTTCCTCCTATGCCGCCTGTGTCCCCCTCTGGGGCGCGGCCGCCCGGAAGGTGAAGGCCGGCCTGACGGCGCGCCGCGTTCCCCTCCTGGCCATCTCGGCGGCGTTCACCTTCGTCGTGATGATGTTCAACATCCCCCTGCCCGGCGCTACGACGGGCCACGCAGTCGGCGGCGTCCTGATCGCCATCGCCGTCGGACCCTGGGGGGCGGCCATGGCCATCAGTATCGCCCTGGCGATCCAGGCGCTCCTCTTCGGCGACGGCGGGATCACGGCGATCGGGGCGAACTGCCTGAGCATGGCCTTCGTCATGCCCTTCGCCGGCTACGCCGTCTACCGCTGGCTCGCCCGGTATTTCCCATCGCCAAAGGGACAGGCGATCGCCGCGGGGATCGGCGGGTGGGCCGGCCTCACCTGCGCGGCCTTTACCGCGGCCGTCCTGCTCGGCATCCAGCCCCTGCTTCATACCGCCGGCGACGGGCGGGCGCTCTATGCCCCCTACCCGCTTTCGGTGACGGTGCCCGTCATGGTGCTGGAGCACCTCCTGCTCTTCGGCGTCGTCGAGGCGCTGCTGACCGGCCTGGCCGTCTACCACCTGCACGGCTCCCGGTCCGCCTGGATTCTCCAGGCTGCGGACGGTGGCGTCCCGATGAAGAAATATCGCGCCTTCTGGATTGCCCTGCTCGCGCTGGCCCTCGTCTCCCCCCTCGGGCTCTATCTGCCGGAGCTGATGCGGGCCGGCACCGCCTGGGGCGAATGGAGCCTGGAAGAGATTCAGCAGATGGTCGGCTACGTCCCTGCCGGAATGCAACAACTCAACAACGTCTGGAAGGCCCTCCTTCCAGACTACGCACTCCCCGGTCAGGACGCGGCGCCGCTCGCCCATCGCAGCTTGGCGTACATCCTCTCCGCCCTGCTCGGCATCGGGCTCTGCGGCGCCGTGACGCTACATCCTGACCCGCCGGCTCACCAAGAGAAGCCGCTGAGACGCCATGCCGATCCCCTCGCGCGAACAGGAGTTCTTCGAGATGTCCCGCGCGCGCCGTCTCCGCCCGGCGCGGAACGGCTTCCTGGACAAGACGCTCCACCAGCTGGCCGCTTTCTTCTCTGAAGCGCTGCTCCGCGAGGAGACGGCGCGGCGCCTTGGCCTTTTGCAGCGGCTCGACCCGCGCGCGCGCCTGCTGGGTACGCTCTTCTTCGTGCTGAGCGTCAGCCTGGCTCGTTCGATCCCCGCCTTGATTTACCACGCGGCGCTCGTGGCGGCAGCGCTCTGGCTGTCCCGCCTGCGCCTGCGCGAGATCCTGGGCGCCGGGCTCCTGATCGCCCTCGTCTTCTCGACGCTGACTGGCGCTCCCCGCCACGCTGAACCTCGTGAGCGGCGGCGAACCGCTGCTCCCCTTGTTGGTGCGGGACGCGGCCTGGCGGCTCGGCCCCTATACGATCCCGCCGATCGTGGGGATCAGCCGCGAGGGCGTGCTCACGGCGGCCACCTTTCTTCTGCGGACGCTGGCCTCGGTGACGGCAGTCCTTTGCCTAGCCCTCACCACGCGCTGGATGGATCTGTTGCGCGCGCTTCGATTCCTCCGACTCCCCCCGCTCGTCTTGCAGACCCTCGGAATGACGGTGCGGTATCTGCACCTCCTGCTTCGTCAATCGGAGGAGATCCACCTCGGAAAGAAGAGCCGGACGCTCACTAGACGGCCGCTGAGCGCAGACCAGATGTGGGCGGGCTCCCGCATCGCCTATGCCTGGGAGAAGAGCCTCCGGCTGATGGAGGACGTCGGCGAAGCCATGACCGCCCGCGGCTTCACGGGAGAAGTGCGTGTCGCCCCGGGATCGCGGCTCCGTGCCGCCGATTGGGGGTTCCTGGCCGCGGTCGCCGGCCTCTGCCTCGGGGCCCACTTCGCTTGATGGAAGACTGACACTCGGAGGGTCGGAACGCATGCAGCCACTGCTCGAGCTGGATCAGGTCTCCTACGCCTACGCCGAGGGCATCCCGGCGCTGTCGGGCGTCTCGCTCGCGGTCACGGAAGGGGAGCGGGTGGCGATCCTGGGGGCGAACGGCTGCGGGAAGACGACACTGCTCAAGCTTCTCGGGGGTCTCATCTTCTGCCCAGCAGGGGACTTATCAGCGCCTTCGGGAGGGAGATCACCGACCCTCCTCCTCTCCCGCGACCCGTTTGGGATGTTCTTCCGGAAGGAGGTCGGCATCCTGTTCCAGCACGTGGATGCACAACTCTTCAATCCGACGGTCGAAGAGGAGATCGCCTTCGGCCCGCTCCAACTCGGCGACCCGCCAGAGGAGGTGCGCCGCAAGGTCCGCGAGACCATGCAGTTGTTCTCGCTCGGCCCGCTGGCCGGGCGGCCCCCCTTCGCGCTCTCGGGGGGCGAGAAGAAGAAGGTCGCTCTGGCCGCCGTCCTGGCCACGGACCCGCGGGTCCTCCTCCTCGACGAGCCCACCGCCGGGCTCGACCCCCGCAGCAGCCGCATCCTGGTTGACCTGATCCTGGAGGCGCAGGCGCGGGGGAGGACGGTGCTCACCTCGACCAACGACCTGCATGTCGTGTCGGAAATCGCCGAGCGGGTGTTGGTGCTGGGGGAAGACCGGCGTGTACTCGCCTCAGGAACGCCCGAGGCGATCCTGCAGGACCGGGCGGTATTGCATGCGGCCAACCTCATCCACCGCCACCGGCACGCCCACCAGGACTACTGGCACGAGCACGAGCACGAGCATCCCGGCGTCTTCCATGTTCACCCGCACGACCCGCCGTCCCGCGAACGGATCGCATAGTCCGGATCCACCGCGCTGCATCCCTTCACCAGCGACGACCCGGCAATGGCGTGTCGCTGATCACCTGGCCGAATCCCGGAACCTCGTGCTGCAGGAAGCGCTGCACTCCATCCTGGAGTGTTGTCTGGGCGCCGGGTCACCCGTGACAGGCGCCGGTCAGCCGGACCCGCGCATCCTGTCCCTCGATCGCAATAAGCTCGATATCGCCCCCGTCCGCCTGCAGCGCCGGCCGGATCGTGTTCAGAGCGTCCGCCACCCGGCGCGCAAACTCGCTTCCATCTCCCGTCATTCCGTTTTGTGCCGGATCCATCTGGTACCCTCCTTCGCGCAAATGAGTGTTGACAACACAACCAAACCTGACCGAGCTACCTGCCTGTCCCGTGATTCCCCAAATCGCACCCGTCAGTAACCGCTCGATCTCACCGATCGGCCGATTCCTGTCCGCGTGCCAGCGCGGTCGGCGGCAATGCGAGCGCCTCCCAGAGCGGTTCCACCTCGTCCCACGCCCTCCCGATCCGCTTCTGGCGAGCCATCTCCCGCTCCAGACCGACTAGAAGATGGGCCACCGCCTCTCGACCGACCGGAGATCCGCAGGCATCCCGCGGAGTCTGATCACCGAGCGCCGGTAACGGTGTATCGGGCCATCGCGCCATGACCCGGCGAAGGAACGCCGTCCCGGCGGGATCCTGCTTCGTCTCCGCGGCGTCTGCTGGCGGCGTGGCGGCGGGATCCTTCGGCGCCCCGGCCGGCTGGATCAGCCCACGCAAAGAGGTCTCGAGGAACTCCTTGATCGTATCCAGATCCTCCCGGGTCTCGGCGCTCGCCTGGATCCCCTCGGTGTCGAGGCACAGCGTCGCGCGCGTTACCCCCAGTCTCGGATCGATCCACACATAGCGCACCCCCGCTTCGTCCTCCCCCGTTTGCTCGAGTTCCGGCTGGCGATCCAGCGCCGCCCGGACCCGCGCGCTCTCCTGGCTGCGGTACACGGCGCGGCCCGCGGCGAAGGCCGCCCAGCGGCAGGTCCGGTGGACGCGGCCGCCCAGATCGCGCCCCCGGTCCAGGAAGAACTGGTGGTAGAGGTGAGCCGCTCCGTCCAGATAGTCCTCAAGTGAGAGGTGGCGTCCTGGTCGCGTCATCCGGTAGGTGGCCCGCAGATACGCCAGCATCTCGGCCTGGCTTCCCGGGGGAAGTCTGAGAAGACTCATGCCCGGTCGCCCGAGCCGGCCCAGCGACACCAGTCGACCGACGCAGATGTCCGAGCGGATCACGCCGTCCGGAAAACCCAGGGGACCCATCAGGTGCTCCGATCCCGTCAAGAGATCCTTCACCCGAACCCCGTGCGACGTCGGGGACTCGGTCACCTCGTAGGCCCGGATCGGGGCGAGCAACAGGGAAAACAGCAGTTGGACCTCCTGCATGCCAAGCCCCTCGGCGCGATCGGCATACTCGCCCAACAGCGGGCCCTTCCGTCGCGGGGCGACATAGTCCAGGAGGAACCATTCCGCGAACGCCGGATGCCGCGCGGCCGTCCGGTTCGTTCGACCGCTCGCCGCGCCCTCGGGACTCCAGAATACTTCGGCGGCGGGCGCCTCCAGCCGGCGAACGGCCGGCGTCTCGGCGAAGGCCGTCAGTCGCGTCGTGAGACGCTGGAACGCCTCCTCCCACGGAAGGCAACAAGCGGCCAGCGGTCGGCGGCCCCCGCATGGGCAAGGGGATTGGCGATGGACTCGAGATACTACCTGCACGAAACAACCTCGCATTGCTTAGGGCGCAGCGGACCTCCCGGGCTGTCCCCGTTTCGGAGAGGGGGCGGCAGGAATCGGTCGCGAACAGGCGGCGATCGCCTCGGCGATGCCGAGGCCAAGCAGCGAACCCAGCACGATCCCGGCCGCCAGATAGGCCGGCGCCCCGGTGAACATCTCCACCCATAACGCCATCAGCGCGCGGAGGAATGCCGGAATAAACGGCTCACCTACGGGCCCCTCCATTTGATCGATGGCCCACCGGACCCCCAGCAGGATCACGGCGACCGCCCAGGCGCACATGCCGGCGACCCCCCCGCACCGAAACCCGATCCACTGGAGACGCCGGCGGCTCATCTCCGTTCCGCCGAATCTCCGCTGAAACCAGGCAAGGCCCACCACCGCGCAGAGCCCGATGCCGACGAGGGTTCCCAAGGCCATGGCGGTGCGATCCGCCCCACGATAGCGCCGAAGAAATACCAGCAGTCCGATCGCCACGGGTGTGGTCAGAATGCCCACAACCGCCCACAGCCCCGGGACGCGAATCGCGTCATCACTCGTGGTCAACACGTCTCGTCTCCATCCTGTTTTGCGTTCAACCTCTGTAGCCTAGTCGGCATGGCGCGCGGGTGTCAATCTCTTTCGGAAGCTCTAGCCCAGCAGGTTCTTCATCACCCGACCTTCCTTGAGAACCAGGCGAACCGTCTTCTGTCCATCCGCGAAGAGCCCGACGTTCTTCAGCGGGTTCCCATCCAGGACGATGAGGTCGGCCAGCTTTCCCACCTCGACAGTCCCCAGCCGGTCGTCCAGATTGAGGAGCTCCGCGTTCGTCTTGGTCGCCGACACGATCGCGCCCATCGCTCCCAGGATCTCGGCCTTGATGATCAGCTCTTCCCCCTTCCGGCCCTGTCCCGGCCCGACGATATCCGACCCCGAGGCGATCTTCACCCCTGCGCGATGGGCCAGCTCCACGGCCCGCCGCCCCGACTGCCCCACCAGGGCGAGCTTCTCCACGCTGTGGTCATCCAGCCCGATCGTCTTGCCGCCCTTCACGAGGAGATCATACGTGACCAGCGTCGGGACGTAGAAAGCTCCTGCCTTGGCCATCATCCCGGCCGTCTCTTCGTCCATCAGGTTCCCATGCTCGATCGATCGGACCCCGGCCAGGACGGCGTTCCGGATGGCCCGCGGCGCGTAGACGTGGGCCATCACGTACGTTCCGGCGGCCTCGGCCACGTCCACTGCGGCCGTGAGCTCTTCCACGCAAAATTTCGACTGACCCGGCCTGGCCCGGTCGGTCGCCTGGCCGGACAGCACCTCCCCGTCGGCGAACACCTTGATCTGATCCGCGCCCCGGCCCAGGGTTCGCCGCGCCGCCGCCCGGACCTGTTCGGCTCCGTCGCAGATCTCCGGGTAGACGCCTAGCGCGTTCCGCGCCATCGGCTGGTCGGGGCCAGGCCCGTACACCGAGCTGCTCCCGCCCGATTGCACCAGCGGCGTGATGCTGAGCAAGAGCCGCGGCCCGCGGACGAGTCCCTGGTCCACGGCCGCGCGGAATCCCGGATCCAGCCCGGCGGCATCGCGCAGCGTGGTGAACCCGAGATCCAGGTCCGTCTCCAGGTTGCGGCAGGTTTTCAGGACGTAGACGGCCGGCGGAAGCTGGGCGGTGAGGTGATTCCGGATCTCGATATTTCCGACGTGGACGTGGGCGTCGATCAGGCCGGGCATCAGCGTCTTGCCCTCGAGGTCGATCACCCGACCCACGGGCGCCTTGGTCGCGGGCCCTCCCACCTCTTTGATGCGCCCGTCGGCCACGACCACCGTGGCGTCTTCCCACGGCTCGCGTCCGGTGCCGTCGATCAGAAAGACATGTGTGAAGATCAGGGTCTCGGCCATGCGTGTTCTCCGTTCCAAGGCTCGCGGGGCGCTACTTCATCAGGGGAACTCCACCACCACTTTGATCGTGCCCTCCCGCCGGGCGTGGGCCACAGCAAAGGCCTCCGCGGTTTGCGCGAAGGGCAGGCAGTCCGTCACGAGCCTCGCCAGCCGCTCGCGTCGCCGCACGGCCACGTCGAGCGCCAGGGGGAACTGATTGGCGTAGCGGAAGACCGGTTCGATCCGGATGCCCGACCGCACGATGGCGACATAATCCAGCGCGACGGTAGGTGCCTCCGGCAAGCCCACCGCCACGAAGGTGGCCCCCCTGGCGGCGGACTTGAACGCCGTCGTGATGGCGGCCGGAGCCCCACTGGCCTCGATGATCACGTCGGGCCCGCCTCCGGTCTGCCGGCGCAGCTCCTGAACTACGTCCTCGTCCCGAGCGTTTACCGGCGTCGCCCCTAACTCTTTGGCAAGCCCCAGCCGCCGCTCCACCACGTCCACGATCCAGATCTGCTCCGCCCCCCGGGCCAGCGCCGCCTCCAGCGCAACCAGCCCGATCATCCCTGCGCCGAAAACCGCCACTCGGCTCTCCGGGCCCACGCCGCCCTGAGCCACAGCCTGCAGACCGACGGCCAGCGGCTCGACGGCCGCCCCCGCGGCGAAGCTGAGCGCATCCGGAAGCGGGTACACCCACTGGGCCGGCGCCACCACGTATTCGGTCATGCAGCCGTGGTTCGGCGGCACCCCGAGAAACTTCACCGCACCGCAGAGGTTGTAACGGCCGCTGCGGCACATGCGGCAGTGGCCGCAGGCCAGCCCCGGCTCCACCACCACGCGCTGCCCCACCGCAAGACTGGTCACCCCGTCTCCCAGCGCGGCGATCTCCCCGCTCATCTCGTGGCCGGGAATATGGGGGCCCTCCAGCACCACCGAGCCGATCCGCCCCGTCTCGTAGAGATGCATATCGGAGCCGCAGATGCCGACCGCGCGCACCCGGATCAACACCTCGCCCGCGCCCGGCCGGGGTCGCGGCAACTCCCGGATAGCGATCGTCTCGGGCTTCAGGAGAAACACGCCCTTCATCGAACCGTTGGTCGTCTGTGCCATGATGTCCTCCGATGCGTTATGCCAGTATTCCTCGATAATCCTCGCCAGTGCTCGGGAGCCGACTCCGGCATCTACTATAGCTCAGATTGGGCTCTATTCTTAGAGGAAAGCAGCTCAGTTCATTCCTCTTGACAGCCTTGTCCGGTGCGCCAGATACTCCCTCCCATCCCAGGTGCGCGGACTGGCCGGCGGCTCGGTCGTCGCGCGGGCCCCGAAAGTAAACCCCTGGCGCTCATTCAGAAAAAAGGGAGGTTTCTCAGATGATGAGCTATACACGTAGTAAGACGCTAAGCAGGATCCTGCTTGTTCTTACGTGTATTGCGATCACCACAGGGTGTGCGAGTTTCGAAAAGCCAGGTCAGCCTGCCGCCGTGCCCGAGATTCGTCCGGGCGTCCTGGCGGGCTATCTGGCGCCCACAGCGCTCCCCGACAGCTTGAGCCTGCTGCCCCCACCCCCCGCCGCAGGCTCGGCCGCGCTCGCCCTCGACGAGGAGGTCCATCGCACGTCCCTCGCAGCGCGAGGGACTCCCCGTTGGCAGGTGGCGACGGCGGATGCGGACCTGACGTTTCCGCACGCGGCCGGCACGTTCTCCTGCGCGCTGAACGCGCCTATCACCGAGCAGGAGACGCCGCGTCTCTACACGCTGCTGCGCCGCATCCGCACCGATGCGAGCGCGGCCACCAACAAGGCGAAGGATACCTACAAGCGGGTGCGTCCGTTCGTCGTGCACCAGGAACCCACCTGCAGCCCGGAGGACGAAAAGAGTTTACGGCAGAATGGCTCATACCCATCCGGGCATACCACGATCGGCTGGACCTGGGCCCTCGTCCTCAGTGAGATTGCTCCCGCGCAGATCGATGCCATCCTTGCCCGGGGCCGGGCGTTCGGACAGAGCCGGTTGATCTGTAATGTGCATTGGCAGAGCGATGTGACGGAGGGGTATCTCACGGGCGCGGCCACCGTGGCGCGCCTGCACGCCGATCCCGTGTTTCGCGCCGATGTGGAAGCAGCCACAGCCGAACTCGCGGCCGTGCGTGGCAAAGGGCTCAAACCGACGCGCGACTGCAAGGCTGAGGCCGAGGCATTAGCATATCGGTAGATAGTCTATCAGTGGCGATCGTCTCGCGCTCGGCGGAAACATGCAAGCCCCGGGAGATCCCAGGGCTTGCATGCTGCTCCGCGCCAGCGAATCCGCTGGGGAAACTCTGCCTACTTCTTTTTCGGCGGAACGATGGCGTCCTTGAACGCTTTGGCCAAGCGGAAACGGACCACCGTCTTCGCCGGGATCTTGATGGCTTCGCCCGTCTGCGGATTGCGCCCCATGCGCGCCTTGCGGGCGGCCTTCACGGCCTTGCCCAACCCGGGAACCACGAACTGCCCCGTCGCCTTGGCTTCCTTGGTGGCGAGGGCCACGAGCGCTTCGAGGAGAGTCGCCACCGTCTTCTTCGGAAGCTCGACCTGCTCCGCTAAACACGCGACCACCTGCGTCTTGGTCATCACTTTAGCCATGGGGCCTCCCTTGTTTGAGTGAACGGAATCCCCGCATCAATAGCGGGGTTCAGTGCCACTCTACACATTTGAACCGCCCCTGTCAACGGTTTCGAGAACCTTGCCCACCCTCACTTTCCCGGCGGCGGATTTCACTTGACAGTATATGCGCTATATGGCACATATACTGTCATGGCCCACCTCGAGACCCCCGACGACGTCCGCCGCTGGTTCCTGGCCGAGGTGGCGAAGCTCTGGCCCCTGGCCGGGGGGTCGCTCAGCTTGCGGAAGAGTCCCTGCATCCGCGAGCACTGCAGTGCCTGTGAGAGTGGCGAAGAGCATGTCAGTTACGTGCTCTACACGCGGGACGCCGGGACGCGCCACTCACACTACGTGCCGGATGCTCTTGGCCGGCGACCTCGGGCAGGCCGTGGCCAACGGGCGCCGCCTCCAGGCCCTGATCCTGGAGGCCGGCCGCCGCTACCTCCATGCCCGTAAGGCCCCGCGCCGCTGACCCGGCGGCTGCGACGCCGCCCTGGTGGCCCGCCACCTTCCCGCGCTCGACACCTCCTTCCTTACCCTCCGCTGAGTGCCGGAAGCACCCTCGCCGTGGTCTGCCCGGCCTCCTCGCCGTGATGGCGGCCGCCCGGAGCGGGGCCGGGGCGCTCTCCCTCGCCGCCCTGTCTCGCGTGCTCCCGAGTCCGGGGCAGCCCCACTCCCGCGAGAACCGGCTCCGGCGGTTCCTGGACAACCCCCGCCTGAAGGGCGGGCCGTGAGCACCGGCTTGGCGCGGGTCCTCTTCCCGCCTGGGCCCAGGCGCCGCGTCCTTTTCCTGCTCGACCAAACGAAGGCCGGGATGACCCAGGCGCTCGTCGTCGCCGTCCCGTTCCAGGGGCGGGCCTTGCCGCTCGCGGTGTGGACGTTCAGCTATCCCTGGCGGGAGCGGTGCCCTCGCAGAACACGTTGGAAGCGTGGTGTCTCCACAGCGTCGAGGCGAGTCTGCCCCGCGGCGTGATTCCCGTCTGGGTCGGGGACCGCGGCTTCGCCCGGGCGCGCCTCCTCGGGGACTGCCGGCGGGCCGCGCGCCTGTTCCTGCTCCGGGGGCGGGGGAACACCCGGATCACCCTCGCGGGCCGCGCCTATAAGCTCAGGGAACTCCCGGCGCCCACGGACGCGCCCGTGCGGTACGCCCACGTGCTCTACCACGCTACCCAGCAGATCCCCGTCGATGTGGTCGCGTACCACGACCGGGTCTTTCGGGACCCGTGGTATCTGCTCGTGCCGGCCGACAGCGCGGGCCTGTGGACGCCGGCCGAGGTCGTGGCCTGCTACCGCGAGCGCATGCAGATCGAGCAAAGCTTCCGCGACTTCAAGACCCACCTCGGGCTCCGGGGCCTGCGGCTCCAGGTCCGATCGCCGAGCGGATGGGCCGGCTGCTCTGGGCCTTCTGTCTCGCCTACGCGCTCCTCGTGCTCCTCGGAGCCTCGCCCGCGGGCCGGGCCGCACGCCCGATCTCGAGACCCCTCGCCGGGTCCCCCGCCACGGGACGACGCGCACTCAGAGCGCGCTCTCGATCGGACGGCTCATGCTGTCCCACCCGCGCCACGCGGTTCGCGCGTTCCAGGCGTTGGGCCGCCTGCTCCTGCAAGTCGCCCGGGGGGCTGCCTTGTTCCCGAGCTCGCTCTGCTGTCTGCCCGCCGCAACGGGGCCGCCGGGAAAGTGAGGGTGGGCAAGCTTCGAGAACCCCGGGCGCAAAATCACCCTCACGCCTGAGCCGGGCGTTCACTATCCAGCATCGCCATCTGCGCCGCTCCGTAGCGGGTGCCGGCAACGTGGGCGGCCGGGACCGCCTCTTCAATTCGGGCCAACTCTTCGCGCGTAAGCACCACGTCGAATGCCCCAAGGCTCTCGCGAAGCTGCCCCCTGGTCCGGGCCCCGATCAGGGGGACGATGTCCGTGCCCCGCGAGAGGACCCACGCGATCGCCAACTGGGCAGGCGTCACGCCTTTCTCCTGCGCAAGGCGTTCGAGGGCGCCGACGAGCGCTCGATTGTGGTGGAGGTTTTCGCCCTGAAAACGGGGAAAGTGCCCGCGGAAGTCGCGCGCGGATGGCGGCTCGCGCCGTGTGCCGCTCAGGAGTCCCCGGGAGAGGACACCGTAGGCGGTGATGCCGATGCCGAGCGCACGCACTGCGGGCAAGATGTCGGCTTCGAGACTCCGGCTCATGAGCGAGTACTCGATCTGCACGGCCAGGATCGGGTGCACGGCGTGCGCGCGGCGGATCGTGGCGACCCCCACCTCCGACAGGCCGATGTGGCGCACGTACCCCGCCCGCACACAATCGGCGATGGCGCCGATGGTGTCCTCGATGGGGACGGCGGGATCGAGGCGCGCCGGTTGATAGAGATCGACATACTCGGTCCCGAGCCGCTGGAGCGTGTACGCGAGGGCAGACTTCACCGCCGCCGGCCGCGCGTCGAATCCGACGAAGACCCCCGCCGGATCGCGCTGCGCGCCAAACTTCACTTGAAGGAAGACCCGCGCTCGCTTCCCGCCCTGAAGGGCGTCACGCAGGAGCAGTTCGTTGTGGCCCATCCCATAGAAATCGCCCGTGTCGAGGAGCGTGATCCCGGCCTCCAGCGCCGCCGCGATGGTGGCAAGGCTCTCGGCCCGATCTGCCGGGCCGTAGAAGTCCGACATCCCCATGCAGCCGAGCCCAAGCCCCGCCACCTCCGGCCCGGTTCGCCCCAGCCGACGCCTTTCTGGAATCTTGTCCATTGTGCCTATGCCTCCTGATCGCCCACATGCGATCGATCCCTCTTCCAATCCATTGTTTTCGCCTTACCTTACATGCACTGAACGATGCCGTGCGCCACGGGCCGCACGGGATCTACGATTCGTTTCAGAGCCAGTGACCCCAATGCACCGGAATCATGCCCAGTCACTCGGCGCCGGAGTGCTTGTACGTCCGATAGGGCTTGAATCGGCACCACTTCGCCGCCGAGCGCGCTTCGCCGTCTCACTCATCTCCCTTTCCTTGCCGTTTGAGCGCCGAACTGCCAGAGGGCGCTCATGGGCAGCGCCCAGAGGTCCGCACCGAACGGCAGTGTCTCTCGCCCGGTGTAGAGCACGACGCCGCGGTGGAACCGCTTCCCGGCCACCTCGCGCAGCGCCTCGAGCCCCTTGAAATCGGCGGAACCGATTGTCGCCGCGGCCTTGACCTCGATACCGGCGAGGCGGCCGTCGTCGGCCTCGAGCACGAGGTCCACTTCCCTGCCGGCGTGGGTGCGGAAGTGAAACAGTTCGGCGCGCGTCCGGCTCCAGCCTAGTTGCTTCGTGAGTTCACTCGCCACGAAGGTCTCGAGAAGCGGCCCTACCGTCGTCGGCTCCTCAGCCACTCGCGCGGTCGTCAGGCCGGCCATGTGTCCCAGGAGCCCTGTATCGGGGATCCACACCCGTGGAGTCTTGACGGCCCGGCGCGCCCGATTACCCGCCCACGCAGGAATGCGCCGCACGAGGAAAGCCCGCTCGAGAAGGGCTAGGTAGCGCGTGAGTGTGGTGTGCGGGAGGCCGATGCTGCGAGAAAGCTCGGCGATGTTGAGAAGGGACGCCGAGCGCGCAGCGAGGAGGTTCAGCAGGCATGGGAGATCGGTCAGCCCTTCGATCTGCGCGAGGTCGCGCACATCGCGCTCGAGGATCGTCGTCACGTACGAACGGAACCACGTCCGGCGGCGCTCTGGGTCGCGGCGGGCGACTGCCTCTGGGAAGCCGCCCCGCAGCGCGCGCTCGACGACATCGGCACGAGGCTCCCCCGCCGCGCCGAGGTCCGGCGTTGGCATCGTCGTCGCGAAGAGGGCGTCGATGCACCCGTCGCGCCGGCCAGCCAGCTCCCCCTGGGAGAGCGGCCAGAGCGTGAGCACCTCCATACGGCCCGCAAGCGACTCCGACACACGCGGCAGCGCGAGCACGTCGGCCGATCCCGTCAGCAGGAAACGCCCTGGCTCACGGCGCCGATCCACGGCAAGCTTGATGGCCGGAAGCAGAGTGGGTGCCTTCTGGATCTCGTCCAGGACGACCGGGCCGTCGAGCGCCCCGATGAAGCCGGCGGGATCGCCGCTCGCAGCCGCCAGCGTCACCGCGTCATCGAAGGAAAGGACGCGTGCGCGCCGACGCTCGGCCACAAGACGGCAGAGTGTCGTCTTTCCGGCCTGGCGAGGCCCCACCACCAGCACCACGGGGGTGTCGCTAAGGGAGGCCTCTAGGGCCGTCGCCAGGTGGCGGTCGAAAAGAGCGGAGGAGTTCACCATTTAGTGGTGGATTATTCACCATTGTATGGTTGCATGTCAACCAAATAGATGGCCAGTCAATGGTCGGCCAGCCGCTGGTTGATGCTTCGCGACTCCGGGGCGGGCCGCCAAATGGAGACTCCTAGGTCCCGACTGTCTCACCGATACTCCCCGTCACCTCTGCCAGCATCCGCATGATGTCCTTCTCGATGGTCCGGATGTCGGGCTCGATCTCCTCAAGCGACCGGGGCGGAGCGTATCGGTAGAAGTAACAGTTGAAGTTACGATCATAATCTAACAATCGAGAATAATTCTTTAGGTTTTAAGACCTACGGGTACACGAACTCGATAGGCATCTCGACATTGCCCTGCAAGGTCTGATGCACCGGGCAGGTGTACGCGGCTCGCTCCAGCTTGGCCTTCTGCTGCTCGGTCAGCCCCCGAGGCATCGCGATGCGCACGGACAGCTTCGCGATCCGTCGGGGCGGCTCGGCGGACATCTCTTTCTGGACGGTGATCCGGATCCCGGTGAGGTCGATCTTCTCCCGCTCGGCCATGATCCCCATGATGGTGAGGATGCACACGCCTAGGCCGGTGGCGACGAGGTCGGTGGGGGAGAAGCTCTCGCCCTTGCCCTGATTGTCCACCGGGGCGTCGGTCACGAGTTTCATCCCGCTTGGCCCGTGCACCGCTTCACAACGCAGCCCGCCTTGATACGTGATGTCGATCTGAACCATGAAGATCCTCCAGATGTGAGAAAATTGAGAGGCGGCAAACCGCGGAGGTCCGACTCTTTTCCGCGCGGCCTGCTACAGACGACTGCTACACCATGAACTCCTTGAGTCGCTTCATGGCCTCGGCCAGCCGCTTGGCCGGATGCGTCAAGGCGATGCGCAGATAGCTCTCCCCGTACGTTCCGTACATCGAACCCGGGATCATCCAGACGTTGATGGCATCCAGGACCTTGAAGCAGAAATCTTGCGAGGTAAATCCCTTGGGGATGGTAGACCACACATAGAAGGTGGCCTTGGGATTCTCGACCTCCAGACCGACCGCCCGCAGGCCCTTTACGACCACATCACTCCGTTCCTTGAAGGTCGCATTCCGGGCCGCCATGAAGTCCACGGGGCCGTTCAGCGCGGCGGTGGCGGCCACCTGCATGGGATAATACATCCCTCGGTCGGAATGCGACTTCACCTTGGCCATGGCGGCGATCACATCCGTGTTCCCCACCAACATGCCGGTGCGCCAGCCACAGCAGTTGTAGCTCTTGGAGAGGGAATGGAACTCTACCCCCACCTCCTTGGCCCCGGGGAACTGGAGGAAGCTGGGGGCCCGATAGCCGTCGAAGACGACCTCCGAGTATGGGTTGTCGTGCACCACGACGACATCGTAGGCCTTCGCCCAGTCGATCAGTTTCGTATAGAATGCAGGCGGGGCGACGGCCGCCGTCGGATTGTTGGGGTAGTTCACCCAGATCATCCGGGCGCGCTTGGCGACGTCGGCGGGAATGGCCTCGAGGTTGGGCAGGAAGCCGTTCTCACGGAGGAGCGGCACCGGTTCGACCTGCCCCCCCGCGATCTTCACGCCCGCCACGTACGAGGGATAGGACGGGTCAGGCACCAGGGCGGTATCGCCGACATCCAGCAGGCAGAGATGGATGATGAAGAGGCCCTCGCTGGACCCGAGCAGCGGCATCACCTCGGTCGCGGGATCCAGCGTGACGTCGAACCGCCGCCGATACCAGCCCGCGATCGCTTCCTTGAGCGGCCGGTTCGAGTAAAAGCTCGGATAGTGATGATTCTCCGGCGCACTCACCGCCTCGCCGAGAGCCGCCAAGAGGTGCGGCGGCGGGGTCACGTCGGGATCCCCCAGCCCCAGGTTGATGACATCTCGGCCTTCTGCGTGCATCTTGGTCAGCCGGGCATTCATCTCCGTGCCCAGATAGGCCTTGAATTCCTCCAAGCGTTTTGCGACGTGCATGTGCGTCCTCCGTAAAGAGAATAGGTTTGCTGTAATCGGAGACCTCGTCTTAGGGCCAAGGGCTCCCGAAAACGTCGATGGTAGTTCCGGTCATTCCCCGTGAATCCTCGCAGGCCAGGAACAGGATCGCGTCGGCCACAACCTCTGGGGGCAGCAGCTTCTCCTTGCTCATATCACCGCCGCGCACATACATTTCGGTGTCTACTGGGCCAGGAAGAGTTGTCCAAACGTTGGCAACCAGGGTCCAGCCCGCCTTCCGGGACGCGAAACTGGTTAAAATATTCCATTACCCAATTCCAGAAGGTACCTGTTGTCGCCACGGCTGCCCCAACGAGCGTCGGCCACGCAGGCATTTCTTCAGTTCTATCACACCACCAACCTGGTTGCAGTGCGAAACCACCAAGGTTGCCCGAAATGAACCGCCAGCTCCAACAGCCTACTAAGAATCGACGGGGCAACATCTCGTCCGCCTGACCGTGACTTCAAGCTAATGGCCAGCATTCGCGCGCATGGCTCACGGTCCTGGAAATGAACGGACGATCTTTCCCGCAACACTCCCTCAGGCCAACTCAAGCCAACTAAACGGCATCCCCGGGGTGCGCCGTTCATTCGGTCCCCAACGCGGTCGGCCAGGTGAACGTCAGTCACCTGGTCTCCGAATCCCACCCCTCCTTCTGGTGGTAGAGCGGGGGGCGGAGCGTGGAACACCTGCCGACCATAGGTAGCTGCCCGGAAGTCATTCCGCGTCGGATCGCCGCACTTCGGGTGGGAGGCACGTCTCCCACCCGCCGGACGTCCTGATCGACACCCCAATTCCCACGTCAAAAGGCGAGTACGACCTTCGACGCCTGCTTGGAGTGCACCAACTCAAAGCCAGACTCATAGTCCTGAACCGGAATCACTCGACTGACCCAATCGCTTAGGACAACCGTACCCCGGGCCACCAAATCCAACATCTCCTCGTGCACTTGATCTTCTTTCGCTCCCATGCGCTGTACGCGAGAATCCCTAAGATCAGCCTCATCCCATGAATGCGATGCGGGCGCGATTCCATAGACTCGCACCTGGCCTGTCGGCCCAGCCAAATCCAGACATCGCTTCAAACCCTCCGGACTGCCGACTGCTTCAATGACCTGGCCAAATCCACCGCGTGCGATCTGGTCTCGGACCAACACGGGATAATCGTCGCCAGTCACATAGGTGTCCGCCCCGAGTTCCCTGAAGCGGTTTGCGTACACAGGCCGGCGGCCAAAGACCCCCACAGGTGACGCACCAAGCAGTTTGCTGAAGAAGCAGTATGCCTGCGCCACCGGTCCTGTCCCAAGGATGGCGACCGGCTTTCCGCTTCCCACACCGAACACCTTGAGAACCTGGAGCGTCTCCTTGAGGGTAATCATGGCTGCGGCCTGCGCCGGTGGAATGCTCGCCGGAACGACCTGCTGCTTGGGGGCTGCCCAGTGGACCTGAACGTCGGCGCCGTCGTGCTGGATGGCGGCCACGTCTATCACGATGCCGTACTCACTCATGCCACCCCATGTGCTGCGCCCACCCGGAACGTGGCTATCGTAGAGGAGCGGCCGCAACACGCGGTCGCCGAGCCTGAAGCTGCGCACCCTCTCTCCTGTGTTCACAACGATGCCCACAGACTCGTGGCCGATCGCGGAAGGAAACGGCCCGGGCAGGAATTCCCCATCGATCAGCTTGATGTCGGTGCCATTGCAGATCCCGCACACCTCCACCTTGGCCAGAGCCTCGTAGGGACCGATCGAAGGGAGGGGCAGATCTATCAGACTCACCGTCCTGGGCGCTACTGCCACTATAGCTCGCATATGTCCTCTGCGCGGAGCGATGTCTTGCCCACGGGCGCTATCCCCAGCGGGAGAGCTTGGTATAGCCGCAGGCAATAACGGTCGCGCCTGTCATGGCACGAGACTGATCGGAAGCCAGAAAGAGGATGACGTCGGCGATGTCCTCGGGGCGCATCCACTTGGACTTATCCGCATCCGGCGGATGGGCAGTGGCGTTCAAGCGCGTATCTGTCTCTGCCGGGCAAATCGTGTTCACGCGAATTCCTTGCCCGAGCGTTTCGGAGGCAAACCCTTCTGCGAGGTTGTTCATGGCAGCTTTGGAGGCACGGTAAATAGGGGCGATCCCGCCGCCGCCAAACGCGCCGATGGCCGAGACCATGACAACGTTCCCCCGCTGCTGCTGGCGCATGATCGGCAGGACTGCGCGCGTCGCCAGGAACGCTCCGCGGAGGTTCACGCCCATGATCCGATCCCACATCTTCGTCGGGACCGCCGAGAGGGCGCCAAACTCGATGATCCCTGCTCCGTTGACGAGGATGTCAATCCGGCCGAACGTGGCCATGGTCTCTTCAACTAATTGGCTGACACTCTGCTCGTCCGCAACATCGGTCGCGACGGCCAAACCCCGACGCCCCAGTGCGCGCACCTCCCCAGCCACATTCTCAATCTCGGCAGTGGTCCGGGCGGTCGCCACGACGTGTGCGCCTTCACGGGCAAACGCGAGGGCAGTGGCCCGGCCGATGCCGCGCCCACCTCCAGTGATGATTGCGACTTGATCCAAGAGCTTCATCTTGGTCGGTACCTCCTTGGCGTGCCTACGCACGGTTGTCGTGACAGACGTTGGCGAAACAAACATGCCGCCAGCCGAATCTTCACACGCCTCGGTCCCCATACAACTAGACGTTGCTTTCACCGGTCCCGCCTGTCAGCGGTGTAAAGGAATCGGCTATTTGATCTTGTAGTTGTCCACGACTTGGCGCACGGCATCAATGTTTGCCTCCGGCGTTCCCAGATGGGTGACACATCCCGGACCGAGGATGAATTTCTTCCCTTGGACCTGCTCTATGGCATCGCCAGCCTGGGCAGCAGCCTCGTCCGGCACACCTCTGACGAATCGACCGTTGCCTTCGTGATCCAAGCCGGCGAGGAGCACGCCCGACCACACGTTGCGGGCCTGTGCGAGGGTTGGTCCGGTGGGGCCACGATCGTGCCAGTTCACTGCCTGAACGGGATAGTACTTGACCGTCTCGAAGCGCATCTTCGGTTTACAGAGATGCAAAACGTTGAACCAAGTGCTGGACTCCACCCGTTTTAGGATCGGGAGATCATAGGCAACGCCGAACTCCTCAAACGCCGTGACGGAGAGTGCGTCCTCTCTGGCCGACTGGACCGCCAGGAAGATGCCGTCTGCCCCTGCCTCCACACATGCCTGGGCGAAGTCGCTGATAGTCTCCGTGAGGATCTTCAGGCCGGCATGGACCTCTTTGCCATGGCTGAGGGCTTGTTCGTGCAGCGTCTGACCCGCAAGTTCAAGCCCGGCTGTCAGAGGAGAAAACATAGTCGCCACGATCGGCATATTCGGGCCGAATTCATGCCGGAGCATCTTGACGACCCTGACCTGATCTGCAAAGACGCCCCGCGTCGGGGGCAGCGGCCGGATCTTGGGCCAATCACTCGGTTGTTTGATCACCTGCTCTGCGATGGGAAACCAACCGCCGCCGCGGTCATACGGTTGGAACCGGCCGCCCCAGTCAATGGACCACGTCTTATTCAGGAACATGACCTTAACCAGGTCAAAGTCCCACCGCTGGATGAACCGCACGGTGGCGCGCACCAAGCCTTCCGGCGTCGCGTCCTCAGGCGGCAGGTGTCGCCACAGTGCGAACGGCAATCGATCGATGGACTCCCCTGCAATCAGCTTTTTGATTCTCTCATTCTTTTCCATGGCACCATGCCTCCTTGATGATCTATGGCTCTTCTTGACTAGTCTGCTGCGACCGCTCGGATACGAGCCAGATCGGCGGGATCCAACCCTTGGCCATCCGCCACGGTGACATTGGCTTCCAAATTCGCGACGCGTTTCGTTCCAGGCGTCACCGTGCTGACAGCCGGATGGCTCAATACAAAACGCAGGGCGGCCTGCGTCAATGACTGCCCCTTGCGTTCCAGGAATAGATACGGCGCCACCCGGACCTTGTCCGCTGGCGAGAGCAGATCGACCTTGCGGGAGAGCAGGCCCTTGGCAAGGGGCAGCTTGATGATGACGCCGACATCAGCCCGTTGCGCCTGCAGCAACAGACGCTCTGCTTCGGCTCTTTCCAGCAGGTTGTATGTGATCTGGATCGTATCGTAATCCCCGGACTTGATGGCTTCGGCGCACGCCTGTTCGGCCTCAAAGCTGGCACCCACGAACTCACACTTCCCGGCCTTGCGCAGATCTTTCAGGGCGCGGATGGCATCTCCGGCCCGCACCACCTCCAGCGGAGCGGTATGAATTTGGAGGAGTTCCACCCGATCCACGCGCAGGCGCTCCAGACTGTCCATGACCGAACGCCGGATCCCATTGTACGAATAATCATAGACGGATCCGGTGGTCTCGTCGAAGCGCTCGCCGGCCTTGGTCGCCAGGTAGAAGGCGTCTCGGCGAACGCGGCCGGACGCGATGGCCTTGCCGATACGCTCCTCGCTCTTGACATACGCCATTGCCGTGTCAACGAAGTTGATCCCGAGTTTCAAGGCCGTTTCCAGAACTCGCATCGAGGTGTCTTCGTCCGGCTTCGTCCTGTCGGTCGCCACGACGCCCCAATCCCGACCGATCTCAAGGGCGCCAAAGCCGACCTCGGACACCTTCAAGCCGGTGCGCCCGAGTCTTCTGAAATTCATCTCGACGACTCTCCCTTCAAGGAATATGGTCTCCGCCGTATTATTCCCATATCAGAACCATGCCCACGATTTCATCCGGCCGTTCTACGAGCAGTCGATACGCCTCCAGCGCATCGTCGCTCTTCACCCGATGAGTTATCAGTGGACTGATTGTGAGGCGCTTTCGCTCCAAGAGCTGGAAGGCGCGCTTGACCCCGTCCATATCGAATCCCATGGGAAATGCCACCGTGGTCCGTTTCCAATGCGTATCGTGGAAGTCCACCTGAATTGGCTCGGGGAAGTAGCCCTGCAGGCACAGCTTCCCCGGCCGCTTCAAGAGGCCGACATCATCGGTAAATCGTTTGCTGTTTCCCGACGTGTCGATGACTAAATCCGCACCGTCAGGGTTGAGTTGATGCACGGCATCCGCCAGATTCTCGGTAGATGCATTGATGGCCAGATCGGCACAGTACTTCCGCGACAGCGCGACACGACTCTCAATCAAGTCACTCGTCACAACATAGGCTCCCATGAGCCTCGCCAGTTGTGCGGCCATCAGGCCAACGATCCCCTGGCCAATGACCACGGCCAACTCATCCAGCTTGGCCGGTGTCAGCTCGAGACCCATCATGCTCACGGCAGCTAAGGTGGCCAGAGCTGCTTCTTCCGTAGCCACCTTCTCCGGCACCGGCAACGCCCGGCTGTGGTGGGCCACCGCATACAGCGAATGCGAGCCACCACCACTGAGACCATCGGAAGGGTCCAGTCGCATGGCCCAGGCCCCCAACCAGACGCGATCGCCTGGCTTGAAAGTCCGGACCGCACTTCCGGCCTCTTCCACGATACCGATGCGCTGGTACCCTGGAATCAAGGGATACCGCTCTTCAACGCCCTTGACCTTGCCAGTCAGATACCAGCGCTCCGTGCCGACGCTGATCCCGGTGCAGACGGATCTGACCAAGATCTCCTCGTCCGTAATGAGCGGCACGATCACCTGTCGAATTTCGGCCTTCCCGCATCCCGCAAAGACAACCGCAGGGCATCGCCGCGTGCGCATTAACGACCTCCGGGCTTGTGTTGGACTACGACCAATCCCTGCCGAGATTAAGGCGACACCCGTACCCGTCCACCCCGCTTGTGGGACCGGTAAATGGCATCAATCACTACCTGGGCATTGTACCCGTCCCGCAGGGTAACCTCGGGCTGCCTTCCGGTCTCTATGGCCTGCAGGAACCCCGCGATCTCGCGATTGAAATGATCCGGCGGCCCAAAGGTCAGGACCCGGCTGCCATGACTTGCTTCGGTGTAGATCTCGACCACGGTGTGGGCAACCTCACACTGGTTCCACCAGCACGTACGGACCGTCACCACCCCCTTCCCACCGGTCACCGTGAAGACCTCATCCCAGCCATCGTGGCGATGGCCTATACCGGTGAGGCCCAACCAGCCCACATCCAAAAGGATCGCCGCTCCCGACGTTGTCCACAGCATGGCCTGGGCCATATATTCAATGTCGGCCAAATCGTTCCGGTACCGGACATGACCGTCCACTTCCACCACTGGCCCACAGAACCACAACACAGCATCCAGCGCATGGCTGCCGGAATGGATCAAGGCGCCTCCGCCCGATTGGGTCTTGTTCAGAACCCAGCGCCTCTTTGCCTGTTCCCATCCCGCATCCGTGAAAGGAAGATACGAGCGGAATGTGCCACACTGCGGAGTCCCGATCTCTTCCAAGGCGTCGTGGGCAGCCCGGATGGCAGGGTCGAAGCGTTTCATGAAGCCGACCTGCGCGACGATGGGCGTCTGGCCAGCCATGTCCAGGAGATGACGAGCGTCCTCCATTGTACTGGTTAACGGTTTCTCGCAGAGAATGTGCTTCCGGTGCTCCAGAGCCCCCACCAGGACCGCGAAATGTTGATCGGTCGGCACACACACCGACACGGCACCGATCGACGGATCCTCTAAGACTTCTCGATAGTCCGCCGTCCAGCGGCTGCCGAACTCAGTCGCCACCGCGCGGGCAGCGTCTGAGTTGCTATCCGCAACGAGCGCCACTGTGGCGCCCGCAGCCTTGTACCCGCGTGCATGCAAGCGTCCTAGCTTGCCGCACCCGATGACGGCAACGGCGATTGGCATCGCGCCCTCCGCTTTACACGTCTTTGATGGCCACCTTCCGTCCAGTCCGAGCTGACTCGTAGGCTGCATCGACCATCTGCGCCACCCGATATCCATCCATCGGCTCAACTGGCGGCGCCGTGTCTGCGAGTAGTGATTCCACAAATCCTTTGACCGCATATCTGAATGAATCGAAGTAGGCGTTGGGCAACACGCATTCGACCCATCCCCCGATGCCCTTCGACCCCACGCGCCACTTCGCGAGTTCCGGTATCCCTCGGCCCGCATCAACGCCCATCTGCAATGTCCCGCGGACCAGGTCGACCTTGAGGGTCCCTTGACTGCCGAAGACCTCCACCCTCTGGTCCCAGCCATCCGGGAAGCCCAACTGCCACGTGGCCAGCTTGGTGGCGTAACTTGCCACCGCCTCGCCCAGGGCGCCATTCGCATATTCGATGGTCAGGAGAGCATTGTCTTCTCCCTCCATCTCGGTCCGCAACAGATGGGACATGCTGGCAGAGACCGCATGTGCTTCTCCCCCCATGGCGCGCATCAGGTACAGCAGGTGCGTGCCCGAATCAATAAGGACGCCGCCGCCCATCCGCGCCCCATCCAGCCGGTAGTTAGCCGGCCGAAAGGCCGGCCACCCGTAGGATGCGCCGCGAACCATGAAGACCTTGCCCAGGTAACCGGCGGCGACGAGGGAGGCCGCTTTCTGCAGGATCGGGTTGAAGAGCAGGTTGTGTCCCACCATCAGACGGACACCTGCCACCGTGATCGCCGTCATCATCTCCCGGCACTCGTCCGCTGTCCTCCCCATGGGCTTTTCGATGTAGATGTGCTTGCCGGCCGCAGCGGCGACCTGCACCGCGGACACATGGAGATCATGGGGGAGGCAGATATCCACGGCGTCAATGTCGGCATGGATCAGCATGGCCTCGAGACTCTCAAACCACTGGGGCGCACGCCAGGCTTCCGCCTTTGCCTGCGCCACAGCGGGAATGACATCCGCAACCGCGGTAATCTGGGCCAGATCGGGTATCGCCAGATACCCCTGCGCATGACGCTCGGCAATGTTCCCCACCCCAACAATCCCCAGTCTCACCGGACCTCTCATTGTCACGTCTCCTCTGAAAACCCAAACCGTGTTGTACTGCGATCTCCTGCTGCCCCCTGGAAGGATTTCTCCCCGGGCGTAGTCCACCCGAGAGCCGCCCGCCTTCACTCATGCATCACCGGCCGCGGAGGCTAGGAGCGCATGTGCGGATCGAGAGCATCGCGCAAGGCATCGCCAATGAGATTGAAGGCCAACACCGCCAGCACGATGGCGAGCGCCGGCCCGAACATAGCCCAGGGCGCACGAAGAAGGTAAATATAGCTGCTACTCAGCATCGTCCCCCATTCGGCTGTCGGAGGTTGCGCCCCCAGCCCGAGGAATCCCAGCCCGGCGGCTTCGACTATGGCCCCGCCGATGCCGAGCGTGCTCTGGACGATCAAGGGCGAAATTGCATTGGGCAGCACATGCCGGAACATGATCCGCCCGATGCCACCCCCCATGCACCTCGCAGCGCTGACAAACTCCTGTTCCCGGATGCCGAGGACCACCGAGCGAGTCAAACGGGCGAAACTGGGAACCCGGATGACTCCGATCGCCAGCAGGGTGTTAAACAATCCCGGACCGCGGAACGCCACAATGGCAATGGCCAGCAACGTGCTGGGAAACGCCATCATCATGTCCATGACGCGCATCAGCACATTGTCGAGTCGCCCCCGCTGAAAGCCGGCCGCCAATCCGACCAGCCCCCCCAGCAGCATGGCAATGAGCACGGCGATGACCCCAACGCTGAGAGAAAGACGCGACCCGAAAATGAGCCGGCTTAGGACATCGCGGCCAAGTTCGTCCGTCCCCAGCAGATTGGCGAGAGACGGCGGGCGCAACCTGTTGGCGATGTTCTGTTCCAATGGGCTTTTGGGTGACAGTGCAGGCGCACAGAGGGCGACGACGCAAAAGAGCAGAATGATTATCATCCCGACTTGACCTGATGCACTGCGCCGGAGCGCGCGCCAGGTATCCCGGATGAGGCCGGATTCTCGTCGCGTCGCCCCCTCCGGCGTGGCAATGGGGCCGCGTGCTGCACCTGGTGGCTCAATCATAGCGGATTCGCGGGTCCAGAAGGGCGTAAACGCAGTCGACGAGGAGGCTCGTGAAGAGGAAAACGATGCCGATAAACAGCGTCATGCCCTGAATCACGGGATAATCCCGCTTCGTAATGGCTTCATACACCCACCGACCGATGCCCGGCCAGGAGAAGATGGTCTCCGTCAGCACGGCACCGCTCAAGATCACCCCGATCTGTAGACCGATGACCGTGACCACCGGCAACATGCCGTTTTTCAACGCGTGGCGGATCACGATCCTCGGCTCGGCGAGGCCCTTCCCTCTGGCCGTGCGGATATAGTCCTGAGACAGACACTCGAGCAGGCTGGATCGAGTGATCCGGGCGATGATCGCCATCGGCACGGTGCTGAGGGTCATCGCGGGGACCACCAGGTGTTTCACCGCGTCCACGAAAGCGGGGGAATTCCCAGTGAGTAGGCCGTCGAGCACGAAAAACCCCGTCACGCGCTGCAGTTGGAGCTCGGCGGCTAACCGGCCCCCGACTGGCAGCCACCCCAACTTGAATGCAAACAGCCACATGGAAACCAGACCCAACACATAGACTGGCATGGAGACGCCGATCAGAGCACCAGCCATGGACGCGGCATCTGCCATCGAGCCCCGCTTCATGGCGGACACAATACCCGCCGGGATCCCGATCACAATGGCAATTAGCATGGCCGAAAACGCGAGCTCCATGCTTGCAGGCAGGCGCGTGGCCAGTTCGGAGGCGATGGGATTGCGGGTGTGAATGGACCGACCGAGATCACCGTGGAGGAGACGCCACACGTACCGGAAGTACTGGTTTGGGAGCGGTTCATCCAGGCCCAGAGCGGCGCGCAGTTCGGCAATCTGCCCGGGGGCCGCATAGTCCCCTGCCATGACGGCGGCCGGATCCCCAGGGATCAGATGAATGAAGGAGAACACGATCACCGAGATCCCGAGCATGACCGGCAGGAGCGTTGCCAAACGCCAGAAGACAAACTTGGTCATAGCGCGATTAGATGCGTACGGCAGGGGGCACAGCGGCGGCCACTCTGCCCCCTGCCCGCTGATTGCTAGTTGGCGAACGTGGCGTACTTATAGAGCTCTAGGCGCCAAGGCGAGGTCACGAAGCCCTGTACCTTCTTGCTCGCGACGATTGCGCTGGCCCGGGCAAACACGACGGGAATCCGCGCCATCTCGTCGTACGTGATCTTGGCGGCCTGCTTGTACAGCTCCGCTCGCTGCTTCTGATCGACCATCCATTGGGCCTTGTTCATCAATTCGCGCACCTGGGCATTGTCGTAGTTGCCTTCCTGCGCCAGCTTGCTGCCATAGTAGACGTAGATGAGGTAGGAGGGATCGGGCGTGGAGGCCCAGCCACCGAACATCCACATGGGGTACTTGCCGGCGCGGTTGTTCATGTAGGCCCCCCAGTCCTCGGTCTTCAGGTTGACCCTGATGCCGACCGCTGCCAGGTCCGCCGCCATCTTCTGCGCAATCTCCTTGGGCGCGGGGTAGTACGGGCGAGCCACAGGCATATACCAAAGGTCGGTCTCGAACCCAGTGGGGTAGCCCGCTTCGGCTAGTAACTGCTTAGCCTTCGCTGGATTGTGTTCGATCGGTGGCAGGCCAGGATTGTACGCCCAGCTCGTCGGGGTCTGGGCCTGGTTGCCGGGGGTGGCCAAGCCATTATAGAGCGGCATGAGCCCCTGGCGATCAATGGCGAGCGCAATTGCCCAGCGCACTTTGACGTCATTGAACGGTTTGAGGTCACAATTGACATTGACCGTCCCCACCGGCCAGAAGTCCCGCATCAGGACCTGCAGATTCGGGTCGGCCTTGGCGAGGTCAAGGTCGTCCGGGTTGGGATCGTCCATCGCATGGATGGCGCCAGCCTTCAGTTCCAGGAAGCGGGCCGTGGGATCGGTAATCGCTCGCATGACGATCCGGTCGAAGGCGGGCTTCTCACCCCAGTACCCGTTGAAGCGCTCCATCACGACCCGATCGCCAGGGATCCATTCCACAAACTTGTACGGCCCGGTTCCAACCGGCTTCTTGAAGAAGTTCTGGGGATCGGCCTTGATGGCTGCCGGGCTGGCCATGAGGAAGGCTGGCGAGGTCAGGTTCGACTCAAAGGCGCCCATGGGCTTTTCCAGCGTGATCCGCACGGTGTACTCGTCGAGCGCCTTGACCTCAGTGACGATCCCGGGGAAACCGCCCATCTGCGTTTGCCAGACATTAAACTCACCGATGTGGTATGGGTTGTCCTTCAGGCGCTGGCGATCGAAGTTAAACACCACAGCCGCGGCATTGAACGGTGTCCCATCATGGAACGTGACGCCCCTGCGGAGAGCGAAGGTCCAGACGGTCCCCTCCCTCGAGACCGTGTACTTCTCTGCCAGCCAGGGCACGATCTTGGTGCTGGTCTTGTCCATGCCCAACAGCCCTTCGTACATCTGCACGACGACACGCTGGGATTCGTTTTCCTTGGTTTGCTGCGGATCCAAGGTGGAAGGCGCGGCCGGCTGCCCGAAGACAAAGGTTCCGCCGGTCGCTGCCAGCGCAGAGGGCGGGGCCATTATTGACAGCAGCGACACAACAATGATCCCGATGGATGGCCACAATCTCTTAGGCTTCATGTCCTTTCGACCTCCCTGTCTAAGACCATCTGACAGTGTGTTGGCCGCCCTGGTATACCTCGGCATGAATCTCGTCCCATACCTGTCTGTTTTACTATGGCACCTCCCGTTCTCGTCTTGTTATCGTGCCGGCTTCGCGATTCCTCGACATCGGCTTTTCGAGACACTGCCCCTGCTCCGCCCGGCCCACGTACCCTTCTTGGCTAGGAATCGTGACGGCCGCCCCTCTCATGACGGACTCGTACGACGCGTCGATGATTCGGGCTGTCAGCTCCGCGTCCTCCATGGTCGACAGGGGAAGCACTCCCAACCGCACGCAATCGGCAAACTGCTGAAGCATGCGATTGAACGAATCCTGTCGTGAAAGTTGGGCGAGAAGCGGCCTCCCGTTCAGACGCAGATGATCAGACAGATCTAACGTTCCCTCCGTCCCCAAGACCTTCAGCTCCGGGAACGTCGGATCATGACTGATCCATGACTGCAGCACGACACCCAACGCGCCAGACTCGAAGCGCAGGCTGAGGAGGGCAAGATCCTCTCCCTCGATGAGATGTTTGTGGTGCCCGGTGTAGGCAAACACCTGCACTGGGCGTCCCATCAGGTAGATGATCTGATACAGGCGATGGGTACCGCTATCAACCAGGGCCCCTCCTCCCGCGAGCGCATTCTGCCCGCGCCACCCCTGCATGGATTCCGAGGCGATCGGCATCACGAGCGTCGCCTGACAGAAGTACGGGGAGCCCATCACCCCCTCCAGGATTAGCTCGCGAGCATGCTGCAGGGTCGGCCGGTACACCGCGGAGTGCGCCGGCATGCAGACCAGACCCCTGTCACGCGCCAGGCGGGCCAATTCCGCAATCTCGGTGCCGTGGAGGGCCACGGGCTTTTCGGCCAGGACGTGCTTCCCGGCCTTTAACGCTTCGGACACATGCGCGAAATGGTGAGCAGAGGGCGTTAGGACGACAACGGCATCAACCGAAGGATCGCGAAGGAGGTCCTGGATCGTACAGTACGGCGTAAACCCCCACTCCCGGCTGAGGGTCGCCAGCCGGGCAGGGTTCCTGGTGAACCCGGCCACCAGTTTCAAATCCGTGCACGCCTGAATTGCTTCTCGGTGCATGGGGGCGATGTCTCCCAAGCCGAGCAATCCTATGCGAATCACGTGTCAGCCCTTTCGGGGTGGCCCATCGGCGCCTTGCCCGTCGCGCGCCTCAATCGACAATCAGGCCAATGGCAAACTCGCCAATTCGATTTCCTCACCACCATCAGTAAGAAGAAAGAGCACTTCCTTGGCCCCCACCGTGAGCCGCATGGGAATCCGAACGCCAGCCCGCTCAATCGTTGGAAGATGCTCGGCAAAATCCCGCAGCAGAAAGGCAACATGCCATAGACGCGGTGCCATCCCGGGATCAACCTGATCCGGTTTGGGGGCGAACACCTCAACGAGCAGGGGTGAGGTATCGACCTGCGCCCGCCCGTTCGGGCGAATGGCCAAGTTGCAGATATGCCGACCGCCGACAAACCGCTCGGAAAGGCACACGCCTATCGCGCTGAGTTCTGCCTTGACGTGGGCGTAGTCGACCACCGAGTGCGTTTGCACGCCAATGTGATCGAACACGACTGAGTCCCCGAGACCAAGACCGGCCAGAAAGCGCCTCGCCGTCGCGAGGCGCCTCCCGAACTCTCCGGAGGCCGGGTCGATAAACCACACGTCCGTCCGGCAACTCACTTTGTCTGCCCCTTGGCCGGCGGATGCACCTCGTCGCCGCCGCGGCGCAAGTCAACGTCCCCTTCCAGCTTCAAGGCTTCCTCGAGCGGGATTCGCCGTGCTTTCAAAGCCACCGCCGCCGCCGCGAGAGCCTCTTTGGGGCTGCTCTTCCCTGCTGTCACTGAAGGGACGACCTGGCTGTTGATGAGCTGCTGCACTTCCATCAACTGCTCGCCAACGTGGAAGGGCCTGATCTCGCGCGCGATTTCGGCGTAGACCTGGGCCACCTTCTGCCCGCCTAGAAAGGCGTACTCATAGGCCCGGACACGCGGATCGTCATATGCGGAGTGGGTCGATGGAGCTATGAAATTCTCACGGAAGGCGGCGATCTGCGACTCGCGCTCGAGCCGCACATACTTGATAAACTCGAACGCCACATCCTCGTTCGGACCGCGCACAATGCTGGCGCACATTCCCCCCCGAAAACCGCTGCGCGCACCCCCTGCGGAGAAGGCCGGCGCGACGGTGATGCGGAACACTCCCGCCATCTCCGGCAGATTATTCCGCATCTCGTTTGCGCCATACCACTCCGGCATGTACGCGCCCAACAGTTTGCCATCCCGGTACGCCTGCCATGTCTCCGGGCCGTAGAACTTCGCCGTTGGCATCGCAATCTCGTGCTTCAGGAGCAGGTCCCGGTATAGCTCGAGCGCCTTGACGTTGGCTTCGCTGTCCAGGGTGGAACGGCCGGAGGCATCAAACCAGCCCCCGCCGCTGTGGAGCGCCAGTGGCTGGTACTGGTTATACCCGGAGGTGTCGAGCGCAAGCATGTATGCGCCCTTCGCCCTCTTCACCTCGCGGCCGGCGCGGATGAAGTCATCCCAGGTGGCGAACTTCGTCGGGTCTATGCCAAGCTCCGAGAACACATCAGGCCGGTAATAGTACGCCGAGCCGGAGAGGAGACTCGGAAGGCCATAGATGCGGCCATGCCAAGTGCAGGGCTCCCAATCAACCACCTGATCCCGGACACCCGCGACCAGATCCGTCAAATCGAGGAAGGACTCCCGCATCCTGCCCTTCACGGCCAGGGGCACCTCGAAATTGGTATGGAGATCCAAGATGTCGGCTTCTCGGCGGCCTTGGAGCAAGCCCCGCATGACCTTCTCGGTCACTCCTTGCTCAGGCTCGGGAATTTCAATCGTCAGATCCCATTCCGGATGTCGGGCAATGAATTCTTGTACGCGCGCCCGAAAGAGCCGCGTCTGGAGCATCCATTGAAAACGGGCCACCAACGCGACCTTCCGCCTTTCTGTTGCCATCATCGCGCTCCTTGAGAGAACATCGCCTAACAGCCCGCCGAGGAATACCTGCCCTGCCGAATCATCGGCCCTTTTTCCGCAAAAAATGGATGGTCTGCGTTAGGTCGTCAATTGGTCAACAGACTGCTAACGCCTGAGAACCCTGTCCTCGAATTGACGAAGCTGCTGAACGATACTGACGGCTGCCGCCTCGGGGTCGCGACGACGGAGTGCGTCGATCGTCTCTGGATGCCCTGAGAGAATCTGATCTCGATCGAGAGATGCGGTGTACCCGTATGCCAGGCGCATGAATCGCTCGTGGATCATGTTCAGCACCTCGGCCATCATTCGATTACCGGTTTCATTGGCGAGAACCCGATGAAAGCGATGGTTCGCCTCGATGGGGTCCATCTCACCATTCAGGCCAGCACTGTTGATGCGCTCCAGCTCATCGGCCACCTCGGGGCCTTTGCGAATGGCGACCATCCGTGCAGCTTCTCGTTCGAGAATCACTCTCAGTTGGAGAAGATCGAGGACATCATCCATGGTAAATGAACTCACCACGTATCCTCGATTGGGGAGGCGCTGGACCAGCCCCTCCTTTTCCAGCACGCCTAGTGCCTCGCGGACGGGCGTGCGGCTCACCTTGAATCGGCGAGCCAGTTCCGATTCGGTGAAGGCGTGAGCTGGCTGGAGTGTCCCGGCCAGTATCTCTCCCTTAAGGGTCTGGTGGAGGTGAAGCCAGGCACTCTGGCCGTTGCTCAGGGTCGGCTTCTTTCTCAGGGAAGATCTCATGGATTATTCGACCTCATGCGCGAGACAATCAGTATACTACATGCTTACCACCTGTATACTTCAGAATGCCAGCCGATGTCAATAGCTGAAATAGAGGAGAAATAAGTGTATTGACAGTGGGTTAGTTAAAAGGTATACAGTGCGTGTGCCAGATGTATACTTAACTGTTTGTTCGTGTATCGGTACCGCTCCATGCCCCCACCAAGACGATCATACAGGAGGGAACACGAATGAAAGCCGAGGCCAGATTGAAGGAAATGGGAATCGAGTTGCCCGCTCCGTGGCCAGATTTTCGGAGTGTCAAGATGGCTCGCCAGATCGGGAATATCGTGATGACGTCTGCGCACGCACCTGGTCTCGACGGCAAGACGCCGCTTTGTCTCGGAACGATTGGCGCGGATGTGGATGTGGATACAGCAGCCAAGGCGGCCCGCGTGTGTGCGCTCTGCTGCCTATCCAGCATCAAGCAACTCGTAGGCAACCTCGACAAGGTGAAGCGCGTGCTGAAGGTGTCTGGTTTCCTGCAGGTTGCTCCCGACTTCCATGATCAAGGTCGGGTCATGAATTCGTTCTCGGATGTCCTCGTGGAGATCTTTGGGGAAGAAGGCAAGCATGTCCGCACCACAGTAGGAATCCCGACGATGATCGGCAATCAGGCGATGGAGATCGAGCTTTGGGTGGAAATCGCTTCGCCGTAGAAGGCACCGTGCGTGGTCGTGCCGGCTCCTCTACGCCGTCAACGCCCGGCTCCTGGCCCAGACCGATCTCTCCCGACTTCGGCTGCAGGAATTGCGGGAGGCCCTTGGGCGGGCTGAACAGGAAATCCAAAACTTCGTACAAGCCATCGGGCGGGGGGATTTCAATTCCTTGGAGAGGCACTGAAGGCGACAGAAGCGCGTCGGAAGGTCCTGCGGGCACGAGATTGAGGAGGTGGAGAATACCCGGCGGGGGGACGCTTCAGTTGACCCCTCAAGCCTTTGAACGGCACCTCGAGGGTTTAGCGGAAAAGCTCCGGAGCGGAGCGACGGGACGCGTCTGGGAAGCGATTAGGGCATGCGTGGAGAAGATCTCCCTTCGGAACTGAGGTCCTTGGGACCGAGGGGGATGTCGGGGACGGCAAGAAGATCGGCCAACAACATAAAGCCCCTGGAGGCCGTGTAGAGGCGCCATCCAGGGGCTGTGCAGATAAGGCGGCCGGGGCTATGCGTCCTCCTTGAAGGTTTTCAGTGTGCAGGCCACCTCCCCAACAGCGGGATCAGTGAGCAATTCCAGAAATGGGGACTGATCGACGAAATCCTGACCCGCCTTTGTTTGCCTATTTGTTTGCCCACACCGATTCAAAGTTGTTCCATTCTGTGCCATTTTGTGCAATACACCAACAAGCTAACTACTGACAAAGACAGCAAAAACGAGAGCTTCCGTAGCGGGTGGAAAGGGTTTTTAGTCTAACTTATTGCCATAACATGGTAAAAGCCGGAGAGGGCCTGTAAGCCGGGTTCTGTGACGCCCCGTTGCCGGAGTCGGTGATCATTTCTCTCGATCCCGCATTACTGCGGAACTCTAGCGGCCAACCCGGGAGTCTCGGGCGGGACCACCCTACGACTCCATCGTTGCCGATGGAGATGCTCCCCTATTTGGCCTTGCTCCGGGTGGGGTTTGCCCTGCCGGCCCCGTCACCGGGACCGCGGTGCGCTCTTACCGCACCTTTTCACCCTTACCCTCGATCCCAGCTCGCGCGGGACCCGAGGCGGTATGTTTTCTGTGGCACTTTCCCTAGGGTCACCCCCGGTCGGCGTTACCGACCACCCTGCCCTGTGGAGCCCGGACTTTCCTCTCCCCTCGCCTCGCGGCGAGAACAGCGACCACCCGGCCCTCTCCGGCCGCTTCTAGCATACTCTTCGCCACCCCCATCTTCAATCATCGTTCTCGGAAGAGCGCATGCCATCCGTTTCCAGGCGCAGGAGCAGATCCCGCAATTTCGCATTTCGCAATTCGAATTTCGAAATCCTCCCCTGCCCCCCTGCGCCTCCGCCCCTCTGCGCTTCTGCGCCTCTACTTGAACTTCCCCGCCCGCTCCAGCCGCAGAAACTCCATGATGAAGGCGTCGCGACGGGCCTTCACCTGCTCCGCCTTGCCGGCCGGCCAGTCAAGGAACCCCTTGCCGACACTCGCGCCCGTCTCGCCCTTGGCGATCTTCTGGTTATGGATGGGCGAGGCGCCCTGGACCTTGCTCAGATCGGGCACCACATAATCCTGCACCGCCTTGACCAGCTCCAGCCCCACCAGGTCCGCGTGCTCGAAGACCCCGTACACCGGGAAGCGAAGCCCGACGCCCGCCTTCACCGCCAGGTCCACGTCTTCGGCGGACGCGATCCCTTCGGCCACGATGTACATGCACTCGCGGATCATGGCGTGCTGGATGCGATTCCCGAGCTGCCCGGGCACGTCCTTGCGGACCAGCACGGGAACCTTGCCGCACGCCTTGAGCAGCGCCACGACCCCCTCGGCGAGAGCCGGGTCCGTGCGCTTTCCCATGATCACCTCGACCAGCGGCATCAGGTATGGCGGATTCCAGAAGTGGGTCGTCATGGTCCGCTCGGGCCGGCTGCACTTGGCCGCGATCTCGGTGATGCTGATGCCGGATGTGTTGGAACAGAGGATCGTTTCCGGCGCCGCCTTGTCCAGCCGAGCGAAGTACTCCTGCTTGACGGCCAGGTTCTCGGCGATCGATTCCACGAAGAGCTGCACCGAGCGGACCGCCGCCTCGGGGCTCGTCGAAGCGCTGAGCCGCCCGACCGCGGCCTTGGCCTTGGCCGGATCGGCCAGCCGATTCTCTACCAGCTTGGCGATCAGCCCCTTGGCGGTCTCGACCCCCTTGGCGGCGTTCTCGGCAGTCCGGCTGACGATGACCGCCTCGCACCCCGCCAGGGCATAAACGGCGGCGATCCCGGGGCCCATCAGCCCGGTTCCCGCCACTGCAACTCGACGAACATCCATAAGGCTCCTCCTCTTCCGAGGTTCCACGTTCCACGTTCAACGTTCACGTTTAACGCTCCCCAATTCGCGCAATCCGCAATCGCGACAATCCGCATCAGCTTTTCTCACGAATCCGGAAATTGCCGTCGGCGTCGTTGTACCGCTCGGTCACGACTCCTTCGAGCACCGTCAGGCTGACCTCGGCACGATACGCCACGACGCTGCCAGGCTCCAGGTGGCCGATGTAGGTCTGCTTGCTGTCCCAGTCGAACACGGCGATGTGCGCATGGACGTCCCCACCGATCACCGAGCCCTGGACGCTGGCCAGCTCGATGGGTCCGGTGAAGTTCCAGTACTTGTCCGCCGTGGGAAATCCGGTGGTGGTGATGGTGTGCAGGTGGACGCGCTGGAACGACCCGATCCCACCCGTGATGGAGGCGGTGTCGATCTTCTCCTTGCTCACCACCTCCTGCAAACCCTCGAGCACGCAATCCCCTCGATCGAAGAGCACCAGGATCGCGCGTGGCGACGTCTTGGAGACGAAGTACTGCATACGGGGCCTCCTTTGCGAGGATGGAGCGGCTAGCCCTTCAAGGCGCCGGCCGTCAGACCGGAGACGAAGTAGTCCATGAAGAAGGAATAGAGCAGGGCTACCGGGACCGAACCCAAGAGCGAGGCGGCCATCAGCTCGCCCCAGAAGTACGCGTCGCCGCGGATCAGTTCCGTCGGCACCGCCACCGACATCGTCTTCTGCGCGGGGTCCGAGATGAACGTCAGGGCGTACACGAACTCGTTCCAGGAGAGCGTAAAGCCGAACATGGCGGAGAAGATGACGCCGGGGATGGCCATCGGAAGCACGATCCGCACCATCGCCACGATACGGCTGCACCCGTCGATCATCGCGCATTCTTCCATGTCTTTGGGGATGGACTTGAAGTATGCGATCAGCATCCAGGTGCAGAACGGGATGAGGAACGTCGGATAGGTAGCAACCAGCGCCCAGATGGAATTCGAAAGGCCCAGCTTATTCACCACGCTGGCCAGGGGGATGAAGATCAGGGTCGAGGGCACCAGGTAGGTGATGAACGTGGCGAGGCCGAAGGCCTGTGCCCCGGGGAACTTGAGGCGTGCCAAGGCATACCCCGCCATCACGCCGAAGACCATGGAAATCCCTGCGGTCAAGAACGACACAAAGAAGCTGTTGAAGAGCCAGCGGACGATCTCGGTCTTGGCAAAGAGATCGCGAAACTGGTCCAGAGTCGGATGCTCGATCCACAATCGGTTGGCCTTGAGGTTGTATAGCTCGGGATTGCCCTTGAAGCTGCTGATCGCCATCCAGTAAAACGGAAACAGCGCAAACAACACGAAGAGCGCCAGCGGAAGATACACCAGCAGGATGCGCTGCACCGTCCGGAAACGTTTTCTCCGCATGCCGGTCCCCTATTCGCGACGGAGGAATTTCAGCATCAGAATGATCACCACGAGCAAGGCCGGGAACAGGAAGAGGGAAATGGCCGAGCCCTCACCGATCCGGCCCGCCACCAGCGCCACGTCATACGCCAGGGTGGCGAAGATCTGGGTCGCATTCAACGGACCCCCGTGGGTCAGGATGTACACGATCTGGAAATCCGCGAACGTCCAGATGGTCGAAAACAGCACCACGACGGCGATCACCGGCTGGAGCAGCGGAACGGTGACATGCCAGAACTGCCGGAACTGCTTGGCGCCGTCCACTTCCGCCGCCTCGTACAGTTCGCGCGGGATCGTCATCAGGCCGGCCAAGAACGACACGGCAAAGAATGGCAGCCCCCGCCAGGTATTGACGATGATGACGGACACCATGGCCCAACTGGGGTTCCCGAGCCATTGGATCTTTTTCGAGATCAGGCCGATGCCGAGCAGGATGTAGTTCACCACACTGAACAGCGAATCGAACATCCAGAGCCAGGTGAGGACCGACAGCGACGTCGGCACGATCCAGGGGAGCAGGATGGCCCCCCGGATCAGATTCCGGCAGGGGATCTCCTGGTTCAAGAGGAGGGCCAGTATGACCCCCAGGAACATCTTGAGGAACACGGTCGCGAAGGTGTACACGAACGAGTTCCAGACCGTGTTCCGGAAAATCGGGTCCTGGATGAGGTTGTAGAAGTTGGCGAACCATACAAACTTCCCCGGCTCACCCAGGACCCGGTCGGTCATGCTGATCCACACCGCGAGGACAAACGGGTACGCCAGCAGCACCAGCATCAGGAAGACGGCCGGCGAGATCAGGAAATACCCGGTCAGCGCCTCCGACTTGAGGAATGGCCGAAACCATGGCTCTCGCCGAGTGGGCTGGGCATCTGCCAGCGTGATGGACTCCATGCGTCTCTCCGTCATGCCTCGCCGGTTACGCCTTGGCGTAAATATCCTTCAGTTCCGCCTCGGCCTGCTTGATCGTCTCCTGCGTGGACGCGCCCTTGCAGGCCCGCGCGAACATGTTGACGATCACGTACTTCACCATCGACTCGGCCGCATGGCGGGTCGGCGGCCCAGGGAAGCCCGGCATCCGGACGTACTTCGGGATCTCCCGGATGATTTCGAGCTTGGGGTCCTTCTTCCAGACCGGATCATTCTCGTAGAAGTTGGCCAGCCCGGCGATCTGGCCCTCGCCCACGCCGATCCAGGCGGAGTACTGCGTGGGCTGCATCAGCCAGGTGAGGAACGCCTTGCATTCCTTCTGGAACTTGGAGAACCGGTAGATTCCCAACCCCATGGAGGTCGAGTACCCGAACCGGCCTGCCGGCCCCTTGGGCCACAGGGCGTGGTTGGTCACATCGCGCAGCTGCGGGGCGTTCTTCGTCTCGGCCCAGTAGATGCTGGCGGCGTTCCCGGTGCAGGCCAGCTCGCCGGCCAGGAAGGCCCGGTTGTTGCTGGAATCATCCCACGAAAAGACGTCCTCGCTCTCCCCCTCCTTGAACAGTTGCCGGACGTAATCGACGGCCTTGGCGGTTCCGGGGGAATTGATCGCCACCGTCTTCCCGTCTGCCTTGCATTCGGCCCCGCCGTGGGCCCAGAGCATCGGGTAATGGGACTGGTTCGCGTCGCCGATGGCGCGGCCCAGGGCGAACCCTGAATAGTGACCCTTCTCTTTCATCTTCCGGCACAGGACCAGCATCTCGTCATACGTGTCCGGGAACTTGTCGTAGCCGGCCTCTTTCGCCCAGTCCGTCCGGTAGACGATGGCGATGGGGATGATGCCCCACGGCACCGCCTTCCAGACCTTGTTCACGACGCAGATGTCTTTGGCGATGTTGGTCCAGCCATTGAGCTGCTTCCCCAGCGGCTCGGCGATGTCCCCCACGTTGATGAGGGCCTTGTCGTGCAGGTGCGCGCCGTCGCTCCAGGTGGTGACGATGTCGCCGGACCCGCTTTCGATCGCCGCCGCGGTCTTGGTCGGCAGGTCCGTCTGGTTGACGAACTCGAAGACGACCTCCACGCCCTTCTCTTTCGTGTACTGCTTGGCCTGCTCGCGCAGGGTGTCGTCCATTGCGTTCAGGGTGTTGGACCACGTCAGGACGTTGATCCTGGCCGCACCCAGACCGCTCCGGATGAAGGTGCCGAAGGAGAGCGCCGCCGTCGCGCCGGCGGTCACCCCGATGAACTTTCGCCGGCTGATGGCGCGCTCTCCCCCCTGTGGTGCTGTTACCGTCTTCCCGTGTCGCATAGTCTCCATCTCCTTCCCTGCTAAGGGTTCCACTCCTGGCGGTGGTTCGACTCCGCCAGATCCCCGGCATGCCCGGGTGTCACGTCGAGATCCCAAGTCCGTCCCCCAGCCGCCGACCCCATCCGATCTACGCCGGGATTTCTCACGGATGCGCCCGGCCGGATCCGTCGGGGCACCCGCAGGAGGCGCGAAGGAGGAGCCGGGTCGGAAGCTTCGTGCTCATCGCCCCCGGCCGGCCATTCGCGATCACCTCCGCCAGCACCTCCACGGCACGCCGCCCCATGCCGATCGGGTCCTGCTCCACGACCGTGAGCGGCGGCGTCATGGCCGCCGCCGACCGGAAGTCGTCGAACCCGATCAGCGCCACGTCCCCCGGGCAGCGCAAGCCCCGGTGGTGAATCGCCATCAAGGCCGCCTCGGCCATCAGGTTGTTGAAGGCGAAGATCGCCCGGGGCCGCGGTCTGGCTTCCAGGCACTCCAGGGCGGCCTTGTAACCGGGGCCCATCCGGCCCAGCCCCACCGCGATGCGGAGGTCGTCCGGGCGGAGGCGAAACTCGGCGGCGGCGCGGCGACAGCCGGCCAGGCGTGCCTCGGTGGTGCTGAGCTTGGGCGTCCCCAGGAGAAGGGCGAGCGGTCGCAGCCCCTTGGCGAGCAGATGCCGGGCCGCCTCGTAGGCCCCCTGCTCGTTGTCCGCCACGATCGCCGGAATGCCCCGGCGCCCGGGCAGCGTGCGGTTCACGCTGACGAGAGCCAGGCCGCGCTCCAGATGCGGCTTAAGGTACGCGTGCGATCCCGCCACCGGACAGAGGATGAGGCCGTCGATCCGCCGCTCGACCAGCGTGCGCACCAGGACCTCCTCTCGGTGAAGGTCCTCGTCGGTGTTGCACAGGATGACGTTCCAGTCCCGTTCCGACGCCGCCTGCTCGACCCCCTTGACCAGCGAGGTGAAGAAGGGGTTCTCGATGTCGGGGAGGATGAGGCCGATGGTGTTGGTGCGCCGACCCCGCAGACTCTTGGCCAGCCAGTTGGGATGGTAATCGAGCGCCTGGGACGCCTTGAGGACCCGGCCGCGCGCCTCGTCGCTCATGGGCCCCAGTCCGTTCAGGACGCGGGACACGGTGGCGGTGGAGACGCCCGCGCGATCGGCGACATCCTTGAGCCGGGTCACCTTGGGCAACCGGACAGGCATGCCATCTCCTGGGGCGTTCGACGAAACAATAGGGGCGCCGACCTTCAGGATCGGGGCTATTTCTTGAATGTAATCCTTTACAGATGACCATACGCCGCTCGGGCATCTCTCGTCAAGAGAGAAAACGGGGAAGACAAGGAAGACCGCCTGGCATAGACTGGCGCGGTCATCGGCCAGGTCAGGGCTCCGGCGTCAGGACCTCGACCCGGCAGGCCGCGCCCTTCCGGAATGCCTCGGCGCACCCTCGGCTCGGCGGCCGACCCGACGATGGCGCCGTAGTGCATCGGGATGGCCAGCTTCGGCCGGAGGATGCCGCAGGCCTTCGCGGCCTCGGCGGCCGTCATCACGTAGGTCCCGCTCACCGGCAGGAGCGCCACGTCCACACCATGAAGCGCGGCCATCTCGGGGATGTCGTCGGTGTCACCCGCATGGTAGATCCGGATCCCTCCGATGGTGAGGACGAACCCGACCTTGCCGTCCGCACGCGGGTGGAAGGGATTGCCGGGCGAGCGAAACTTGGTCGTGTTGTAGGCGGGCACCGCCTCCACCTGGATGCCGTCAACCTCGACCGTGTCCCCCGGCTTCACCACGCGCACGGCCTTCGCGCGAAGCAGTTTCACCCCTTCTGCGCACGCGGCGATCGTCACCACGGTGGTCGAGCGCCCCACCACCTTCTTCAGATCGTCGGGGCTCAGGTGATCGGAGTGCTCGTGCGTCACGCACACCAGGTCGCCCGGCTCCGCCGCCGAGGTGAGCTGGAACGGGTCGATATAGACCACCTTCCCCTTCTTCAACTTGAATCCATCGTGGCCGAGCCAGGTGATCTGAACCCCTTCAACCATAAGCATCTCGCACCTCCTGGGGTCAGCCTCGACCCCCCGAATCCCCGAACACGCGCTGGACGATCCCCCGCACCCGCCCGGTGTGCGCCGCGTAATCCGCCAAGAACCGCTCGTGGGCCGAGGCGTCCGCCTGTGGAAGATAGCCCATCCGCTTGGCCAGTCTCTCCAGCTTGGCGGGGGCGCTTGGAAGAGTGTTGACGCTCAGGTCCGCCACGATGCGCAGCCGCGTCTCCACCCGCCGCAGGAACCGGTAGGATTCCTCCAGCACGGCCGCATCCGTCGCGGCGAGGAGATCGGCCTGACCGAGCGCACGCAGCGCCGTGAGCGTGCTGGGCGTACGAAGCGCCGGGTGGAGCCGCCCGTGGCGGAGTTGGAGATACTGCACCAGAAATTCGACGTCCATGATCCCGCCGCTTCCCAGCTTCACGTGGGTCGCCTTGCTCCCCGCCCCGACCCGCTCCGTCTCGATGCGCTGACGCATCGCCAGGATCCGTTCGGCCAGGTCCGGCTCCTCCGGCCCCTCATAGACGAAGCGCCGGGCCCGGTCCAGAAAGGCGGCGCCCACCTCCGGGTCCCCCGCCACGGGACGGGCCTTGATGTACGCCTGCCGCTCCCAGAGATCCGCCAGCCGCGCAAGATAGCTCTCGAATCCCTGGAGCGAGAGCGCCACCTCCCCCTTCTGACCCCCCGGCCGCAGCCGCGCGTCCACGCGGTAGGCGGCCCCCTCCTGCGTGATCGAGGTCAGGATCTTGGTTACCCGGTCCGCCAGCTTGCTGAAGTATTCCGGGTGGCTGATCCGGTCCGGCCCGGTGGTCTCCCCCTCGTCCCGGTACACGAAGAGGATGTCCAGATCCGACCCGTACCCCAGCTCCATGCCCCCCAACTTTCCCATCCCCACGATGCAGAAGCCGGCGGGATCGGGCCGCCCGAAGCGGACGGCCAGGTCCTGCTCGGCCATCTCGAGGGCGGTCGTGAGACAGACCTCCGCCAGGGAGGTCAGGGCGCGATGCGTCTCCGTCACCTCGGCCTGCTCCAGGATGTCGGCCAGACCGATGCGAAGCTCCTCCCCCTTCTTCACCCGCCGCAGGGCATCCAGCCGGGCGCTGCCCGCCTCCGCCCCCTGGATGGCGCGCCGGAGATCTTCCGCGATCTGGTCGCGGTTGTGCACCGCGGCCGGGTCCGGGGCCAGCAGCGTGTCCAGGAACTCCGGCTGCCGGAGCAGCGTGGCCGACAGGAACTCGCTGGTGCCGAAGAGACGCACGAGCAGGCCCACCAGCCCCGGCGTCTCCGCCAAGAGACCCAGGAAGATGGTCCGCGCCGCGAGACCGGCGATGAAGCGCTCGAAGGTGGTCAGGGCGAGATCGGGGTCCGGCACCCCGCCCAGGGCCGCGAGCAGCGGCGGCGCCATCTGTCCCAAGGCGCGTCGGACCTCCGGTGCGACCCGGGCGAACGACTGGCCCTCGCGCATGAGCTGGAAGTTGCGGAGTGCCCGCTCCACGTCCTCGAACCCCACCGGCAGGAGCCGGCTCCGGACTTCGTCGAGCGGGAGATCGGAGGTGAAGAACAGCGTGATCGCGTCCGGGGGGAGTTCGGGCGCTTCGTCGGCATCGACCCGCGTCCCCCGCAGGAAGCTGTCGTAGAGCTGCCGCACCGCCGTCGTGTGCCGCTCGTAGTCGGCGACCAGCGCCGCCCCCGCGTCGGGGTGCTCGGGAGGATGGTACCCCATCCTGCGTCCCAAGCCGGTGAGATCCTGCGGATCGTCCGGCAGGGTATGGATCTGGCGGTCATGGATGATCTGCAGCCGGTGCTCCAGACGGCGCAGGAACGTGTAGGCCCGGACCAGCGCCTCGTAATCCGCGTCCGCCAAGAGGCCCTGCCCCGCCAGCCGGTGGAGGGCCCGGAGCGTGTTGGCCTCCCGCACCCACGGGTTCTTGCCCCCGTGCAGGAGCTGGACCCCCTGCACCAGAAACTCGATCTCGCGGATGCCGCCGTACCCCAGCTTGACGTTCCGTCGGGCTCGCGGGTCCTGCGCCACGGCAAGGTTGATCCGGTCCTTCATGGCCCGGATCTCGTCCAGCGACGTGAGATCCAGCGACTGCCGGTAGACAAAGGGGGCCATCATCTTGAGAAACGCCTCGCCCAGCGCGAGTGACCCCGCCATCGGTCGGGCCTTGATCATGGCCTGCCGCTCCCAGGTCTGTCCCCAGGACTCGTAATAGAGCTCGCAGCTCCGAAGCGACGAGGCGATCGCTCCGGACCGGCCCTCCGGGCGAAGCCGGAGGTCCACCCGGTAGAGATGCCCGTCAGGCGACGACTCGCTGAGCCCCTTCATCAGCATCTCGCCCAGCTTCCGGAAGAACTCCTGATGGCTCAGGCGTCCCGAGGGTCCCCCGCCGGTCCCCGGGGTCCCCGCCGTCTCCCCCTCCTCCTCGTAGAGAAAGATCAGGTCGATGTCGGAACTGAAGTTCAGCTCCATTCCCCCCAGCTTCCCCATCCCCAGGACCACGAAAGGGCACTCCCGGGATTGCCCCGCTTCGTCGAAAAGCAACGGCGGGCCGTGCCGTCGCGCGAGATCCAACCGACAGAACTGGGTGCCCGTCTCCACAACGACGTCGGCCAGGTTCGATAGCTCCTCGGTGATTCCGACCAGGCTCTGACGCCCCACCAGGTCCTGCAGCCCGATCCGCAGGATCTCTTGCGCCTTGAACCGGCGCAGCGCACTCCACTTCCGCTCCAGGCTGGACGCTTGCGCGACCATCTGCTGCGCCTCGGCGGCCAGGTCCTCCTTGTCCTTCGCCCGGTGCAGGACTCCCGGCTCCAGGAGCCACTCGAAGAGCTGCGGGTGGCGGATCAGGATGTCGCTCAGGAATTGGGAGCTGCCGAAGATGGTGAGTGCCAGGTGCAGGATGCGCGGGTTTCGGAAGAGACTGAAGAGAAACTGCCGGTCCAGGACCTGTTGAGCGTATCGCTCCAGGTTGTTGAGCGCCAGGTCGGGATCGGGAACGCGTCCCAGGGCGGTGAAGAGCGTGGGCAGGATCTCCTCCACCTGGGACCGGGTCGCGGCGTCGGGCGCCACCAGGGCCAGATTCTTCGCCGCCTGATCGGGGCGCCGACAGCCGGCCGCGGCGAGCTTGGGGCTCAGTGTGGTGCCGAAGGTGTCCATATGGTCACAACAAGGCCTCCTCCTGAGCGGCGCGCCGATCAATGATTCACGATCAGGATACCCCTCCGGGAGCGGGAGAGCAACCGGTGGTTCGGATACCGGTCCCGGATCGTGTTCATCTCCCCTCGGTTGAAGAGACAGAAGACTCTCCGGTCCGAATTCCAGAGCCGCAGGAACGCAGCCTCGTCCGGGAAATACTCGGCCCGGTCGGGGGCCTGCCTCATCCCGAACTGCAGATCGTCCGGGTCCCCCACCACGATCATCCGCTGCTTGGTGTAGAAGGGGATCGTCTGGATGTAGACCCCGTTCTGGGCCACGATGTCGCCGGGGCGCAGGCGGGCGTTGATCTCCATCGCCAGCGACTTCCCGGAGCGCGTGGCGCCGATCAGGGCGGCGGCGGGCGGATTGATCGCCATCCAGAAGAGCGCCAGGAGCGCCGCCGACAGCAGCACCACCCGGTTCGCTCCCAGCCGCTTCATCCAGAGCGGCACGAGCCCCCATGCGAGGAGCGCGAGGAGCGCCGGCCCGGCCGTGAGAAGCCATCCCTTGCCGCCCACCGCCTCTCTGGTCAGTTCCTTGGCAAGAAGCGGCGCGAAGAGGAGCGCGGCGCCGAGGATGAGCGCGACGAAGAGCGGGACACGGAAGGGGGCGCCGCCCTCTTCCTCTGCGGTCCAGAGGGCCAGCCCGCGGCCCAAGAGAAGCGCCAGCGGCGGGAAGACCGGCGTCATGTAGGTGATCAGCTTGGAGTCGGACGCCGAGAAGAAGAGGACGATAAAGCCGACCCAGGTGAGCAGGAAGATGCGGTCTTCCCGGGAGAAGAAGACAGCCGCGTTCCGGCGCGCCGCGAGGTACGCCTTCCGAACGAACGGGAGCCACAGCAGGAAGCCGGCCGGGACGATCGGGAGGAAGAACCAGAACGGCTGGTAGCGGCCGTGGGTTGTGGTCGTGTAGCGCAGCAGGTGCTCCCGGACAAAGAAGAACTGGAAGAAATCGGGGTTGGCTCGCTGCACGAGCACCACCCACGGGAGCGCCAGCGCGAGAAAGATCGCGATCCCCACCCAGGAGAGCAGGCGCGGCACCTCGCTGAGCCGCTTCGCGCAGATCGCCCAGAGCAACAGGATCGCCGCCGGGAAGACGACGCCGATCAGTCCCTTGGCGAGAAACGCGAGCGCCGCCCCGGCGTACGCCACGTAGAGGTAGCGCCGCTCCGCGCGCTTCCCGGACAGATACAGGTATGCGGGGAAGATCGCCACCACGAGCAGGACGCCCACCGTCATGTCGATCGTGTTCAGCCGGCCGACGACGTAGTAGTAGAACGAGGTGGCCAGGATCGTCGCGGCATACAGCCCCGTCCGCGGGCCTGCCAGCTCGACCCCCATCCAGAAGGTCAGCACGACCCCCAGCACCGACGCGGCCGCCCCGAAGACGCGGGCCCCGAATTCATTCTCGCCGAACAGGGTGAGCCCGAGGGCGGTCCCCCAGTAGATAGAGCGGCGGCTTTTCGAGGTACGCGACCCCGTTCAGGTGCGGGGTGACGAAGTCCCCGCTGGCGAGCATCTCGCGCGGGATCTCCGCATAGCGCCCCTCGTCCGGGTCCAGCAGCGGGATCGTCCCGAGGAGCCCGAAGTAAAGCACGCACAGCGCCGCCAGCAAGAGATAGAGTGTTCCCCGTCGTATGCCTTCTTCGGATCTCCACGCCATGTCGCCGGTCTTCCTCTCGTTGCCGATGCGAATCTACTTTCCCGCCGCCCCGCCTCCAGGCCCGGACGCCCGCCGAGACCATCCGAGCA
>CAVSHW010000035.1:0-38028 GCA_963727695.1 uncultured Methylomirabilota bacterium | reverse complement strand
CGCGCTGTTCGCCTACAACTGTCTGAACTGGTTCAAGCGGTACTGCGCGCCCGCGACGTTTCAGCAGGCAACCCTCCAGCGGCTGCGCCAGCAACTCTTCCTCGCGCCGGCACTCCTCGTCCGCCCGGCTGGTCGGCCCACCCTGCGCTTGGCCGAGAGCTACCCCTATCAAGAAGCCTTCTGGGAAACCCTGAAACGCATCGAGGCATTCCAACCGCCCTGGCAGCAATAGCGGTTTTCACGCCGGATTCAGGTTAAGTCGACCCTCGGCGCGCAGGGAGGCCTCGCCTGTAACAGCAGGATCTGTGCGCGAAGACTTGACATTCTCCCGCGAAGTATCCTATGGTTCGCCCCCTGCGGCGGGAAACGGGGATCGGGAACGCACTCACTCTTGAAGAAGGGAAAGGGAAAGGAATCGCATGACAACTCGAATGCAGTGGATGGCGGTGGTGGCGGTGCTTGCGCTTCTCGCACCGACGATGGGCGTGGCGGCGGCGGACGGGGAGATCCTGATCGGCATGAACACGCCCATGACGGGCGCCAATGCGGCGAATGGCGCCCTGTGGATCAAGGCGGCCAAGCTGGCAGAGAAGCAGATCAACACGGCCGGGGGGATCAACGGAAAGCCGATCAAGCTCCTCATCGTGGACGACCAGTCCACCAATCCCGGCGCCCTGGCGGCCGTGAATAAGAGCATCGAGCAGGACAAGGTGCTGGCCCTGCTGGGGGTGACCACGAGCACGCAGATCCTGGCCGTCTCCGAGACGATCAAGCAGGCCGGGATCCCGACCCTGGTGGGAGGCAGCGCCGTCGCCGTGACCCGGCAGGGCAACCCCTGGATGTTCCGCGTCCGCCCCGACGACTCCATCGTGGCGCAGGGGATGATCAAATACATCAAGGAGGAGATGAAGCTCACCAAGGTCGGCCTCTTGCACGACGCGGACGCCTTTGGCACCGGCGGCGGGGACCTCGTGGAACGGTACGCCAAGGAGAACGGGCTGACCGTCGTCAAGCGAGAGAAGTATGCTGGAACCGACCGGGACTTCACGGCGCAACTGCTCGCCCTGAAGAGTGCCGGCACCGAGGTGATGGTGGTCTATGCGACCGCCGGACCGGCCATCGCGGTGATCCAGCGGCAGTACCGGCAGATCGGCTCCCCGTACAAGTTCCTGGGCTCGCCGACCAGCGCCCAGGAGAACACCCTTAACCTCTCCAAGGAAGCGGCCGAAGGGCTGGTCGCCATGATGGACAACGTGCCGGGCGACGCGCTGAAGAAATACGCGGCGGACTACAAAAAAGAATACAACGAAGAGCTCAACACCTTTGCGGCCTTCGACTACGACGCCCTGAACATCCTGGCCAACGCCATCCGGAAGGGCGGCGAGGATCGCGCCAAGGTGCGTGAGGCCCTCCTGGCCACCAAGGGGTACGTCGGGGTCCTCGGGACCTATTCCTTCACGCCAAACGGCGACAGCCTCCACACGGCCAGCGTCGTTCAGATCGAGAACGGCAAGCCCAAGCTGCTCAAGGTCGTGACCGTCGAGCCGAAGTAACCGCCTTTTACTGTGTGGATGGGCGTTTCCAATTCTTGGCCATAATGGGGGGCGCTGCATAATCTGTATAGTCCAGTATGGACCGGGTGGTCGGATGCGGATCTCTCGGAGAGAGCGCGCATCAAGGCGGCGCTCCTGAAATACTGCGAGCGCGACACCCTGGCTATGGTGGAGGTGCGGAAGGCGCTCCGGGCGAAGGCGTGCGGCTGAGTTCAGAACGCGCACCCCTGGGTACGCAACCTACTGATGAAGCGCTCGGAGGACGGCGACAAGCTCTGCGGGGGAGTAGATGCGCAGCCGGCTTCGCTGGAAGTCTTTCTCGTTGCGCGTGACGATGCCGTGTGCGTCCGCGGCCGCTGCAGTCGCGTGGAGCACGGCATCCTCGAAGTCCGAGAAATCGAGTTGGAGGGCCTCGACCAGAATCGGGTGGGTGACTGGCGCCACCGTGAACATCGCGAGGAGATCCTGGAGCTTCTTATGAACAAGTGCTCTCCCGTGTTTCTGACTTCCGATGTAGTAGACCGTGGTGATCGTTGTGGCGCACAGGAGCCCGGTGAGCCAGCCATGCTCAACAGCGGCGAACAGTGTTGCGGCATCCTGGAGGTAAGGCTTCCGCTCCAGGAGCACATCGAGAACGACGTTTGTGTCGAAGACCACCCTCATCGGTACTTCTCCGCGAGGTGTTTCCGATAGTCCTCCTTGGTGGCCGTGCTGCCCTTGAATGCGCCGATGAGCGACCGGACGCGTGGGGGTAGCGGCGGTTCTGCTGCCGGCCGATCCTCTGAGAGCAGCGTGAAGAAGTCGGCGACCAAGGCAGATAGAGACTTCCCCGATCGGCGAGAGTGAGATTTTGCTCGCCGGATGAGATCTTGGTCAAGCCGAAGTGTGAGTTTTGTCTGCATTGCATTCCCCTCCGAGCGACGTACATATTCAATATATAGTATACGTCAGAGCCAGCTGAGTGTCAAGCATGCGTGCTTGGAGGAGCTCGGTTTGGCGGGAAAGAATGCGTCTTCATAAGCAAATCAGAAAAAAGCTTGAGCACGTTCGCCTTCTTCAACCAAAAACGGGTTACGCGGAAATCGCGTAACCCGTTGATCTTGCTTGGTTGCGGGGCCAGGATTTGAACCTGGGACCTTTGGGTTATGAGCCCAACGAGCTACCGGACTGCTCCACCCCGCGTCAGCATACTACGCACTCACGCCCGCAGTGTCAAGCCATTTCTCCCGCTCTGTGGCCTCAGAGATGGCGGAGGAACCAGTCCCGGGCGGCGCCGCTCGAGGTCGGAAACTCCTGCACGTAGGGGACGAAGTGCCCGCCCGGGATCAGCACGAGGTGCTTGGGCTGCAAAGCCCGCTCGTAGGCCTCCAGCGTCAGGTCCGTACCGGTCAGGTTGTCGTCGGTGACGGCGACGAGCAGCAGCGGGGTAGGGCTGATGCGGGTGATGCCGGTAATCGCGGACCTGCGCCCAGGGGTCGATCTCGCCGCGGGGCTCGCCGGCAGAGGCGCCGAAGTTGCGATGGTCGAAGACGACCACTCCGAGGCCGGCGGCGGCGAACACCTCGGCGTACGTGTCGAGGTACATCTCCTTCACCGCGGTGAAGCCGTGTGCCATCACCACCCCGGGGACGCGGCCGGCCGGATTGTCCGGCAGATAGAGCCAGCCGCGCAGAATCGTCCCCTCGGCATTGAATTCGATGTCCCGTCGCATCACGTCCTCCCATTCTCTCTGGGACGCCCCTCGGATCGGTTGGATGCGGATGCCCGTGCCTGCACCCGCGCCTGTCCCAGGAGATCCCCGACCGATGCTCGTCACACAGCTTCCCATTCGTCGTGAGTGTAGCGGAAAGCGAAAAGGGTTTCAACCCGAACGATGTAGTTGAACCGCCCGTCCCAACGGCCGTTGGTGCCCAAAGGGTGCCGGAGTCATCCGGCCCACGCGAGCCGCACGATTTCCCTCCGTGGTCCGAGGCCCGATCCACAGATTCTGGCTCGCTTTGCGATCTCTGCGAGCTTTGCGGTGAAATATTTGGTTTCAAGAGAGGAGGTTGCGGCTACTTGCAGGAACATGCTGAATAGGCTATACTTTAGGAGTACCCCGCTGAATGCAACTAGACGCAGATTCCTTGACATTCGTTGGTAAAAAGGAGTGCCGCAGCATGAAGAAGTTCAAGCCATTGCAGGACCGGATCCTGGTGAAGCGCCTGGAGGAAAAAGAAACCAAGAGGGGCGGCATCATCATCCCGGATAGCGCGAAGGAAAAGCCCCAGGAAGCCGAAGTGATCGCGGTGGGTCCCGGGAAGGTGACGAAGGATGGGAAGCTCCAGCCGATGTCGGTGAAGGTGGGCGACAAGATTCTGTTCGGAAAGTACTCCGGCAACGAGGTAAAGCTGGGCGACGAGGAGTACCTCATCATGCGGGAAGAGGATGTCCTCGGGGTGCTGCAATAGGTCTCACGCACCGTAAACTGCAACTACTCGGACGCATAACAAGGGAGAAGACGCATGCCAGCCAAACAACTACGATTTGACGATGAGGCCCGCCGTGCCATCCTCTGTGGGGTGGACAAGCTGGCCAACGCCGTGAAGGTGACGCTCGGCCCCAAGGGGCGGAATGTCGTGTTGGACAAGAAGTGGGGCGCACCCACCATCACCAAGGATGGCGTGACCGTCGCGAAAGAGGTGGAGCTGAAAGACCCGTACGAGAACATGGGCGCCCAGATGGTGAAGGAAGTCGCCTCCAAGACCTCGGATGTCGCCGGGGACGGGACCACCACCGCAACCGTCCTGGCCCAGGCTATTGTTCGCGAGGGGATGCGGAATGTGACCGCCGGGGCCAACCCGATGGCCCTCAAGCGCGGCATCGACAAGGCGGTCGAGGCGGTGATCGAAGAGATCAAGAAGATCTCCAAGCCGACCGCGGGCAAGAAGGAGATCGCCCAGGTCGCCACCATCTCCGCGAACAATGATAAGCAGATCGGGACCCTCATCGCGGATGCCATGGAGAAGGTGGGCAAGGACGGCGTCATCACCGTGGAAGAGGCAAAGGCGATGGAGACCACCCTGGATGTGGTCGAGGGGATGCAGTTCGACCGCGGCTACATCTCGCCGTACTTCGTGACCGATCCGACCCGGATGGAGACGGCCATCGAGAACCCCTATATCTTGCTGCACGAGAAGAAGGTCAGCGTTCTCAAGGACCTCCTGCCGCTTCTGGAGCAAGTGGCCAAACTGGGCCGCCCCTTGCTGATCATCGCCGAGGAGGTGGATGGGGAGGCGTTGGCCGCTCTGGTGGTCAACAAACTGCGGGGAGTCCTGAACGCTTGCGCGGTCAAGGCCCCCGGCTTCGGCGACCGGCGCAAGGAGATGCTGCAAGACATCGCCGTTCTGACCGGCGGCACGGTCCTCTCGGAGGAACTGGGCATCAAGCTAGAGAATATCAAGCTGGAGGACCTCGGGAGCGCGAAGAAGGTCCTGGTGGACAAGGACAAGACCACCATCATCGAGGGCGCCGGGAAGAGCAAGGCGGTCGACGCGCGGATCAAGCAGATCCGCACCCAGATCGAAGACACCACCTCCGACTACGACCGGGAGAAGCTGCAGGAGCGCCTGGCAAAGCTCGCCGGCGGCGTGGCCGTGATCAAGGTCGGTGCCCCGACCGAGGTGGCCATGAAGGAGAAGAAGGCCCGCGTTGAGGACGCCCTGAACGCCACCCGGGCCGCCGTGGAAGAGGGCATCGTGCCCGGCGGCGGTGTGGTCCTGCTCCGCGCGCTGCCGGCCCTGGACAAGGTCCGGGCCAGCGGGGACGAGAAGGTCGGCGTCGACATCGTCCGCCGCGCCCTGGAGGAGCCGATCCGGCAGATCGTCGAGAACGCCGGCGTCGAGGGCTCCATCGTGGTGCAGAAGGTCCGGGAGGGCACCGGCTCCTTCGGCTTCAACGCCGAGACGGAGCAGTACGAGGACATGATGGTGGCCGGGATCATCGATCCGACCAAGGTCACTCGAGTTGCGCTGGAGCATGCCGCCAGCATCGCCGGGCTCATGGTGACGACCGTGTGCCTGATCACGGATATTCCAGAGAAGGAGAAGGCCCCGGCCATGCCGCCGGGTGGTGGGGGCATGGGAGACATGGGCGGCATGGGCGGTATGGGTGGTGGCATGGGCGGTATGTACTAAGCCGTTGTCACAGATTATTTCGTAACGGCTCCTAACGCGAATCGCTTCTGTGGTTCAACCTGGCGCCCCCGACCGGTTTCCGGCCGGGGGCGTCGCTGTTACTGGCACACCCTCCTTCTTGTCTCGCATACCTTATCTTGACGAATCAGCGCTTTTCGGTAAGATTAGGCGGCCAATTCTGAAACCCCGCACTTCCGGAGGAAATCTATGAACGAGCAGATCAGGCAGATCGCGGACAGGGTTCGCAGCCTGCGGGAAATCGCGCGCCTGTCCGCCGAGAGCTGCGCGCAGGATCTCGGGATTCCCCTGGAGACGTATCGGGAGTACGAAAGTGGTGCCACCGATATCCCTGTGAGCTTTCTCTACCAGATCGCCCAGAAATTCCAGATGGAGCTGTCCTCCATCCTCACGGGCGAGGAGCCGCGCCTCCGGATCTATTCGGTCACACGCAGGGGCCAAGGTGTGAAAGTCGAGCGCCACAAGGACTACGACTACCAGAATCTCGCCTTCAACTTCATCGACAAGAAGATGGAGCCGTTTCTCATCACCGTGGAACCCGGACCCGAATCCGCCCCTATCCCTTTGAACGCGCACCCGGGGCAGGAGTTCGAGTATCTGCTCGAAGGGAGCCTGAGGGTCGTGGTGGACCGTCACGAGGTGGTACTCGCGGCGGGGGACTCGATCTACTTCGATTCGGGCCACCCTCACGGGATACAGGCACTCGGCGGCGCGCCGGCAAAGTTTGTCGCCGTCATTATCTGAGAGAGAAAGGCGGAGCGAGACAATGTTCGAGCAATTCCTTTCCAGGACCAGCTATTCCTCCTACGAGGATTTCACGACGCACTTCCGAATCAACCCCCCCGAGCGGTTCAATTTTGCCTACGATGTGGTGGATCGGATCGCCCAGAAGAGTCCGGACAAATCCGCCCTGGTGTGGTGCAACGACAAGGGGGACGAGGCCCGCTTCAGCTTCTCCGAGATCGCGGAGCGCTCGACCCGGGCTGCGAACTTCTTCCTCTCGCTCGGAATCGGGCGAGGGGATCCGGTGATGCTCATCCTCAAGCGTCGCTACGAGTACTGGTTCTGCCTCCTCGCGCTGCACAAGATCGGCGCCATCGCGATCCCGGCCACGCATCTGCTCACCAAGAAGGACATCGTGTACCGGAACAACGCGGCCGGCGTCAAGACCATCGTGGCTGTGGACGAGCCCGCGGTCCTCGACAACGTGGATGCCGCGGTGGCGGAATCCCCCGCCCTCAAACACCGCATCAGCCTGGGCGGCGCGAGGGCCGGCTGGTTCAGCCTCTCCGAGGGAATGGACAAGGCGAGTACCTCCCTGGAGCGCATGCCCACCGAGAACGGGGACACCAGCCTGCTCTATTTCACATCCGGGACGACCGGCATGCCCAAGATGGTACAGCACGACTTCGTGTACCCGCTGGGCCACATCCTCACCGCAAAGTACTGGCAGAACGTCCAGGACGGGGGCCTGCACCTCACGGTGGCCGACACGGGATGGGCCAAGGCCGCGTGGGGGAAGATCTACGGGCAGTGGATCTGCGGCTCCGCCGTGTTCGTCTACGACTATGATCGCTTCCTCCCGGCGGGTCTGCTCGGCGTCATCTCGAAATACAGGGTGACCTCGTTCTGTGCCCCGCCCACGATCTACCGCTTCTTCATCAAGGAGGACCTGCGGCAGTACGACTTCAGCGCGCTTCGCTCCTGCGTGGTGGCCGGCGAGCCGCTCAATCCGGAGGTCTATCATCGATTCAAGAATCTGACCGGACTCTCCCTGAAGGAAGGCTACGGCCAGACCGAGATGACTTTGGCGGTTGCGGTCTACCCCTGGGTCGAACCCAAACCCGGCTCGATGGGTCTGCCTTCCCCCGGGTACGACATCGATCTCTTGAACGAGCAGGGGCAATCGTGCGAGGTGGGCGAGAAGGGGGAGATCGTCGTGCGCACCGACAAGCAGGCGCCCATCGGGATGTTCCTTGGCTACCACCGCGACCCGGAGCTCACCGGGAGCGTGTGGCATGGCGGGATCTACCACACGGGAGACGTGGCCTGGCGCGACGAGGACGGCTATCTCTGGTTCGTGGGCCGCACGGACGACGTGATCAAGAGCTCCGGATACCGGATCGGTCCCTTCGAGGTGGAAAGCGCCCTGATCGAGCACCCGGCGGTCCTCGAGTGCGCCGTCACCGGGGTGCCCGATCCCGATCGTATCCAGGTGGTCAAGGCTAGTGTCGTGCTCACCAAGGGATACGCGGCGAGCCCCGAGCTGTCCACGGAGCTCCAGGAACATGTAAAGAAGGCCACGGCGCCTTACAAGTATCCGCGGATCATCGAGTTCGTGACCGAGCTTCCCAAGACGATCAGCGGAAAGATCCGGCGTGTGGAGATTCGAGAGAGGGATATAGAATAGTCGATGGCGGGGAGGTGATCCGCCGCAACCTCGAACACGAGAAGGGAGTGGCTTCATGGAAACGCGGTACCTGGCAGACGCGGTACGCTATGCCGCGATGAGCACCACAGAGCTGCGGGCGAGCTATCTCATCACGTCCCTGTTCCCCGCGGGGGAGATTCGGCTCGTCTATTGCGAGGCGGACCGGGCGGTGGTCGGCTCGGCCGTTCCGGGAGAGGCGCCGCTGATGCTGGCCGCCGCCGCCGCGCTGCGCGCGGAGTATTTCTGCCAGCGGCGCGAGCTGGGTGTGCTGAACATCGGGGGCGCCGGCACGGTGCGGGTGGACGGAACGACCTTCGCGCTGGGGCCCCTGGATGCTCTGTACGTGGGCCGAGGCAGCCGGGAGGTGATCTTCACCAGCGCCGACGCCCGACAGCCGGCGGAGTTCTACCTGGCCAGTTACCCCGCCCACGCGACATATCCGACGACGCCCGCCCGGCGCGCCGAGGCGGCTGCGGTCGCGCTGGGCACCCAGGCGGAGTGCAATCGCCGGACGATTCATAAGTACATTCACCCCGACGGGATCAAGAGTTGCCAACTGGTGATGGGCTTCACGGTGCTGGAGGAGGGGAGCGTCTGGAACAGCATGCCGCCTCACACCCACGCCCGGCGTTCGGAGATTTATCTCTACTTCGACCTCGCGCCGGATGCACGGGTGTTTCATTTCATGGGACGGCCTGACGAGACCCGGCATCTGGTCCTGGCCGACCGGCAGGCGGTGATGTCGCCGGCGTGGTCGATCCACTGCGCGACTGCCACGCGGCGCTACACGTTTTGCTGGGTCATGGGCGGCGAGAACCAGACGTTCGACGACATGGACGGCGTCAAGGTCGGCGCGTTGCTCTAGCGTGGTGAATCGAAGTCTTCATATAAATTCCCGGCCTGATGGACGCCCCTCCGACGCCTGGCGCCTCGTCGAAGCCGGCTCGCCCTTACCCCGGGTCGGTCCGCTCAAGGAGCGGCCCTCCGTTCCGGGGACGGGCTCGCCCGCGGGCGCGGCGCTCCGGGGCGTCCATCAGGCCTTGGAATATGGCGAGTTTGTAACTCAGGACACTTGCAGGATATGAAAGGTAGCGCGACGAGAGGCCGCAGCGGCGGACTAGACCGAAATACGATCCTCGGCTTCTGCGCCATTCTCCTTTGGAGCATGACGGTTGCGCTGGCGCGCAGCATCGCCGAATTCATTGGTCCTCTCACGGCAGGCGCCGCCGTCTACCTGACGGCCGCTGGATTCCTGGGAGCGCACCTCCTCTGGAAGGAGCGATCGCTACGGGTCTGGCGCATGCTTCCACGCAAATATCTGGTTGGCTGCGGCACCCTCTTTGTGCTCTACACCGTGGCCCTGTTTCTGGCATTGGGCCTCGCCGCCGATCGTCACCAGACGATTGAAGTCGGCCTGCTGAACTATTTGTGGCCCGCCCTCACCATTCTGTTTGCGTTGTTCCTGCTTGGCCAGCGGGCGGGCGTGGGGTTGATCCCCGGCACGTTGCTGGCCGTGTGCGGGGTCTTTCTGGTGCTGACCCAAGACACGGGGATTACCTGGCAGTCGTTCTTGGTGAATATCCGGCGGAATCCCGCGGCGTACGGCCTTGGGGCATTCGCAGCAATCGCGTGGGCGCTCTATTCCAACCTGACCCGTCGGTGGGGCGGCCCCGACAGCCGGGGAGCCGTGCCGCTATTTTCCTTGGCCACCGGCCTGGTGTTCGGATTCTTGTGCCTGCTTCGTCCGGAAGGCGGGACATGGAACTTTCGTGTCGTAGCCGAAGTCGCCGTGCTCGCTCTGGCCACGGGGCTGGCCTATGTTTTCTGGGATCTTGCCATGCGCGCAGGGGATGTGGTGCTGGTAGCCGCGTGTTCCTACCTCACCCCCTTCTTTTCCACCGTCGTGAGCTGCCTGTATCTCCGCGTGCAGCCGAGTCTGAGCCTGTGGCTGGGATGCGCGTTGATTATCGCGGGCTCGTTCCTGAGCTGGCGGTCCATTCGCCCGGCCGTGGGGGAATCGCCTCGCGCGCGGTGCGCTGAAGGGAGAGTCGATATGGATCACAGTGAGATGAAGCGCCGGGTGTGCGACGCGATTGATTCTCATCACGACGAAATCATCGCGCTCGGGCGGACGATCCGGGACAACCCGGAACTAGGATTCAAAGAGCACAAGACCGCCGCGACGGTTGCAGGGATGTTTGCCACCCACGGAATTCCCTACCAGGAAAAGCTGGCGATCACAGGGGTGAAAGGCATCCTGATGGGCGGAGCGGCAGGGCCCACGGTCGGGATCCTCGGCGAACTCGACTCGCTTCTCTGCGCCGACTCCCCCTTTGGGGACAAGACCACGGGCGCCGCCCACACCTGCGGGCACAACGCGCAGATCGCGACCTGCGTCGGGGCCGGGATGGGTCTCAAGGCTTCAGGGGTCATGGCGCAGCTCGCCGGCCGGGTCGCCTGTTTCGCGGTGCCGGCCGAGGAGTTCGTGGAGATCGAATACCGTTTGGATCTCAAGCGGCAGGGGAAGATCGAGTTCCTGGGAGGGAAGGCGGAGCTGGTCCGGCTGGGCCACATGGACGACATCCAGATGGCGATGCTGGTCCATGCGGCGGCGTTTTCGCCCGGGCCGAAGCTGCTGCACGGCTCGACCAGCAACGGCTTTGTCGCCAAGATGATCCGCTTCAAAGGCAAGGCGTCCCATGCCGGGGTGGCGCCGGAGCAGGGGATCAACGCGCTAAACATCATGGCGCTGGCCATCATGAACATCAACGCGCAACGGGAGACGTTCCGGGACGAAGATACGATCCGCGTCCATCAGATCGTGACGCGGGGTGGCGACCTGGTGAACATCGTGCCAGAGGACGTCCGGATGGAGATGTTCGTTCGCGGCAAGACTGTGGAATCCATTCAGGATGCGAATCGAAAAATCAATCGCGCGCTGGAAGCCGCCGCCATGGCGCTGGATGGGGAGGTGGAGATCCAGACGCTTCCCGGATACCTGCCGCGCGTCAATGAAACAGCCGTGACGAGCCTCTTGGCCGGCAATTTCGCCGCGCTGATTGGTCAGGAGCACCTGGAGATCGAGGGACACATCACGGGCTCCTCGGATACCGGGGATCTGTCCCACCTGATGCCGATGGTCGAGGTGAAGTCCGGCGGGTTCCATGGAGGCCTCCACACCGCCGCCTACGGAGTGGCCGACGAGGAGCAGGCCTATATCGTCCCGGCAAAAGCCATGGCGATGACGGTCGTGGACCTCCTCGCTGACCATGCGGCGGTGGCGAATCGAATCCTCGCCGACTTCAAGCCAAAGATGTCGAAAACGGAGTATCTGGCGTGTCTTCGCGAGATCGAGTGAATCGATCGCCCGGTGACCGTTGGAGATTGGCCATTGATGGCGAGAAGCATTAGCCGTCAATTCGCAGAAGGCTGCCAAGTAAGACCTTGACCCACGCCTCGCCGCTCATGTAATCCACAGAATGTAAACAGTTTATGCAAGAGTCAAAGACTGCTTGTTTATATTTCTGTTGAATACCTGTTGATTGATCTGAGCAGTAATTATTCCTGCACCAAGACCCGATCGAATTGATCTCCTGCGCGATGAAGCTCATACCGTTCTTCGCGCACGGGGTCCAGGACGGCGACCCTCCCTCCGTCCGGCCAGATCAGGAGTAGCTGCTGTCCGTTGCGAACCTCGCCCTTCGCGAGGAGCGTGACCTCCTTCTGGGGGGTGACGGTCACCCCTTCTGGGAACCCATTGGAGGCCGCCAGCAGGACGAGGGCGCGGCTGTCATCCGCCCCCTCAACCTGTTCAACGCCAAGGACGACGCTGCCGGTCTTTGGATCGCGATACGCTTTGGCACGACAGATCGTCGATGGGCCCTGATTAAATGATGCAGTCAGACGGGAGGTCAGCGGAACGCGCGCCCCCTTGCCGGGGGTGGCAGGATCCCCAACGGACACGTGGGGAAAAGGAAATCTCTCCGCGGGGATCGCATCGTTGATGTGCAGCGGGGGGCGCTGTGCCGGAAGAAACTGGACCTCGTATGCCTGCATCTATATTCTCCGTTTCTCGCAGCCGCCCAAGACGAGGAGCGAGCTCGCGAGGAGTCGGCAGAGTTGTGGTGTTCGAACAAAGGCCTCTCCGGGGGCGTGAGCGATCGGAGGACGCGGCGCGTGAATCAGGGATGATCGGACTCGAGCCGGAGAAGCTCTTTGCCGTTCTGTTCTCCCTCCGGCGCGTGTCCGTCCCCCTGGCGCGGACCGAAGAACGCGAGTCCTTTTCGGGAGGAGGCGTCCATGTAGACGTGCAGAAAATCCCCATCGCGCACGGCCGGAACGTTGATGACGCGTACCACTTCCTCACATTCCTTGAACTCCGGAGCGATGGCCTCGAGGAGATTCTCTGAACCCACCACGAACTCTTCGTTGAAGAAGGCGGAGGGATCGTCGGGGAAGAGCGACGCCACGGTGATATCCGCCTCGACCAGATCCTGAAAGAAGTGGGTGCCGTAGGACACCTCGGGGGTGCCCTCCGCCTTGGCGAAGGCAATCTCGACCAGGAGCTTGGTCTTGTTGATGTTCGAATAGGTGACCCGCACCCCCAGATTGATATCGTTGCTCCCCCAGCGACCGGGCCCCATCAACGCGTAGCGTCTCCCCTCGAATTGCTTATTGAGCAGATTGACCACGGAGGCAATCTTCATCTTGGCCTCATAGGTCGGCAGCGTGTCGTAGGTCCGTGGGTTCACGTAGACGATGTATTCCAGGTCGGACACCAGGCAGTTGGATAGCCCTGATTGGGTGGTGAAGAGGACGCGATCCTGGGGCATATCGTCCGGCACCACGACCTTCTGATGCTCCTTTCGCAGCGAGAGGGATCGGCACTGGAGCAGGTAGAACTTCTCCTGATCCCAGGCAAACTCGATGTCCACCGGACGCCCGTAGGCCGCCTCCACGCGGGCGAGGATCTTCCGGGCTAGCGAGGCGAAGGGGGTCTTGGCTAGCAGGTTGTCAAAGGTCAGGCAGCGCTCCCCGCGGTCGAGGTCCTGCGTCTTAAAGAGCGGGGCGGCCAGATGATCGTGATCCTGGATCGATACCGCGTAGAACAGGTCCGGGTGGTCGATCGAGGCGCTGAGCGTTCGAAAATCGATCGTCTCCTGGACTCCCGTCTTGAGGTTCAGGACGTCCACCAGTTTCTGGGAGTACTTTCGGATCTGATCGGCGGTGACCTCGGGGCGAAGCTGTGGATGGCTGAGGGGAACCATCCGGGGGTAGTCCGAGCCGACACGGTCCACCGCGCGAGTCCCCAAGCCGAAGACCAGCCGGACCAACCCCGCCTCCTTTTGGATCTTGGGATTCCAGGTATAGACGTTTCGGGAGAACATCACGCCTGCCGCGAAGGGAAAGAAGTAGTCGCCAAAGCGTCGGCCGACCACCTTCTGCACCACCATGGCCATGCGTTCGTCATAATCCAGCAGGCCGTGATCGCGGCGGTAGAGGATGGGGTCGGGGCCGAAGGTACTGGCGAAAACCTTCTTGAGGCCGACGAGGAAGTTGCTGAGGCGTGTCTCCAGATCGCCCTGATTGGTGAGGAACACGGACATGTACTTGCCGGAAAATGCCAGGCCGAAGTTGTCCTCGAGCATGCTGGAGGAGCGAATGATAATGGGGTGCTCTCCGATCTCCCTCAGGATCTTCCGAAAATCCTCCAGCACCTCGGGGGAGAACGTCGCGAACTTGAACTGTTCCTCGATTCGTAGGAAGCCCTTCTCGATGTTCTCGCGATCCTTGTACTTGTAGGTGTGGAACAGGTAGAGGTTATTTCGATCCAGGAACTCGGAGAACACGCCGGAGTTCAGGTACCAGGTGTCGGGGATCCGAACCAAGCCCTCCAAATCAGGATCTTTCTGTTCCAGCGTAGGGAGCAGGATCTTGTGTGCCAGGATCATGCCCGCCGCCTTTCCCCCCAGCTTCCCGGGCCGTCGGCGGCTCAGAAGTGTGTTCTGAAGGATCCCGTCGGTATCGCGAATCGTGATGTAGTTCTTGGAGAGACTGATGAAGGGTAGCTGGTTGGAGATGAAGCGGGAGATCAGCGCGACGCGGATGCCTTCAGCTTCCTCGCGCGTGATGTAAACTTCCCCCTTGGGGATGTCGCAGAACTCGCGCAGGGCGCGGACGATCTCCTCGCTGCTGGCCTGATCGCGGTTGACGAGCATGCTCAGGGTCTGCGCGTTGTCCCTCTTGCGCGCCAGATTGATGTAGTTCTCGATGTCGCCCGGGCTCAGGTTCTTGGCGACGTGGATATCGATGAGGGCCTCGATGTACTCCTGGCGGTTGGTCTCGGTGGCGGGCAGATTGTCCTTCTGTATCTCCTCCAGGGCCTGGGCATAGAGCCGGTCGCGAGTGATAAGCCCCCGCTGGCTGAGCACGTCCATAAAGATGGACCGCATCAGCCCGACCAGGCTCGGATACTGGTTCATCCGGCGGAAGAGTCGGTAGATCTGAAGATTTTCCATGGCATTCCCGGAGCAAGAGAGAGGGCCCGCGCAGCGCGCCAAGACGACTGCGCGCGAGATCGGCGCAATCGGGACCGATTGCCTACACCCAGCCGCGGAGCTTGCAGGCCTCGGCCACCCGGGCCACCGCCACAAGGTAGGCGGCCTGACGCATGTTCGCCTTCTCCTTCTTGTACATCTGGAGCACGCCGTGGAAGGCCCGCGTCATCTTCTCGTCCAGACGCTGATGGACTTCCGCCAGCGGCCAGTAGAAGTTGTAGGAATTTTGCACCTGCTCGAAGTAGGAGACCGTGACCCCGCCGGCATTCGCCAGGAAGTCGGGCACGACGAAGATCCCCTTGTCGTACAGGATGTCGTCCGCCTCCGGCGTGGTCGGCCCGTTGGCCAACTCGCACGAGATCTTGCACTTGATCCGGTCTGCATTGGCCGGCGTGATCACGTTCTCCAGCGCGGCAGGAAAGAGCACGGTCACGTCCAGCTCCAGGAGCGCCTCGTTGCTGATGGGGTCGGCGCCGGGGAATCCCTGGAGGCTGCCGGTCTTGAGCTTGTAGTCGACGACCTTGTGGACGTCGAGGCCCTTCGCATTGTAGATGCCCCCCTTGGAGTCGGAGACAGCGGTCAGCCTGAGGCCGAGAATCTCATGGCCGAGGAGGGCGGCGTGCTGCCCGGCATTCCCGAACCCCTGAATGGCCATGGCCTTGCCGGTGAGGTCGATCCCCAGCTCGCGGGCCGCCTCGCGCGTCACGTAGATCCCTCCGCGCGCCGTGGCATCGCCGCGGCCCTCGGAGCCTCCGAGGGGGATCGGCTTCCCGGTGATGACGCCCGGATGGTGCTCGCCCAGGAGGGTCTCGTACTCGTCCATCATCCAGGCCATGATTTGTGGGGTGGTGTACACATCGGGTGCAGGCACGTCCTTCGACACGGAGAGGATCCCCGCCACCGCCCGCATGTAGCCGCGCGCAAGCCGCTCCTTTTCCCGCTCGGACATCGTCTTGGGGTTGCAGGTGACGCCCCCCTTGCCGCCGCCCAACGGGATATCCACCACCGACGTCTTCCAGGTCATCCAGGCGCCCAGGGCCCGGACCGTGTCGATGGTCTCGTCGGGATGCCAGCGGATGCCTCCCTTGTTGGGCCCTCGGGCGGAGTTGTACTGGACGCGGTACCCGCGGAACACCTTGACCGTGTCATCATCCATCCGCACCGGGATCGAGACAATCAGCTCCTTTTGCGGCCAGCGCAGGAACTCGTGGGTCGCCGGGTCGAGTCCCAGCCGAGCGGCCGCCGTGTCCAACTGCTTCTGAGCATTGGCAAATGGATTCATCTCGGCCATCTGACTCTCCTCCTCTGGTGGGCGCTCCCGTTTCCGGTGTGCCCACTGAAGCCGATCTTGTGCCACACGTACGCGCGTAATGAGGCTCTGGCCCTGTCCCTGGGGAGGGTCGAGCAAAAACTCTCCTATCCAGAGTATCGGTCCCGTGGTTTTGAGTCAATCCCAATCCTCGTCGGCAGTTAGCCGGAACCCCTGAAACCATTCTTTCGCCTTCACCTTCCCCTTAAAGGTCAACTCGAAGTCGGCGGCGAGGCACGCCACGCGCCAGAAAGAAACCCCGGCAGCGGCCGGGGTCATGGGGGGTTCCTCGATCACGCGACACACCACATTCTCATTCGGGCGAGACGGGTGCCTCCCCCTCCGCAGCCAAGGCTTCCTTCGGAAGCCCGAGGTAGGCCTCCTTCACCTTCGAGCTCTCGCGCAATTCCTTGGCGGTTCCCTGCAGGACGATGCGCCCCGTCTCCAGGACGTAGGCCCGGTGCGCGATCTGCAGCGCCATGAGCGCGTTTTGCTCCACGAGCAGGATGCTGGTTCCCTGCAAGTTGATCTCGGCGATGATGCGGAAGATCTCCTCGACCATGATGGGGCTGAGTCCCATGGAGGGTTCGTCCAGGAGCAACAGGGTGGGGCGGCTCATCAGCCCCCGGGCCGTGGCCAGCATCTGCTGCTCGCCGCCCGACAGCGTCCCGCCCAGCTGGTTGATCCGCTCCTTGAGACGGGGAAAACTGGCGAAGACGCGCTCCATCGACTGCGCGATTTCAGCCGGATCCTTGCGCGTGAAAGCGCCCATCTCCAGGTTCTCGCGGACGGTCAGCGGCGCGAAGATTCGTCGGCCCTCGGGTACCTGCCCGATCCCCAGGCGCACGATCTGCTCCGCGGGCGTCATGGTGATCTCCTCGCCACGGAACCGGACCGCGCCGCGCCGGGGACGCAGCAAACCGGAGATGGTCCGAAGCGTGGTGGACTTGCCCGCCCCGTTGGCCCCGATGAGCGTGACGATCTCGCCCTGATCCACGGAAAACGAGACCCCCTGCAAGGCGTGGATGGCGCCGTAATAGACGTTGAGATCCTCGACCTCAAGCAGCATGCGCGGCTCCCTTGCCTAGGTACGCCTCGATGACCTTTGCATTGCCCTGGATCTCCTTCGGGGTTCCGCGCGCGATCACCTCGCCGAAGTCCATCACGGTGATGTGCTCGCAGATGCCCATCACGACGCGCATCTGATGCTCGATGAGGAGGATGGTCAGGTCGAAACGGTCGCGGATGAAGTGGATCAGCTCCATCAGAGTGACGATCTCGGCGGGGTTCATCCCGGCCGCCGGCTCGTCGAGAAGGAGCAGGCGCGGGTTGGAGGCCAGGGCGCGCGCGATCTCCACACGCCGCTGCTGGCCGTAGGGGAGACTGGAGGCCTGCTCGTTCTGGATCTTCTCCAGTCCGAAGATAGCCAGGAAGTCCTGAGCGCGTTCCGTCAGCTCCCGCTCCTTGGCGAGGAAGTGTCCGTTGCGCAGGATGGCGTCGAGCAGCCCGTATCCCGCATGGGGGTGGTAGGCGATGCGGACGTTGTCCAGGACGCTCAAATTGGGGAAGAGGCGGATGTTCTGGAAGGTCCGGCCGATGCCGAGCTGCGTCACCTCGAACGGCTCCATGCCTAGCGTGCTGTTCCCCTGGAAGCGGATGTCGCCGGCGGACGGGACATAGAGGCCCGAGATCATGTTGAAGACGGTGGTCTTGCCGGCTCCGTTGGGTCCGATCAATCCGGCCAGCTCGCCGTGTTGGACCGTGAGGCTGACGCCCCCTACGGCGCGCAGGCCGCCGAAGTGCTTGGTCAGCTCTTCGATCGAAAGCGTCGGCACGGAAGTGTCTGAGGTTGCGTGCGGCATACCGACTCCAGAAAACCCAATCAGGAAAATCTCCCCGTCAGGATTTCTCCGCCGGCGCCAGGCCGGTCTTGGTGTCCGTGCGGGCTCGCGAGGCCACCCAGGGCGCGCGCAAGAAGCCCCATTCCACCTTGCCCAAGAGACCCTGTGGGCGGAGCAGCATGAGGAGCAGGAGTGCGATGGGGTAGAGGACGAAGCGCCAGGTCGGCGCCTCGGTGCCCAATTGCCCAAGGACAACGCGCAGCAGCCCCTCCAGGAAGAAGATCCACCCGAACGAGGCCGTGAGGGTTCCGGTCATGCTGCCCAAGCCACCGAAGACGACGATGATCAGCGGGTTGAAGCCGACGAGGAAATCGAAGGTTCCAGGACTCAGGAAACCGATGAAGTGAGCGTACACGCCGCCGCCGATCCCGGCGAAGAGGCTGCCGATCACGAACGCCATGAGCTTGTTGTTGGCAATGTCGATCCCCATCACCTTGGCGGCGGTCTCGTCCTCACGCACCGACAGAATGGTCCGGCCCGTGCTGGAGTGAATCAGGTTCCGCATGACCACGATGATGGCCAAGAGAAAGGCGAAGGCCCAGAACCAGGTGGTCAGCTTGGGGATCCCGATCATCCCCCGCCCCCCCTTCATCTCGGGGAAGGGGAGGATGGTGTCCGAGTTCACCATGAGGGTGTTGATGACAATCGTGAACCCCAGGGTGGCGATCCCGAAGTAGTCGCTCCCCAGACTAAGGACCGGGAGGCCGAAGAGAAAACTCACCTCCGCAGCAAAGGCGCCCGCTACGAGGATGGCCAGGCAGAAGACCGCTTGCAGGACCGCCGGGCTGCTCAGTACGCCGGGAGCGGCCTTGGTCCCAAACAGGGGTGCCAGAACGGCCTGCCCGACATTTCCGGCCAACACGGCAACCCAGGCCGCGGCCGCGCTGCCGATCAAGTAGAGCGTGAACGCCGAGAGGACCGGCACGCCGGTGTACCGCCGCAGGGACCGATGGATACCCAGAATCACCAGGGCGCCAAGGATGACGCCGATCCCGAGCACCAGGAGGCCGCGAGCATCCCCGCTCGTCCAGCGGTACGTGACGTCCGCCGCCGCGTACGCGCCGATCCCGTAGAAGCCCCACTGCCCCAAGCTGAATTGGCCATTAAAGCCGTAGATCAAGTTCAGCCCCAGGGCCACCATGGCCATCGTGCAGGCCTGAAAGAGCAGCCCGCTGTCGAAGTCGTTCAAGAGCGGGCTCCCCGCCAGGGGGACCGAAATGGCCAGTTGGATGATCCCGAACGCCGCCAGGACACTGATCACCTTGGCCGCGAAAGGCGTCCCGCCCCAAGCCCCATAGAAGGCCATAGATCCAGGCGGTGATCGCGACGATCTTGAGGACGGTGACGAGCAGGAACCCGATATTGATATCCATCGGCGGCTCCCTATGCCTTTTCCTTCTCGGGCTCTCCGAAGATGCCCGTCGGTCGCACGAGGAGCACGAGGATCAGGATCGTGAATGCCACGGCGTCGCGCATGGGGGTCGAGATGTACCCCATAGTGAGGGCCTCCGCCTGCCCCATGATCAGGGCGCCCACGAAGGCTCCCGGAATGCTGCCGATGCCCCCCAGCACGGCCGCCACAAAGGCCTTGAGCCCGGGCAGGATGCCCAACTGAGACCAGATGGACGAGTAGGCGATAGCGTACAGCACGCCGCCCAGCCCGGCAAAGGCCGCCCCGATGGCGAAGGTAAAGGAGATCACCTGATCCACGTTGATCCCCATCAGCCGCGCGGCCGGCTTGTCGAACGAGACGGCGCGCATCGCCTTCCCGATCTTGGTGCGACGCACCAAGAACTGGAGCAGCACCTGGGTCAGCACCGAGGCGAAGGCGATGATCAGGAAAATATTAGAGAAGGTGATGCTGCCGTCAGGCGGAGCCTGCGCCGAGCTCACGAGGTGGATTCCGTCCTTGATATACCATGTGACGACGTCAAAGGGGCGCTGATAGGGAATGAAGCGGGGCGAGAACACAAAGCTCAAAGCCCCGAAGAATTCCAGAAAGAATGAGACGCCGATGGAGGTGATAAGCGCGGCGATACGCGGGGCGTCGCGCAGGGGCTTATACGCGACCCGCTCGATGGTGATCGCCAGCACCATGCAGACCACCATGGAAAGCAGCATCACGGTGATCGGACCGATGATCACCACGAGCGCGTACGGCAGCCTCGGGAACACGGCCGCCGGCCAGACGTGGAGCTGAAACCGTGTCACGGCGTAGAAGCTGACGAAGGCGCCCACCATGAAGACATCCCCGTGGGCAAAGTTGATCAACTTCACGATACCGTACACCATGGTATAGCCAAGCGCGATCAGGGCGTAGACAAATCCCAACTGCAGTCCGCTGATGACGATCTGGATGAAGAGCTGTGGATCGCGGACAAGATTCTTGGCCAGGATGACGACGGTGACCAGGGACAGGATCCCGAGGAAGCCCTGACCGATCCAGGCCAGCCGGGAGCCGGGCCGCCGAGCACCCTGTGGCGCAACTGGGGGAACGCTGAGCTGGGGCATGGACACACTCGCTCTGCACGCAGGAAAGGACCGGAGAAACAACCGCCAGGAGGGCGTCGGATGGCGCCCCCCTGGCGGAGTGTGTACCGAAGAAGCTCCCTACGGATTCACCACGGAGTTGAACTGAACCTTTCCGTCCTTGACGGCGAGGATGGTGGCCGACTTGACGGGGTTGTGGTTGGCGTCGAGAGTGATCTTGCCTGAGACGCCGTTGAAATTGATCTTCGCCATGGCGTCCTTCACCTTGGCGGTATCGTCCGCCCCGGCCTCCTTGATGGCCTGGAGCAGCATGTTGGTGGCATCATAGGCAAGGGCGGCCAGGGCATCCGGAACCTTGGGCTGCCCCTTGTCGTCCTTGTACTTGGCTCCGAACGCCTTCACGAAGTTCTGCACCTCGGGCCGGGTATCGGCGGGGGAGTAGTGGTTGGTGAAGAAGCCGCCGTCGGCGGCCTTCAGGTCGAGGTCCGAGGAATCCCAGCCGTCACCCCCCATGAACACCGCCTTGATACCCTTCTCCTTGGCCTGCTTGGTCACCAGGTTCACGACGTTGTAGTAATCGGGCAGGTAGACGATTTCCGGTTTGGCGGCGGCCACCTTGGCCAGGATGGCGTTGAAGTCGGTATCCTTGGCGGTGTAGGTCTCCTTCCCAACGATCTTGCCCCCGCCCGCAACGAAAGCCTTCTCGAAGTACTCGGCCAGCCCCTTGACGTAGTCGTTGGCTTGGTCCAGCAGAATGAAGGCGGTCTTGGCCTTCAGGGTGTCGAGGGCGAACTTCGCCCCCACCGTTCCCTGGAACGGATCGATGAAGCAGGCGCGGAACACGTAGTCCTTCACCTTTCCGTCCTTGCCCACGGTGACATCGGGATTGGTGGAGGTGGAGCTGATCTGGACCACCTTCTTGGCATTGGCGATCTCGGAGACCGGGATGGAGGCCTTGGAGCAGACCTCACCCATGATGTACTTCACCTTGTCCTGGTCGATCAGCTTGTTGGCCGCGTTGACGGCCGGATCCGGGGTACACTGGCTGTCTTCAACCACTGCGGTGAGCTTCTTGCCCAGGACCCCGCCTTTGGCGTTCCATTCTTCGATCGCCAGCAGGGAACCGTCGCGCGTCATCACGCCAAACGTGGGCACCGGACCGGACAGAGGAGCCAGGATACCGACTTTGATTGTATCGCCGCCGCCGCCTCCACAGGCCACAAGAAGAACCACCGACAAGACAAGCAGGCCTGCCATCTTTAATGCACGCATCGATCCATCTCCTCCCTAGAGTTCTGAAACGCCACCGATGATTCCACGGGCCCGACGCCTCGGCCGGACGTAGCGGGCCCTGTCCGCGTCCAGCAATTGTCGCCGACGGCTCCGGATAGAATCCCCCCTTTCTCCACACACGGGTGTCGGCTGCGGCCGATCGGCTCCCGCATCCGACAACAAGCACACGGATTGAAGGCGATCCCATACCGGCTCGCGGAAAGCGTCTACGAGAGTTGCCTGGTAGACCCCGTCCGGAGAGAACCGAACCATCTAATACCCAAGCTCAGCCAAAATGTCAAGCGACTTGACAGCGGGCCTTCAGAACACATATAAATGAAAGAGGGTCTTCTCCGCCCGACTCGGGATAGCGCGTCAGAGAAAGGCATGAAGGAGGCGTCGGATAATGCAGCGTCGGTCCATAGCGGCTCGCCGAGTGGTTGTGTCCATCCTCGTTCTCCAGCCGATTCCGCTCCTTCTGTTCCCGCCGGCATCGTTTGCGTCCAGTTCGCAGGAGTGGTGGCTGCCCCTTCTGCTGGCGGCGATGGTGCTGGTGGCGGATGCTGAGTTGCTGGCGCGGCGCAACCTTGCGGTCTGGCCCTGGCATCTGATGATCTTCGCTCAGGGCTTCAACATCATCAGCCGGATCATGATGGTCTGGGCTCACGCCACCAAGACGGAAGCCGGCGTATCGGTCATGAACCTTCCGTATCTTGCCCTGACCTTCACGGCGATGGCCTGTTCCGCATTCCTCCTCTGGTACCTGGAACTGCCGGATGTCCGTCTGGGGGCGACACAGGAGTAGTCGTACGGCATGTCGCCCGCGATCGCCTCCTTCTGCGAACGAGGGACACAGACCTCGATGAGGAGCTGCCCCGTCTGTCAATCGACCAACGTTCGCGCCTCCCATCGTCAGGGTTGGCTGGAGCACGGCCTGCTGACCTGGGTGGGTGTCTTGCCCTTTCGATGTGGTTCGTGCCAGACGCGGTACCGTAGGTTTGCGTACTCGGAGGCCAGACGACGCAGGGAGCTGCTCTTGGTGCCGGTGTCCGAGGGAGTGCGGCCTCCGCGCTGGAGATATCAGATCGCCACCCAGGTCACGATTCAGCCATCGGGAGCGACGCCCGAGACCGTGGACGGGGAGACGGAGGAGGCCAGCGCGAGAGGGGCGCGCGTGCGACTTCCTCGCGAGCTGCCGGTGGGGTCGCGCGTCAGCCTGAGCCTGGAGGAAGGGGCGGCGCGGGGAGGCGTGGTTCGGTGGACCGCGCCGCATGAAACCTCCGGATATCTACACGGGATCGAGATGGACAGGCCATTGGGGCGGCGCGCGAAGGCCTCGCGCCCACTGGCACGTGTGCGTCGTCGTTTGTTCTTTCGCCGTCTCCTGCTCGGATCTATCGCCCTCGGCTTGATGGCCTTGGCGGCGGCGGGGTTGGTGTTGCTGCTGGAGGCAATGCGCGCATACAACCCGAAGTATTACGAACCAAAAGATGTCGAGCGTGAACGGTATGAAGTGCAGCGTCTTCCGAACGGCGCGAAACAACAACCGCCGCCCCGCTGAAGCCCAATTCAGGACGGCTCGATTCCTGAGGCTTGACACGCTCGACGCGCTTCTTTATGATGCGGTGTAACTGCAGGGCCTGCCCGCGAGGAGTTCTTTCAATTCCCTTCCTGTGGCGGCGTAGCTCAGTTGGTAGAGCGGGGGTCTCATAAGCCCTATGTCGTTGGTTCGACTCCAACCGCCGCCACCATTTCCCCCATTTTTTGATTGGTATCTCCGCCATGCCAGCGGGGAGGCTAACCTCATTTTGACCACCTTCGTGCGCCGGCGGAATCTCTGATGATCCAGGCGAGGCGGGCCGCGTGACGTCGCGTAGGGAGATCCCCGGTATTCATGCCCAAGTAGATTGTATCCGATTTTCGAGATGAGTCCTGGCCCTAAGAGAGCCGGATAGGGGATGTTCCGGCATGGGGCCCCATCAGGACCTTGTCAATTTGGATTATATTTTACATAATATCTCTTATCAGCACTTGTATAATTTCAAACTCTGGGTAAACCCCCGGCTCTCCGGGGACTCCCCAATTTGACACCTCCGGGAATGTGCTGTTCCTGAACAGACCTCACGGTCTGGCAGTGGTTCGACCAGACGCTAGAGTACCGCATGGTGTATTTGCTCGGCCCTCCGCGCGCGGTCAGGCCCCTTTGAGGGGCCAGCGCGCGTATAGCCACCCGGACTCTGCCGGGGATACTGTACTCAAGTCAACACACGCTGGGACCGCTGCCCCTGAAGTAAGGTCGCAGGTTCTGGCCACGAGGAATTTGGAGGGTCAAACCGAGGGAGTTGAATTACAAGGAGGGAAACGCGGAGACTTTCTGGGGAACCACCAGAGAACCTACGGCAGAGCTTCACTTCGCCTTCAGCAAGCTCATGCGCCGAAGCGCACGCTGTTCCCACTGGGTCCGGGGAAAGCGCTCAACAATCTGGCCGTATACCCGCAGGGCGTCTTCGGGCTTCTTGGCCTCCTCATAAAACCGAGCCAGGTCCGAATACGCCTCACCCAGCATCGGGTCATCTTTCACCGTCGCCACCAACTCCGAGAGGGTCTTCACCGCAGCTTGATGATCTCCCTTTGCATCCTCTGCGTAAGCCTTTCCGATTCCCGCCAGAATACGAAAATGTCCGCGGCCATACGTGGCAAGGTACTTGCCAAAAGTGGCAATCGCGTCATCATACTTTCCGTCGTCGTACTGCATGTTGCCAAGGCGCACGAACGATTCTTCCGCGGCACTCGTTCCGGGAAACCGTCTCACAACCTCCGCAAGCCCCTTCGTCGCCTCCTCCGAATTCCCTGGTGTGCCTGGCTTATCCCTTCGCATGGCCACCTGCGTCTTGGCCAGCAGGGCCTGGGCCTCGCGCTCTTGGCGTTCCTGATACCAGAAGTATCCTGCACAGGCTCCGCCAATCACAACCAGCGCCACCAGGATCTCAAGACCTATCCTCCTGCGCTCTTGGCAGAATTCGATCGTGCGTCCCACCCACACGGCGAGAGGGTTGCGGCGAATATCTTCCTTGCGAGTTTCCTTTGCCATAGAGAACCTGACTCTTTGTGAAGATTAGACGATCGGACGTATCTCTACCCCGCCAACCCTGTGTCGTATTGGCGGCCCTGGAGGGACTCGAACCCCCGACGCACGACTTAGGACGCCGTCGTTCTATCCATCTGAACTACAGGGCCACGCAGAGACAATAATGCCACACCGGGTGCGTCAATTCCTCAGTATTGCAGGAGAGAGAAGACGGGCAGTCCTTTCAACCGCTCCCTCCCCTTGAGTTCGATAAGCTCGATCAGGAACGCCAACTCAACGATCTCGCCGCCCTGCTGCTGGACCAAGCCCGCAGCCGCCGAGATGGTCCCCCCCGTGGCAAGCAGGTCGTCCGCCACCACCACGCGTTGCCCGGGTTGTATCGCATCCTGATGGATCTCCAGCGCATCGGTTCCGTACTCCAGCGCGTAGGTAGCTCGGCTCGTCTTAAACGGCAGCTTCCCCGGTTTGCGGATCAAGACGTTCCCCGCACCCAGCTTGTAGGCCAGCGCAGCGGCCAGGATGAAACCGCGCGCCTCGACCCCGACGACAACATCGATCTTTCGATCCAGATAGCGCTCGCCGATCGAATCAACGGCCTGGCGAAACGCTCGGCCGTCCGCGAGGAGCGGCGTAATATCTCGGAACAGGATGCCCGCCTTGGGGAAGTCGGGAATACTTCGGATTCTCTGTTTCAGCTCGCCGATCATCATGGCGTCCGCGCACCTCCCTCACGTCGTCCGCTCAATGCTGAAAAAAGTGTACTGGCCAGTCGCCGGACCCCAGTGGCTCTGCGTCTCGCGCACGCAAGCCCCGGCGGGCCCCTTCTCCATCTGGCGAAGGAATTCACCCAGGGCCCCCCGCGGCCCTTCGAGATAGGCTCGCACCCCGCCTGCCCGCAGGTTCATCACATAGCCGACCAAGCCGAGCCGGCGGGCCGCCTCGTGCGCGAAGTAGCGGAATCCGACCCCCTGAACGCGCCCGGAAACTCGCACCTCGAGCGATACGATCTCCCGGAGGTCTCCCGGTTCCGTCGCTGGTTCCCTCATGGTCTCATGTTGGGGAGTAAAGCCCGCCCGAGCACCCGCGAATGTTTACCGCATTTCTCGAACCTTGTCAATGCTCGCGCTGCGCCCGAGTTCAGTCTCACGGATCGAACGAGCCCTCGAGTCGATCGACGTATTGCTCCGCGGCAACCTCGGGCGGAGACAGATCCTGCCCTTGGTCGAAGAGAAAATGCTGGTGGTCGAGGACCCAGACATAGAGGTCCCCCTCGGTCTTTCCCGGGAGTTCTTCCAGGATGGCGCGCTCGCGGATAACCTTGGCGATCGGAAGATACACGGTGTCGTACCAGTGTGTGACTGCCTCCTCCTCCGAGATGTCCCGCTGCTGATCCAACCCCATGAAATACCGGTGCACTGCGATATGTTCCAGGATGCGGCTGTAGCCATCCGGCATGGAGACTTCAATGACCGCGCCGGGGCGAAGCCGATCCAGTCCGGTACGATCGAGAAATTCGACTCTGGCACCCAGAATCTCCAGGTCCTCGGGGCGAAGGTCCGGCTCCACCGGCACCTTCACATGGCACTCTCGCACTTCCGCCTCGATGAACTCCTGGCCCTGCTGCCTCGCCACGGAGACCCGGTGGTGGCCGTCCACCACGAAGTACACCTCTCCCACCTTGTACAGGACGATCGGTGGAAGACTGATGTCCTCATAGAAGGCCCGGTCGATGTTCTGCCAGCGGCTGGCGATTCGGTTGTGCAGCGGAAGAAAGGCGTGATCGAAATCGACGTAGCGGTTGACGCTCCCCACAATCCGGGCAATCTCGACCGTGCGGACCCCCCGATGGATCGGCCCGCCGATGTGAAGTTTCTCCTTTACCTGGTCGTAGGACAGCAAGCGCTTGGGTCGCCCCAAGAGGAAGCCGAGGATGTCGCTGAGGAATGCCCTAGACCGGGCCCGCGCGAAGTCCGCATGCACTCGAGAGGCGATCTCATCAAGCATGGTCGGAGGGAAACTCAACGACGCGATACGGGCAGACGTTCAAGACCGTGGTTCGGCAGACCTGCGTGGTCACGACGGTGTCCCGTCGATACACATGGGAGTGGCCGTGCAACACGTATCTCGGGTGAAAGCGGGCGATGAAATGGTTAAAAGCCTCGAAGCCCACGTGCGCCGGATCGGCGCCATCATGGACTCCTTTCGGCGGCGCGTGGGTGATCAGAATGTCGAGTGCCCGTCCGTAGTGAATCCGGTTCCACAGTAAGCGCGGGGTCATCGCCAGGATGCGCCTCGCCATCTCCGCCTGGGTGTATTGATGCGTCCCGTCTGGGCGATACCGAACACTGCCTCCCAACCCAGCCAAGAGTAAGCCCTGTTCCATTACGATACGACCATCGATACTGCCGCAGGTCCAGAGAAGCTCACCTCCACTCGCCTCCTCGGCTTCCTTTCTCACCGGCGGCAGGTCGTGGTTGCCCGGAACATGAACAAAGGGGACGTTTAGCATGGAGACCACGTACTCGAGGTAGTAGAAAGGAAGGTCGCCACACCCCACGACGAGATTCACCTGGGCGAACGTCTCCTTGACGCGCGGGCTGTAGAGCTGCTCCATGACCTGGTCGCTGATAGCAAGGATCTTCACGCGCGCGACGCTCCCGCCGGCTCTCACTGCCGGCGGCAGGAATTCATCCTGCACCGCAACACCAATGTTGATAATATCACTATTTCACAATAAGTTACACACTAATCCTCATCTGTTATCTATCCTCTTGATTGGCTCGGTTCTTTCGGTTCGTGTTGATCCGATCGATATGGACTCTGGCCGCGGCAATTGCAGCCTCTTTTGATTGATAGTCACCCGGCACACGCCCCTGGGAAGGGGGCCGAACGGGGTCCATTGCTTCGGAAGAGGGAATCTCGACCACAGAGATTCCCCAGGCGCCGGCTCGGACCTCCTCGGCATATATGTTGAAGCCTCGGTAGAGCTCGACCTTCTTCAGGCTCATCTCTGTTCCCTCCTTTCAGAACATCACGCGATTTCGGCCCGCACTCTTGGCGCGATAGAGGGCCTTGTCGGCGGCCTTGAGCACCTGCTGTGGGCCCGTTCCTCGATCAGCGCAGTCGGCCACACCGATGCTGACCGTCACGGACACTTCCTTTCGTGACCCGACCGATGGCTTCGGCGTTGGCGGCTTCTTCCGGGGACGTTTGGAGCTGCGCACGACAAACCGCGAGGCTGCAACCGCTCTTCGCAACGCCTCCAGATGGGGGGCGGCCTCCTCGGTCGACTTGTTCGGAAAGATCACCGAGAACTCCTCGCCCCCGTATCGAAAAGCCTTCCCGCCGCCGGAAATCTCGCCCAGCCTCGATGCCACCATACGCAGCACTTGGTCGCCTACGTCGTGCCCATAGGTATCGTTAAAGCGCTTGAAATGATCCACGTCCACCATCGCCATCGCATACCGGCTCCCCAGTTGCAGCAGGGCCTCGTTCATGGCCCGTCGTCCGGGCAGTCCGGTGAGGTCGTCGTGATAGGCCATACGATAGGAGGTCGCCACCAATCCCCAGATGAGCGCCAGCCCGCCCGTGGCGAGGAAATTCGCGGGGAGCCACCCAAGCCGAATCCCATGCAACGCCACGAACGCCGAAACCAGCGCCCAGAAGAATCCGGCCTCGATCGCACTGCTCCGCAACATGCATCAGCCCGCCAAGAGAATTCCGGCTGCCCCGAAAGCCGCCAGAGCCGTCTGTGGGAGAACGGTCCAGGCCGTCAGGCGCACGTCAACCAAAGGATGTTCCAGCCATGTCACTAGGCCTTGCCAGTCCTGCCGCACAATCAGCAGAACGGCGAAGACCTGCGCCGGGATCAGAGCGAGTCGCCTCAGCCCACGTGCGGTGAATAGACCACGCTCGTTGAGCATGGCATACCCGGCGAGATTCAACGGAAGAAGCACGGAGAGCGCATCGAATACGGTACGACTCACCCCTTCGCCTGTGCTCTCCCCCGCCCCGAAGCGCAAAAGCGCCGCCTCCGCCACGGCCAGGAGGAAGAGGGCGAAGACAACGCGGCTTCGGTTGAAGTACCAACCGAGAAACACTCCGACCCCGAGAATCGTATATGGATACGCGTTGACGTAGGGTAGCACAGCGTCCGGCAACACCCCGGGACGCAGAAACACCAAGGCCGCCAGGAGAACTATGCCGCCGGGCAGGAGTTGTATGAACTGCGGGCGCGGGGTCAAAGCGCGAGCTCAATCAGATACGGCGCGCGGGACGCCAGGGCTCGATCGACCGCGATGCAGAGTGCCTGGAAGGTCGGCGTGCGCTCCCCCGCCACGCCGTAGCCGCGGGCCAGGGACACCCAATCGACCGGCGGGTTCTCGAGGCTGGTGAGGGCCGCGGCATGCCCGGTCACGGCCGTGCCCGCGCGTGTGAGCTCCGTTCGCACGACGTTGTAGGTGCGATTCGCCGCGATGCACAGCACCACGGGCAGCCCTTCGCGCGCCATCGACCACAAGGCTTGTGCGGTGTACAGCGCCGCCCCATCGCCGGTCAGGGCCAGCACCGGTCGCCCCGGATCCGCGAGCGCCGCGCCCAGGGCGGCCGGCGGCGCAAAGCCGATCGCGCCGCCCGAGAGACAGATCGCCCGATGCCGTCTGGCCGCCGCCGCCGTGGCAAAGTAGGGATAACCCAGCGTCCCCCCCTCGACGACGACCACCGAGTCCTCGGCGATGCGCGGGACCAGCGCCGCCATCACGCCGTCCGGGGTGAGGGGCGCCTCTGACCGCGGGGCCGACGGCGCGTCCGCGCGCCTGCCGTCGGGCACCGCGGGCGCCCCCAAGGCGTCCGCAAGCGTTTCGAGCGCCCCGGCCGCATCCTCCTCCGGACGAGCCAGCACCACGGTTGTCCCCGTCCGCGCGATGCGACTGGGGATCCCCGCGTACCCGAAGAAGGTCACGGGCTCGAGCGCCCCGGCCAGCACCACGGGATCATGGGCTGCAACGAGGGCGATCGCGGGCTCCGGGAAGTAGGGAAGTCGCGGGACCGAGGGCAGTCCGCCGCCCCGATCGCTGGTGGACGGAAAGGTCTCGCTGACCAGCCGAGCGCCGCAGTGGGCGGCGAGGCGCTGCGCCGCCCGCTGCCCGCGCGTCGTCAGGCCGCTTCCGCCCAGGACGATCAGCGCCGTGGGGCTGTGGCGCATTCGATCCGCCACGACGCCGATCCGCGCGGCGTCCGGGATAGAAGCCGCCGGCACGGGGACAGGCGCATCCAACGTCGCCGATGCCGGCGCCTGCTGAAAGTCTACGGGAAAAATCAGCGTCGCCACCTGGCCCGGCGGAACGCGCGCGGCCGCGATGGCATCCCGGGTCTTGGCGGAAACCGCTGCAGGCGAGTCGATCGTCCCGACGTAGGCCGATACGGGGCGCGCCAGCGATCCGATGTCGGCGCAAAGCGGCGCGTCGAACGGAAGGTGCCAGGTCGCGTGCTCACCGATCACGTTGACGACCGGGCTTCGCCCACGCCGCGCGTTGTGGAGATTGGCGATGGCATTGGCAAATCCCGGGCCGAGGTGCGTGAGGGTCATGGCCGGCTTGCCGGCCACGCGGCCGTAGCCGTCCGCCGCACCGGAGCACACTCCCTCGAAGACGCACGGAACCGGGCGAATCCGCCGCTGCCGCGCGAACGCAGCCACAAGCGGGATCTCGGTCGTGCCGGGATTCGCGAAACACACCTCGATGCCCGCGGCAGCGGCGGTCGCGAGAAGCGCGTCCGCTCCGGTGAAGTCTGGCGGTGTCGTCATGGGAATCCCCTCATCCTCCTCCGACTGAGCCCAAATATTTCACCGCAAGCTCGCAGAGACCGCAAAGCGAGCCAGGATCTATGCATCGGGCCTCGGACCACGGAGGGAAATCGTGCGGCTCTCGTGGGCCGGATGACTCCGGAACTTTTTGAAAACAGCGGGTCTTTCTTTGCGCCCTTTGCGCACCAACGGCCGTTGGTACCGGCGGTTCATCTGCGTCATACGGGAGCGAGCGGCATCGCGGCGTGAATGCTATCAGGGGCGAGGGACCGGGTCAAGGCAACCCGGATGCCGCAATCAAAAAACAACGGCCTGAGAGCTTACCTCTCAGGCCGTTGTTTTCGGGAAATGAATTGGTCGGGGCGAGAGGATTTGAACCTCCGACCCCTTGGTCCCGAACCAAGTGCGCTACCAGGCTGCGCTACGCCCCGATTACTCCGGTCTAGAATATTCCTCGCTCGTTAATATCAGTCGTCCGGATCTTGCGAACACCTCACGAACCATCTGGCCACCCCTGCTGCCCTACCAGCTTGACGAACACGCATCCGCCCAGATCACTCCAGCGCATTCCCGCCTCTTCCCGGACACCTTTCCGCAGGGACTGGGTGTAAGCATCCCCGACAGGAACGATCAGTCGACCCTTGGGGGCCAGTTGATCGATAAGCGCTTGGGGAATGGTCGGCGCCGCGGCCGCGACTAGAATGGCATCAAAGGGCGCCTCTTCCTTCCATCCCAGCGATCCGTCGGCCACGCGCACAAGCACGTTATAGTATCCAAGACCATCCAGCCGGCGTGTCGCGCGATCCGCCAAGCTCTTTAAGCGTTCGACCGAGAAGACTTTCCCGCACACCTCCGCCAGGACCGCCGTCTGGTAACCGCAGCCGGTCCCAATCTCCAGCACCCGCTCGTGACCGTGGAGCTCCAGCGCCTCGGTCATGAGGGCCACCATGTACGGCTGCGAGATCGTCTGGCCATCGCCTATCGGCAGTGGGTGATCTCCGTACGCCCGGCCGACCAGCGCTTCGTCAACAAACAAGTGGCGCGGCACCTTGCCAACGGCTCGAAGGACCCGCGGATCCAGGATGCCGCGACGCTGAACCTGTTCCAATACCATCCGCTCACGTGGAAGCGGAAAGGCGACAGGATTCTCTGCTTCAGAAGGTACCACACGCCTCCCAGGAAGAAAAGCGTTTCTCGAATCGCCACACTCAACTCATGCGGGCGAATGTCCGTTCAAGGAGAGACCCCACGACCGCAACTCGTCCAGAGCGCCGTGGTTCGTCAGATCGAGGTGCAACGGCGTAACCGAAATCCAGCCATCCTGCACCGCCTCGTAATCCGTTCCATCACCACACTCCCAGGTGGCCGAGGCCCCGCCTATCCAGTAGTAGGCATGGCCGCGCGGATCCACCTTGCGATGGACGGTCTCGCCATACACCCGGCGTCCCTGACGTGTCACGGCCCAACCCCGGACGGCCTCCCTCGACAGGTTAGGCACGTTCACGTTCAACAGTGTCCCCTGGGGAAGGCCGCGACGAAGAATCTCTTCTGCCAGTCGGCGGGCGCACGTCGCGGCGACGCGGAAATCGAACTGCCCCTTTCCCTCCACCGATATCGCAAATGCCGGCAGCCCCTGCAGGGTGGCTTCGATGGCCGACGCGATCGTCCCGGAGTACGTGACGTCGTCCCCGAGATTCGTGCCGTGATTGATTCCCGCGGCGACAAGGTTCGGCCTGCGGCCCAACAATTCCATCACCGCCAAGGTCACACAATCGGTGGGCGTCCCGTCCACGCTGTACCAACCGGCGTCGACGAGCTCGACTCTGAGGGGCCGCGTGAGCGTCAGGGCGTGCCCCACGGCGCTTCGCTCCCGATCTGGAGCCACCACTACGACATCACCGACTGCTTCCAGGCTCTTGACAAGCGCCCGTAGGCCCTCCGATCGGATCCCGTCGTCGTTACATGCCAGAATCAGCGGGCGGTCCGTTCGGACCATACAACTCCCTGGACCGCTGGAGCGGCCTGCAAAACCTTACAGATTCGTTGACCGATCATTCGGGGGTTGGTCGAAGACAATCTGAGATTTGGTCGGGGCGAGCAGATTCGAACTGCTGACCCCTGGCCCCCCATGCCAGTGCGCTACCAGGCTGCGCCACGCCCCGATATTATACTTTTCAATAACTTGCGAGAGTATCTTTCTCCCTCACCCCCCGAACGTGCCCGAAAACGTGCCCAGAAACTCGAAACCTGTTCGGTGCTCCTCTTTCCGATACACGAGGGCGAAATACAACACATCTTACACACTCCCGGCGGCGTGGTCAAGCGTGGAAACCGACGAGCCGGGATTTTTTCACCCATGCGGCGGGCCATCTCCTGGAGGTCGGCCGGGCTGACGATATGGTAACGGTCGAAGATCGCCCGCGTCTTGTGTCCGGTCACGGCCATGGCGACCCGCTCGGGCACCCCGGCGTTGACCATGTTGCGGACGGCCGTACGCCGGAAGTCATGCCGGAGCATCCCGGGCATCCAGCTTTCTTGCAGGCCGTCCGCCAGGTCCGCATGAAGTCCTTCCGTGCCTTGCCCTGGTGGCGCCCTGTCAGGTGGGGAAAGAGGCACGGAAGGATACTGTTCGTCGCCTGCATGAGCCCCCGACCCGCTCCACTTGCGCCTTGAGCATCTTTGACAGTTCCGGCGTCAAGTACCACCACGCGGCCGTCGTCGTTCTTCGTCATGCCCGGGTCTAAGCGGATTGTCCCGGCCTCGAAGGTTGACGTGCCGGAGTTGCAGGCTCAACACTTCGCTTCGGATGCGCCACCCGTAGGTGTGCGCGATCGTCACGGCCACCTTAAGATCATCGGGCAACCGGCGCCGGACGGCCTCGTATTTGTCCCGCTCGAAGAATCCGGACCGCGGCGCAGGCCTCTTCGAATTGCCGGATGATCGGAAGCCGAAGCAGCTTTCCGTTCTCGTAGGCGAGGCGGAGCATTCGGTTGAGGAGGGCCAGCTCCCGGTTGATGGTCCCGTTCGAGGCCTTCGCGGCTTGGCGCTCCTGCACGTAGGCGGTCGCCTCGGCCGGGCCGATCCGGGTCAGCCGGTATGGACCGAAGAACGTATCCAGATGTGTCAGGCGATACTCGGCCTCTTCAAGGTCTCGGCTCCCGGTGGTCTGGTAGTGCCGCCGCAGATCCTTGGCGGCCTCCGTGTAGCGGATCCGGTCCACCCGTGGAAGCATCGGCTGGCCGGTGGCCGCTCGCCCTTCATGGACCTTGAGGGCCCGCTTGGCTTCGGTCTCCTTCTCGGTGTCCGTGCTCTCGCGCACGGCCTGCCCGTTGACGTAGTATTTATCCACCACACCGCGGAGAACCGGGCGTGACACGCGGGGCACTGGTCGGCGCGGCCGTGGTCGGCCTGTGTGCAGCGGTGGCCCTTGCATACGGGCGAGGCGTCGGGGGTCTTCAGTTTCGGCCAGTACACAGCCCATAGCCTCCTCCTTCTCCCTTACTCCACCAGTTTCCCACCTTTACCTTGAGGGCGTCACTTCTTCCCTGCTCGCTCCCGGAGGTATTCCTTAATCATCCGGCGGATCATCCCGGCAGCAGAGATGTATACGCCCGTGGTCTTGGTCTCCTGATGTGCGAGCTTTGCCAGCGTCCTCAGATCCTGCGTGTCCAGATGGAGGGTGTGTCGCTCAATCGCCATGGTTTCCATACCTCATAAGTTAATACCTAGGTACATACCTGTCAAGAGTTATTTTTCCAGTTTCTCTTTTTCGAACCGATATGCTCTTGTCAGCTTTGCCATTGGAAATAATCTTTTGGAGGAGTTGAAACGCGATGGAATCTTCATACGCACGACCTCCACCGCGAAGGTCCGTGTATATGTCGCCTGTATCGAACTTCAGCGACGCAGTCCTCTACCTCCAAGCGGTATTATGCTGTACCCGACTGTATACCGATAGCCTATTCGCTTCAAGTGAGACCTCGCCTGTCCTGAAGACCTTTTCTTCGCGCCTCCGTACCATGATGCCCCCTTTTCAGCCATCCCCCACTCCCCCCCGCAAGATCGCCTCGGCCAGTTCTCGTACCTGTGTCTCCCTCTTGGCCTGCTCCCCTGCCCGCATCCGACGGCTCTTGGCAGCCCGACAGCACCCGGAGCAGGCGCTCAGCAAGCGTCAGTCCTAATCCCTTCCGACCTTGCCGTGGCCTACCCCGGAGGCTCTGCGTCCGCGATGGCCGCCGCGATGACAGCCGCGAGCGTCTCCAGGTGAAAGGGCTTCGTGATATACGCCACGGCCCCCGCCTCATGCGCACAGTGGTATTCCGCGTCCTCCTCCCCCGGCACGAACCCCGTCACGAAGATCACAGGGATGTGCCGAGTTATTGCGTTTGCCTTCAGGTGCCGACACACCGCATACCCATCGACACCCCCCATCCACACCTCCAGCAGGATGACAGCCGGGCGGAGGTCCGCGGCTTTGGCGAGCCCCTCGGTGGCGTCTACCGCCTCCACGGGCCCGAGTTGGACCTTACCAGCACCTTCGGACTCACTCTCCGGACGTTGGGGTCATCATCGACGATGAGCACGCGCTCCCTTGCCATAATCCCCACCCCTCGGTTTACGAACCGGCCGCCTTCGAACCCCGGAGGGCCCGCACCCGCGTCACCGCCCGGGTGAGTCGCTCCTCTGAGGGTCGAAAAGGCTCGGCTGCCCGCTTCCGTTGCCAGGCGGCCGCCCGACACTTGGCGGAGCAGAATGCGGGTACCGCACCATCGTGAACGCTCGGATCACTCCATCGTGAACACCAAGATCAACCCATCGTGAACGCCGGGATCGGCATGGTGAACACCCAGATCGGTCATCGTGAACACGACGATCAGGATCGTGAACACGCGGATCGGTCATCGTGAACACCTAGCCAAACCCCGGCGAATCGGCGACCCTCTCGACACCGAGCGGGTCCCGAGCAGTACTGCGACGCTGGATGGTCCAGCGCGCCACCCGCTGAGGAAAGGAGCGGGATGGCGACCGAGCGACTGTCCATGCGCAAGATCCGTGAGATTCTCCGCCAGAAGTGGGCCCTGGCCCGCAGCCACCGGCAGGTGGCGGCCAGCCTGACATGTCAGCGTCGGGACGGTGACCAGCGTCCTCCGCCGGGCCGACCCATGCCGGCCTGGACTGGCCCCAGGTCCAGCCCCTCCCCGACGACGACCCTGGAGGCCCGTCTCTACGGGGCGCGCGCCACCCCGGCGGGCGCGCCCGGCCCGCTCCCCGACTGTGCCTACCTCCACGCCGAGCGGAAGCAGCCCGGCGTTACCCTGGAACTCCTCCATCTGGAGTACCTGGAGCAACACCCCGGACGGCTACCGCTACACCCGCTTCTGCGACCTCTACCGCCAGTGGCTCGCCCGGCACCGGCTCTCCATGCGCCAGGACCATCGGGCCGGCGAGAAGATCTTCGTCGACTACGCCGGGCAGAAGCCGCCACCTCATCGACCCCACGACCGGCGAGGTCATCGCGCGGTCGAGCTCTTCGTCGGCGTCCTCGGGGCCAGCAACTACACCTACGCCGAGGCGACGGCCACGCAGCAGCTCCCCGACTGGCTCGGGAGCCACGCAGCGGATGTTCGCCTTCTTTGGTGGGGTCAGCGCGGCGGTGGTGTGCGACCAGTTGAAGAGCGGCGTCACGCGTCCCGTGCCGGTACGAGCCGGGCCTCCAGCGGACGTACGAGGAGTTCGCGCGCCCATGTACGGCACCACGATCCTCCCGGCGCGGCCGAAGAAGCCGCGCGACAAGGCGAAGATCGAGGTGGCCGTGCAAGTGGCCGAACGGTGGATCCTGGCGCGGCTCCGGCACGACCGCTTCTTCTCGCTTGGCGGCCCTGAACGCCCGGATCCGCGGAGCTGCTCGACGACCTGAACCGCGCGGCGCATGCGCCACTACCAGGCGAGCCGGCGGGAGCTCTTCGACGCGCCTCGACCGGCCCGCGCTGCGCCCGCTGCCCGCGACCCCCTTCGTCTACGGGGAGTGGAAGTTCGCGAAGGTCAACGTCGACTACCATGTGGAGGTTGAGCCATCACTACTACTCGGTCCCCCACGCGCTGGTCCACGCGCAGGTGGACGTCCGCGTCAGCGCCCTGACGGTGGAGATCTTCGCACGCGGCCAGCGGGTGGCCGACCCACCTCCGGAGCCACGTCCGCGGGCAGCACACGACGGTCACCGCCCACATGCCCAAGGCCCACCAGCGGCACCGGGAGTGGAGCCCCTCCCGGCTCATCGCCTGGGGCGCGAGTGTCGGCCCCCAGACCGCCGCGCTGGTCGAGGCGACTCCTGACCAGCCGGCCGCACCCGGAACAGGGTACCGCTCCTGTCTTGGGCATCCTGCGGCTGGCCCGGCGGGACGGCCCGGCCCGGCTCGAAGCGGCGTGCGCCCGCGCCCTCGCCGTGGGCGCCCGGTCCTATCGGCATGTCGATGCGATCCTGAAGCACGGGCTCGACCGGGTGCCGCTCCCGGCGCCCGGCGCGGCCGCCCCCGCCCGCCCGGTCGTCCACGACCAGGTCCGCGGGGCCACCTACTACCAGTAACCGGAAGAGGAGACCCCATGCTGAGTCCCCCGACGATGGAGAAGCTGCACACGCTCAAGCTCCCCGCCTTGGCCGCCGCCTGGACGGCCCAGCAGCAGGACGCCACGGCCACCGCCCTGAGCTTCGACGAGCGGCTCGGCCTGCTGGTCGAGGCCGAGTGGCTGGCCCGGGAGAACCTCCGGCTGACCCGGACGCTGAAGGCCGCCAAGCTGAAGCTCAGCCAGGCGTGCGTCGAGGCAATCGACTACGCCGCCCGGCGCGAGCTGGACAAGGCCCTGATCCGGCAACTCGCCCTCGGCCGCTGGGTCGCCGCGCATCAGGCCGTCCTGATCAGCGGGGCCACGGGCACCGGGAAGACCTTCCTCGCCTGCGCCCTGGCCCACCAGGCGTGCCGGCAGGGCGCCCGCGCGCTGTACTGGCGGGTGCCCCGGCTCTTCCAGGCGCTCGCCTTGGCGCGGGCGGATGGGACCTACTCCCGGCTCCTCCGGCAGCTGGCGCGGGTGGAGGTTCTCGTCCTGGATGATCTCGCGCTCGTGCCTCTGCAAGAGGCCGAGCGGCGGGATCTGCTGGAGGTCCTGGAGGATCGCTACGGCACCCGGGCGACGATCGTCACCAGCCAGCTGGCGCCCACCCACTGGCATGAGCACATCGGGGATCCGACCCTCGCGGATGCGATCTGTGATCGACTCCTTCACAACAGCCACCGACTCATGCTAAAAGGACCCTCACGCCGAAAGGAGGAGAAGCTCGACAACTGACGATCACCCCAGCGTCGCTCCGCTCCGTTCACGATGACCGATCGGCGCGTTCACGATGGAGCGATCTGCGTGTTCACGATGGGCGGTAT
>CAVSHW010000034.1:0-109550 GCA_963727695.1 uncultured Methylomirabilota bacterium | reverse complement strand
GACGAATGTTCGCCGGCATCTTCATGGCCGCCCTCTTGCTGTCCAGAGTCGGAGGGGGCAACGCCACGGCGGCGGACGACATCCGGATCGGGTACACCCCATCCCTCACGGGCATCCGGGCAGGCCAGGGCGCGAACGAAATCAAGGCGGTCCAGCTTGCCGTGAAGCAGATCAACGCGGCCGGAGGGGTGAACGGCAAGAAGATCAATCTGATGATTGCGGACAACCAGTCCACCATCCCCGGCGCCGTGGCGGCCGTCCAGAAGGTCGTGGAGCAGGACCAGGCATTGGCTCTGGTCAGTTTCATTATCAGCGCCCAGGTGTTGGCCACCTCTGACGCGATCAAGAGCTACGGGATTCCCACCATGATCGGCGGGACCAATCTTACCTTGACCAGGCGAGGGAACCCCTGGCTGTTCCGGGTACGGTCGGATGATTCAATCGCGGCCCTCGCCATGATCAAGTACATCGACGAAGACCTGAAGCTGCGCAAGATCGGCATCCTTCATGACAGCGATGCCTTCGGGGTAGGCGGAGCCGACCTGGTGGAGCGGGCCGCCAAGGAGCGGGGCATGGCGATCGTGGGCCGCGAGAAGCACGCCAGCGGAGACACGGACTACACGGCCCAGCTTCTCGCCCTCAAAGGTGCGGGAGCGGAAATTCTGGTGGCGTATAGTCATGAGGTGGACGCGGCGTGGATCCAGCGGCAATACCGGCAACTCGGTTCGCCCTACAAGTACCTCGGCTCCCCCGGCAGCCAGATGAGGAGCACCCTGGATATCTCGAAGGAAGCGGCGGAGGGTCTGCTCGCCATCGCCGACTTCGTACCAGGGCAGAGCGAGACGAACAAACAGTACGCAGAAGCCTACCGGCGGGAATACAACGAGGAGTACGATGCCACCTCAAGCTGGGCCTATGACGCGATGAACATCCTGGCCGAAGCCATCAAGACGGCCGGTGAAGATCGCGCCAAGATCCGCGAGGCGATCCTCGCCCTCAAAGGCCACCAGGGAGTCCTGGGAACCTTTTCCTTCACCCCGAATGGCGACGGGCTCCACGAAGTGAGTGTCGTTCAAATTGAACAGGGAAAGCCCAAGCTGCTCAAATCCGTCAGCGTAGAGGCGAAATAGCCTGCGGTCCGCTGCGGGTTCGAGGAACATCGATATATCTTGTAATTTTGAACCGTGCGTGCAAGATTGCAGGGTATGAGATTCATCTCGCGGCAGCAGGCCGAGCGTCTTCGGTCGCTTCTTCGGACCCCGATCATAAGCCCTCGTTCTGAATGGACGGAGCCTTGAGCAAAGCGGAACGCCGATTCTCGGACGAGGGTCGGCGTTTGTTGCATCAACGGCCAGATAGTTTGGGCATCAGATGTCACCAGTTAAGTCTGTTTGGTGAGGTCACGGGTGACACCGACGAGTTGTCCCACCACGAGCACGTCAAGAGGGCGTATCTCGGCCTCTAGGGCAGGGGCGGCCGGCGCCGCGGGCCGGAAGGGAGAGGCGGGATGGGGACAGGAGGCAAGAATGGCGGCAAGTTTTGACCTTGGGGGAAAGGTTGCGATCGTGACGGGAGCGAGCCGAGGACTCGGGCAGTACATGGCCAGGGCGCTGGCGCGCGCCGGGGCGGATGTGGCGATCACCAGCCGCACCCTGGGGTCACTGGAGCAAACCCGCGCGGACATCCAGGCCCTGGGCCGGCGTGCCCTGCCCTGCAGCCTGGACACGCGAAAACTGGAGACGATTCAGCCGATGGTGGATCGGACATTGGCCGAGTTTGGCCGGATCGACATCCTGGTCAACAACGCGGGCTGCAACGTCCGGAAGGCATCCCTGGACATCACGCCCGAAGACTGGTCCACCGTGGTGGACACCATTTTGAGGGGGGCGTTCTTCATGGCTCAGGCCGTGGTTCGGGCCGCAATGCTCCCACGGCAGAAAGGGCGGATCGTCAACATCGGATCGGCGACATCGGTCTTCGGGATTCCCGGCATCGTCCCGTACTGCGCCAGCCGGGGCGGCATAGTCCAGATGACCAAGGCGCTGGCCGCGGAATGGGGGCCGCACGGGATCACCGCGAATGCCATCGCGCCCGGCTGGTTCCGCACGGCTCAGACCGATATTCTGTTCCAGGACCCGGACTGGGTGGCCACCACGGGGGCCAGGATACCGGCAGGGCGCATGGGTGCCCCCGGGGATCTCGACGGCGCCGTCGTCTTTCTGGCATCGGATGCTTCCGAATATGTGACGGGACAACTGCTCTTCGTGGATGGCGGACTCACCATCGGCTCCATGCGCACCACCCCCACCAGCGGCTGACACGCATGACGCAAGCCCCCCCCACTCCCGCGCGAAGAGGGGAGGATGGCGGGGCGAGACAGAAAGCAAGACGCCCTCCGCCGTTCTAGTCGATCCAAAAGGGGACAGGTGTTCTCTTTGGAAAAAGGGACGTTGGCAAATAGTGCCAATCAAGCGAATTCGAAAGGCCCGGGAAGCACCTCATGTCATGAAGTCACCCGGGACGTTGCTTCCGAATGTTCCTTCCGATGATGCACGACTCTCCGAGGCGGGTCTGAACCGGGGGACGCCGCCACTCTGGCCAACTTCCGCGCCGCCCGGATCGACACCTTGGCGGCAGTCGCGAGAGGCGGTCGGAGCCAGGGGAGGACGGCAAGCGCCCGCATCTCGCGCTGAGGCGAAAATCTATCGGTAACCAGACTTGCATTTAGTAGAACTATGTGCAATAGTGTTTCCATGGTGATCCGCCGACAGTGGGTGCAGTTGATCGAGGCGGCCTGGAGGGAGCGACCCATCGTCTGGCTCTCGGGGGTCCGCCGCGTCGGGAAGACCTGTCTCGGCCAGTCGCTGCCGAACGTCGAGTATTTCGACTGCGAGTTGCCGCGAGTCCGGCAGACGATGACAGACCCGCAGGGGTTCTGGGAGAGCCTCCCGGACGGACGGGTTGTCCTCGATGAGATCCATCGGCTCCCCAACCCTTCGGAGCTTCTGAAGATCGCCGCGAACCACTTCCCCCGCCTGCGCGTCCTCGCCACCGGCTCCTCGACCCTGGGAGCCTCGGCGCGCTTCCGCGACACCTTGACCGGCCGCAAGCGGGACATCCGGCTGACGCCGATGACCCTGGCCGACCTCGCCGATTTCGGCAGCCGCGATCTCCGCCACCGGCTTCTCCGGGGTGGGCTCCCACCTTTCTTCCTGGCGCCCTCCTTGCCTGAGCGGGACTTCCAGGAGTGGATGGACGCCTATTGGGCGAAGGACATTCAGGAACTGTTCCGCTTGGAACGGCGGACAGCCTTCCAGCGCCTGGTGGAGCTCGTCTTGGCCCGCAGCAGTGGGATCTTCGAAGCCACGGAGTTCGCCCGGTTATGCGAGATCAGCCGGCCCACGGTCGCCAACTACCTCGGGGTGCTCGAAGCCACGGCGGTGGCGCATGTGATCCGCCCGTACAGCACCCGGCGGTCCACTGAGATTGTGGCGGCGCCGAAGGTCTATGGGTTCGATACCGGCTTCGTCTGTTACCACCGAGGCTGGACGGGACTCCGGGCCGACGATCTCGGTCTCCTCTGGGAGCACTTCGTCTTGAACGAGCTGCTCGCCGCCCTCCAAGGCGAGCCTCTTCACTACTGGCGCGACAAGGCGGACCACGAAGTGGACTTTGTCCTCACGCGCCGCGGTCGCCCCCCGCTGGCGATCGAGTGCAAGTGGTCAGCAGCCGACCTCTCGATTGAGAACCTGCGGGCTTTCCGCCATCGGTACCCCGACGGCGAGAACGTCGTGGTCGCCCAAGACGCCGACCGGTCCGTGATCCGTTCACTCGGGGGCATACGGGTGACGGTCGAGCCGCTTAGGAAACTAATCCAGCGTCTGTCCGCCAAGCCGGGCAGGTAAGACGATGTGCGGTCGGTGTAGCGTGGGGCTCTCGGCCACGAGACCGGCGAACCACTTCAACGTCAAGGAGAGCTATCAAACCCGGAGGATCCGATCGTACCGCAGGTCCCGGTAGGGGGCGAGGCGAAGCCTGGTCACGCGGCGACCTCGACGCGCCAGGTTCCGACGAAGTCGGAGAGGGGCTCGTGCGGCCCGGACAGATTAAAAGTTGTATTTTGAAAATGTACTAGGGGAGCTGCCATTTACGTCACCTTGCACGCCTGCCCGGATGTGCGCTCCTGCCCGGATCGACACCATACTCTTCACATGCCATGATGATCCCTGTATATTGTCCCGAACGCTCCAGTTGAGAAAAAGGCACCGGACACGTTTTGGCTCGTAAGAGATGGAAATCAACGCGATGTCGATCATCAAGAGAGAGATCCTCTTGCTAGGCTGGCCGATCACACTGGTCCGGTGGAGTGGCGCGATCCTCACGTAAGGACGCTGACCGAAAAGGAGAAGCTCAAATGCCCAAGCCGCTTGAATACCAGTTTCATCATATCCACATCTTCAGCTCGGACGTCCCGGCCGCCGAGCGCTGGCTGGTGGAAGGAATCGGGGCCGAGTTGGTCGGACATCATGACTCCCGCGGTGTGCCGACGAGTACGCTGCGGCTCGGGGGCGTCCAGATCCTGATCCGCGGCGCCCGGGAGGGCGAGCACTTCACCCGAGGCGGCGCGCCCCACTTTGGCACCAACCATTTTGGCCTCGAGGTCGCCGACATCGACGCGACCGTGGCTGAGCTCCGAGGCCGCGGTGTCACGATCGAGGTGGAACCCTGGGACTTTGGCCCCGGCATGCGGATCGCCTTCGTCAAGGGGCCGGACGATGTCCGGATCGAGCTCGTGCAAACGCGCTAGCTCCCGATAGGGGTCCGTGATAGGGGATCCGGCCAAGTAAAACTAATCCAAGGTCTATCCGCCAAGCCGAGCAGGCAAGACGATGTGCGGACGGTTTAGCGTGGCGCTATCGGCCACGACATTGGCGAGCCACTTCAACGTCCAGGAGAGCGTGGCCTGGAAGGAACGGTTCAACCTCGCCCCGAGCCAGGAGGTCCTGACTATCGTGCAGCCGGCAGACTCCGCGCGGGAGATCCGGCGGATGCGGTGGGGACTGATCCCGTCCTGGGCCAAGAATCCGTCGATCGGGAATCAGCTCATCAACGCCCGGGCCGAGACGGTGGCGACGAAGCCGGCCTTCCGCAGCGCACTCCGGGAGCGGCGCTGTCTGATCGTGACCGATGGCTTCTACGAGTGGCAAGCCCAGGGCCGCCGGAAGCAACCCTGGTGTATCCGGTTGCAGGACGGCCACCCCTTCGCCTTTGCCGGCCTCTGGGAGCGCTGGACCGATCCCGAGGGAAGAGCAATCGAATCGTGCACCATCATCACCACGACGCCCAACGTCCTCATCAAGAGATTTTCACCACCGGATGCCGGTGATTCTGGCGCCCCGGGACTATGACCTCTGGCTGGATGTCCGGATCCGTGAAGTGGACCACCTCCTCCTGCTGCTCGCCCCCTATCCCCCCGAGGACATGACCGCTTACCCGGTGAGCCACCTCGTCAACAACCCCGCGAACGATTCCCCGGCTTGTCAGTCCCCTGCAGAGTGAAAGGCTCAACTCGAGCCGATTGCGCCTTCATCGCGTCTTCCGCCGCCGAATTCTGCTTGACACCCGGCGCAGGCCTGAGATATTCAAGCTGCCGGTTGGCCAGCGGCAGCGCGACTCGGCCGGGATGGCTCGACGTCGGTGGCGCGGCCGGCGGCGAGGCGGGGACGAGGGGGTTCAGCCCACCGCCCCCAAAGGCAACGAACCATGAAAGGAGACTCTCGATGCTCGTGATCAGCGCGAAGGGTATCATCTATGATGTTCCGGAGAAGGATCTCAAGAAGCACGCCGTCCCCCGGTGGATCGACAAGAAGGATGCGATCACGAAGATGTTCAGCTCCCTTTCGAAGATCATCAAGGAATCAAAGGCAGGGCTGAAGGGGGATGTCGAAGGGCAGGGGTGCTGCAACCGCTTCGCCAACTGGTGCCCGCCGGGAGGAGGAGTGAACTGATTTTTCCGGCCAGATCGTTCTCGCTTCTATTGGTGCCCGCCCAAGCGGCAAGGAACCTCTTGCGGGTCGCGATCCTCGCCTGAAGATCTCAACCTATGAAGAAAGCGAATGCTCTGCGGCAGGGCATCCTATCGGATCTCGCCGGCGTTACCGTGTGCCCTCTGACGGCATGCAACCTGAGATGCTCTTACTGTTACCAGGACGCTGAACAGATTCCCGGCCCCCCGCATTCCCTTCCGAATGTCCTTGATCCGGTCCGGCTCGCCGTAGGCCTGGCCTCCCTGTTGTCGCTTTCGAAGAGGCAGCGCCACTCGATCGTCCTCTCGGGAGGAGAGCCCCTTCTCCTCACGGAGGCGTGGTATCGCGCCTTCTTCTCGACCATGGATGGCGAGATGGCCGCATCGAAGGAGATCGACTATTCCCTGCAGACCAACATGCTCCGCTGGGACGATGGTGTCATGAGGCTCCTCACGGAGCGCCGCGTACATTTTTCGGTCCATTATGACGGCCTTGCGAATGACGCGTCGCTCCGCTCCAAGGAGAGGCGGGGTAACATCGAACGCCTTCACACGAAGGGATGCTCGATCACCGCGATTGTGGTGGGGACTCCTCCGGCCCTCGAGGGGCTCTCCGCGACCCTCGAGCTGTTCCGGCGCTGCGAGGTCAAGCATTACCACCTGAACTGTGTCTCTTGCGAGGGGCGCGGGGCCGGATCGCCCCAGCCTGATCCGGGGAAGAGGGCGGACGCCGAATTCGAGAGTGCCTTCTTCGCGTCCCAGAGCGACTTCGCCACCTGGGACCCCGTCATCATGAACAAATTCGTGAGCTATGCCAGGTGGTCGTCCGGCCGGAAAAAGCCGCCGCCCGCTCCCGCACCCCAGCGGTGTGGCGCCGGCACAAAGACCGTCGTCATATCTTCCGACGGCATGATCTATCCGTGCGGCTTCTTCCCGCAGGCCACGGGGCCGATAGGAAACGTGGCCAGCCTCCCGGAGCTCGATCCAAAGGCGGCCGACTCCATCTCCCTCTGCGAGAGGCCGAATCGGTTTTTCGAAGAGCGTTGCCCCGAATGCCGGGCCCTTCCGATCTGCGGGGACTACTGCGCCTTGACGCCCACCGGGGATAGCGGCTTCATGCGCTCCTTCTGCGAATCTCAGCGCCGTCTGATGACGCTGATGGAGGAAGACCCGCGGCTGGTGACTTTATCGCCAGGCGATTTCTGGAATACCGGACCGCCCGCCCGCACGAGAGGCCGACGACGTGCGGTGTCACCTACGAGGATTGACGTCGTATCCGGGAGCTCGGGGAGGTCCTGATGCGGGGCATCGCGGTTGGGGGATTCTCCACTTGTTGGAGATGGGTCGGGGGTGCGGGTGAACGCGATTCGTCGGGGTACCGGGACCGTCTTGTATGTCAACTCGGCGTTACGCGAAAGCGATTGGTTCATCGTCCCGACATCGATCACCACGCTCATGCAGACGCTGCCGGCGCGTTGGGGTCGGCATGGGGTATTTGCCTGGGAGCTGACCGACGGTCTGATCCGATCCGCATCGGTTGTGGTCATCGACTGCCACTGGTTCACCTCTCTGCCGGAGACGATCGGCTTGGTCCGATGGATACGCGATCTGTGTCCGGAGACACCGATCATTCTTGGCGGATACACGGCCCAACTCTTCTATCGGGAACTCCTGCCTCTCGCAGGCGCCGATTATGTGATCCGGGGCGATAACGAGCATTCCTTTCCGCTCCTGATCGATGCGCTCTGTCGAGGCGATCTCGACGAGGCGCGCCGTCTCCCGAATGTCGCCGGAGACGGTTTCGCCAACCCCATCGCGTACCGATTCGGGCCGGAGGACTACGGAAGACTGTCGTTCGGGATCGACTGGTTTCCTTCGTACAAACGCCGCATCGCCATGATCAATCAAGGCAACTGTCTCGGGATGGATCACGAATTCTACCGGTATCCGCTTCTGGTCATGTCAAAAGGCTGTTCCAAGGATTGCCCCTTCTGTCTGGGAAGCACAACATGCTATGGGCGCCTCTTTGATCGCGGCCAGGTCCCCATCCCCGTCACCCATCTGGAGGCGATCCTCCGAACGCTGGAGAAGGATCCCGATACACCCGCCGTGCATCTCTACTTCAACTGGCCCGTCTCCGAATACCGGTCGTTCTTCTCCCGGAATCGATTCAACCTTGACCTCAAGAGCCAGATCGACATCTTTCCCGGCCTGGAAGACCTCCGCATTCTCGATGGCGCGTTTCGGAGCAGCGTGTTCTATGTCAGTCTCGGCAATGCCGTCTATAGCGATCATGCGGAAGCGGGGATCGACTATCGGCGCTATCTGGATGCCTTCGATAGCCTGACATTTTTTGTTTCCCGGGGGCAGTACGATTCCCTCCGAAGTACCTATGGCGACCGGGTTCTGTCTACGACCGATACCTGGCGGATCCCCGAGCTGTTCGAAGGATTTGAAAGCTCTCTGAACAGGGCCGTCGCCTCGACCAGGCGCTTCATCCTCGAGGACCCGCGCGCATGGCCCTTCCTCCTGATCCTTCGGGACCATCGCGCGTATCGCCGACGCCTACTTCCCGTGTTGGGGCTTGAGGATCGAGAGCTGCCTTGGGCGGGTATGCGCTATACTCAGGAAGACTATATCTTGCACCTGAACGCGTGTTGAGCGGAGAACAGACAATGCCATCGCGGTATTCACTCTCAGAATTGGAGACAAGAAAGATGCGCAGCCCTGAAGTCCGTACCGTTGTGCTGATGACGTTCCTCCTGGTAGCCACGTGCGCCGGTATACCCGGATTTGCCCAATGCGGGGAAAGAAACCCGAGTGGCGCGGCGCCAACGGCGAATGAGACGGAACTTCAGGCCAGGGATGTTGTATCTGTTCTCGAAACAGGCGACACCAATCGCCTCCTCATGCTCATTACCCGGTATCCTCGCCTGCCTGAAGCGATCTTGACGACAGACGGAGTCGGGAGCCTGGGATACGCCGCAGCCATCGGCAACACGAAAGCGCTTGGTATTCTCATCGAGGCCGGGGCGCCACTGGATGCCCGAGACAAGCTCGCGCGCACGGCGCTGTACCTGGCCATCGCCAATGCACGCGAAGCCGCCGCATTGCTGCTCATTGCCGCCGGAGCGAACGTGAACCTGCCAGACCAGACGGGCGCCTCGCCCTTGCATCTGGTTGCAAAACGCGGGCTGCCGATCGTTGCGTCCGACCTCCTCTCCCATGGCGCGGCAGTCGATGCCCAGACTGTTCGCGCGACGACGCCATTGGCCACGGCGGCCTATTTCGGCCACATGTCGGTCGTTCGGCTGCTGGGCGAGGGAGCGGCGGACATGAACCATGCGGACGCGGACGGCGTCACGGCGCTGCATTGCGCCGCGCAGAGCAAGAATCCGGAGATCGTGCGCTATCTTCTGGGAAAAGGAGCCAACGCGGACGCCAAGGATAGCGGCGGCAAGACCCCGGCTGATTGGGCCAGGCAAGCAGGCGATCGCGAAATAGAAGGTCTGCTCATGGGTGCGGCAAGCAAGCCGTAGGCCTATCAACAAGGTGGAGATCTAAATCAATGCCGGGGACGGGGCAGCCCGCGGAAGTGGCGCACCGGGAGAACCTGGTGGTCCCTGGTGTAATCGCTGAACGCTCAATGATCGGTCACGGCGATTCGTTATATGTGCTGCCGTCCCATTGGTAATGCGTGTATCGCAGCACCGCACCTCCTGGACCTGAGTAGTCTTTATAGGAGATGTCGAGATCATATCTATCCTTGGTCGTTCTTGTCGCGGCAGATACACTCTGGAAGATATCGTCAGATTCCCACAGAAGGCGGTATCGAGCGCCGAACTTTTCGAACAACCAGAAGGAGCATCCTCCAGAGCCGCAAAACCCATCATTCGTCACGAGGACACCCTGGACGCCTCCCGGGCCAAGCGGGATGGGCTCCATATGATAATGCTCTGGTTTACAATACTCCTCACCGCTCTCACGCTGACAGCCGACAGCCGATTCCACCTCAGTTGGCACCGCCTGGGGAGACGTGTTCTGGGGCTGGGTCTGGGTGCAGCCCGAAAACAGGATCACTGCTGACAGGCAATACAGGATCTTACGAGTAAACGACATCTTCGGCCTTATCTGAAAGAATCCCGATCGGGATTGCCGCCCCTTCGCCGCAACCCGCCCACACCGTAGTGGTCCGTTCGGGAGTTGTCAAGCGGCGAAACCTCACGATGAACGCTTGTAACCATCACGGGAATCGTGGTACTTCTTACCGGTCTGGAACACGGTCAAATTATAGGAAGAGGCAGTCAATGCAGAGGGCGAGGAGGCAAAACGTGCGGCGTTCGATCAGTCTAGTAGGGGTGGCGTGGCTCATACTCATCGGGTGGGCGGCATCGGCTGCTGTGGCGGAGGCCGGGACGGCGACCGGGTCCAGCCAGTCGCAGGCGCTGCCATTGTCGGAGGTGGTCCTGTACACGAGCGGCGTCGGCTACTTCCAACGGGATGGGACCGTGGATGGCCGGGGCTATGTGGAGTTGCGGTTCAAGACGGACCGGATCAACGACTTGCTCAAGAGCCTGATTGTGCAGGATCTTGACGGGGGCCAGATTGCCGCAGTGACGTACGAGTCACGCGACCCGATTACCAAGACCCTCAAGACCTTCTCGGTGGATCTGACGTCGAACCTGAGCCTCGGCGATCTCCTCACGCGAATTCGGGGCGAGCAGATTGAGGTGGCGACCCCGAGCCTGCTCCGCGGCGTCATCGTGGGTGTGGAGAAGAAGAAGGAGCAGGTCGGCGGCAAGGAGGTCGTGGAGGTCGAGTACCTGAACCTCATGGCGGCCGACGGCCTGCGCTCGATTCCCTTGGCGCAGATCCAGCGCGTGCAGATCGTGAGCGAGCAGCTCAAGGCGGAGCTCCAGCAAGCGCTCGAGGTGCTGGCCTCCAGCCACGATACCCAGAAGAAGGGCGTTCGTCTGGAATTCGACGGGCAGGGTCGCCGTCGCGTCCGGGTCGCCTATATCGACGAGGCGCCGGTTTGGAAGACCAGCTACCGCCTCGCCCTCTCCGAAGCGGCCAAGCCGTTCCTTCAAGGGTGGGCGATCGTGGAGAACACCACGGACGACGACTGGGAGAACGTCCGGTTGTCGCTGATCTCCGGCCGGCCGATCTCGTTCACGATGGACCTGTACGAGCCGCTCTACATCAAGCGGCCCGTCGTGGTCTCCGAGCTCTACGAGGCGCTCCGGCCGCCGGTGTACGACCAGGACATGGGAGGCGAGCGTGACAAGGCCCTGGCAGAGCTCAAGGCCGAGGTGCCGGCGCCCTCGCGGGCACCCGAGGTGCAAGCGATGAGGAAGTCAGCGCCGATGGCATCTGCCCCCCCCGCGGTGCGGTTGCAGCAGGGGGTGACCGCGGCCGCGCAGACGGCAGACGCCGGGGAACTCTTCCAGTACATCATCAAGGCTCCCCTCACGCTGCCGCGGCAGAAGTCCGCGCTGATCCCGATCGTGAACGGGGAGATCGAGGGGACCAAGCTCTCCATCTATAACTCGCGGGTGAACGCCCGGTATCCCCTGAATGGTTTCCGGCTCAAGAACTCGACCGCGCTGCATCTCCTCCAGGGGCCGATCACCGTCTTCGACGGCGGCATCTATGCCGGCGACGCCCGGATCGCAGACCTCCCACCGGGTCAGGAACGGCTTATCAGTTACGCGCTGGATCTCAAGACCGAGGTGGAGACGCAGGCTCCGGCCGAGCAAGCCGAAGTGGTGGCCGCGGTCCTCCGCAAGGGAACGCTCCTGGTCACGCGAAAAGCGGTGGAGGAGAAGATCTACAATCTGGCCAACCGCGACGCCAAGCGGAAGACGGTGTTGATCGAGCACCCCTTCCGCGCGGACTGGACGCTCGCCGCGCCGACCGCGGCGGCGGAGCGGACGCGCGACCTCTACCGCTTCCTGGTGCCGGTGGAAGCAGGCGGAAAGGCACAGCTACGGGTGCGAGAGGAGCGGCAAATCAAGCAGACCGTGGTTCTCACGGACTCCGCGAGCGCCTTCGCCATCTATCTCGAGGAGAAGCAGGTCAGCGCGAAGGTGAAAGACGCCTTGAAGCGCCTGATTGCGCTGCGCGATCAGGTCGATCAGACGGCGACCCAGCGGTCGAACTTGGAGCAGCGCATCAAGGAGATCTCGGCGGAACAGGGCCGGATCCGCGACAACATGGGGAAGCTGGCGCAGAATTCCGAGCTGTACGCACGCTACGTCACCAAGCTCGGCCAGCAGGAGACCGAGATCGAGACCCTCCGCAAGGAGATCCAGGCGAAAAAGACCACTGAGGACGGGCAGCGGCGGGCACTGAACGACTACCTGATGGGGTTGGAGATCGACTGAGCGGTCACATGAGGGTCCCCGATGGGGAATCTCTCGAGGGAGTACTGCGAATGGCCGGATCGCTTCACTCTCTTCGCGTGGGCCTCGGCAAACCAAGCGCCGTGGCGCTCGTGGTCCTGGGGGCGCTCTTCCTGGTATTCGGCCTCGGCCTGGTCAGCGTAGGCATCTCTGGCAACAACGAACCGGAGCTCCAGATCCTGCTCGGACTCTTCGGGATTATCTGGGTTGCCGTGTGCCTCTCGATGGTGGGATTCGGACTCTATTCGCTTTTCGGGAAGAAGCCCCCAGTCGCCGTGACGCTGGGCATCGACGGGCCGGGAGTGGGGCGCGAGACGCCGGACTTTGACACACGCCTGCGAAAGCTCGGCGCGCTCCGCGACGAGGGACTCATCACGCCCGAGGAGTACGACCGAAAGCGCGCAGAGATCCTGGGGGAGCGATGGTGAGGTGGAGGAGAGCGATGAAAGGCGCCATCGGATCCCTGGCACTCGTGGCCCTGTTCGCGGCGGCTGCCATCGCTGCGGCCCCCACGGAGGCCACCCTGCCGCTCATCCCCGATGACGAGGAGTATGCCGTCTTCGGAGCCGTCCTCTTCCCCAACAAGCCCGAAATCCCCGCGAATGTGCAGGATGAAGCGCGCTACATGCTGGAGTACCGCGACCGGGTCCGGTTGGATGGGATCCGGGGCGGTCCCTACACGATTGCGGAGGGGACGGCGCGAGAGCGCCGGCTGGAACCGCGGAACGCCCCGGAGAGACGTGACACCGCGATGCTGGCCGATTACAACGCCAAGAATGCGACATCGCACCGCCTGGACGGCGCGAAGCTCTCCCGGCTTGGGCCGACCCGCCAGGTGACGATGATCACGGAGGATGAGCTTGCGCGGCTCTTCGGGCCGGGCCGCGGTTGGGAGGAGGTTCGCCGCCGGTTTCCGTTCCAGGGCGGCATCGTCCGATTTTCGCGGGTGGGGTTCAACGAGGATAAAACGCGGGCGGTCGTGCACGTCAGTTGCCAGGCGGACTACGAGATGGGTGTGGCCTACCTCGTCTTCCTGGAGAAATCGACGAAGAGCGGCAACTGGCTCCTGTTGGGGACCGTGCTGACCCGGATCTCGTAGGAAGAGGGATAGCCTTCCATGCTGATCGCCTACCTTTCTGCACTGCTCCTGCTGCTGGGGGCGTTTAGCGCTGCAGAGCTACCTGCGGCCAGCGGCGCCGAGCCGGCCGGCCCTCTCGCGGGAGAGCCGGCGGACACCCGATGCAGCATGAAGCCGAAACCCGGGCCGTGCAAGGCGCTCTTCGAGCGGTACTACTACGAAGAGAAGAACAAGACGTGCCGGCCATTCTTTTGGGGGGGCTGTGACGGCGCGGTGCCTTTTGAGACCATGGCGGAGTGCGAGCAGGCATGCCTGAGTCCGCAGACGCTCCGCATGCAGGACCTGAAGCCCTTGCGGGGGGACGTCTACGCGGAGGTCTCGCTCGAATTCCCCAAGACGTGGAGCCGGCCGGACTTCCTCGTCGAGGTGGATGGCCGCGAAGTGCTGGCCCAGCCTCGCTCCGGCGGCTTCTCGTCGGACCGACAGATGGAGAGCTTGATCTTCTTCCCGGGCAGGCCCGGCCGGAAGCGGGTGACCGTGACCGCCACCACGGAGGGGCGGCGGGTGGAGGCGACCGGCTGGCTGGAGTGGAAGCCGGCACCCGTGGTGGCGCTCATCGGCCAGGCCGGCGATCGCGACCTGGTCCTGGAAAAACAAGGCATCACGCTGGTGCTGGTCAACGTCGAGGAGGCAACCCTTACCTTCAATGGAACGGCGGTGCAGCCCGAATCGTTCGGCGAGCATGCGAAGCTTCTCCGGTTCGCGCCGAACTGGGTCAGCGGCAGAAATATACTCACGGTGCAGGGCTCGGGGCCTGACGGGACGGCGGTCAGAAAAAGGTATACCTTCGTCTATGCGGGAGACGGCACGCTCGTCGAGGGCGAGACGGTCGCCCTGGATTACGGGACGCAGGGCAGCAAGAGCGGTCCCTTCTTTCGGGTCGCCGTCGAGGGGCCGGCGGTGGTCCCCGCACGCTCTGCCGAGCCGGAGAGTTACGTGATGTCCGAAGACGGGTGGCTGGGCGACGAGACGCGTCTGGTGCAGGAGCTGAAGGCGTCCACGCCTGGCATATCCACTGTGCGGGTCTTCGAGAAGCCGCATTTCCTGATGCCCGAAGAACTGAAAAGAGCAATCGTCCTCAGGGTGATTCCCAAGCCATAGCGCCAACTTGGGTCGAGGCGATTGGGATGCGACGCTATCTTATCGGGCCCGCACTCGGACTCGATTGCCCTGCTCTTGCTTCTCCCGTTTCTCGCGGGGCTCCTTCCCATCGTCCACTTCGTTCGTGAGCGCATCGAGATCGCGGTCTATCCGGATGAGGTCCAGGTCGAGGGGTTCTATGTGTATCAGAACCCTTGGCCCTTCCCTGTGGTGCAGGCGTTCTCGATCCCGCTTCCCGTGGACGCGAGCCACCCCATGCCGACCGAGCTGACTGCGACTCGGCTGGTCCCAGACGCCGGGCCCATTCCCCTCCGCAATCTCTTGGGGCGGGACGCGTTCGAGTTGCCGTTCCGCGCGCACGAGGAGGTCCAGGTCATCATCCGGTATCGCCAGTATGCCCCCACCAGGGACGCGCGGTACCTGCTGGCCACGACGCAGCCCTGGCGGCGTCCGCTCGACCACGCCGTGTACACGCTGACCTTGCATGACGTCAGGCTCGTGCGAAGCAATTACGGGCTTCGGTCGGATACCCAGGGCATCCTTGGGTTCGAGCGGACCGGGTTCATGCCCCGGGAAGATTGGCAATTCCAGTGGGAGGTGCGTCCGAGATGAGCGCGACACGCATGGGCTGCTTGGTCCTGAGCTTGATTCTCTTGACGGCGGGACCGGCCGCGGCGAATCAGCCACCGGGGCCCCAGGTGCTGGCAGCCGAGATCCTCATACTCCCGCTCATGGTGTTGCTGTCCATGGCGGGAGGCGCGTATGTCATCCTGCACACACTCCAGCCCAGGCGGAAGGGCCGCTTTGTCCTGACGGCGGCGGCCGCGGTCCTCGCCATCTTGGTCTCGGCAACCAGCGGCGGGATCGCCGTGGTGATAGCGGCCATCTTCGCAGCACTCGCGCTTCAGCGGGGGGTGCAGATGGTCTGGTGGGGGTTTCGCGCGCGATCTGCCGAAACGAAGCCGCCGCATCTGGCGCAGGCCAGCCCGCGGCGGCTGCTTCCCGCGGGGGCTGCGCTGATCGCGATCACCACGTTCCTGACGGGAATGGCGCTCTGCTTCGCGGCCTACTGGCCGGTGGGGGAGGGGGCCCGGCAGAAGGTCTTCAGGGAGTTTGTGGCCTACCAGGTCGCGGTCGGGCGGCAGGAACAGGCCAAGACGGGCCGGGTGCGTTATCGGCGGATCGAAGCCCAGACCTCGGACCGGACGAGCTGCCCCATCCGTCTGCCCGCCGGCGCGCGGGTCGAGTACGCGCCTGACATGACAGGCTTCACACTGCTCCTGCCCCCGAAGACGCGGTTCCCCCTCTTCCCGTACAACTATCTCACCTCGCAGCCCTCCTACCGGGCGGACGGCACGGGCCAGATCCGGATGATCGAGGTCCATGACCAGGATACGATTTGTCCGCCGGACGGTCCGGTCGTCGCCCGGGTGAGCGATGCCGAGATTGAAGGGATGCAGAAATTACTCGGTGGGTTGGACGACTGTCCGTGACCCACGGCTGGGACAGGAGGGGGACGGCTACCGGATCGAGAACGCTTTGAGCAGGCTCTTCACCTCGAATGGACGAAGGTCAGGGCAGGCGCCCACCAGCAGGGCGCAGAGACCGCTGACGGCGGGCGCCGCGAAACTGGTTCCGGTCATCGTCGTTTCGCCGCCCCCCGGCGCGGCCACCACCACATCCTCGCCATGAGCCGCGAACTCGATGATCCGATCGCGCTGGAACATCACCTGGAATTGCGACGCATATTTTCCGATGTTGACGCCGATACAGGTGGCCACCTCGGCCGGATAGCCTTCGTCGGTGAGCGGCATATTGCGCCGCGAGGCGACGACGAGCTGATTGCGGCGATAGGCGGTCTCGCACAGATCGCGAAGCGGCAGGGCGAACTTGGCGTTCGCCGCCAGGCTCATGTTGATGATGCGAGCGCGGGAGTCGATCGCATGGCGAAAGCCCTCGATCAGCGTCTCGCCCGTGCAGACGTTATCGGGATCAAGCACGCGGATGTCCACGATCCGCGCGTTGGGGGCGATCTTGCAGATGATGCTCGCCACGGCGGTCCCGTGGCCATAGACATCCGCGTTTCGTGGAACTGCGCCCTTCAGGATGCGCTGCTTCTTTCCGGCGGGCTCCACCCGTACGGCGCGGACAATCCGCCCCGCCAATTGCGGATGGGTGGCGTCGATGCCGCTATCCACGACAGCCACGGTCACCGGCTCCAGTTTCTGCCGGGGAAACTCCGTCAGGCGTTTCCCAAGGAGGGCGTTCAGTGTGATCGCGGTCGGTCTAGGCATTTACTCCTCCAGCAGGGCCGCCATCGCGGTGAGCAATCGGGCGAGCTGGGGCTTCGCGTGCGGTTTGCATGAGGTCAACCGGGTGATGGCGCGGACGATGTCGTGATCGAGACGTTCGGCTTGGTCCCGAGCCCGAGGCGGGCGGCGGCCGCTTTGAAGCGCGGCAAGAACGTTGAGTTGACGACTCTGGTCCACCACGACGCCCGCCACTGCAGCAATGCGGCCATATAGGAGCGCGTCAGCGCTCGCAAACCGTTTGTCGGGCGCAAAGCTCACGGCCGTCAAGACCCCGATAAGCCGGTCGGCAATCAGCATCGGGGCCGCCAAGACGGCTTGCGGTTGGTTCGCGGCGGTGTCGTGCCCTTTGGCCTGCCGGGTTCGAAAGGTGGGGGCGCCGATCTGGACCTCGTGGGTCTGGGCCGCCAGCCCGGTGATGCCTTTGCCCAGAGGAACCCGTTGCCCGATCAAGGCCGTTTCAGACGACGCGCTGCCGATCGTCATGGCAAACACAAGCTCGTGCCTCTTCTCGTCGAGAACCAAGAGCGAACCCTCTTGCGCGCCGACGATCTGGGCCCCGAGCTCGATGAGCAGCCGAAGAATCATGCTTTCCTGGCTCGACCCGGAGATGCCGAGATACGTCGCGAGTGCTGCGCCTGCTCGTGTCATGTGCCACCGCCTTCAGAGAGAGTCTGTGAGCTCGAACATTTCTCACGCAGAGACGCAGAGGCCGCAGGGGCGAAAGCACCCCGAGCGCGGAACGTATCCTTACGGGCCCACGCCACCCCTGCTCTTGTTCTCCGCCGCGACCAGTCGCGCCACAGCGGTTTTCAGTATGACCAACATGGCCTCGGGGAAGCGAAGGAGGAACGCGCGAAAGCGCTGGTAATCAAGGGAAAGCAGGACCGCGTCCGTTGAGGCGCGAACCGTAGCGGTCCTGGCGAGGTTTGCCAGCAGCCCGTACTCGCCCAGGAGGTCGCCCGGGGAGAGCGCGCGAACGGGAAGGGGATCGTTCGGAAGAAAGACGTTCAGCGTGCCGGCGGCGACGACGTAGACGCAGTCCGAAAACTCTCCGGCCTGGAAGAGGATTTCATCGGTGCGCAGGTACTCGGTTCTCATCATCTCGGCAAGGATCGCGAGTTCCGCGGCGGGAACGCCGGAGAACAGCGAGCACGTCCCCAGGGTGCGGAGCTTCTCGCCGATGCCGAGCGCGGTTGTCCTCATGCCTGCCTCAGTGTTTTCGCGAACAGCTCGGAGCCTCGCTCCAATTCCGCGAAGGGGCCGGTGGCGATCAGGCGGCCGGCGTCAATGAGCATCACCTCATCGGCCTCGCGGATAAACTCGACGTCGTGGCTGACCGAGATGATGATCCGATCGGTCTTCCAGCTCCGCAGGAGGGCCGCGACGCCGGCGCGGCTTGCCGGATCGAGCGCGGAGGTTGGTTCGTCGAGCACCAGCACGGGGGTTCGGCGCAGGAGCGCTCGGCAGAAGGCAACGAGTTGGCCTTGGCCGCCCGAGAGGTTGGTGCCCAGCCGACCGATCTGGAACTCCAGACCCCGTCGGGTGAAGAATTCCTTCAATCCTCCCTGTTCGACGAAGTCCAGAATCGCCTGATCCACCAGTCGGCCGGTTCGGCTGTTCCGAATGTCAACCACTCCGAAGATCAGGTTCTCGCGCCAGGTCAGATGCGGATGGACGGCCTCGGCAACGAACGGGTGCCAGGCATTCCCGAGCAACGGTGCCAGGACCTCGATCGCCCCGGCAAGCTGCTGACGGGTTGCGGGGCGGCGAAACGCGTCGGCGCGGTCATCGCTGGCCAGTTCGGCCAACGAGCTCGTCAGGCACACCACGCACAAGGACACCGTCTCCTTGAGCGACGCGTCGGCCTTCTCTGCCAGCTCCACACATGCGGCCCGCAATCGCCACAAGGGCTCGTCGAGCGGGAACGGCGAGAGCTGCGCATAGACGTGATAGTTGGGGATACTCAGCAGGTGCCGATTCTCCCGCAGCAGATTCCGCCCGAGCGCCGCGAGGAGAGCGCCCTCCTCCGATTGGGCAAGTCTTCGCAGCTTGCGGCGGGCCTTTTCCCCCGTGAGCAGGCCGACGGATCGTGCGCGATCACATCGGCCGGCCAGCAGGCATTCCAGGACCCACTGCTGGGCGTCGCAGTGGCCCTCTTCGAACGCCCGCACCTCGGCCTGGCAATGCTCCCGGAGCTGACCGCGGAGACGGCGTCGTGTCTCCAAGATGCCCTGCACAATCTCGCTCGCGTCCGCGGAACTCAACGGGAACATGTCGAGCGCCTTGAGCCGACAAATCCTTCCCAATCCAGCGCGTTCGATGATGTCCAGATCGGCGTCGGAAAGCGGCTCCTCCGGCTGGGGCCGTCCGAACAGCAGGTTCTCGCGAATGGTGGCGTTGATCAGCACGGAGGATTGCGGCATGACGGAGAGCAGTGCAGCGCGCCCTCCGTCGCTGAGCATGTCGAGCGGAGCGGATCCATAGCGGATGGTGCCGCCCTGCGGTTTCACGCGACCGAGCAAGAGCTTGAGGAGCGTCGACTTCCCGGAACCGGCGCCTCCGACAATCGCCGTCCATCGACCAGGCGGGAAGGTGGCCGTGATGTCACTCACGCCGCCCTGTTGTGTGCCGCCGGCACCGGGATAGCGATAGGTGGTCCGTTCAAACCGGATCGCCTCTGCCTCGGTCGAGTCCGCGGCGGTCGCGCGCGCGACATCGCTTTCGTCCGCGCGAGTCTCATACTCCGAGAGTCGCTCCATGCTGACCCGCGCGAGCTGGAAATCGAGCCGAAGAAAGACCAGCTCCGAGGCATCGCTGAACAAACTCGGCAGGCGCAGGACGATCACCGGTACGAGCGCCAGAGAGGTGTCGATCGCGCCGTGTTGTCGCATGTACACGACGACCACGAGCATGGCGGCAAAGGCCAAGAGGTACGACACGGTGTTGCCGACTCGCAAGGTTCCATTCAGTCGAATGAACTTCAAGAAGGTGCTGCTTCGATCTCCAAGGAGCTGGACGAAATAGGAGCGGATCTTCTCGTACAGATTCCCGACCTGGACCTCGGGCGCGGCCCGCAGCAGATCCTCGAACCGGGACTTGACGCGCTCGTCCTGGGCCAAGAAGCTCTTGTCGAGTTCCGCGGCGGGCTTGGTGGTGCGGATCGTCCAGAGGACGCCGGCCGCGCAAGTTACAACAGCGACAAGGGCGAGGCGCCAATCCTTTACCAGGAAGAAGGCGAGATTGCCGAGCAACAGCAAGGCGCTCCACCAGACATGCATCAGGCTCGGCCGGCGTTGGCTCACTCGCGAGAGATCCACCGCGAGGCGATTGACCATCTCGGCGGGGGAGTGTCGGCTGAAAAAGGAATCCTCCTTGCGCATCAGGTGCAGCAAGATCTCGGTTTCCAGGTCGTCTTTTGTGCGAATGGTGAGCGTGCCGGTGAGATGGGTCTTCCAGAACTCGACGAATCCCGAGGCGAGACGACTGGCCACGAAGAGTCCCAGGGCCAGGAAGGGGAGGCCGACTTGCAGCCAGCCCGCCAGCCCGGCCGCAAGAGCCGTCATTCCTCCAGCCTGGGCAGGGAGGGGTGTCGCTGCCACCGATTGCGTCAGCAAGTCCAGCAGATCGTTTTCGACATAGACGAGGGCGGACGCCAGTGTGCCCGCGAGAGTGAGTCCGATGAGGGCCGCTCGGTAGCGCGGATGCCACAGCGCAAACCACGAGGACAGTCGCATTCTTTCAGGGCTCCGCTGAGAGCCGCGGGGGTAAGCCCGTGGGTATCTATCTATGCCGCACCGTGCGAGTCACGCCTAACCTATCAAATGGGTTCGATGGACACAACAACAACTCCACCGCCTGCCACCGAAATCCCGCGCTCACCATCATCGCAGACGGCGGACATGGTAGGTCGGGAATGTTCCGTACCCCTTGGCCAGCGGGGTCTGGCCGACATAGTCACAGGTGAAGTCCGTGGCGCCCTGGGCGGCGGCGAGGGCCGCGAAGGACTGGCTGGCATAGACGTGGCCGGGCGGCGTGATCGGCTCGATCCGCGCGGCGCGGCTGACATGCGTCCCCGTGTAATCGGGCTGCTGGCCGGTCACCGGGTTTTTGCCGGCATAGACCGGTCCCGCGTGCAGAGCGATCCTGAGGCTCAGGTTTGCCGGCAGCCCGTGGGCCGTCCAGTCGGTCCCGTCCACCCGTTCGCAGAGGTCCAATGCGAAGCGACCGGCGTCCCGGGCGCTCCGAAAGACGAAGTACAAGCCGTCCCCCCAGGTATTCTTCGCCACGGGCGCAAAGGGGGGCTGCGCGGCCGCGGCCGTGGCCACGAGCGCTGCGATGGCCCCCAGGAAGTGTTCCATGAAGCGCAGCACCTGGATCTCGGTCAGTTTGGAAAACCCGACCGCGTCGGCGAAGAGCATAGCCATGACCGTCTGGGCGGCGGACGCAGACGGCTCCGAGACCGCCGGCGAGACGGTGCTCGCCCTGCGTGGGACCGCCATCGCACCGCCGGGCATGGTCCGGAGAATCTTCGCGAGGTCGATGATCTCGACCCGGTGTCCGCGCGCCTGCCATCGGGCCACGGCGCCGGCCGTCCCGCCGGGGCCGTCGCCGGGCTTCCCATCCCACACCGCGAGGGGAACAAGCTCGGTCTCGAGTTGCTCCGCCCGGAGCTTGGCCCAGCCATAGAGGAAGGTGTTGGCGTATTCGAAGACCGTCGGCGCCTCCGGAGCGGACTGCTCGGAGGTCACCACCACCTCGGTCGCCTGCGCGAGGATCCGCTCAAAACGCTCCCCCCAGCCGAATGTGCTGGCAAGATCCACCTGGTCTTTCCGGAATTGCTCCCGGTCGTACGGCAGGACGACATGGATGTCTCCACCGCGGGCCCGGAGCGCCTCGAGGAACAGGAGGTCGGCCCCGCTCGCGGCCGAGGCGAAGCCGATCCCGGCCCCGAGCGCGGCAAGCCGCTCCGCAAGGGCGCGCGCGACTGCCGGCTCGATCGCTGGAGGGAAGCGGGGGGTCGGACGGGTCGGCGCATCGATCCGGTGCCCGGCGAAGACCACCACCGGGCCGATCCGGAAGCAGCGGTCGCACTGAGAGGGATCCCGGTCCAGGCGCCGCAGGAGGAGGCGAGCCTGGCGGCGCGTCGTGCTCAGGTCGCCGAGATTGCTCCGGCCCAGGTCTGCCGCCCGGGTGTAGTGCTGCTCGGCCTCAGCCCAGTCGCCGAGGATGAGCGCCGCCTCACCCAGTGTGGCCTCCGCCCAGTAGTCGGCGGATCGGGTCAGGCGCTGCTGGCACCAGCTCCGGACCTCCCGGGCGAGTTGTCGAGCCGCGTCCCCGTCTTCTAGGAGCAGGGCGGTGCTGGCGGCATTGATCCCGGTATACAAAGCGGCGTCGGGATCTCGCCGGACCACGGCTAAGCCGTAGGCGTCGCGGTAGCGGGCATGGGCCTGGGAGAGAAGCAGGCGCCGCTCGTCGGGTGTCGCGGCGCCGGCGGAAAGATCCTTGAAGGTGCGGGCGAGGATTCCCAGCGTCTCGCTATCGGCGTGGCCCTCGGCGAAGAGTGTCTGAAGAATCTGGTTTGCCTTGCGAGCCGCCCCGCTGCGCGCCAGGGCCAGGCCCTGGAGCTGGCGCAGCCGCACGTCTGCCGGGTGCGCCGTCAGCCCCACGGCCAGGACGTCGTGGGCGGGGAGCGGGGCGCCGACGCGGAGGATCCGCTCGCCGAGAAGTGCGAAGGGCTCTGGCGACTTGGCCCAGGCCTGCGGATCCCGAACATGCCAGAGGGCGAGCAGTTCACGGAGATCCAGAGCCGCCCGGCTGCGCAGGACGTCCAGCGCAGGAGACGCACCCGTCTCGGGCAACGGGGCGGGCCGCTCTTCGACCCGGAGCCCCTCGGGGCGTTCGATCCGATAGCCGAGAGCCACCAGCGCCTTGAGCGTTTCCATGGCGACTCTGCGGTCGTACTCTTTCTCGGAATCCGGAAGTTCCTCGTACGGCACGAGGCCGGGATGCTCCTTCTTGGCATCATCCCGGTGGGGTCCGCACCGCCACCCATCCTCCAGGCGCTTCCGAGCCCAGGTGTTGTGGGTGCTCTCTGCCAGGCGCTCGGTCAGCTTCAGGATCTCCGGCGTGAGCACCACATCCGTCGTGTCGATCGGCTTCGGGTCGTATGCCACGCCTCCCCCCTTTTCAGGCTGCTGAAAACGGCCCATCTGCGGCGTTGGAACACTCGAGCGCTCGTTGCGGCGTACCTGGAGTACGCCTCACTCGGCTCTGCGCGTTCCGTCTTGCATCTGGCCCGTTTTGAGCAGCCTGACGCAAAGCGAACCTATCTATTGGAATTCTGTGAAGCCCCCATTGATCGCCCTCGGCCCCGCCGAAGCCTTTCCTCCTACCCGCCGAGCCGGTTCAACACGTACTCCGCAATCCGGTCCGCGCCGCCCGGTTTGTTCAGGGCCATGAGTCCCGTGCTGATCGGGTGGAGATCGCGTCGCAGCGCGGAAAGCAGCCGATCGAGATCGAGCTCGGGTTGCCGTGCCACGAACCCCAGCCGGCGATCCGCGAAGAACCGGGCATTCTGATACTGGTGGTCGCGCGCAGCATGGGGGAACGGCACAAAGAGGGCCGGCAGCCCGTTCGCCGCGAGCTCCCACACGGTGCCGCCTCCCGCCCGGCTCACGGCAAAGTCCGCCGAGGCCATGCGCCCCGTCAGGGCGCTGTCAAACGCGAACGTGTCCGCATCGACGTGGAGCGCCTGGTAGCCGGCCTGCACGCGGTTGAAATCCGCTTCGCCGGTCTGGTGGGTGATCGCGATCCCCATGCGGCGGAGCGTCGGGGCGACCTCCAGCGCGAAGTCGTTGATGAAGCGTGCGCCTTGGCTGCCGCCGAGAAATATGATCCGGCCGACCCGCGTCCGGGGCCGAGCCGTATCAAAAAACGCCTGGTCAACGGGAAAGTCTGGCACCGGAGAAGCGTCGCCGTACGAGCTGAAGAACCCGGCGGCATACGGGCGGAGCAGGCGATTGAGCGGGCTGACCACGGCGCTGGGTTCGTGGATGAACAGGGGGATGCGCCGGATGATGGCGGCGAGACTGGCGGGCGCGGCGGCGTAACTTCCCACGTCTATTACTGCCCTGGCCGCGGAGCGTTTCAGGATGCCCGCGGCGGTGACGGCGGCCCGGGCGACCAAGGCGAGCGACACAACCGTCCCTGCCTTCCCTCGATCCACCACCCCGCGGGTGTTCAAGAAATAGCGCGCGGAAAATCCGTCGTCGTTGCCGAACCACCGCTGATCCTGTCCGCGGGCCGTGCCGATGAAGATCGGGGCAACCCGGCGGGCGCGGAATGCCTCCTTCAGAAGGCGTGCGACCTCCAGGTGCCCCCCTGTGCCGCCGCCGGTCAGCACGATCATGGTCTGGGCTCCTGCCGACCATTGCTGGACGGTTGGGGGCGGCCGGAGCGGACGGCGTCCGTGTACGGACCGGGCAGCCATTCGTCGGACCAGCCCAGGATGCGGTAGGCGAACAAGCCGACCCACTCCCGTGCGGCCAGCGAGAAGCGCTCGAGTCCGCCTTTGAGATCAAGGCCGCGGTACCCGATGGAGGTGCCGTTCGTCCGATAATCCACCGGGTACGGAATGACGGGCCAGCCCGCCTTGCGGAAGACACCGACGGCGCGGGGCATGTGCCAGGCGGAAGTGATCAGGATCCACTGCTGGCCGGCCTGGTAGTTCACCAGTCGCTTGGTCAGGAGCCCGTTCTCGTACGTGTTGTGCGCTTGATACTCGACGATCACGCGGCCGCGGTCGATCCCCAGGTCTGCGAAGAACGGCTTGGCGGGAAGCGCCTCCTCAAACTCGCGGGGACCCAGGCTGCCCTTTCCCTCGGCCAAAACGAGCCGCGCCTCCGGGTACCGCCGCGCCAGGCGCACGAGGGCGACGAACCGTTCGCCGGGGTCGCGCAGGACCAGTTGACGGCGCGCCACGGTCAGGTCGTGATCGAGGGCGCCTCCCAGCATGATCACGCCATCGACCTGCTGGGGTAACGCGGGAGAAGGAGGGAAGCGGTTTTCCAGCGGCGCCAGCAGCCAGGCGCCGATGGGCAAGAGGCCGATGGCGAGCAGGGCGACGGCGCTGATGGCCACGAGCCCACCGCCCAGACGGCGGCGCCCGGCGAAACGGAGCATCACCCCGAGGCTGAGGAGGATGAGCAGGGCGTTGTCCGGTCTGACGGCGGACCAGAGGATTTCCATGGGTGTCCTCAGCGGGGTTGAGTGATCGGCATCGCAACGGTCCCGACCAGCCTGAAGCCCGTCAAGCGTTCGATTTCCCCGATGAGCTTGTCCATTCCATCGAGGGTATAGGGCGGGTGCTCGAGATAGTCGCGGAGCAGGGCGCCGGGATCATCTCGGCTTCGGGCCGCCGGCTGCGGCCAGAAGTCGGCGACCCGCCAGAGCCGCACGACGTGGTCGGTTCCTCCCGACGCGAGCACGTCCCCGCGGGGATTGAAGGCGACCGCCAGGGCATACTGGTCGTGGCCGCTCAACCAGGTGACGAGGCGGCGCGTCTGCAGATCGAACAGGCGGATGGAGCGCCGGTCCTGGCTCGGCGTTCCCGACGCGAGCAGGCGCCCGTCGGGGCTGATGGCGATGCACCACACCTCGTATGTGTGGTGTGCGAGGAGCGTCCCGACTTGCTGGCGGGTTTCCATGTCCCACAGCCGAATCAGGCGATCCCATCCTCCCGTTGCCAGGATTCGGCCGTCCGGCGTGAAGGCCAGGGCGCGGACGTGCTTGTCGTGGCCGCGGAGGGTCGCGAGAGGCTTCCGTGTAGCCACGTCCCACAGCCGCACGGTGGAATCGTAGCTGGCGGATGCGAGCAGACGCCCATCGGGGCTGAAGGCCACCCCGCCCACTTGCCCGGTGTGTCCTTCCAGCACGCCGGCTGGGCGCAACGTCGGCACCTCCCACAGCTTGACTTTTCGATCCCATCCCGCCGACGCCAGCAGCCGCCCGTCCGGACTGAAGGCGAGTCCGACCACATAGTCATCGTGCGCCACGACGACGGCCCGCTGCTTGCGGGCTGCCACGTCCCAGAGCCGCACCGTGTTATCGCGGCCGGCGGAGGCCAGCAGCCGCCCGTCGGGGCTCCACGCTACCGCCCGCACCGAGTCGCGGTGGCCGCGGAGGGTGGCGACCTCCCGACGGCTGGCCACGTCCCACAGCTTGATGGTGGTATCGTCCCCTCCCGAGGCCAGCAGCCGGCCATCGGGGCTGAAGACCACGCCGCGGACCGCGTCCTGGTGGCCGCTCAGGATCGCGAAATCCTCCCGGGCGGCGATGCGCCAGACTTTGAGGGTCCCGTCGGCCCCGCCCGAGATCAGGCGGCGGCCGTCCGGATGAAACGCCACCGCCTCGACCTCGCCGCCGTGCCCCGTGAGGGTGGCGAGCTCCTGGCGGGTGCTGACCTCCCAGAGCTTGATCGTGCGGTCTCGGCTGGCGGCGGCGAGGACCGCTCCGTCCGGGCTGAAGGCGAGAGAAGACACGGCGAGGCGATGCGCGCCGAGCGCCGCCACTTCCTGGTGGAGCGCGAGATCCCACAGCTTGGAACTGCCGTCATGGTCGGCCGCGGCGAGGAAGCGGCCGTCGGGGCTGAAGGCGACCGAGGTGATGGGCTGACGGTAGGTGGCAAGGACAACCGGTGGGGCGCGTCGCCCGGCGTCCCATAGTCGCAGTGTGTTGTCCTTGCCGCCGCTGGCGATCCGTGTGCCGTCGGGGCTCCAGGCGACCGAATTGACGTCGGCAGCATGGCCGGTCAAGCGCGCGATGGCCGCCCCCGACCGTGCATCCCACAGCCCGACGGTCTTGTCCTGGCTGGCGCTGGCAAGCAGCGTGGAATCCGGGCTGAAGGCGACGCAGAACACCTGCCCCTCGTGGCCTCGCAGAACCGCGACCGGCTCCCACGAGTGGGTGTCCCAGATCCTGACGGTCTTGTCGGCCGCTCCGGAAGCCAGCAGGCGGCCATCGGGACTGAAGGCGACCGACGCCACGCTGCCGGTGTGGCCTGTCAAGGATTGCAGCGGGCGGCCTTCGGCCATGTCCCACAGGCGCACCGAGCCATCCTGGCTTCCCGAGGCCAGGAGCTTGCCGGCGGGGTGCACCGCGAGGCCCCCGGAGAACCCTGCCGCCGGCAGGCTCCGTGTCAGCAACGCGGGCGGGGAGAGCGACGACAGGAAGTCCGTCTCCTGCGGCTCCGCTCCGGCCAGCAGGCGGTATCGGATCGAGTGGGCTCCATACAGGGTCGCCACCGCGTCCTGGCGAACCTGGATCGCCTCTTTGGCCTGCGCGAGCAGCATCTCCGCCATTTGCAGGTACCGGGCCCTGGCGCTCTCCTGGGTCTTCACGTGCCCCTGATACCAGACCATGCCGACGGCCAAGAGCACCGCCACGGCTGCGGCTGCTGCCTGCACAATTCGCCAGCGCCGCCGCCGTCTTTCCCGCTGCTTCAGGTCGTCGAAAGCGACGTCCAGCAATCCCGCCAGGATCTTCAGCCTGGCATTCAGCTTCCCGTCGCCCTGGGGGCGGACGTCGGCCGCGATCGGCTCGGCCCGCTCGCCGGTGACCTCCTGCACCGCATTCACCCTATATCGGATGGCCTCGGGGAAACATTCCAGGAGCCCGCTATGCGGTCTGTCGCTGGCGTTCGGCTCCCCATCCACGATCAGGCAGAGCACGCGGTCGTCCCGACCCAGGGCCTTGAACCTTCGGATTTCCTGGTTGACCCACTCGGAGATCGCGGATCGCGGGGAACAGATCACCACCATGTAGCGTGAACGCTGCAGCGCCTCTTCGATGTTCCCGCCCAGATCGGCCGAGCCTGGCAATTCATCGCGGTCCCGGAAGACCGGGAAAAGGCGGGAGGGCGTGGGACCATTGCGGGACGGGCGCCCGACCAGGCGCCTCGGGACGCGGTAGGTTTCGATGGCCTTGTGCAGCCACTCCGCCCATGCCCGGTCGTGGTGGCTGTAAGAGATGAAGGCCCAGTACTTCGGATCGATGGTTGGCTCGGAGGTCAAGCTCCCCCTCCCCCAGGGCGCGAAATACGACTGCAAAACGCAGACGTGCATGTCGGATGAACTGAAACTACTGCCCCACGGTGGAAAGTGTCAAGCCCGACGGACTCACCACGTTTCCGATCCCCATGGTCCAGCCACTGGCTGGCGACATTCTCGGCCGCCTTGACTCCTTTCCCGCTCCTACAGGGGGGAGACGGAGGATCGCCACCCATGTCCGCGTATCAGCGCCACGCAGAAATTGCCCTTGACACGCCGACCCGGAAGCCGCAGGCTACTGCTCGCGTTTCCCCTCACACGCGTGCGAGGACGACCATGGCAATCGACTATAAACTGGTTCTCGAAAAAGCCGAAGGCTACAAGCCGGCCATCTCTCGGTTCCTCCGGGACCTGATCGCCCTGCCCAGCGAAAGCTGCCAGGAAAAGGAGGTCATCCGCCGCATCCGGCAGGAAATGGAGTCGGTGGGCTTCGACCGGGTGGAAATAGATCCCATGGGCAACGTCCTAGGCTATATTGGCCGCGGACGGCGCCTCATCGCCATGGACGCCCATATCGACAACGTGGGCGTCGGCAACCCCGAGAACTGGAAGTTCGACCCTTTCAAGGGCTACGAGGACGACGAGGTCATCGGCGGCCGAGGGGCCAGCGACCAGAAGGGCGGCATGGCCTCCCTGGTCTACGCCGGCAAGATCATCAAGGAGCTCAATCTCGCGGCCGATTACACCCTCCTCATCACCGGCACCGTGCAGGAGGAGGACTGTGACGGCCTCTGCTGGCAGTACCTCGTGGAGAAGAGCGGCATCCGGCCCGAGTTTGTGGTCTCCACCGAGCCCACCTCCTGTCGGATCCACCGCGGCCAGCGGGGCCGCATGGAGATCAAGGTGGCCGTGCGGGGCGTCAGCGCCCACGGCTCCGCGCCGGAGCGGGGCGACAACGCCATCTTCAAGATGGGTCCCATCCTGGGCGAACTCCAGGAGCTGCACACGCGTCTGGCCGACGACCCCTTCCTGGGCAAGGGCTCCCTCACCGTGTCCGAGATCTTCTACACGTCGCCCAGCCGCTGCGCCGTGGCGGACGGCTGCGCCATCTCCATCGATCGCCGGCTGACCGCCGGCGAGACCTGGGAGGGTGCCCTGGAGGAGATCAGACGCCTGCCCGCCGTACAGAAGGCCGGTGCCCAGGTGTCCCTCTACGACTACGCCCGGCCGTCCTACACCGGCCTGGTCTATCCGACCGAGTGCTACTTCCCCTGCTGGGTGGTCGAGGAACAGCACCCCGCCTGTCAGGCGCTGGTAACATCCTATCGATCCCTGTTCGCCCAGGCGCCGGTGGTGGACAAATGGACCTTCTCCACCAACGGCGTCTCCATCATGGGCCGCTACGGCATTCCCTGCGTGGGCTTCGGCCCCGGCCACGAGGACCAGGCGCATGCGCCCAACGAGCTGACCTGGAAGACGTGAGTTGGTGCAGGCCGCGGCGATGTACGCCGTGATTCCCAAGGTCTACGCGGCCGCGTAGCCGGCACGAGGCGAAGACGCGTGCAGGCATAACTGACCGTCGACTTTTTTGCGGAGGAGCAGTTCAAATGTCCGAATCGGTGCTCAGGGATTCCGGGCAGGCCGTCGCGTCAGAGGCCATGACGCCACTGGAAAGAACCGCTTTCAAACTCAACTGGGTATTGGAACGGATATGCGCGGCGCTTGCCGCGGGCATCGTGCTGATCATCTGGTATGGGGTCTTCGAACGCTACATCATCCGCAGCGGAGGGGCATGGACCGAGGAGCTCTCCAGGTACGTCATGATCTGGCTCGCCCTGCTGGCCGTGCCCTGCGCGGCCTACTACCGGGAGCACATCGGGCTGGAGCTGTTCTTGGGGCGCCTCTCTCTCAGTCACAGGAAGCCCGTTATCCTCGTCCTCGATATCATCAGTATCGCCTTCTTCCTGTTCCTGACCTATTACGGCATCCTGTTGACCAGGGACGGCACCACCGCCTTCGCCACCATCTTTAGCATGAACATGGTCATTCCCTTCGCCTCGGTGCCGGTGTCTTCGGCCTTTGCCGCCTTCCAGTTCTTCGTGGCCATGATCCGGATGCAGAAGCAGATGAAGGTCCAACTGGCCTCGGGAGGTGCGGCATGAGCCTCGTCCTGATCCTCTTCTTCGGTCTGATGTTCGTCGGCCTCCCCATCGGCGTGACGCTGGGCGTGGCCGGCGTGCTCGGCCTGGTCCAAATCGGCGGTCAGAACTTCCTGATGATGGCGCCGCGGCGGTACTTCCAGGGGCTCGACCTCTTCACCTTCATGGCCATGCCGTTCTTCATCCTGGCCGGGGAGATCATGAACCGCTCCGGAATCACCGACCGGCTCACGTCCTTCGCCAACGCGATCGTCGGTCATTTCCGGGGTGGGCTCGCCCACTCCAACATGATCGCATCGGTGATCATGGCGGGGATGACGGGCGCGGCTGTCGCCGAGACCGCCGCCTTCGGCAACACCATCGTGCCGGCCATGGTCAAGGCCAAGTATCCCCGCCCTTTCGCCTGTGCGGTGGTGGTCGCGGGCTCCATCATCGGCCCGACCATTCCCCCCTCCAATCTCATGGTCATCTACGGCTCGCTGATGGGCACCTCGATCGCCGGGCTGTTTGCGGCCGGCATCGTGCCGGGTCTGCTCATCTGTCTGTTTTGCATGATCATCATCGCCATCGTGGGGAAGCGGATCAACCTGCCCAAGAACGCCGACGGCTTCAGTTTTGTGCGCCTGCTCTGGGCCTTCAAGTCCAGCGTCCTGGCCCTTTTGATGCCGGTGATCATCCTGGGCGGCATCCTGGGCGGCGTCGTCACCCCCACCGAAGCAGCAGCCATCGCCGTCGCCTATGCGCTGGTGGTCAGCACCGTGGTCTACCGGGCCATCACCTTCCAGGATCTCCTGGAGATGCTCATCAAGACCTCCCGCATCACGGGGATCGTGTTCCTCATCATCGCCGCCGCCTCGATCCTGAGCTGGTGGATGACCTTCCTGCGCCTGCCGCAGCAGGTCGCCGCCTTGTTCCTGAGCGTCTCCACCGACCGGTACATGATCATCACCATGATCCTGGCTCCTGCTGCTGTTCATCGGCACCATCATGGATATCAACGCCGCCTTGATCATCCTGGCCCCGGTGCTGGGCACCTTGACCGCCACCATCGGCATGGATCCCGTGCATGCCGGCATCATGATCGTTCTGGCGCTGAACATCGGCCTGATGACCCCACCGGTCGGCGCCTGCCTCTTCGTCATGTGTTCCATCACCGGCGAGACGATCGAGCGGATCACTCGCCCGTTGCTCCCCTTCATTCTGGTCGAGGTATTGGTTCTGTTCATCGTCTCGTACTGGGAGAAGCTGACCCTGTTCGTGCCGAGGATATTGCTCGGCATGTAGTCGGAAGCGATCGGCTTCGCGGGAGTGACAAGCCGGCAGGATGCCGAAAGAATGACGTCGCCCGATCGTCTCTTAACCAAGGCAATGCAATTGCCGCAACACAGGAGGAGCGCATGAGAACAGTTGGCAAGGCCCTGATGCTGATCCTGGCCCTGGTCTTGATCGCCTCGCCGGCCACGGCCGCCAAGATCATCAAGCTGCACCACCTCAACCAGGACGACCCGTTCGACAACCCCACCGGCGCCATGGCCACGGTCTTCAAGAGCCTGGTGGAGGCCGGCACCAACGGCGGCATCACTGTGCAGACCTTCCCCAACAGCCAGCTCGGCAAGGACAACGAGGTCCTGGAGCAGGTGAAGTCCGGCGTGATCGAATCCGGTATCTTCTCGCAGGGCGGCTTTGCCGGCGGCTACCCGCTGATCGGTGTGCTGGATGTACCGTTCGCGTTCCCGAATATCAGCGCCACCTACGCAGTGTTCGATGGCCCGTTCGGACACAAGCTGGCTGCGGACATCACGAAGAAGACCGGCATGACGGTGCTGGGCTTTGGCGATTCCGGCGGTTTCTTCCATATCACCAACAACAAGAAGCCCATCACGTCCCCAGCCGACATGGTTGGTCTGAAGATCCGCACCATGGGCCTGGACACCCACAAGGCGTTCATCCAATCTCTGGGTGGGCAGCCGACTGCCATTGCCTGGGCGGAGGTCTATACCGCGCTGCAGACCGGTGTGGCCGACGGCCAGATGAACCCCATCCCGATCATCGCGTTCGCCAAGTTCCAGGAGGTCCAGAAGTACCTCACGCTGACCGGCCACCTCTTCGCCCCATACGTGTGGGTGATGAACACCAAGTTCTGGGATGGCCTTACGCGCGACGAGAAGAACGTGGTTGACCTACTCCGCCAAATCGGCCATCGTGGCCGGCCGCGGCATCGGCCGCATTATCGAGGCCTCCAACAAGGGTCTGGCGTCTCTGTCCAAGACCATGAAGGTCAACTCCTTGACTGACGAGCAGAAGAAGGCCTTCAAGGACAAGACCGTGCCCGAGGTCACCAAGATCATCAACCAGAAGTTCGGGGCCGAGGGCACCGAGATGATGAACGCGTTCCTGCAGGCGGTGAAGGCCGCGGAGTAGCAAGCGGGTCGGTTCAGTGGTCAGCGGTCAGCGGGCCGACCAGAAACAGGGTACGGAGTCGCGGGGCGCGCGCCTGGAAGGGCGGGCGCCCCGCGCGCCGTCTCGCGTTTACGCTGAAGGCTGAAGGCTTGCTCAAGGTCGCCTCATGGAATTCAGCTACGTTTGCAGCGAATGCGGACGCCGCTTTCGCATCGAGCCGCAGTTCATGGTCTGCCCGGAATGTTCCCGGGCTCAGGCGCCGGATCAGCCGCTCCGCGGCGTCCTGGAGGTGGAGATCGGGGGCGCGGCCCCGGCGGAGTGGACGATCTCGACGCTCTTGCCCATTGCGCAGGAGTATTTCCCACCGATCCCGGTGGGGGACACGCCGCTCTGGGCGCCGCAGACGGCTCCGGCGTGAGCTGGATTTCCCCGGCCTCTACATCAAAGACGACGGCCTGAATCCCACCTGCTCCCTGAAGGACCGGGCCTCGTACCTGGTGTCGGCCTTCGCGACCAAGTTCGGCATCGACGAGATCGTCCTCGCCTCCACCGGCAATGCCGGCTCCTCCATGGCGGGCGTGGGCGCGGCGGCGGGCCAGAAGGTGACCCTCTTTTTGCCCCAGGCCGCCCCCAAGGCCAAGCTGATCCAGGCCTTGCAGTACGGCGCCAGGGTGTTTCGGGTGGACGGCTCCTACGACGACGCCTATGATCTGTCCCTGGCGTACACTGCCAAGTTCGGCGGCCTGAGCCGCAACACCGCCTACAACCCCATGACCATCGAGGGCAAGAAGACCGTCTCGCTGGAGGTGTTCCGGCAACTCGGCCGGGTGCCGGACCATGTCTTCGTGTCCGTCGGCGACGGCTGTATTCTTTCGGGGGTCTACAAGGGTTTCCGAGACTTGCGCCGACTGGGTCTTGCCGACCGGCTTCCCGTGGTGTACGCCGTCCAGGCGGAAGGCTCCGCCGCGTTAGCCCGGGCCTTCGAGTGCGGCGTCTTCCGGCGCGAGGCCACCAGCACCGTGGCCGACTCGATCTGCGTCGATGTGCCCCGCAACGGTCTTCACGCGCTCCGGCAACTGAAGGAGCACGGCGGCCAGGTAGTGACGGTGTCCGACGAGAAGATCCTGGCGGCCCAGGCGAGGCTCTCTCGATCGGCCGGCCTGTTCACGGAACCGGCAGGGGCGGCGGCCTTCGCCGGCTTCCTGGAGGCGCGGCCCCGGCTGCCCGACGGGGCCGTGGCGGTCGTCCTGGCCACGGGCAACGGCCTCAAGGACACCGCCGCGGCCGGCCGAAGCGTGCAGATCCCGGAGAAGGTCATCACTCGCCTGGAAGAGGTGAGCGGCTAGCAGGCTGCTGAAAAGGACCCATCTGCGAGGACCCATCCTTTGGATGGGTACCCCGCCCGCTCAGGCACTCGCTGCGGCGTACCTCCAGTACGCCTGGACCCACCTGTGGTGGGTACCCCGCCCATCGCGCGCCGCCTTGCATTTGGGCCCTTTTGAGCAGCCTGGGTGGAAATGGGTTCATCAGTATCCTGAGCAGAGGAGGGGTGAGAGCGGTGTTGGATCTCAACATCAATCAAGCAGTGCTGGAGAGCACGGTCAAGTACTGCCGGGACAAGGGAATCACGCTGCCCACCTTCGCCATGATGCGGGATCCGAGCCTGGTGCCGGAAGCGATCAAGAGCGTCCTGGCTACGATCGGCCTGTGGGACGTCCACCCGGCCAACCTCTACCGCATCACCTGGAAGAACCAGCCCCGGGAGCGCGGCGGTCTTTTCGGCGACGTCAATCACATCGTGCTTCCGAAGGAGCTCACCGGCTGCCCGGCCAACATCCTGGTCCTGGTGGGGCGCTACTTTCCCACCGGCGCCCACAAGGTGGGGGCTACCTTCGGGTGCCTCGCTCCGCGTCTGGTCACCGGCCAGTTCAACCCGCTGACCACCAAGGCCGTCTGGCCCTCCACCGGAAACTTCTGCCGCGGCGGGGCCTACATCTCGGCCCTGCTGGCCTGCCAGGCCATCGCCATCCTGCCCCAGGGCATGTCCCGGGAGCGTTTCGACTGGCTCAGCCAGATCGCCGGCGAGGTCATCGCCACCCCCGGCTGCGAGTCCAACGTCAAGGAGATCTTCGACAAGTGCTGGGAGCTCAAAGCCTCGGGCCAGGACCTGATGATCTTCAACCAGTTCGAGGAACTGGGGAACCCATTGTGGCACTACACGGTCACGGGCAGCGCCGCCGAGGAGGCCCTGCGAGGGCTTCTGAAGCCCGGCGAACGCGTGGCCGGCTTCGTGGGATCCTCCGGCTCGGCCGGGACGCTGGGCGCCGGCTACTATCTCAAGGAGAAATTCCCCGGGGCCAAGCTGGCCGTGGCCGAGGCCCTGCAGTGCCCAACCCTGCTCATGAATGGGTTCGGCGACCACCGCATCGAGGGGATCGGCGACAAGCACGTGCCCTGGGTGCATGACTGCAAGAACACCGACTTCGTCATCGCCGTGGACGACGAGGTCCCTATCCGATTAATCCGGCTTTTCAACGAGGGGCTGGGCAGGAAAACCCTGGCCGCTGCCGGCGTCCCCGGGGAGATCGCCGGTCGGCTTGACCTGCTGGGGATCTCCGGCCTGGGCAACCTCATCGCGGCGGTGAAGCTCGCCAAGTACCTGGAGCTGACTTCCTCCGACTGGGTGGTCACGGTGGCGACCGACTCCATGGACCTCTACCGGTCCCGGCTCACGGAGCTCACGGAGGAGCGGGGCGACTACCGCGAGCGCGACGCGGATAGGGACATGGAGCTTCTCTCGGGCATCTCCGTCGACCACATGAAGGAGCTCACCTATTACGAGAAGAAGGCGATCCACAACCTCAAGTACTTCACCTGGGTGGAGCAACAGGGCCGCGACGTGGCCGAACTTCGGGCGCAATGGCATGACCACGCCCAGTACTGGGGCGGCACCTTCGCCCTGGCCGACCGCATCGACGAGCTGATCACCGATTTCAACCGACGGGTCGGTCGCGTTGGGGGCTGAGAGTTTGCGAGAGAATCGCATTTCGGCCAATTGGCCAGTTGTTGCCTATTGGTAAGCGCTCAGCGACGACACCAGGGACCACCAGGGTCTCCCGGAGCGCCGCCCTCGCGGGCGCCCTCGTCCCCGGCACGGAGGTCCGCTCCCCGAGCGGACCGACCCGGGGTAAGAGGGAGCCGGCTTCGACGAGGGCTAGGCGTCGGAGGGAGGCCCTGGTGGTCCCGGCGAGTGTAGGACCGACTTCCGACCTACGACACTGGCGGAACGGGTACGCCTCTTGATTCCACTGAGCCGCTATCGGCCTATTGCGACAATTGGGGGTCTTTCGCTGACTCTGAGTTGCGGAGCCAGCAAGGCGCACCGAAAGGAGACCAAGTAGCGATGGACAGAAGTGGCATCGGCGAAGCCATCAAGAAACTGTCTTCCCGGAACAGCGAAGGACTGTATCTGTCGGACTTCCTGCTCAGTTGGGAAAAGACCGACGACGAGATCGCGGCGGTCTTCGCCGTGGCGGAGATCCTGCGGGGCCTGCGCCGGAACAACGTCTCGGCCAGGATCTTCGACAGCGGCCTGGCCATCAGCATCTTCCGCGACAACTCCACCCGCACCCGCTTCAGCTTCGCCGGCGCCAGCAACCTGCTGGGTCTGGCGCTCCAGGACCTGGACGAGGGCAAGAGCCAGATCGCCCACGGCGAGACGGTGCGGGAGACGGCCAACATGGTCTCCTTCATGGCCGAGGTGATCGGCATCCGCGACGACATGTACATCGGCAAGGGCAACGCCTACATGCAGGAAGTCTCTCGCGCGGTGCAGGAAGGCTACGCCGCCGGCATCCTGGAGCGGCGCCCGACGCTGGTGAACCTCCAGTGCGACATCGACCACCCCACCCAGGCCATGGCCGACGCCATGCATCTCATCCGGCATTTCGGCGGGGCGGAGAGACTCCGGGGCAAGAAGATCGCCATGAGCTGGGCCTACTCGCCCTCGTACGGGAAGCCGCTCTCCGTGCCCCAGGGCGTCATCGGTCTGATGACCCGGTTCGGCATGGAGGTGGTGCTGGCCCATCCGCCGGGCTACGAGGTGATGAAGGAGACGCTGGATGTGGCCAAGAAGAACGCGGCCAAGGGCGGCGGGTCCTTCGCGGTCACCCACGACATGCGCGAGGCGTTCAAGGGCGCGGACATCGTCTATCCCAAGAGCTGGGCGTCCTATGCGGCCATGGAGAAGCGCACCGACCTCTACGGCAAAGGCGACATGGCCGGCATCAAGGATCTGGAGAAGGAGCTGCTGTCGCAAAACGCCACGCACAAGGACTGGGAGTGCACCGAGAAGCTGATGAAGGAGACGAAGGAGGGCCGCGCCCTCTACATGCACTGCCTGCCGGCCGACATCTCCGGCGTGAGCTGCAAGGAGGGCGAGGTGGCCGCCTCCGTCTTCGACCGCTACCGGGACCTGCTGTACCAGGAAGCCGGCTACAAGCCCTATGTCATCGCGGCCATGATCTTCCTGTCCAAGGTCAAGCAGCCGGCGGACAGGCTTATGCGCCTGCTGGAGGCCGGCCGGCCGCGAGTCTTTTAGTGCGTGTGCGGCCATGCGGGCGAGGCGCATGTCGTGTGACCTGTAGGAGCCAGACAGAGAGGAGATTACCGACAGATGTTTCAGACGATCGAGTTCAAGACCCCGTCCGTCGTCTTCGGCATGGATACGGTTCTGAGAATCGGCAAGGAAGCCAAGCGGCTTGGCGGTCACCGCGTCCTGATCGTGACGGGGCCGCAGGTCAAGGCGGCGGGAGGGCTCGAAAAGGCGCTTGCTGCTCTCAAGGCCGAGTCGCTTGAGGTCGACGTGATTGTCGAAGAACGGGACACGCCGGAGCCGGCCACGAGCGTGGTCGAAGAGGTTGCCGATTTTGCGCGCCAAGGGCGTTTCGACGTGATCGTCGGTATCGGCGGGGGCAGCATTCTGGATGTGGCCAAGATGGCCTCGGCCCTCCTGACCAACCCGGGCAAGACCAGCGCCTACTTTGGGAAAGAGAAGGTTCCCCTCCGGGGCAAGCCGACGATCATGGTTCCCACCACCTCCGGAACCGGCGCCGAGGTGACGAAACATGCGATCTTCCTCGATCGGGAGGCGAACGTGAAGAAAGCAGTGGCCTCGACGAATCTCTTGCCGGATGTGGCCATCGTCGATCCCCTGCTGACGCTGACCTGTCCGCCCCGCGTGACGGCCGCCGCCGGGATCGATGCCTTTTTCCATGCCGTGGAGCCTTTCTTGTCCCGCATGGCCAATCCCATCACGGACGCCTTGGCGCTGAAGGCCGTTTCTCTCATCACCCGGTGGCTCGGTCCGGCAGTGGCGGACGGGGAGAATCTCGATGCCCGCTATCATATGGCACTGGGAAGCGTGACGGCGGGCTTCGTCCTCAATAACTCCGGCACCAGCTTGGTCCACGCCATGGCCTATCCGGTCGGCGGCGAATACCATACGCCTCATGGAATCACGCTGACCGTGCTGGCCCTCTCCTGTTTCGATGCCCTTCGGCCCGCCAAGCAGGAGCGGCTGGTCCAGATCGCCGACGCGATGGGCGAGCCCGTGGACGGGCTGCCGTCGCGAGAAGCGGCAGGCCTCGCCCTCGTGGCCATGCGTCATCTGATGAAGAGCGTCGATCTCCCCGTCTGCCTCGAGGAGGCCGGCATCACGGACCGGTCACGGATTCAGGCCTGGGCGGTGGAGGCCCATAAAGAACAGCGCCTCTTGTCCAGGTCCGCTCGCATCCTCTCGGTGGAGGACATCGCGAAGATCTACACGAAGGCCTTCACCGATTGGGGGCAAGACCGGTAGCTCTGGAGACACACCCGTTGCTGGGGGCGAGAACGGGAACCTGAGCGCACGCGGGCACAAATTCGATGACGTATACGTTGGCCGGATACGTCCAGGTCCCCCGGGCCGACCCGAGACGCCGCGCCACACCCATCCCAGGGATGGGTACCCGGCGAGCCGCACCCAGCCGCTGGCTGGGTACCCGCCGGCACGGAGGTCCGCTTCCGGAGCGGACCGACCCGGGGTAAGGGCGAGCCGGCATCGACGAGGCGCCAGGCGTCCGAGGGGCGGTCCGGGGGACCGGCGATACGTGACAGCAATTATGGGCAGAAGCACTAACTGCACGAGGCGGGAGAAAGGAAGGAGACCTCAGCCATGGCAACCGATGCAAGTCGCATGACACCCGACCGCAGCAGACTCTGGCGCAGCGTGGTCGTGGTCGGACTCTGTCTGATTCTGTGGATGGTGCCGCCGGTCGGTCCCTTGAAGCCGCAGGCCATGCACCTCATCGCCATCTTCGCGGCCACTATCCTCGGGCTTATCCTCCAGCCCCTCCCGATGGGCGCGATCGTCATCGGGGCCCTCGCCCTGACGACCATCACCGGGACGCTCCCCGTCAAAGACGCGATGTCCGGCTTCTCGGAAGCCCTGGTCTGGCTGATCGTCTCCGCGTTCATGTTCTCTCGAGGCTTCATCAAGACCGGCTTGGGCCGCCGCATCGCCTTCCTGCTGGTCCGCGCCTTCGGTAAGAGCATGCTGGGGCTGGGCTACGCCCTGACGATCTCGGATACGATCATCGCGCCCGCGACGCCGTCGAACACCGCGCGGGCCGGAGGCATCCTGTTCCCGATCGTGCGTTCTCTGGCCGTCTCGCTCGGGTCCGAGCCGGGCTCGGCCAGGGAGCGGGTCGGCGCCTTCCTGATGTTCAATGAATTCCAGACTACACTGATGACCTCGGCCATCTTTCTCACCGGTACAGCCGGGAATGCCATGGTGGTGAAGCTGGCCAAGGATGCCTTCAAGTATGAGATCACCTGGATGGGGTGGCTCTGGGCATCCCTGGTGCCCGGCCTGGTGGCGCTCCTGGTGGTGCCGTATGTGATCTTCCTCCTGACCAAGCCCGAGGTGAAGCGCTCGCCCGACGCCGCCGCGATGGCGACTCGCGAGCTAGAGAAGATGGGCCCCATGGCGCGTTCCGAAAAGAACATGTTCGCCGTCTTTCTCCTGACGCTGACGCTCTGGGCCACCGGCCAATGGACCGGTTTCGACGCCACGGCGGTCGCCCTGGTCGGCGTGGCCGTCTTGCTGGCCACCCGCGTCCTCACCTGGGACGATGTCCTGACGGAGCGCGGCGGGTGGGATGCGCTGATCTGGTTCGGGGGATTCGTGAGCCTGGCAGGGGGGCTCAGCAGCCTGAAGATCATTACCTACCTGGCAGACGTTCTGAAAAGCGCCGTGGGGGGCGTTCACTCCTGGGTCCTCGGCTTCCTGCTGGTGGTGCTCGCCTTCAAGTATTCCCACTACCTCCTCAGCTCGGTGACGGCCCATGCCCTCGCGTTCTTCGTTCCGATGGGGCTGGTCGCCGTGGAAGTGGGGGCGCCGCTCCCTCTCGTCATGTATTGTCTCGGCTTCATGAACTGCCTGTGCTGCGCGATGACCCATTACAGCACGGGTCCGTCCCCGATCTACTACAACGCCGGGTACATCTCGCTGGGGGCTTGGTGGAGAAACGGCTTCATCATTAGCCTGGTCAACCTGGTGATCTGGCTGGGTGTGGGCGGCGTCTGGTGGAAGGTCATCGGTCTATGGTAAGCCATTGTCAAAATGGAGGAAACATGCAACGCATCGGTTTCATAGGCCTCGGCTTGATGGGCCAGCAGATGGCCAGGCGCGTCCTTTTGGGCGGCTATCCACTGACGATCTGGAACCGGACGAAGGACAAGGCCCGCCCACTCATCGAGGCCGGCGCCGCCTGGGCGGACTCCCCTCGCGCCGTGGCCCAGATGTCCGACATGGTGATTACCATGGTGACGGATTCCGCCGCCTCCGAACAGGTGGCTTGCGGCCCGGGCGGCATCCTGGAGGGTGCCCATCCCGGCCTGGTCCTGGTCGATATGAGCAGCATCACCCCCGAGACCTCCCGCGCGATTGCAAAGCGGGCGGCCGCATGCGGAGTCGCTATGCTGGATGCGCCTGTCACCGGCGCGCCCCGGCTGGCTGCGGACGGGAAGCTGGGCATCATGGTGGGGGGTTCCCGGGAGACGTTCGAGCACTGCCGTCCCGTGTTCCAGACGATGGGCGTGAAGATCGTCTATGCGGGCCTGAACGGGATGGGAAGCACCTTGAAGCTGGTGAACAACTTGATCCTCGGCGTGGCGATTCACGCCTCGGCGGAAGCGCTGGTCTTGGCGGCGAAGGCCGGCCTCGACCCCCAGGCCGTCATCGAGATCACATCGGTGGGCGGCGCGCGAACCGGTGCGATGGAAACCCGCGGGCCGCGCATGGTGAAGCGGGACTTTTCGCCGCACTTTTCCGTCAACAACATGTACAAAGACCTCTCGAACGTCGTGCGGCTGGCCGAGGAGTGCGGCGTCTCCCTGCCCGTGACCGGCGCCGCCCGGGAAATCCTGCGTGCCGCGAAGTCGCAGGGGAAGGGCGAGCTGGATTCTGCCGCGGTCATGACCGTCTTGGAGGCGCTGGCGGGCACGACAGTCCAGCCGCAGGCCTGATGCCGAGGTTGCCTGGTTGATGGAGTGGCCGGGACAGGTCCACTGCCTCACGCGAATCCGAACCGGAGATGTGATTGAATGAGCAGAATAGATAGTCAGGGGGCGATCCGGTCAGATTCATCCGATGCTCCCGCACGCCCACCGCGTCAGGGCAATCGAAAGAATTCATGGTCTCGGGCCCCGCCCCGTTCACCTCGGCCTACGGTCACACTGGATGGAGCGCCTCCGCCCGCGAACTGAATCCTGGCCTTGTGCCCCCGATCCTTGTCGCGATTTACCACCGCGAGCGTGACCTGACGACCCGTCGCATCACACGTCGCCACCGCATCAAGCAGCTTGAAGGGGCCCAGATCCGCGACGTGGTGCCTTCGGCCGAAGCCGCCATCCTCCTGGGCAGGAGGCAGGTCGTACACCTCGCAGTCGACATGCACATCGAGGGCGATCGCCTGAGTGTGTTCGGCGTACAAGCGGAGCGGAGGATAGATGGTTTGCAGGAAGAGACCCTGCTGATTGGTGAAGATGGGAGCGATGGCGTTGACCAGCTGCGCAAAGTTGGCGATCCGGACGATCCGGCAGTAGCGGATGAACACGTTCAGGTAGGTCGCTATCGCCAGGGCATCGGCGAGGTTGTAACGTTCCTCGATGCCCGCAACGCGGTCCTCATCGCTTCGAGTTCGGTACCAGACGTTCCACTCGTCAAAAGCGATATAGACGGGATGCGGGATCCGCTGGTTGTACCGGACGCGTTCAATCGTTCTCTCGCAAATCCGGATGGCTCGCTCGGCCTGGTGGGGTTGGAACACATTCACGTAGTAGTCGGAGTGGCCTGTGTATAGGTGGAGGCTGTGGAAATCCACCATTGAGGCCAGGCCCTCCAAGACAACTTCGTCCCACTGATTCCACCCATTCTGACCACAGCCCACCAGGACGATGCTGGGGTCCATCCGCTTCATGACCATGCCGAACGCCCGCGCCTTCTTGACATAGTCCATTGCCTCAAGGGCTCCGATCTGCCAGCCTCCGTACATCTCGTTTCCCAACCCCCAGTACTTGACCCGGTACGGCTCCGAGGATCCGTGCTTTCGCCGGAGGTTCGCCCAGTGGGTATTCCGCGTGCTATTCGCGTACTCGACCCAGGCTTGAGCCTCATCCATCGTGCCCGACCCCATGTTCACGCAGATGTACGGCTCGGTGTCGAGCAGACGGCAATACTGGATGAACTCATCCGTGCCAAACCGGTTCGACTCCTCGGCATACCATGCCAGGTCCATCCGCCGGGGTCGATCTGCCCGAGGGCCCACCCCATCCGCCCAATGGTATCCGCTGACGAAGTTTCCCCCGGGCCATCGGAGGATGGGCATACGGAGAGGGCGAATGGCCTCCAGCACGTCCCGGCGAAACCCGCGTTCGTCGCTGAGCGGCGACCCCTCGTCGAAGACGCCGCCATAGATACACCGGCCCAGATGTTCGATGAAATTCCCGAAGATCCGCGGGTCAACGCTCCCAATCTTGCGGTCCAGATCGATATTGATGTTGGCCATGCCGCTCCTCCTCTTCGCGACATTCGAAACTGTTCGAGGAAACAGACGGACAGCCAGCCGTGTTTGCTTCCAGTCTGGCAACGCGAATATAGGGCAGCACTCCGGAACGTGTCAACGACTCCCGACTCGGCACTCGGCACGCGGCCAGCGCGGCCTGGAGTTCGTGTCTTGACACGCCCGTCAAAATGGGTTGATATAGCAGCCATCACGCCGCGGTCTGTCAGCCTCACTTCATCGCAACGATCAAGGAGGGCCTATCATGAGCAATCACACTGCCGGATTGACGCGTCGTCGATTCCTCGCGAGCGCCGCCGCCGCGGGCGCTGCCACCCTGATTGGTCCAAGACGCCGAAACGCATCGGCTCAAGGCGCGAAGCCGACCATCACTTTCTGGAACGGCCTCACCGGGGCCGACGGGAAGGTGATGGGCGAGCTGGCCGGGCAGTTCACCAAGGAAACCGGGATCCAGGTCGAGCTGCAGATGATCGAATGGCCCAACCTCTACGCAAAGCTCCAGGTCTCGACCCCAGCCGGTGAGGGGCCGGACATGGCGCTGATCCATACGGTCGAGGTGCCGCACTTTGCCTCCGACGGCATTCTGGATCCCATCGATGATCGCATGCTGGCAGGCAAGGGTTTCCGCGGCGAAGACTATCTACCGTCTCCGTGGAACGGGGGAACCTATCAAGGCAAGCGGTACACCCTCCCGCTGGATGTTCCCCAACACATCCTCTTCATCAATACCAAGCTGATGAAGGAGGCGGGACTCGTCAACGCGGACGGCACTCCCAAGGTCCCTGGCAGCCAAGATGAGCTGATTCAGACAGCCACCCGGCTGACCCGCGGCGACACCTTCGGCTTCGCCATCGGGACCGTCGGGATCGGCCGCTACACATGGGGGTTTCATAACCTGCTATGGCAGAACGGGACGAATGTCTTCGCGCCGGACCTGAAGAGGTCCGCCTTGGCCGACCCGGCCGCGATCGAGGTCGCCGAGTTCTGGGGGGCAATCTATGCCAAGCACAAGATCGCTCCGCCCTCCAATGCCAGCGCTCGGGACGCGTTTCTTGCCGGCAAGCTCGCCATGTGGGTTGCGGGCTCCTGGAACTTCACCGGTCTCAGGGAGGCGAAGATGGATTTCGCCGTCGCCCCCATCCCCAAGCTGTTCAAGCAGCCCATCGTCTGGACGATCCCGCACCAGTTCTCGTTCCCGAAGCAGAAGGCCCTCGATGCCGCCAAGCGGGAGGCGGCCTGGACGTATATCCGCTGGATAACGGATCACGTGGCCGAGTGGACGCTCCGTGCCGGGCAGGTCTCGGCGTATCGGAAGCCGCACTCCGATCCGCGCATCACTGGCGACCCGGTTTTCAAAACGCTTCTCGCCCAGGCCCCGAACTGGCAGAATGGTCAGCCCGCGCCGAAGTGGGTGGCTGCCGAGAACCTCACTCGGCCGCTGATCGAGAGCGTGTACATCGGCCAGAAGCCTGCGAAGGCGGCGATGGAGGAATTGGCCCGTCAGATCAACGCGCTGTCGGATTGATGGGGCAGCACAGCGCCCGTCATGAGGCATCGCGCACTCGGCATAGTGTGGTAGTTCGACGGGAATGGAGCGAGGAGTGACCATGCGCGCAGGCAAGCGAAGCCACGGCCTGCGGCGGGTCGGCCCGACGCCTTATCTGTTTCTCCTGCCCGCGCTGGCGCTGTTTCTGTCCTTTCGGGTGTACCCTCTCGTCAATGGTCTCTGGCTAAGCCTCACCAACGCTCGGCTGGGACGCGCCGAATACGCGTTCGTTGGTCTCTCCAACTACGAGAGGCTCCTGGACGATACCCGGTTCCAGGTCAGCCTGCTCAACACAGCTTACTACACCGTGGCCAGCACGCTGCCGATCCTGGCCCTCCCCCTGCTCCTCGCCGTCGCGCTGAACCGCGGGATAGCCTTCAAAGCCCTGCTGCGCGGCGCGTTCTTCTTTCCGTTCACACTCTCGGTCGTCACCGTGGGCCTCACCTGGCTCTGGCTGCTGGATCCGGTCGTCGGTCCGTTCAATTACTACCTCAGACGGCTGGGACTTTCCGTGGGCTCGCTGCTCGCTGATCCGCAAACGGCGATGTGGGGGATCGTCCTGACGTCGGTCTGGTGGGTGACCGGATACTATTTAGTGATCTACCTTGCGGGCCTTCAGGAGATTCCCCGACACCTGTACGAAGCGGCGGCAATCGACGGCGCGAGTGGGCTGCGGAGCTTCTGGTCCATCACCGTGCCTCTGCTCCGGCCGGTGTTCCTCTTCGTGTTCGTCATCCACATCATCGGCTCGTTTCATATTTTCGGGCAGGTCTTCGTGATGACCCAAGGCGGGCCGGGGGATATGACCCGGACCGTCGTCCAGCACCTGTACGAGACGGCGTTTCAGAATCTGTTCCAGTTCGGGTCCGCTTCGGCCATGGCGTGGGTTCTCTTCGCGATCATCCTGGTCTTCTCGGTCATCCAGTTCAGGATTCTCAGAGGCCATGCGGAGTACTGATCGCATCGCGCCGTCCGCTAGGGCGACCGCCAATCCCTCGCCTTCCGGAATTGCCTCGCGGAGAGTTGTCCGTGGCGGCTCGGCCCGCCTCCGATGCTGGGTCATGACCTCCGTCATGGCAGCCGCCGCGGCGTTCTGGCTGCTTCCGGTGGTTTGGGTCTTGGTCACATCGCTCAAGATCACCCCAAATATCGTCCGGCTCCCACCCGAGTGGATTCCCTGGCCCGTCACGATTGATCACTACCGGGAAGTGCTCATTGGCGGCTCGCGGACGGCCCGGATCGGACGCGCCTTTCTCAACAGCACGATCATCTCGGTGGGGTCGGTGGCGCTCGTCCTGGTGACGAGCGCCATGGCGGCCTATCCCCTGGCCCGCATGCGATTCCCGGGTCGAAACGTGATCTTCGCGGCACTGGTCGGAAGCCTGATGGTGCCGAATGTCGTCACCATGGTGCCACAATACCTCCTGGTCCAGCAGCTCGGGTGGCTCAGCACGTTCCAGGGATTGATCGTGCCGGAGGCGGCGGTGACCCTTGCATTTGGCGTGTTTCTCCTCCGGCAGTTCTTCCTCGGCATCCCCTCGGAGCTCGAAGACGCGGCGCGGATTGACGGGGCAAACACCTGGCAGATCTTCACGCGAATCATCCTTCCGCTGTCCCATCCGGCGCTGGCCGCGCTTTCGATCTTCGCCTTCCGATCTGCCTGGAATGATTTCCTCTGGCCGCTGATCGCCGTCAACAAACCCGACATGTTCCCGCTGCCCGTGGCGTTGGCCTTCCTGCGCGGCGCTTACAGCAATGAATCCTATGGCCCCATCATGGCAGGCGCCGTGCTGAGCGCGCTCCCTCTGTTCATCGCGTTTCTGATTGCCAACCGCCGTATCGTCGAGGGGGTTCAGCTCAGCGGACTCAAGGGCTGACCGAGCAAACAGTAGCAGTTAGGCCGGCCCCGATACGATACCTTGGCGAATTGGCCCATTTCTTGTATGCTTGACACGCGGTCCAGGCTTGCGGTATCCACGATGCTGCTGGGCGGTGAAGGCTCGATTTGACCGGAAAGACCCCGGTAGTCGGGGCTGGAGGCCGATGGCGGGGCGCGGCGCCCCAATACGCGAAGTATTCCCATCACCATTCGCAGAAAATGAAAAAGGGGGGCTCCATGTGGTATTTTCTCCGAAGAGTTGGAGTGCTCTTGATGGCTCCGTTGGCGTGCAGCCTCGGCAGTAATGTCATTGGGCTTGCGTCGGCTGCCACTTCCGGTTCCGAGAAGACGGTTATTCGCATCGGCGCCCTGTTGGACCAGACCGGAGGGAGCACGACAGCCCTCTACCGTGCCGCAGTGGAACTCGGTGCCCGTCAGATCAACGAGGCCCTGGCAAAGAGCGGGAGCCGTCTGGCGTTTGAGATCGTGTACGGTGATACGAAGAGCAATCCCTCGATGGCCCAAAGCGAGGCGATCCGTCTGATCAATCAAGAGGGCGTGAAAGCGCTGGTGAGCGCCAGCAGCGGCGAGACCGTGGCCGTGAACAAGCTCAACTACGACTCCGTCGGTGGGGCCAAACGGAAGGTCCCCATCACATGCTTCCAGTGTTCCTCGGGGTTCATCAACAATCCGACCGTGGTCGAAACCGATCCCCTCACGCAAACGGCCGAGCGCGACCTCGACAACTGGCTGTTCCGCGTGTTCTACATCGCGAACTACGAAGCGGCGGTCCAGGTGCAAATCGCGGTCAAGAACAAGAAGGGGGACGGACCGTTCAAGGTGGGCATCCTGGCCGATGGCGGGCACCGGTCGCTGGCGGCCGCGGTGACGGACCTCCTGCCGAAGTTCTCGGCCGGCTCGTCGACCGAGGTTACCTATTTCACCACCCTCGCGAACCTCCCCGCAGATTGGGCGAAGGTGGTCAACAGTCCGAACGGCAAACCCGATCTGGTGATCCTCGCCATGCTGCCCGAGGGGGTGGCGGAAGGGTTCAAGGCGTATCGGCAGGCCGGGTATACCATCCCGATCCAATCCAACAATAGCTTCCGCCGCAATTACATCCTGGAGCAGATCGGCACGCTGGCCAATGGACTCGAAGGCAGCTCGGTGCAGCTCGCGGCCAACAGCGACTCCGGTCGGGCGTTCGTGAGCGCCTTCCAATCGGCCACGGGGCACCTGCCGGAAATGACGTGTTCAGGAGCCTATGACGCGACCGTCACTTTGATGCTCGCGGCAATAGAGGCGGCGGGAAACGTCCAACAGCCCCGCGAGGTGACGGCGGCGGCCATCCGGGAGGGTCTGACCAAGCTCAACACCCCGGCAGGCAGAAAGATCCGGCCGACCGTCGGCGACTTCGCCTCGGCGGTCCGGTTGATCGGGCACGGGAAACCCATTTTCTACGAAGGCGCCTACATCTCGGACGGGTGGGATGCTGCCGGCGACATGTTCCCCCCACTGGTGCACTGGAAAGTCGAGAACGGCCAATTCGTCGAATACGAGCTCTACCAGTGCGACCCACAGCATCCGCTCTGTCCGGTGAAGTAGACGTATGGGGTGTTCGCGCCAGCCGCTGAATGGCGTGTCGCTCCTGATATTCAGCCTATCAACGGATCGGTCCGTGCCTGCGACCGAAGAGAATCGGACCCGATCGTGGTATCATTTGGCCTGGGTCCGTCTCACAACCGGCAGCCCTAGAGGAGGAGAGCATGAGAAGAGCCTTCGTGATCGCACTGGTGCTGATGTCGCTCTTGTCGGCCGCCCCGGCCCTGGCCGAGCGGGCGGGCGGCACCTTCAATTTCGTCGCCCCATACAGCGGCGACCTGTTCGGTCTCGACGCCCACAAATCCACCCGGGTCCAGGATTTCCTGGTCCTGATGAACATCAACCGTAGCCTCTATACCTGGGACACGGAAACCAACAAGCCCAAGCTGGAGCTGGCCACCAAGGTGGACGTCTCGGCCGACGGCAAGGTCTGGACCTTCAAACTCCGCGATAATGTCAAGTTTCACAACGGCCGCAAGATGACGGCGGACGACATCATCTGGAGCTACAATCGGATCATCTCCCCGGCCACCAAGTCCCCGTCGAGTCAGTTCATTCGTGTCATCAAGGGGGCCAAGGAGGTCCAGGAGGAGAAGGCGCAGAGCATCTCCGGGCTGAAGAAGATCGACGATCTCACCCTGCAGATCACCCTGGAGAATCCGGTGGATCTCCCCTATTTCCTCCTCGATCCCGGCACAGCCATCCTGCCCAAGGAAGAGGTGGAGAAGAAGGGCGACGCCTTCTCCTCCGACCCGGTGGGCTGCGGTCCCTTCCAGTTCGTCAAGTGGGTCAAGGGGAGCGAGGTCACGATCAAGAAGTTCCCGGACTACTATGTTCCCGGCCGCCCGCTTTTGGACAAGGTCGTCTATCGTCTGATGAGCGAGAGCCAGGCGCGCGATAGCGCCTTCCGGGCGAAGGAGTTGGACGCCACGATCGTCGAGTCGGCCCAGTATCCGATCTACAAGAAGGATCCGGTCATCTCCAAGAACGTCATCGAGGTGGCCGAGATGTTCACCCGGCTGATCGGCTTCAACCTGGACAAGGAGCCCTTCAAGAAGAAGGAGGTCCGCCAGGCGATCAACTACGCCATCGACAAGAAGCTCATCATCGAGAAGATGCTCTTCGACAAGGCCGTTCCGGCCGTCGGCTGGCTGCCCACCACCTCGCCGGGCTTCAACCCCAACGCCAAGCCCTACGAGTACAACCCGGAGAAGGCCTTGGAGTTGATGAAGAAGGCCGGCTACGAGAAGGGTTTCACCATGGAGGCGATCAGCACCAACAGCGCTTCCTGGGGCGTGGCCGTCTTCGAGGCCGTGATGCCCTTCCTCAAGAAGATCAACATCACGCTCAAGATCCAGCAGATGGAAGGGGCGACCATGGTCTCCCGCCTTCAATCGGGGGATTTCGACATGTTCAGTTATTCGATGGGCTCCGGACCCAACCCGCTCCAGGCCCTCGATCGCTGGAAGAGCGACACCTCCCGGACGGCCGGGAACTACGTCAACTACAAGAACCCAGCCTTTGACAAGCTCGTGGAGCAGGCGGCGGCCGAGCGCAACGAGGCCAAGCGCATTGCCTTGCTGCGGCAGGCCGACGGGATCCTGCTGGATGACGCACCGATCTGGTTCTTCAACTACAACAAGGGTGTCCTGGCCCAACAACCCTGGGTCCACGGTCTCAAGCCGTCTGCCGCCGACATGATGTACCAGGACATGACGAGCGTCTGGGTGGAGGAGTCGTCCCCACGCGCCAAGGAGAAGTAGCCCCCGCTCCATCACCTGAAACTACACGTGGGCAGATCAGCCCGCCCCGAGGGGAGGGCTGATCTGCCCCATACCCGGACGCCTGACGCGCCCTGGAACAGTCCCTATGTTTGCGTATTCCATTCGCCGTTTGCTGCAGTTCATTCCTACCATTCTCGGCGTGACCCTGATTGTGTTCCTGCTCCTCAATGTCCTGCCGGGGAACGCGGCTCTGACGGCCTTGGCTGAAAGTGACCGGGGTCTCGATCCCAAGTACGTCGAGGCCATGAAGCAGCTCTGGGGCCTGGACAAGCCGCTGCACGAACGCTACTTCGATTACATGCTGAAGCTGGCGCAGGGTGATCTGGGTCGGTCGTTCTTGCGGCGCGATCCGGTGATCGGCCTCGTCCTGGAGCGAGTGGGACCCACCCTAAAGCTGGCCGTGGCGGCCATGCTCATTGCCCTGGGGCTCGGCATCCCTCTGGGGTTCTTCTCGGCCCTGCGGCAGGGCTCATGGCTGGACACGACCTCCATGATCGGGGCCGTCTCCGGCGTCTCCATGCCCCAGTTCTGGCTGGGGCTGCTCCTGATGTACGCCCTGGCCGTGGCCCTGCCCCTGCTACCCACCTCGGGCTATGGCGACGGCGGCCTGCGGCACCTGCTCATGCCGGCCTTCACCCTGGGGGTGAGCTACATGGCCCTGCTGGCCCGGACCACCCGGGCGGCCGTGGTGGAGATCAAGCTCGCCGATTTCATCCGCACCGCCCGGGCCAAAGGGCTCGCGGAGACCGTCATCAACTACAAGCACATCCTGCGCAACGCCCTCATCCTCGTCCTGACCACGGCCGGCCTGCAGTTCGGCGCCCTGATCGGGAACACGGTCATCGTCGAGAAGCTCTTCTCCTGGCCGGGGGTGGGCTCCCTCCTGGTGGACTCCATCTTCCAACGGGACATCCCGGTGACCCAGGGGTGCGTGCTGCTCCTGATCCTGGGCTTTCTGGTCATCAACCTGACCGTGGACATGCTGTATGCCCTGATCGACCCGCGGATCGAATACCGATGACCCCCCTGCGCAGACACCTCAAGACCCGGACCAACATCCTCGTCGGCGGGATCATCGTGGGCTTGATGACCGTTGACGGCCTCTTCGCCCCCTGGCTCGCCCCCTATCACCCCGTCGATGACGCCAACCTCAGGTATGCCCTCGATCCGCCCAGCCGGCAGTTCCTCTTCGGCGCAGACGCGCAGGGGCGGGATATCCTCTCCCGGGTCATCTACGGCGCCCGCATCTCGCTGAGTGTGGGCCTCATCAGCCAGGGGATCAACAGCCTCATCGGCGTTCTCCTGGGGCTCACCGCCGGATTCTTCGGGAGATGGTGGGACGATCTGGTGATGGGGCTGACCAACATCATGCTCGCCATCCCCTCCCTGATCTTCGCCCTGGCCATCGTCGCCCTGCTGGGCCCGGGACTGATGAATGTCTTCATCGCCCTGGGATTCACGAACTGGTCCTATTCCTGCCGGATCACCCGCTCGCAGGTCCTCTCGGCCCGCTCGCTGGAATATGTCCAGGCCGCCCGGGCCCTGGGCTGCGGTCGCACGCGCCTCATGGTCACCCAGATCTTGCCCAACATCCTGGGACCCATCCTGGTCATCGGCACCCTGGGCGTGGCCGGCGCGATCCTGTTGGAGGCCTCCCTCTCCTTCCTCGGCCTGGGCGTGCAGCCGCCCACCCCGTCCTGGGGGAGCATGCTGTCCCAGGCCCGGGACCAGCTCTTCACCGCGCCCTGGGTCTCCATCTTCCCCGGCGTCGGCCATCTTCGTGACCGTGCTTGGGCCTGAACCTCCTGGGCGACGGCCTGCGGGATCTGCTGGACCCCCACACCAGCCGCCAGCGGCGATGAAAAGGATATCGCCTCAGGAGCATGCGGTAGACAGCCGGCCGTGGAATCCAAGCGGGGCTTCGAGATGGAGCAAGCCGCAGCGCCCGAGGCTGCACTGGAGTGAGAGCGAATGTTCGAACTGAGAACGCCAGAAGAAACCAGGCAGGGTGTTGTCGCGCGCATCAATTCCTACCGGCCCTTGATTGAGGATATTGCGGTCTCGCTCTACCGGAATCCGGAACTTGGGCTCTCAGAGGCGTTCGCCAGCCAGAAGCTCAAGTCCATCCTGGAAGCGGAGGGATTTTCAGTTGAGGCCGGCATCGCAGGCATGCCCACGGCCTTTCGAGCCGCCTGGGGCAGCGGACGTCCGGCGATCGCATTCCTGGCCGAGTATGACGCCCTGCCCGGGATCGGCCACGGCTGCGGCCACAACCTTATCGCAGCCTGTTCCACGGCCGCGGCGCTGGCATGCAAGCAGGTGGTCCCGGATTCGGGCGTCACGTGGATCCTGTTCGGGACTCCCGCAGAAGAGACGGTGGGCGGGAAGGTAACGATGACCGACGCCGGAGTCTTCAAGGAAGTTGACGCAGCCCTGATCGCGCATCCCGGCCGGCGCAACATCTTGGGCGGTCGTTCGTGGGCGAGTCACCCGATCGAGATGACATTCCGGGGCAGATCCGCGCACGCGGGCGACGGCCCCCAGGAAGGGATTAATGCGCTCGACGCACTGGTCAATGCGTACATGCAGATCCGGAACCTTAAGAACAGCCTGCGGGACGACGCGCGCCTCGCGGGCATCATCACGCATGGCGGCGACGCGCAGAACATCGTCCCCGACTTCGCCCAGGCGCGATTTACGGTACGCGCGAAGGACTGGCGCTACCTTGAGGAGGTCGTTCTTCCCAAGGTGAAGCAGGCGGCGGAGGGCGCAGCGCTCGCGGGTGGCGCGAGACTCGAGTGGCGCCACCACGAACGGCTCTTCCGCGAGACGCTCGAACACCCGGTGTTGAGAGACATCGCCAAGCGCAATTTTGAGTACCTGGGGGAGAATCTGTCGCCGCCTCCCCCGGGCGGCGGCGTGACTGATGTGGGGAGCGTCACATGGACAATCCCGTGCATCCAAGTCGGATTCGCCATGACGACCGCGCGCGGACATTCGCGGGAACTGGCGGACGACACCATCACGCCCAGGGGCATCGAGGCGACGCTCCTGGCGGCCAAGGTCCTGGCGCTCTCGGCCCTCGACCTGGTCTATAACCCGGCCGCGCTGGAAGAGGCCCGGGACTTCCTGAAACGTGCGGTCGATCCCGCACAATAACAGGATGCTGAGAAACCCACTATTGCCCAGGCTGTTCAAAAAGCAGCCTGCCAAGGGAGGGCGCCGATGTATGATCTCCTCTTCCGCCAGGCGATGGTCGTTGACGGGACGGGCGCGCCGGGCTTCGTGGCCGATGTCGCCCTGGCCGGCGGTCGGTTCGCCGCCGTGGCCCCGCACCTCGATGGCCAAGCCGAGAGAGTCATCCAAGCGCAGGGCCTGGTTCTGGCCCCGGGCTTCATCGATCTGCACTGCCACTCCGACGCCTATCATCTGGAGGAGCCGGCCGGGGAGATCAAGATCCGCCAGGGCGTGACGCTGGAGGTGGTGGGCAATTGCGGCGAGTCGCTGGCCCCCCTGGTCCCGGAGCGGGCTCAAGCGGCCGTGGACCATTGCTTGGGGGGAGCGGGCCGCTTCAGCCGGACGATCGACTGGCTCAGTTACGGGCAGTACGCGGCCAAGGTCGAGGCCGCGCGGCCCGTCCTCAACGTGGCCGGGCTGGTGGGCCACGGCACCGTGCGGGTGGCGGTCATGGGGTTCGCCAACAGGCCGGCCACGTCCGCCGAACTCGACACCATGGCGGGCCTGCTCGATGACGCGCTGGCCGCCGGCGCGGCCGGCATGTCCACGGGCCTCTACTATGCCCCGGGGCTCTTCGCCACCACCGAGGAGGTCATCGCGCTGGCCAGGGTCGTTGCCCGCCGGGGCGGCTACTACGCCACCCACATGCGCAACGAGGCCGAGGGGCTGCTCGAGGCGCTGGAGGAGACGCTCACCATCGGCCGGGCCTCCGGCGCGCCCGTCCACGTGTCGCACCTCAAGGCGGCCGGGTCGCGCAACTGGCCCAAGGCCGAGCTGGCCGTGGCGAAGATCGAGGCCGCCCGCCGAGAGGGGCTGGACGTCACCTGCGATGTCTACCCCTACCATTTCTCCAGCACCACCCTCCAGGCGGTCATCCCGCCCTGGGCGCTGGAGGGCGGGGCGGACGCGCTCGTTCATCGCCTGGGCACTCCGGCCACCCGGACCACAATCATCGCCCAGATCAAGGACGGTCTGCCCGGCTGGGAGAACATCTACCACAATGCCGGCTGGGAGAAGATCACCATCTCGTCCGTCAATTCGCCGACGCGCCGCCATCTCCAGGGTCAAAGCGTCGCCCAGGCCGCGGCGGCGGCCGGGGCCGATCCCTTCGAATTCGCCATGGACCTCCTCGTGTCCGAGCGGGGCGCGGTGAGCATCATCGCCGGCTCGATGAACGAGGAGAACGTGGCCCGCTTCCTGACGCTGCCCTTCGCGATGATCGGGTCCGACGGCGCGCCAAATCGCGGCTGGCCCCATCCACGGGTGTATGGCACCTTTCCTCGCGTCGTCCGACGCTTCGTCAGGGAACTGAAGGTCTTGACCCTGGAGGAGGCCGTTCGGAAGATGACGTCCGCCAGTGCCGATCGACTGGGTCTGAGCAACCGCGGCCGCATCCAGGCCGGCCAGCCGGGGGATGCGGTCCTGTTTGACCCGGACACCTTCAGCGACACAGCCACCTTCGAGGACCCCCGCCGCCACCCGGTGGGGCTGAACGCGGTGGTGGTGGACGGACGCCTGGTCCTGGATGAGGGGCGGATGACCGGTGAGCGGCCGGGCCGTTTCCGTCAGCCCGGGGGCAAGTAACTTTGGGGGAACGCCAGGCGGGATGCATCAGCCGAGCTACCACCTCGCAGGTTTGATCCGCCTCGGCGAATTCGATTGCGAGGGAGAGGGCGCTCGCCTATAGTCGCCCTCGGTGTGATGGCTGGTTGGTGAGTGAAAGGAGGTGTGGGCAACTGGAGTGCGCTTCGAAGCATGGGGCGATGGTTGGTCCAATCGTCGCCGAGCCGTTCACCTTGCGAAGATCTATTCAGCGGAGGAGGAGACATCCCGTGAAAGCCACATCGGTCTTTCGCATGTTGTTCCTGGTCGTGGTGTTGAGCGGCCTCGCGTTCCCCTGGGCGCCGGCTCAAGCCCAGACAATCAAGATCGGCCACGAAGTCGCCCTGACCGGTCCGAATGCCACCTGGGGGCAGTCCGAGGCCAATGCCGTCAAGATGGCCGTGGAAAAGGTCAATGCGCAGGGTGGGGTTTTGGGCAGAAAGCTCGAGATCATCGCCTATGACAATCGGGCAGACAGGCTGGAAGCCGTGAACGTCGCCAAGCGCCTGGTTGAGCAGGACAAGGTCGTCGCCATTATCGGCCCGGCGCAGAGCGGCGTGGCCAATGCCATCCGCGAAGTGAACAACTCGGCCAAGGTGCCGTTGATTGCTACGACGGCGACCAACCCCAAGGTCACCGTGAACGACAATGGGTCGGTGGTTCCCTACACGTTCCGGGTGTGCTTCATCGACCCGTTCCAGGGCACGGTCGCGGCGCAATTTGCCTACAAGGATCTGAAGGCGAAGACGGCCGCGATCCTGTACGACGTGGGGGACGAATACTCGCAGTTCCTGGGCAAGTACTTCGTCGACGCCTTCGAAAAAGCCGGCGGCAAGATCACGACGAACGAGGCCTTCCGGTCGGGCGAGCTCGACTTCCGCGCCCAGCTCGGCAAGATCAAGTACGGCAACCCCGACGTCGTGTTCATTCCCACCATGCAGAAGGAAGCTGCGCTCGCGGCCAAGCAGGCCCGCGACCTCGGGATCAAGGCGAAGCTGATGGGCGGCGACGGTTGGGGCAGCCCCGATCTCTTTGACCTGGCGGGTCCGGCCATCGAGGGCTCGTACTTCGTCAACATCGCCGCGCTGGAAGACCCCTCCATCCAGGACTTCATCAAGGACTACCGGGCCCGGTACAAGGAGGATCCCGTCCTCCCGAACCCGGTGCTGGCCTATGACGCGGTGCTGTGGCTGGTGGACGCCCTCAAGCGCGCCGGCACGACCGATGGCGAGAAGCTGAAGGCGGCGATGGAGCAGACCAAGAACCTCCAGGTGCTCACCGGCATATTGACGATCGATCCCAAGACGCATAACCCGCTGAACAAGCCTGCGGTCATTCAGGAAACCAAGGGGGGCAAGTTCGGCTACGTCAAGACCTTTGTGACAACAGACTGATCCAGGTGTCGCGCGGCGACAAGGTGCGTCCCTGATCACCTTGTCGCCGCCTCGCCTTAGTACATGCGGACACAAACTCGTTGACGTATACGTTGGCCGGATAAGTCCAGGTCCCCCGGGCCGACCCGAGACGCCGCGCCCGCGGGCGAGCCCGTCCCCGGTACGGAGGTCCGCTTCCCGAGCGGACCGACCCGGGGTAAGGGCGAGCCGGTATCGGGTACCCGCCCGAAAGGGTGGGTGCAGGCGCCAGGCGTCGGGTACCCAACCGAAGGGTTGGGTGTGGCGGTCCGGGGGACCGGCGATACGTCACCGTAATTGCGGACAGAAGTATATAGTGAGGTGCTTGGTGATTCTGCAGACGATCATCACCGGGCTTTCGATCGGCAGCATCTACGCCTTGATGGCCGTGGGCTATTCGCTGGTCTTTTCCGTCCTCAACTTCTCCAATTTTGCCCATGGCGCCATCATTACGCTGGGCGCCTACGTCGCCTGGGCCATCATGGTCCACTTCTTCAGGGTGCCGTTCTTTCCGGCCTTGCTGTTGTCGATCGCGGGGGCAGGCATCCTGGCATTCTTGAACGAGCGCATCGCCTACCGGAGTTTGCGCCGCCGCCGAGCGCCCTCGCTGTATCTCATGATCAGCGCGATGGGTGTGGCGATTGCGCTGCAGAATCTCTTGTACGCCACCATCGGCGCCAAGCTCTACGCCCTGCCGCCAGTCTTTACCCAGGATGTCATCGAGCTGGGCGACGTCGCCATCAGCAAGATGGACCTCTTCGCGTTTGTCTTTTCCATCGTCGCCATCGGGTTGTTGCATTTCGGACTGATGTACACCAAGGTCGGCACGGCCATCCGCGCCGCATCCCACGACATGGAAATGGTCTCGGTGCTGGGAGTGAACCTGGACATCCTGGTGGCGGTGCTGTTCCTGATAGCCGGCGGACTGGGCGGCATGGCGGGCGTGTTCATGGGGGTCAAGTACATGGTGTATCCCAGCATGGGGTGGATCACCAACAAGGCCTACATCGGCGCGGTGATCGGCGGGCTGGGCAGCCTGCCCGGGGCCATCGTCGGGGGCATTCTGCTGGGCCTCCTGGAATCCCTCGTTTCCGTCACGGTGATCGGCTCGGTTCACCTTTCGACGTATCGCGACGTGTTCAGCTTCGGGATGCTGGCCATCCTCCTCATCGTGCGCCCGACGGGACTGTTCGGGCGGATGGTCGAAGAGAAGCTCTAGCAGGCTGCTGAAAAAGACCCATCTGCGGCGTTGGCACGCTTGGGCACTCGCTGCGGCGTACCTGGAGTACGCCTGGACCCACCTGTGGTGGGTACCCCGCCCTTCGCGTTCCGCGTTGCATCTGGGCCCTTTTGAGCAGCCTGCCGAAAAATGAGTATTTCAGCAGCCTGCTAGGGGGGCGCATGGCCTACGCCCAGGCGATCTTCACCAATTCGGCCATCTACATCATCGCCGCGATGGGCCTGGCGATCTTTACCGGGTACACCGGGCTGTTTAGCCTGGGGCACGCGGCCTTCATGGCCGTCGGCGCCTACACGGCAGCCATCCTCACCTATTTCTACCACTGGCCGTTGGTCCCGGCGCTGCTGGTGGGCATGGTCGTCTCGGTGCTGGTCAGCCTCGTGGTGGGCTATCCCGCGTTGCGCGCCAAGCTGCGCTCCGACTATTTCGCGATTGCCACGCTTGGCTTTGGCGAGGCGCTGAAAGTCATCCTGGAGAATCTGGAGATCACGCAGGGAGCGCGCGGTCTGCCCGGAATCCAAAAGCTCGCCGGTCCGTTCAACACCGCCGTGTTCATGGTGTTGGCGGTATGGCTGTGCCGGAACTTCCTGCGCAGCACCTATGGGCGCAAGATCATCGCCATCGGCCAAGACCCCGTGGCCGCCGAGATGATCGGTATCCGGCTCTTGCCGAACCAGATGCTCTCGCTGGCGATCAGTGCGGCGCTTGCCGGACTGTCGGGAGGATTGCTCGCACACTATATCACCTTCATCCAGCCGGCAATCTTTAGCATGGACCTCTCGAGCTTGTTGACGGCCGGCGTTGTGTGCGGCGGCATGGGCAGCCTGACCGGTCCCTTTGTGGCAACGGCGTTGTTCGTCGTCGTGCCGGAGCTGTTTCGCGGGCTGGCGCTGTGGCGATTGGTCATGTACGGCGTCCTCCTCGTGGTCATCATGAACTTGCGGCCCAAGGGCCTGTATGGCCATGAAGAGTTGAGCCTGAGCAATTTGCCCAAGTTATTCATCATCATCGGCCTCACCGTGGGCCTGACGATCGGCTCCGGATTCTATAATGGCTATTCACCAGCCTGGGGAGAGATCCCGGCGCTGCTGTTGGCGGCCGTGGTTGCCCTGAGTGTGGCGGCTGCGATCGGGGTTGCGGGCCGTGGATTGGCCTGGCTGCTGAAACCGCTCCTGCCTCGCCTTAGGGAGAGGTGGGATTGCGGGTTCAACCGTGTCGTTCATCTCTTTGATGGACTCCTGACACCACGGGGGCGAATGGCGCAGGCGACCGGCTCAAGCGATCCTTACCCACGGGTCAAACCTTCAGCCCCCGATAAGCCCCTCTTGAGCATCCGGGGTCTGAACAAGCGTTTTGGCGGCGTGGTGGCGGTGGATAGCGTGGACCTCGACGTGTGGCCCGGCCAGATTGTGGGTCTGATCGGCCCGAATGGCTCCGGGAAGACCACGCTGTTCAACTTGACGAGTGGCGTGTACCCCATCGATTCCGGGTCGGTGGTCTTCGAGGGGAAGGAGCTGGCGGGACAGCCACCGACGAGTATCGTCCTGGGCGGGATCTCCCGCACGTTTCAAAACATCCGGCTGTTTTCCAGCATGACCGTGCTGGAGAACGTCCAGACGGCGCTCCACACCACCAGCGATTACGGTCTACTGGCTGCGCTCGTTCAGTGGCCATGGACGGTGCGGGCAGCGGAAAAGCGGCTGCGGGACAGCGCAATGGAGCTGCTCGGGGTGGTGGACTTGGGAGAGTATGCCGGCCGCGTTGCGGGGACGTTGCCCTACGGTCTGCAGCGCAAACTGGAAGTGGCGCGCGCGCTCGCCTTGCGGCCCAGACTCCTCTTGCTCGACGAGCCGGCGGCCGGCATGAATCCGCAGGAATCGCTCGAGCTGGTCGAGCTGGTCAGGCGGATCCACGAGCGCATGAAGCTGACCATCGTCTTGATCGAGCATCACATGGACGTGGTGATGAATCTGTGCGAGCGCATCGCGGTGCTCAATTTTGGAAAGAGAATCGCCGAAGGAACGCCGGACGAGATCCAGTCGAACCCGCTCGTGCTGGAGGCCTACCTCGGCCAAAGGGAAGAGTATGCTGCTCTCGGTTGAGCGGGTGAACTATTACTACGGCGAGGCGATTCACGCCCTGCGCGACGTGAGCTTTGGGGTCGAGGAGGGCGAGATCGCCTCCATCATCGGCGCGAACGGCGCGGGAAAATCCACGCTGATGTGGACGCTGGTCGGCCTGCTCAAACCCAAGACGGGGACGATCACCTTCAACGGCCGGCCCATCAAACCGATTCCGCACCAGGCAGTGGCTTCAGGCATCGCACTCGTTCCGGAGCGGCGACGACTCTTTCCCAACCTTACGGTGCGCGAAAATCTGGCGCTGGGCGGGTATCTGCGCAGCGACAAGGCGGGCCTTTCCAGAGACGAAGCGTACGTGTTTTCGCTCTTTCCGGTCTTGGAGGAACGCCTCGCACAGTACGCCGGGACGCTCTCCGGCGGGCAGCAGCAGATGCTGGCGATTGCCCGCGGGTTGATGTCCCGCCCCAAGTTGCTGCTGCTGGACGAGCCGTCGCTGGGCCTGGCGCCGGTCCTGGTGCACCAGGTGTTCGACGCCATCCAGGAGATCGCGCGCCAGGGCACGACGATCCTGCTGGTCGAGCAGAATGCCCTCAAGGCCCTGGAGATTTCCGCCCGCGCTTACGTGCTGGAAGTCGGGCGGATCATCTTGCAGGGAACGGGCGAAGAACTCTTGCACAATCCGACGGTCCAGGCGGCGTATCTGGGTGTGCGCCAGCGCACCGAAGTCATTCTGGAGGGAGAGTCCCATGCTCACTGACCATCTGCCCCGCATTCGCCTTGGGTATCTCCCGACCCCGCTGGAGGAGTTGCCGCGTCTGACCCAGGCATTGGGGGGCCCGCGTCTGTTCATCAAGCGCGACGATCAGACCGGTCTGGCCGGCGGCGGGAACAAGACGCGCAAGCTTGAATTCACGGTGGCCGAGGCGCTTCGCCAGGGAGCGGACACCCTGATCACCGTCGGCGGGGTGCAATCCAATCACTGCCGGCAAACGGCCGCAGCCGCAGCCCGATGCGGCCTGCGCTGCATCGTCGTGCTGCGCGGGCACGCGCCCGCTGTCTGGAACGGCAACTTGCTGCTCGACCATCTGCTGGGCGCGCAGGTGGTGTTCTCCGGCGACCGCACGCGAGAAGACGTGGCCGAAGAAGTTGCAAAGACGCAGGAGACTGCCGGCCATCGTCCGCACGTGATTCCGGTGGGCGCGTCGAATGCGCTGGGTGCGGTGGGTTTCGTGGCGGCCATCGAGGAGTTGGATAGCCAATTGAAAGAGCGCAAGCTCGGCGCGGATCGGGTCGTCTTCGCCAGCAGTTCCTTTGGGACGCAGGCCGGGCTGTGTGTGGGCGCCAAGGCGATCGGTTTCACGGGCCGGCTCAGCGCCATCGCAATTGATAGTGCACGAGACGAGTTGCAGACCGAGGTGGCCGAGATTGCCGCCGCCACCATCCGCCGACTGGGATTGCAGATGTCCTTCACGCCGGAAGAGGTAGAGGCGTACGACGGCTATTTGGGAGCGGGGTACGCCATCATGGGCGAGCCGGAGCAGGAAGCCATCTCGCTCATGGCGCGCTGCGAAGGGATCCTGTTGGACCCCGTCTACACGGGACGCGCGATGGCAGGGCTGATTGACCTCATCCGCAAGGGCGAGTTCGGCAAGGACGAGACGATCGTCTTCTGGCACACGGGCGGCTCTGCCGCGCTGTTTGCGTACGCCGAGCAGTTGCTGGAAGGGGAGAAGCGGTAACGACAATAGATCCTATACGACCCATAGGACCTATTAAGCCCGCGTGCGGGGCCGGGCCGGAGGGCGCTTTCATGCCGGGGATTCCGTTTACCAAGATGACGGGCGTCGGCAACGATTTTATCTTGGTGGACAACCGCGCGGGTATCTTGCGCGGGATGGATCTGTCCGAATTTGCGCGCCGGGTCTGCACCCGGCGGATGTCCCTGGGCGGCGATCAGGTGATGGTCATCGAGTTGCCCACGTCCGGCGGCGATTTTTCCATGCGCACCATCAACGTCGATGGTACCGAAGTCAACATGTGCGGAAACGCGTCCCGCTGTGTAGCCCGGTATGCGTACCTGCGCGGTATTGCCGGCGAGAAGATGACGATCGATACCCTGGGCGGCCCGGTGTATGCCTGGGTTACGGGCGAACAGGTGCGGGTCAAGTTGCAACTCACCTCGCAAGTCGCCATGGACCAGGCGTTACTCGTGGCCGGCGAGCCGTACGTGGTTCACACGGTGCAAGTCTCCGGCACCCCGCACGCGGTGCTGTACATGGCTGATGCCGCCGGCGCGTCGGGCGATGCCATCCGTCGCCTGGGGGCGGCCATCCGCCATCACGCCGACTTTCCGCAGGGCATCAACGTCAATTTTGTTCAGGTGATGGATGGGCACACGCTGTGTCAACGCACCTTTGAGCGCGGCGTGGAGGGCGAAACGCTGGCCTGCGGCACCGGTGCCGTCGCCTCGACTGCCATCAGCGCCTTGCGCGGACAGGTGGACTCCCCCGTTCTGCTGCACGTCTTGGGCGGCGAACTCGGCGTCTCGTTCGAGCGGCAGGGTGACGGGTTCGGCGAACTCTGGCTGAGCGGCGGTGCGCGGTTCGTGGCGGAGGGGGTGCTGCACCCTGAAGCATGGTCATGGCCGGAGCCCGGACTCCTCGCGCGCCCAACTTCAGGATCCGCGGCCACGCCTTGATCCCGAACGTTGGAGCGCGAGACTGAACTGTTGACTATCCCCGGGTCGTGGTGTACTCTCTCACCTTAAGGCCGCCAGCGGCGAACCGGGTTGCGACTTGTCTCGCATCCAGTTCGCTCCCTGTCGTGCATGTGCTGAACCCAGGCTTGAGCGACCGATCGGATGTATTCAGCTTCTGAACCGCTTGCCGCTTACGAGAAAGCTTCCTGCCGGTTCTGCTCCCCCCATCGGGCCCGATCCGTTCGGCGCCTCTCTGTGCTTTGCGCTTGACGTGAGATACGGAGTGATATACTTTTTATATAACTAATATAAGGTATGGAGTACTGATCCTGCCCTCACCTCAGGCGAGGCGGTTCTGCCGGTAGACAGGGGAGATGGTGCAATGTTCGAGAATGAGTCGAGAGTCTTGCTCATTCTCCCCCAGGATGTCCTCGACCGGGCGCGGGTCTTGGCGGGAAAGGCGACGACCATATTCAAACTCCCGGTGAGCCTGCAGATCGTGCTGCGGGCCCTCATCGAGGAGGGGCTGAAGCGGGATGGCGATCGGATCATCCTCGCCAACGTCGCGGCCCAGGCGCAGGCGGTCCGCCGGATTCGAAGCTTGGCGCGCAAAGGGAGAAACGAAGAGGCGGAACGCAGGGTCCCTCCATCGGCAATCCCGCGGAAGCTGAGCGGACCTGTGCGGCAGGAGCGCGGGAAGTGAGGAGAGCGGGGAGGCAAGCGGACGGCCCGACGGATCGGAGCGAACGGGCTTTGCGGCAAGGAAACGTAACAGGTTCCGGACGAACGTCCGGAGAGGAGTAGGGACGATGGCGACAGGCAAGATCAAGAAACTGGTCAGGGAGCGTGGTTTTGGCTTCATTCTGGGATCCGATGGCGCCGAGCTCTTCTTTCACCGGTCCGCGCTTCAGGGGGAAGGCTTTGACACCCTGGCGGAAGGGCAAGCCGTCGAGTACGATGTCGAGAAGGGGGACAAGGGACCGCGGGCGGCAAACATGAAGGTCGTCGCCTCCGGCAACTAGCACGAGAGGGGCTCCCCAACAGAATGGGTTCTGACTGCGCATGCGGTGAAGGGGGGCTCGGCCCGGGTGGCGGAGGAGCGGCTTCGCAACCCAGGAGACACTGTGGAAAACCGCTTTGATGGACAGTGCCCCGCAGCCGCGGGGCGGAAGGAGTCGAGGATCATGGGGACGAGATTGTACGTGGGGAATCTGCCGTTTGACGTGGACGAGGCACAGTTGCGCGCGCTCTTCACGGAGGGAGGCCGCGAGGTGACCGAGGTGAAGATGATCACGGATCGGGAGACAGGGCGCCCGCGCGGGTTCGCCTTCGTCGAGATGGCGAACCAGGCGGATGTCCAGCCGGCCATCGATGCGCTGAACGGCCGGGAAGTCGGCGGCCGGGCGTTGACCGTGAACGAGGCTCGCGAGCAGGCGCCGCGCGGCGGCGGGTTTGGCGGCGGCGGGCGCGGCGGCGGCGGCGGGCGGTCCCGCTACTAGACGCGCGACAGGCTTTGGCCATCTTCTGCGCTCCGCAGTGACCCCAACGGGTCACCGGATCGGGTTGTTGCGGAGCGCAGGAGTTCCAAGCAGAAGACGCACTGCATCCCGGCGTTGGGCCGCCCCTCACGTCCCGCCCAGCATCTTGGCATGCCCTTGCGGCTAGCACGATAGACCCGCCCTGGTCGTCTTCCGCGCTGATCGGCGAAAGCTCAAAGGACTCCATGAACATTCAGGACTGGCTCACCCAGCTCCTCTCTCACCCCGCAGCCGACCCGCTCGACTGGGAGAGCTATCGCGTCACCATGGAGAGCGCGACCTGGAAGGCCCTCTGGCAAGAGATTGACGGGTCGCAAGCCTATGAGGATGGCCTGGAGGTGGGATTTCGCCTCCTGCAGGCCACGCGGCAGCACCGGGCACGGCTCAGCCCGCGGGGGTATCAGGCGAACCAGGTCCTGCTGTACCGCAGCATCCTTTCGATGCTCGACAAGGCCGATCGGTGGGATACATATCTGGCGGCCTGGGAGACCATCTGGGCGCAAGCAAACCAGGATCTCACCGTCAGAGGAGACGCCCAGGCGATGAGCGATCCCAGGCACGCCCCGTTCATGCGGCGGGCCGATGATGGTCCCGACAGTACGCCGTCTCCGTACGGCACACCGCCTCCGAAGGCCGTCGCCATGCATTTCCTTTACACTCAGCTTCGTCGCAAAGCCTTGATCGAAAGGAGGCTGGCGCAGGAGTCGGCGGGGAAGCTCGTCTCGGCCCGCCGGCCCGTGGGACGAAACGCCCTGACAACCGAGGAGATCCGGTCGCGGCTGGCCCGGATCGGGGAATCCGCCGGGTAGCGGAGAACGCGCCTCGTCCCGCCCGTCTGGAGACAACGCTCTCAATCCGGCCGGTTCTGCAACAAAGCCCGGCTCACTTTGCGCTCTTTGCCTGCCTGTGCGTTCCGCACTCGTTGACGCAAGGACGCAGACAGGCGAGCTTTGCGGTCAAATGGTTGGGCTCAGTGGAACACGCGGCCCGCGTCCACGACGAGGGTCTGCCCGGTGATGCTCTCCGTCCGGCAGAATTCCGCCACCATCTCCGCCACATCGTCCTTGTCCGCGGCGCGCTGGAGGAGAGAGTTCTGCCGCGCCTTCTGCTGGTACTCGGGGGCCAGGTTCTCGCTCATCCGCGTTCCCTCCATGAATCCCGGGGCGACGCAGTTGACGAGGACCTCCGGCGCCAGCGCCACGGCCAGACACCGCGTGAGGTGGATCAGGGCCGCCTTGGAGACGGCGTAAGGGATCGACGACCCCGTCGGGCTCAGGCCGGCCAGCGAGGACACGTTGATGATCCGCCCGCGCCCCTGCCGCTTCATGATCGGCGCCACCGCTTTGCTGCAGACAAAGGGTCCGGTCAGGTTCACCTCCAGAATCTTCGTCCAGTCCTCCATCTGCAAGTCCTGCAACTGCGCAAACGGGATCCATTTGTTGTAGGCCGCATCGTTCACCAGGATGTCGATGCGCCCGAATTCCCGGAGGGTCCGATCCACGAGGCTTTGGACGGACGCCGGCTGCGTGACGTCCACCCCCACGGCAACAGCCTGAGCGCCGAGCCGCCGCATCTCGCCGGCGACCGCCTCGCCCTCCGCCTGGCGCTGGGCGTAGCCGACCGCGAGACGCACCCCCTTGACGGCCAGCGCATGGCAAATCCGCCGCCCCAGTCCCCCGGTTCCGCCCGTGACAATGGCCACTGCATTCTGTAGGTTCATGGTCTCCTCGTCGAAAAGGTTCCACGCCGGCCGCAGGTTCGCTCGACCCCCGAGCCCAAACATATTACCGCAAAGCGCGCCAAGAGCGCAAAGAGAACCAGGATCTGTGGATCGGGGCTCGGACCACGGAGGAAAATCGTAGGACTCGCTCAGACCGATAATACTCAATGGATGGGTTGTTTATACCCGTTTTCAGAGGGACGGATGTTTATAGCGGCTCGCCGCCCCCCCCACTGAATCAAATTTCGCCCCGGCCCCTATAGGTACGGGGCGGTAATCCAAATGCTCGCCGCTCGTCAACCCGGTCTCTAGTCTTCCTATGCCCAATGTGGACATGGCCTCCCGGTTGGGGGTATGATCCCGCTCAACTCCTCGTACCGATGCCGATGCTGATCCTTATTCCAGCAGTCCGAAGGAGATCGCCAGTGCTCCTTCACCCGTTCAAGGATTCTATCTCCCCGCCTCTGGCTGCTCGGAGCCGGGCCGTCCTGGGCCTCCTCGACGAAGTCTTCCACGCGGAAGCCCTCGACCCGGCCTGTCACACCTTAACGGGTGTCCTCCACGCCGCATGGTATAAGCCCCGTTACAGCCAGGGCGGATCGCACGGAGGTCCGGAGGCCATGGGGATCTGCTTGCCGAACTCGACCCCGGATCGCGCCTCGCAGGCCCAGGAACGGCAAGACGAAGCCAGGAGCGACGCACACGCCGACTCTCCTCCCAGAGTCGGCGTTTTTCTTTCCCCCGCTTGGGGTGGGGAGAATATCCGCGATAACCCGCTCCAGGTCCCATCCGCTCAGCCCGAGGTAGAGGGCGCTGGACTCGAACGTCAACGCCATGGGTCTGACGCCGACCAGCGTCATGCTGTACCAGGAAAAGAAGTGGGCGCGGAGAGGCGCTCTTTGTGCTTGGAGGCAATCATGAAGAAGATTCTGCTGGTGGCTATTTTTGTTGGGTTAGCAGTGATGTCGAGTGTGCAGGTTTTGGCGCAAATTGCTTCCTGTGGCTGCTCTTGCGGGAAGGTGCTCCCGCCACCTTGCAGCGATGACGCCTGTAAGCGCGCCTGTAGCTCGACAATTCCTTTGTCGAGCGGTTCTTCGAGCGATCCGGCAGCAGGCCGGGCCGATTCAAGCAGCCTGGATCGGGATCTGCTTAACGCCGCCTTCAATGGCGATACGGCAAAAATTCAAGATCTTCTCGACAAAGGAGCCAATATTGAAGCCAGGAGCAGAGATGGCTCGACGGCCCTTATCGCGGCGGCAGGCAACGGCAAGGCGGAAGCAGTGAAGCTGTTGCTGGACAAGTGTGCCAGTATCGAGGCGAGGGACAACGACGGCGAAACAGCGCTCTTCAGCGCGGCCCGATACGCTAAACCCGAAGTGGTGAAGCTGCTGCTAGACAACGGCGCCAACATCGAGACGAAAAACAACAGCAGCTTCGGCGCACTGAACTTTCCTGATTACAACCGCAAAGAGGAGGAAAGGCATTTACGAGAATGCCCGAACGACCCCGATTACTTATGTGGAGGGGTGCCCACCTCAACGAGGAAACAGAATCTTGCAAACGATACTCAGGTCGTTCAGCTTCTGCAGCAAGCTCAGCAGAGAGGGTTCCCGAGGGGCTCAGCAAGGCAATGCGCAGCAGACCTTGCGGCAGACTTTGGCCAGGCTCTTAGTGAGTTGAGGCTGGATCCATCAAATGACGTCAAGCGCAAGAAGGTGGTCGAACTTGCGGCCGGCCTTTCAACCTTACCTCCCATTCCCGAGCAAGCTCGCCAGCCTTTCCTTCAGGCTTCGGCGCTCATCAAGCAGTCGAGCAGTCCTCAGCAATTGCGAGAACCCATCAACCTGCTGCGCACGGCAGTGTTGTTTGCTCCATGGTGGGGCAACGCCTACTACAACCTGTCGCGTGCCCTGGAACTAAGTGGAGAGTATGATGAAGCTCTAAAGCAGCTCAACTACTACCTTGAGCTGAAGCCCTCGGAGGCTGAAGCACGCGATGCCCGCGATAAATTTTCCGTGATACAGAAAGAGAAAGAAGCCTCCGCTCAAAAGACGCAGCAGAACGAGAGTATGCTGGCTGTGAAGTATGTCAGCGGCGGCGCGACGCGTTTGCGATGGGCTGACGCTCCTGCATGGTGGAAACCGGAGGGGCGTTACGGAGTTATGACTCTGTATACCTATTGGCTTCCTGAGGAAGACCCATTTCAGGCTAATGTGTTTCGCATGCCGAATGGCCGCATTCTCGTGATTATGCTAAATGCACAAACGAACAATGGCGCCTACTCCGGCGACCAGATTGCCGTCTGGGACGAGACGGAGAAGTCCTGCCATCAAGGCTGGAGTCGCTTTATGTTCGGCGCTCAGGATTCTTTCGACGCTTGCGGATTTCATTACGGCGTAATCGTTACCAATCCACCAAATGCAACCGTGACAGTGAAGTATCCAGCCACGGGTGCCAGCGTCACTGTTCCATTAGCCTTGCTTTACCGCGGTCGGGCGCTTAGAGCTTCCGGGCTCGTGGCTGACAAAGCAGGGGAGGTGTATCAAGGTGGTGTGGACGTGAAGATTCTGCACTTCGACGTGAGCGTGGTGAACGCGGCGCTGGACCCGAACGTCAACGCCATGGGTCTGACGCCGACCAGCGTTACGCTGTACCAGGAAAAGAAGTAGGCCCGGAGAGGCGCTCTTCGCGCTTGGAGGCAATCATGAAGAGATGTCTGCTACCGGCTATTCTTCTCGGATTTGCCGTGCTGGCGTTGAGCTCCACGGCAGTAGCGCAAGGCTCTGGGCAGGTTGCTGCTTGTCATTGCTACTGCGGGAAAGTGCTGCGTGCGCCTTGCGGCGAAAACGACTGCAAACGTGCCTGTGGTTGGACAGGAGGATCATCGGGCGGTTCCTCGGGCTACCCTTCTGTAAACGACGACGCTGCAGCAGCAGCTGCCGCCGAGGCCGAACGCCAGCGCCAGGAAGAAGAGCTGCGGCGGCAGGAGGAAGAGCGCCAGCGGCAGGAGGCCGAGGAGGCCCAGCGCCGGCAAGCAGAGTTCGAGCGGAACAAGCAGGAGGCCCTGCGTGACATGAAGGGCATAGCGGGCGAGCTCGGCCTGAAGGGCGTCGAGACCGACGACAACCCTGGGCTCAAGGGCCTCGGCGACACGGGCACCGGCGGCCTTGGCCTTAAGGATGTCCCCAGCTCGACTGGCGCGCAGGCGGCGAAAAACCCGGACTGCCAATGGGGAAACCTGGGATCCGCCGTGGTCGATCTCCGCTGCCTGGGCCTGGACCCGGACAAGCCCATTAGCCTCGATCCACACGTGGTGCGCGGACAACAGCGCGTGTTCCCGGCGCAAATTGATCCAGCGACGTTTAAGAACCCTAACTATAACAAGGGGTTCGAGGCCCTGATGCGACGCACGTTCAGTGTCAAAGACGCCATGGACGCGATTGCGTCCTTCGAGGCGGCGCAGGCGCAGCGGGCCAACGATCCGCTGGTGCATAACGCCTTGTTGTTGGCGCAAGACATCCTAAAGGGACGGCAACGAAAGGAACAGGAAGACCAGGCGCGGGCCATGCAGTCGCTCTACCACGGCATCGCCGCGCTGATGATGGGAGATGTGAGAACGGCCGGCGACTCCGTTGAGCGCGCCCAGAAGATCGATCCCGCAAGCAGCACGATTGGTCCCTGGGCGCGCCTGATGGTGGGGCTGGGCTCGCAGTACACGGGTGCCGAACCGGGGAAGAAGGTCGCCTGCCAGCTTGTCGGTAATGCGCTGATCTTTGAGTCACGGGGAGAATTCCGGAACGAGATCTATGCTTTGGAAACCGCTGCGCGTCTCGTTCCCGACGATCTCTATGTCAAGTCAATGCTGTGGCGGGCGCGCCATCTGAAGCCCGAAAACCCAGACTTTTCCAGTGTGGCACCGGGGGCCACGACGACGTACCCGGCTGGGAGCACATTGGCTCCTGCACATCCCGGCTCTTCCAGTGTGGCGCCCCGGCCGCAATGATCGGGAGGGCGGCGCCACGGCACACACGAATCCGTGACAAGGAGCGAGTCATGGTGCGAAAAGCAGCAGTGGTTCTGGCACTGATCGTCATGACCGTTCAGTGCCCGCCCTCTCTCTCGCAGGCCCAATCGCCAACACAACAGGAGGCGCTGATACAATACGTCGCCGACCTCCAGAAGACCCCCAATGACACCGCGCTGCGCGAGAAGATCATCCGCTACGTCCAGACGATGACCCCGGCCCCAGCAATCCCGGAGGAGGCGGAGCGCTTTATGGCGCGCGGTGCGGCGGCGGTGAAGGGCGCGAAGACCGAAGCGGATTTTCAAGATGCCGCCAGGGAGTTCGAGAAGGCGTCTTTGGCCGCCCCGTGGTTACCGGCCGCCTATTACAACCTCGGGATCACTCAAGACAAGGCCGGGAAGTACAGAGAAGCGATGCAGAGCCTCAAGCTTTACCTCCTCGCTGCCCCCGAGGCCTCCGATGCCAAGGCGGTCAAGACGCTGATCTACGAGATCGAGTACCGTCAGGAAAAGGCGGCAAAGGACTCAAGCCCTGCGGCGATAGCGGAAACAAAACAAAATACATTTGAAGACTTGCTCAGGAAGATTGACGGGAGGCGGTATACCGCCAAGAACCCATTTTACAATGAGGGAATGTATCTAGATGTGAGAGGTAAGGTGTTCGTAAAAGGAGCTTTTACTTTCAATAGAAGAGTAGAAGTAGAAAGGCAGCGCTTTGAAATCAGGGGGTGGCAGACTACCCTTCACGACAAGACCCTTGTTGGTGCCATAGGCATGGAAATAACATATACCATCAGTGAAAACGGCGATAGCATAATTGAACATACTGAGTACAGTAATAGCAGGTACCATGCAATGGATGTGATCTACCTCTGGAAACGATAAGGAGGAACCCCGCATGAAGCAAACAAGCGCTGTGATAGTGTTCTCGTTCCTTGTGCTCATCGGCGCGCTGATGTCCAATGTGCGCGCAAAGGCGGCCAGTCCCGAAGATACGCTGAACCAGTACGTCACCGATTTGCAAAAGAACCCCAATGACTATGTTCTGCGCGAGAAGATCATCAAGCATCTACAGACGATGACCCCGGCCCCCGCGATCCCGGAAGAGGCGCGCCGGTATTTCATCGAGGGCAACGCTCTGCTCAAGGCCGCGAAGGAGCAGGGAGGGTACGGCCTGGCCATCGAGGCGTTTCGCCAGTGCCTCCTCATTGCGCCTTGGTGGGCGGAGGCATACAACAATTATGCTGTTGCCCTCGACGTTGCGAATCAGTTTGATGACGCGGTGGCTGCCCTGAAACTCTACATCGCCACGAGTCCGGGCGAAGGGGAAGCCCGGAAGGCCCAGGACAAGATCTACGAAATCGGGGCAAAGAAGAAACTGGCTGCGATGGCGAGGGAAGCGCCGACTCCCCAAGCCGCTCCCGCGCCCCCGCCGAGCCCCTTCGAAGCCTTGCTCAAGAAGATTGACGGGAGAAGGTATACGTGTCCCGCAGACGAAGTCAAGTTGGCAATAGATGTTAGGGGCAAGGTGTTCGTATTAGGATATATCTTTTTGCCTGGCAGCATCGGGGCTCAACATCAGGGTGCAGGCTATCACGAAGCTGAGGGGCCGAGTGCCCGCTTCGAGATCCGGGGTCGCATATCCACTTACCCGCTGGCACGAACGAATGTTTCCGTGCCGGCCTGGGGGGTGGAGTCGACTTTCACCATCAGCGAAGACGGCGAGAGTATAAGTATGCGAACCCGGTTTAACGATGGCGATTTGCGTGAATTAATCTATCTCTGGCAGAGATAAGGGGTCTTCATCATGAGATATGCAATCTCGCCCGTATGCACCCTGATGATTGTTGCAGCATTTCTTGCTTCCATTCCCGCCGATGCCCAGTCCCCCACTCCTCAAGAGACACTGAACCAGTATGTCGCCGATCTCCAGAGGACCCCGAATGATATTGCCCTCCGCGAGCGGATCATCAAGCTAGCGCAAAACATGAGCCCGGCCCCGGCGATCCCGGAGGCCGCGCGCGAGCACTACGTGATGGCCGCGACCTTCGTGGAAATGGCGAAGGACACTAGCGGCTACGAGCGCGCCATCGAGCAGTACAAGGCGGCGCTGTTCGTCGCACCGTGGTGGGCGGATGCCTACAAGAAGCTGGCGATCGCCCAGAAGGCGGTGGCTCGTTACGACGATGCGATCTGGAGTCTGGGCGTCTATCTGTTGGCGCAGCCAGCCGACGCCCGGGATGCGCAAGACGAGATCTACAAGCTCAAGGCCCTCAAGCAAACGGCAACCGCGGCTCAGGCCCAGATCCAGGGGGCGTCGGCTCCCCAGCCCGCCCCTGCGCCGCCGCCGAACCCCTTCGAAGCCTTATTGAAAAAGATTGATGGCAGGAGGTATACGTGCGAGGAGTCCTACGACAATTCCTACACATCAGTAATTGACGTGAAGGGTAGGGTTCTCGTGCTCGGAATGATTATGCGCAAGGATCGAGGTTATCAGGAACTAGGTGGCAACGGTCGCTTCGAGATCCGGGGCCGGGCGTCCACGTACCCACTCCCACGGCCGGTGCAGCAGATCGCGCCGGTCTGGTCTGTGGAGATCACCTTCATACTCGCTGACGAGGGGGACAGAATAACGCGCCGTGTTCGGTTTAGCGATGGTGACTTCCGCGAACACATTTTCCTGTGGCAAAGATAAAGGGCCCGTCATCATGATTCCTGCAACGATGTGCCGATGTATCGCGTTGTTTGTTGGGGCTCGACGCGTATCGCGAGATGATTCTGGCCGCGATGTCTCTATGCACCTGGGTTGACGGGTGAAAGTGGATCTCCGTCTGATACATTGGCCACTGTCCGGCGCTGCGGATCAGGAATACAACTTCAGCCTCAACGGTGTCGATGTCCAAGGCAGGTGTGCCACGGAATAGCTGATTGACTTCGCAGCGGTCTGAACGGAAAGGTCCGCGAGGTGATCCAGCGGGCCGTCGGGTGGATTCTGGTGGGCGTCGATGGGAGCCTGACGGTCAAGACGAAGCCGGGTGGTTTCCTTGGGCTTGGAGGAAATTACTCTCGATTGGATTGCCAGGAGGGCCGAAGCTTGCTTGAGCACAACATCGATTCCCCTGCTGGTAGACGGTGGAGACTGATTACGGCAGCGTAGGCAGCCTCCCACGTTGCCCGTAGAAGCCCTGAACCCATCCCCCCTCCCTTGACTGTTTGATTCCCGCCCGGCCCCTATAGATGCGGGGCGGTAATCTGAAAATCGCCGCTCGTCAACTTGGTCTCTAGTCTCCCTGCTGCCTCCGAATTTCACCCCCGCCCCTCCCTCTATAGGGCCGGGGGGAAATATGATAATCGCCCCTGAGGAGGCAGAGTCTTTGTTCCCCTCTTGCTTTCTTTCTCGCTTCGTGATACCCGCATATTCGCCTGTTTCGATGAAAGGGGGGGCAATGGTGAGGTGCCCGAGTCTTCTTGTCTGCATCTTGCCGGGAGTCGCCGTCGGCTTCTCTGGTCCTGCCCCCGCTGCATCCCCGCGATCTCTCGTGGTCACCGGCCAACAGATCGCTGATGACGACTCGATCGCTGCTACGTTCGCTGACGGCACCACGCTCCGCCCCCGCCCCCTCGGCATTGATGCGCCAGAGATTTCTCCCACGGCACGAGGCCGAAACAGGACCCCCTGGAAAGGGGATCCCCATGAAGCGCATCGCCATGCTGATCCTGCCCGTTGTCCTCTGGGCTTCGCACAGATCGGGTGGGACCGGTCCCGAGGACAGGAAGGGGCGATCTCGACGCCAAAGGTGGCGGTGACGGTGCTAGTCGTGCCAACGAACGAGGAGATCATCGTGGCGCGGGAGACCGTCCGGACAATGCGGCTTCACGATGCTCCCGTCGGTCTCGTCACACCGGAAAGGGGGTGAGGCAACCGCTTGGTTGGTTGCTGGGTGGTACGGACTCTCCACGCGCTTCGGACGGCAGGCGCTACGTCGCCGAGCCGGAGCCGGACATGGAAGGGAGGCGCGGTCATGTTACCGAGGTTGTTGGGCGTCAGCGTACTGTGTATCTTGGCGGGTAGTGCCTCCGGCACCGCCTGGGCTGGAGAAGCGTCTCCATACAATCGAACGGAGATCAAGATCGCAAGCGCCTACGACGAAGAGAGCATCGTGGTCAAGGCGGCGCGCAAGTTCAAGGAGCTTCTGGAGCGCAAGACCGATGGAGTGGTCAAGGTTAGCGTACTGCCGGGTGGCAGCGTAGGCAACTCCGAGGCCATCAACGAGGCTGTTACCTCGCAAGCCATCCAGATGGCCGCCTCGGACGCCCAACTGATCTACATGTACGCGCCCGAGTACTTCTTCTGCGAGGCGCCTTACATCATGAAAGACAGCGACCACTACTTCCGCTTCTGGAATAGCCCGCTCGGCGACAAGATGCGCCAACGGATCTTGGAGAAGGGCAAGATCGAAATCTATAAGCCATACTATCGCGGCAACCGCATCTTCATGTCGAAGAAGACGCCGATCCGCACCCCTGACGACTTCAAGGGCCTGAAGCTGCGCATTCCAGTGATTGATACCTGGGTTGCGATCTTCAAGCAGTTCGGCGCCGAGCCCGTACCGATTCCGCTGAACGACCTGTACATTTCCCTCAGCACGGGGGTGGTGGGCGCGAGCGAAGGGCCGGCGGACCAGCTCTGGTCCTTCGCGCTCTACGAGGTCCAGGAGTACCTCTCCATCACAAACCACGTGCCCACCATGGGGCTCCTCACGATCAACACCGACTTCCTGCGGAAGCAGAACCCGAAGACCCAGGAGGTCATCCGGGGCGCCGCCACCGAAGCATCCGACTGGGCCTCAGATCTCAGCAAGAAGCGGGAAGGTGAGTTGATCAACCGGATGGTCACCGAGAAGAAGATGAAGCTCATCACGCCGGTGGACAAGTCGCAATTCGCCGCCAAGATCCGGGACAAGATCGACGAGCTGTTTAGGACGAAGTGGAACGTGACCACCTACGCGGACCTGTTAAAGCTCTAGTGCGCGGCCTGGCGCATCCCGGCGGAGCCGCCGCCGGCAGCTCCGGCCTGGGCGCGCGCGGGAAAGAGATACAAAGCATGGGCCATCCTTCCGGTACCTGGCGCCGTGCCCAGGCGACATTCGACCGATGGCTTGTCGAGGTGTCCACCGCCATCTTTGTCCTCGTGCTGGTGCTCCTCACGGTCCAGATCCTGTCGCGTCAGGTCTCCCGGACGCTGAGCTGGACCGAGGAACTGGCCCGCTACTTCTTTATTCTCACCTCGTTCCTGGGGTCCGCCATCGCCCTCCGAACCGGCGAACACATCCAGATCGCCGCCTTCGCGAAGCGACTCCCCGCACGGGCCCGGCTGGTCTTCGATCTTATCGGCGATCTCCTGATGATCGCCTTCGTGGCTATCACTACCCTCGGGGCGTGGCGGATGGGGCTCCAGATGCTGCACGTGCCGGTCGGCTTCAGCTCGACGCTCGTCTCCATCGGCCACATCTACCTCGCGCTGTTCGGCTGTCTGCTCCTGCACCTCTACTACCTTTCCCGACGCCTGGCAGGAAGCATCGTGGCGCTCAGGCAACGGGAACCAGCACCGGAAGGGCCGGACGCATGAACGAGATCGTGATGCTGAGCCTGTTCATCGGGCTGCTGGTGTTCTTCTTCATCTCCGGCATTCCTGTGGCATTCGGGCTGGGGCTCACCTCGCTGGTGCTCATGTTGCTGGGCGTGGGGCCGGGGGTGAATCCCGACATCATCATCAGCCGGATGTTCCGCGGCCTCGATAGCTTCGTCCTGCTCTGTGTCCCTCTCTTCATTATGGGGGCGCGGATCATGAACGAGGCCGGGCTCACGACGCGCCTCTTCGGTTTCGCGAATCAGCTCGTGGGGCGATTCAAGGGGGGATTGGCGCATGTCTGCGTGATCGCGAACATGATCATGGCGGGCATGAGCGGCGTTGCCACGGCCGACGCCGCTGGCCTGGGTCCCATCGGCCTCAAAGCTATGAGGGAAGCGGGGTACGAGGATGGTTTCTCGTTGGGGCTGCTCGGTGCGGCGGCCACCATCGGGCCGATCATCCCGCCCAGCCTGCCGCTCGTCATCTTCGCCATCCTGGCAGGGGTGTCGGCCGGGAAACTCCTGATCGCCGGCATCCTGCCCGGCGTCCTCATCGGCATCTGCCTCATGGCGATGGTCTACGTGGTGGCGTTGCGGCGAAATTTCCCGATGGGCGAGCGTCCGACCTGGGCTACCTTCCGTCGATCGTTCTGTGAGGCCGGGCCGGCGCTCCTCACGCCCCTGATTCTCGTCGGCGGTATCGTCTCGGGGATCTTCACGGTGACCGAGGCGGCAGGCATCGCCACTCTCTACTCCCTGGCGCTCGGCTTCGCCTATCGCACATTCACCTGGCGGATGTTCTGGAGTATCAGCCGCGCGACCATGCTGGACTCCGCCACGATCATGCTGATTATCGCCACCGCTCAGGTGTATGGCTTCCTGGCGGTGAGCACCGGCCTGCCGGTCATCCTGGCGGAGAAGCTCCTCGCGATCAGCAAAAACCCGTTGGCCATCCTGATGATTATCAACGTCATCCTTCTGATCGTCGGCTGCTTCCTGGAAACCATTGCCTCCCTGACGCTTCTGACGCCCATCTTCATGCCGATCGTCAAGCAGGTCGGTATTGACCCGGTCCAGTTCGGGATCGTGATGGTGTTTAACCTGATGATCGGCCTGCTCACGCCGCCCTTCGGCGCCGTCCTGTTCGTGCTGAACAAGGTCACCGGGGTCGATCTCGCTACGGTGATCCGCGGCGTGGTGCCTTTCTACATCCCGCTGCTCGCCGCCCTCCTCATCATGACGCTTGTCCCCAGCGTGAGCACGCTGTTGGTCGGGCTTCTATTTGGCAAGTAGGTGGGAGAGCGGCCGAGGCGGACGTTTGTACTACCTGGATCGTGCACTGAATCCGAATAGGTGGCATTGTCTGTCATCTCTCGCTGGCATGCTCCTCGTCATGCCCCCTCCTCGGAACCGTCCCCTGGGCCTGGCAGGACACCGCCCCAGGACAGATCCTGCTACCTGCACGAAATCACCCGTAAACAACAGTCTCCTCCGTAAACAACCGTGCGGTCGTTTACGGCTCGGATTTGTGACACGGTCGTGTATGGTACTCGGAGGCGTAGCAATCCACTTCCTGCGCCCAGTTCCACCGGATCGCGCCTCTTGCGATAGACACGCCCTACCGGTTGGGAGTATGATCCCGGCCAGTGCACCCCACAGAATTACTTCCTGATCCTTGTTCCGCTGGCACGAAGGAGGTCCCCGATGCCCCTTCACCCGCTCAAGGATCCCGTGCCCTCACCGCCGGACGCCCGTGGTGGTCCCCCTCCCCGGCCTCTGCATCATGGTGACCGTGCTGGGGATCAACCTGCTGGGGGATTGGCTGCGCGATGTCCTGGATCCTCGGCTCAGGCTCCAGCGATGGCACAACAACGGGGCGATGTCCCCAAGGCCGGAACAACTCGACACACAAGGAGGGCTAGCATGCGAGTGCAAAACCTGTTTGTCTTGAGCGCCGTTCTCCTCCTGGCGCTGGCCCCGCTGGCCTGGGCGGCGCCGAGCGGCAAGGTGGTCGTGGCGCAAGGCGTGGACCCCAGCACCCTCGATCCTCACGACCACGAAGAGCAACCGGCCTTCAACGTGCTCTTGAACATCTACGATACCTTGCTCGTCCGCGACAAGGATCTCAAGATCGCGCCGTGGCTGGCCACCTCCTACAAGATCATTAATCCGACGACCTGGGAGTTCAAGCTCCGCCAGGGGGTGAAGTTCACCAACGGCGAAGAGTTCGACGCCGAGGCGGCCAAGTTCAGCCTGGAGCGGGTGGCGAATCCGGCCAACAATCTGCGCTTGACAGCCCTCCGGCCCATCGATCGGGTGGAGGTCATAGACAAGTACACAATCCACATCATCACCAAGAAGCCATATCCCGTGCTGGACACCCACCTGTGTATCCGGGGCGCTATGGTGCCCCCCAAGTACTTCAAGGAGCACGACAAGGCGTTCCTGGCGCGAAACCCGGTCGGGACGGGCGCCTATAAGTTCGTCACCTGGGTCAAGGACGATCGGATCGAGTTCGAGGCGAACGAGCAGTGGTGGCACGGGGCGCCCAAGATCAAGACCCTGATCTTCCGCCCCATCCCCGAGGAGACCACCCGGATGTCGGCGCTGAGACCGGCGAGGTGGATATCGCGACCAACGTGCCGCCGCACCTCGTCAAGGAGATGAAGAATAACCCCAAGGTGACGATCTCGTCCGCACCCAGCGTGCGCACGATCTTCATGCCGATCTACAACGTGCAGTGCGAAATGGCCCAGGGGTCCTGGGACTGCACCAAGCCCGTCCAGAGCCCCGTGGCGAATCCGAAGGTCCGGCAGGCGATCAACTATGCGGTGGATGTCGATTCGATCATCAAGAACGTGCTGGAGGGGCAAGGGATCCGGATTGCCACGCCGCTGACCTCCAAGCACTTCGGGTACGACCCGAAGATCAAGCCGTTCCCGTTTGATCCCGCCAAGGCGAAGAAGCTCCTTGCCGAGGCCGGCTATCCCAACGGGATCGACATCGTGCTCCATTCGCCGAACGGCCGATATCCCTAAGGACAAGGAAGTCGCCGAGGCGGTGGCGGGCCAGCTCACCAAAGCCGGGATCCGCACGCAGCTCAAGGTTTACGAGTGGACGACCTACATGAACAACATCGCGTACCGGCACGGCGGCGCTCCCATCTGGCTGATCGGCTGGGGAAACGCCACTTGGGACGCCGACAATACTTTTTCGAACATGTTCCAGACCGGCGAACTCCTCGCCAATTATTGGAACCCCGAGTTCAACACCCTGCTGGATGATGCCCGCAGCACCACGGACCAGAAGAAGCGCCAGGCGATCTATTCCAAGGTTACGAGGATCTTCATGGAGGACGCCCCTGCGATCTCGCTCTACCAGCAGATCGACAACTACGGGGTGAGCCGGAAGCTCGACTGGACGGCCCGCTCCGACGAGCGGCTCGAAGGGTACAACATGTCCCTGAAGCCGTAGACAAGCATCCCAGCGGTCAGCGGTCAGCGTTCAGCCGGAGAGCGGGCGGCCCGAGCGAGCACCGAGCAGTCTGGTCTCCGGCTGAGCGCTGTTTGCTGATGGCTGATCGCGCCGTGAGGTGGGTCCCATTGACCTTGCCCCCGGAAATTGGTCCCCTGGTAGAGTAGCAATGGTCATTGCTGCTCGAAACTAACCTCGGAGTGGACCAATCAATGGGGGCAGGCCAGTGCGCGGATGGCCGGTGATGACCCTGCTCCGGGGCCGCGTGGTCATGCGCGACGGCAAGGTCGAGGGCGAACCAAGGGGTGAGTTCGTGAGGCCCCGCTGAGGGAGAAAGATCATGGCACGCATCGATGGCGCCCGGCTGCTCACGGATCTTCACGACCTAGCCCGCTTCGGACAGGTCAGCACCGGCGTGACCCGGCTGCCGTTCTCCTCCGACGACCTCTCCGCCCGCGAGTGGTTGCGGGCTCGCATGGCGGCGGCGGGTCTCGCCGCCTCCATCGACCCCTACGGCAACGTCTACGGTGCGGTGCCCGGGGCGGGCCCGGCCGTCCTGATCGGCTCCCATACCGACACCGTTCCCCAGGGCGGGTGGCTGGACGGCGCCTTGGGAGTGATGTTCGGGTTGGAGATCGCCCGCGCCCGGCAGGAACAGGGCCAGCGCGATGTGGATGTCGTCTCCTTCATGGACGAAGAGGGGACCTATCTCGCGTTTCTGGGGAGCCGAACGTTTTGCGGGGGCATGACCGATCAGGAGTTGGAACGCACGAAGGGGCCGGGCGGCCGTGCGCTGGCCGAGGTCATCCGGGAGCGGAAGTCGTTCGGCGCGCCGGCGCGGCTGGACCGTGACCGCCACGTCGCCTACCTGGAGGCCCACATCGAGCAGGGGCCGAGGCTGGAGGCGGCGCAGCAGCGCATCGGCGTGGTCTCCGCCATCGTCGGCATCCACCGATACCGCGTGAGCGTCGAGGGGCAGGCCAACCACGCGGGCACCACGCCGATGAGCATGCGCCGGGACGCCGGGGCCACGCTGATCGGCATCGCGGCCGAGGTGCTGCAGCGGTTCGCCGCGGAGGCGGGCGCCGAGACGGCGTGGAACATCGGCAGCATGTCGTTCAGCCCGGGCGTCACCAACGTTGTACCGGCCGCCGCCACCATGAGCGTGGAGTTCCGCGACACCGACGTGAAGCTCCTCGATAGGCTCGATGGTGTGCTGCAGGACATCGCGGACACACACAGCCGTGCGCGCAGATTGCCCGTCGAGACGTCGCTGGTTATGCGGGCCGAGCCGGTCAAGATGGATGAGCGGCTGGCGCAGGCGATCGCAACCGCTGCGCAGGGCCGCGGCGAAGCAGCACGGATCATGGCTAGCGGCGCCGGTCACGACGCGCAAATCCTGGCCCAGCGTCTGCCCGCGGCCATGCTGTTCGTGCCGTCCATCGGCGGCCGGAGCCACACGGTGACCGAGAACACCCGCGACGAAGACATCGTCCTCGGCTGCCAAGTACTGGCCGACGCGGTGGAACGGATTCTGATCCCCTAGCAGCCCGTTGATTATGGCCTGGCCAGCAAGCTGGCCGACCAGCGGATCCGATCGGCGCGTGGTGGCCAGTAAGGCGCTAGCGCACCCAAAGCGGAGTTGGGAACCGCCGGCGAGTATTTCAAATCCTGGCCCATTGCAGCGCGTGAAGGCGGCTCGTCCGGGCCAGTAGAGGATGGGACTGTCGCAGGTCCAGCAGGTAAATAACGAGAAAGGAGGTTGGCCATGGTAAGGAGGGTGCTGCTCTGTGCTCTGATGCTACTCATGCTCGGGTGTGCGCGTCTGGAAATCCGTAAGGCGACATCCTCAGACACGGAAGGGCTCCGATTCTACCGACCGTGGCCCTATCTCTGGATCACCGTGAACGACAAGGGACAGTGCATCCCGAGCATCACCTACCTGCCGGATCTCAACCAAGAGTATCTCATTGTTCCCCATCCGGGCTTCGGTGTGGTCACGATGAAACCGACCCTCCAGAATGGCTGGAACCTTACTGCCATTGACTCCACCGTGGACAGCAAGGCCGCGGACGTATTGAATGGGATTGGTGGCATCATCGGGAAGGTTGCACCCGGCGGAATGGTAAGACTCACGAAATCCGAAAAAGCCCTCGGGCCTGGACTGTATCGGTTTGTCTACACCAACGGGGAGATCACCGACCTGACTCCGATCTTCCAGACTGCTGGCGAGGACAACGCCCCCATTGCGTGTCCCGCCCTGAAGGGGGCGGTGGAGGATCGTCCGGGTACTCCGCCGAAGTAGCCGTTCTCTGTCGTGCGTGAAGAAATGTACCGGACGCACTTTGGAAACGAAGAGGATGAGAGGGCCGGGGCACCCGGCCTGGGGCGGATGATCCGAAGGGATTACGGGAGGATGATCTCGAGGCCGCTCCCTCCCCTCCGGACGGCGTTGCTGGGGATATGCTGGTCGAAGGTGGCAAGCTTTCCGCCGTGGTGGAGGGCAAGGCCGAGGAGATAGACGTCCGTGATCTGGGCATGTGTGAGAAGCGCCTGGGCTTCCAGGACGTCGGGGAGGCGAATGTCATCACTCCAGAAGTGATGGCCCTTGCTCTTGCACAGTCGCTGCAAGATGGCGATGACGGCCGGCGTGGTGCCGGGGCAGTTGGGGTAGGCGGGATTGCTGGCCACGCGGACGAAGCCGTTCTCCGTGAGGGGACAGGTAGCCCAGGCCCGGTGACCGGTGTCGGCAAACCAGCGATGGGCCGCGTCATGGTGCACGTGTTGAGGATCACTGAGGGCCAGCAAGAGGTTGATGTCGAGGAGGTAGGTCGTGGTCATGGGCGGTCATCGCGGAGCTGGTTGACCAGGGCGAGGGTCACGACCCCCGCGTTGGGTTGCACCGGGAACAGCGGCAGCCCGTTGCGCGACGCCGTGGTCACCGATCGGGTGAGGGCGTGTCGCGCGAGGGCCGAGAGGACAGTGCCGACGGGGACCCCTTGATCGCGGGCCAGTTGTTTGGCGGCGAACAGGACATCTTCGTCGATATTCAGCGTGGTGCGCATCCTGGTGCTCCTTCTGTCTGTCTCTAAGCGATTGCATCTGATGATATGGCATCACGCATCAGATGTCAATAGTGATGCTCGGGTGCAAGTGCCGAGGCATAACCCTCGTCACAAGGGACCCGGCTGTTTTCGCGTTGTCATATCCGGACCAGGGGCTTGAAACCTTCGCAGGAAGAGGGCACAATCTGGCCGCCTCTCCCCGAGGTGCGGGCTGCCGGTCGGCTGGGAACGAGAAAGGAGTGCCTGCGCGCCATGCGTGACCCGCTTCCGCACGTCCTGGTCGTGGACGACGATGCCTCCATCCGCGAGGCCCTGGGCGCCGCCCTCGGGCGCGCCTATGCGGTGCATGCCGCGGCCACGGGAGACGAGGCCTGCGCCGTCCTGCGACGCCACCCGGTTGCCGCCATCATCCTTGACGTCGTGCTCGGACGCGAGCAGGGTCTGGATCTGGTCGAGCGCTTCCGGGCGTGCTCCCCGGCGCCGATCCTGGTCCTGACCGGCCACGGCTCGGAGGCGGTGGCCGCCCGTGCGCTGCGGGCGAAGGCGAGCGAGTACCTGAAGAAGCCCGTGAACCTGGTCGAGCTGCGGGCCGCCCTGGCTCGCCTCACCGCGTCAGCAGATCCGCCGCCCGATCCCGTGGAGCGGGCGCGGGACCTGATCGCAGAGGAGCCCGGCCGCGCCCACACCACGGAGAGTCTGGCCCGGCAGGTCGGCCTGAGCGAGCGGCATCTGCGCCGTCGCTTCTTCGACACCTACGCGAAGACACCGCGGCGCTACCTCGCCGAGGTGCGGCTGGAGCGGGCGGCGGAACTCCTCCGCTCCACGTCGCTTGGCATCGAGCAGATTGCCCTGCAGGTCGGGTATCCCAGCGGCCTCCGCTTCACGCGGGTGTTCAAGCGCAGTTTCGGGTCCACCCCTTCGATATTCCGCGCCCAGCGGTCCGCTCCCGGGCCGGACAGCAATCGCTCCAGGGATCGCTGAGTCCCGCCGTCCGAAATCGTCGCAACTTTGTCCGAAATCGTCGCAAGTTTTCCCTTGCGGCTGTGAGAGACATAGCGTTATAGGTTAAAAACACCCCAGGACACAGACTGCCGCGACCGACTTTCGATAACGCCACACCTGTCGGACGCTTCCGCCCATGTTGGACTGTGGCTGGTGGATCGCGCGCCTGCTGCTGGTGTTTCTCTCCACGGTCCTGCTCCGCCCTGCGACGGCTGCCGTTCGTGCCGATGACGCCTCAAGCGCCTCTAGAACCCTCCTCGCCCAGGCCCGCCACCGGGATACGACACCACCGGTCCTCGTCCTGACCGCGCCGAGCGAAGGGGCCATCGCCACGGCTCCCACGATTCCCGTGAGCGGCACGGTGACGGATGAGGGGGCGGTCACGGTGTGGGTCGAGGGCCGCCGGGTCCCGGTCAGGGCGGGGGCCTTTGCCGCGGACGTGTCCCTGCGCCGGGGACCGAATCAGATCGAGGTTGAGGCGATCGACGTAACGGGAAACCGCACGCGCGTCGCCCGCCAGGTCCGATTCGAGGATCTCCGCCGGATCCAGGCCCTGGTACCGCCCGTCCTGGTGGCGGCGGACCTCCCCACGCTGGGCCATCTCACCTTGGCACCGGACGGGGCGATCCTCGTGACCGCGCCACAGGCGGGCCGAATCTACCGCGTCCCCGTCGACGGCAGCCCGCCGCGCCTGCATGCCGACCATCTGCGTGATCCGCTCGGGATTGCCGCCGCCAGAGACGGGTCGCTCTTCGTCGCGGAGCGGGGCGCAGACCGCATCCACCACCTCGCGCCGGATGGGATCCGAGCAGTCGTCCTGGACCGAGTGGACGACCCGCGGGGTCTCGCCCTGGGCCGAGAGGGGGGACTCTTCATCACCGCGATCCGGTGGCGAGATACCGGTCCCCCGAGGACGCCAGAGGCGCATCGCGGGGTGGTGGTGCGGCTGGACCTCGCCACCGGCGCGGCGCGGGTCGTGGCCGAGGGCTTGGTCGCGCCCGAAGGAATCGTGGCGGGCGGAAAGGATTCAGAGGAGAACCTCTGGGTCGTAGCCGAGCGGCGGCAAGGTGAGCCCGAGTGGCGGGATGCGGACCTGTTTCGGATCACCCTGACGGGGACGGTGACCCCCATTCCGGGCCCGCACCTGTGGCGCCCGCTGGCGATCGCCCGCGATGCGCTGGGCAGCGTCTGGCTGACGGCCCGGCGGCAATACGCCACGCCCGACGACATGGACGACGGGGACGACGACGAATGGGAGCGGGGGGTCCTGTTCAAGGTCAGCGCTGAGGGCGTCTGGCAGCGGTTCGCGACGCACCTGGACGAGGCGTCCGGTCTGGCCTTAGCGGCACAAGGCGACCTCTTGGTGGTGGAGGCGGACCGCGGACGGATCCTCCGCTTCCGCGCGCCGCCCGCGCCCGAGGTGATCCCGCCCTCACCCACGAGTGCGCCCACCGTGACGCTCACAGGCACCGCCGAACCTCTTGCCATGATCGTGGCCCGCGGCCCCGCGGGCACCGGCACGGGCCCCACAGATGCCCAGGGCCGCTTCCGGGTAGCCGTTCCGCTCCTCCCCGGTCAGGCCAACCGGATCGAGGTGTTCGCCGTTGCCGCGGCGGGCGCAGGCCTCGCCTCGGCGCCCACCGTCATCACGACCGTCCAGGAGAGCGCGCCGCTCGCGCTGGTCGTCGAGATGCCTCCGCCCGATGCGCTCACCAATGGATCCCCCATCCCGGTGCGCGGCCGGGTGAGCGGGGGAAGCCCGCCGAATCAGGTGTTCGTGAATGAGGCCGCGGTCACCCTCGATCCCGCAGGCGGCTTTGCCACTACCTTCGCCCTGCTGGAGGGTCCCAACGAGGTCCGGGTGCGAGTCGTGGATGCGCAGGGCAAGACGGCAACGGATACGCGCAGCGTGACGCTCGATACGGTTCCGCCGTGGATCGTGATCGCGTCGCCTGCCGAGGGCGGCCTGGTTACCGGGAGCACGGTCATGGTGACCGGGACGCTCCTCGATGCGTATCCGCCGGCGACATTGTCGGTGAATGGTCAGTCCGCGCCACTGTCGGCCGGAGGACAGTTCAGCGTCGAGGTTCCCCTGCCCCTCACTCAGACCACCGTCACCGTCGCGGCCATCGATCGGGCCGGGAATGCCGCCAGCGTGACTCGCCGAGTGGTGCGCGACGCCACGCCGCCGTTGATCACGATCGTCTCACCCACTGCGGGGTTTCTAACAAATCAGCCATCCATCCCCGTGAGCGGGACGGTGACGGATGCCGGTAGCATCGCGGAGGTCACCGTGAACGGTCAGCCGGTGGTGCTGACCGGGACGACGTTTACTGCAAGCGTGATACTTGCTGAGGAGGCCAACATTATCAATGTGACGGCTCGCGATGCGGCCGGGAATTCTGGCACGGCCTCGGTCGGCGGCACGCTGGATACGCGCCCGCCGACGCTCACGCTGGCCGCGGCGTCGCCCGACCCGACGAACAGCCGGACGCTGGCCCTGAGCGTCAGCGCCACGGATGCGGTGACGCCGGCGGAGCAGATCCAATTCGCCTTCAGCCTGGACAGCGAGACCGGCTACGGAAGCTACGCGGCCGTCTCGGCGGCGAGCTTTGACGTGACCGCGGACGGCCCGCACACGATCCGGATCAAAGCCCGGGACCAGGCCGGCAATGAGAGTCCGGCCCTCGCCGTCACCGTGCGGGTGAACACCGTCCCGCCCGCAGTTACGATCAGCGCGCCGACCCCGGCGTTTCTGACCAACCAGGCGTCAATGACCGTGACCGGGGCGGTGAATGCGTCCAGCGCACTCACGGGCGTGACGGTGAACGGACAGGCGGCCGCGCTGGTGGGCAATCTCTTTACCGCCGCCGTCGCCCTGGCCGAAGGACCCAACACGATCACTGTCACAGCCCGCGACGCGGCGGGGAACCTGGGCACGGCGACGGTCGCGGGCACGCTGGACACGACCGCGCCGACGATCACCATCACCGCGCCCGCCACCGGCTTCCTGACCAACAAGCCGGCGGTGACCGTGATCGGGACGGTGACCGACGCCGGCACGATCGCCGAGGTCACCGTGAACGGCCAAGGGGTGACGCTGACCGGGATGGGATTCAGCCGGAGCCTGGTACTCGGGGAGGGGGCGAACACCATCACGGTCACCGCCCGCAATACGGCCGAGAACCTGGGGACCGCGACAGTGAGCGGCATCCTGGATACACTCCCGCCGGTCCTCACGTTCACCGCGCCCTCCACGGATGCCGCCCTGAACACGACGCCGTTGACCGTGACCGGGACGGTGAGCGAGGTGGTGACGAGCCTCAGCGTAAACGGGAGCGCGGCCACTGTGAGCAAAGGCACCTTCAGCGTGAGCCTGACGCCGACCCGCGGCCGCAACACGCTCACGGCGACCGCTACCGATTCGGCGGGCAACGTGGGGACCGCCACCCGGAGCTTCACCTTCGACAACGTCGCCCCCGTCGTCCGGATCCTGACGCCCACGAGCGGGCAGATCTTGAGTCAGACGAGTCTGACGGTGACGGGGAGCGTGGACGACGCCACCGCCACGGTAACGGTGAACGGGGTGCCCGCCGCCGTGCAGGGCGGGCTCTTCACGGCGAGCGGTGTTCTGGTTAGCGCCGGCCCGGTTACGCTCACGGCCCAGGCCACGGATTCTGCGGGGAACGTCGGCACGGCGCAGATCACGTTCACAGTGGACACCACACCTCCAACGCTTACCGCGCTCACGGTGCCCGGCGAGGTGATGGCGGGCACGGCGGTGACACTTGCCGCCGAGGCCAGCGATGACCTTGGGATCGCCACGCTCGATCTCCTCGTGGACGGCCGGCTGGTGGCCAGCGGCACGACCTCGCCCGTGAGCACAAGCTTCACCATCCCGCCCAGCAAGGCGGTGAACGAGACTCTCACCGTCACCGCCCGGGCCGTGGACGTGGCGGGCCAATCCACGACGCAGCTCGCCACGATGCGGGTCACGGGCGCGGCCGTCGGCCCCGGCTTCCTCCGCGGCCTCGTCCTGGACGACACCAAGGGCCTGCCGCTCGCGGGGGCGACGGTGAGCGTGACGGTCGAGGGGGCACCGCCGGTCGATCCGCAGATCACCGGCGCCGACGGTCAGTACGCCTTCAGCGTGGACCCCGGCACCGCGGTCGTGCGGATCACGAAGGACGGCACCACGGCCGTGGAGCGGAAGGTCCCCGTTCGGTCGGATCTGCTCAGCACGGCGGCCGACGCGCGGGTCACCCCGAGGGATACTGCGATCAGCCTCATCGGCCCATCCGGTGGGACGGCCGCCGACAGCGCCAACGCCCTGCGGTTTACCCTCCCGGCGGGCGCATTGACAGAAGATGCGTCCATCACGCTCACGCCGGTCTCGGCGCAAGGGTTGATCGCCCGGCTGCCGCTCGGCTGGACGCCCATCCTCGTCGCCGACATCGCGCCCGCCTCGCTCGGTCTGGCGGCGCCCGGCACCCTGAGCGTCCGGGTACCCGAGACCTGGCAGGCGCTCCTGCCGGCCGCGACCGCCGTGCCCGTGACGCGATACGATCCGACCCAGGGCTGGGTCGCACTCGACGCCGCCACGGTGACAAACGACGGCCTCGCCATCGAGGCCGCGGTCAGCGTCACCGGCCAGGTGGCCTTCCTGCTGCCGGATGCCACGCCGCAGGCCCCGCCTGCGCCAGTAGCGGGGCAGCCTCTGGCCGGCGTCGCCTCTGCCGCCATCCCCGAGGACGCCACCGCCGTCGGAGCCGTGGCGCCCGCCGCGATCCCGCCCGGCACAACCATCGCCACGGGCCAGGTCACCGTGACCCCGACCGCGCCGCTCCCCAGCGGCACGCTGGTCCAGGCCGTCGTCAGCGAGAAGTACACCCTCCTCACGGGCGAAGAGGTGACGCCGCCCTCGTTCACCCAGGAACTCGTTCTTCATCAATCCGCAATTCAAAATTCGCAATTCGAAATGCCTACTCTGTCGGCGGTCTTCCCGGTGACACCATCAAAACAATACACCCTGAAGGACCTGGCGATCGGGACGGTGCATGTCGCGCTCCAGACGCCGGAGACGGGGGGGCAGGGGACCATCATCGGGCCCGAGGGCGGGACCATCACCGCCGCCGACGGGACGATTCTCACGATCCCAGCCGGGGCGCTGGCGCGCGAGACGGTCGTGGCCTTTGCTTCCCTCGCCGAGAGCGACCTGCGCGTCGCGGTCCCAGCCGGCTTCCAGGTGCTCAAGGCCATCACGCTGGACCTCACCCGCGCGACGTTGATACTATCGGCGGAACTGGCGTTCCCGCTCCCCGCCGGGATCACGGGCGAAACGCAGGTCCTGGTGACCCGTGTGATCGAGGTGGACGGCGTCCTGAAGCTCCAGGCGGTGGGCGTGGGGCAGGTGAGCGGGGGGCTCCTCAACTCCAAGGGAACGGTGAGCGGCGTGAGCCTCCCCGGCATCACGAGTGGCGGGACATATGTGGCGCTCCGCGCGACCACCCCTGTCGGGTTCGTCGCGGGGACGATCACCGATGCCGCGAGTGCCGCCAAGGCCGGCATCCTGGTCTCCTCCAGCACCGGCCTGGTGGATGTGAGCCGGAGCGACGGCCGCTACCTCGTCGCCGTCGCCGCGGGCTCCACCACCATCACGGCAACCGACCGGGCCACGGGGCAGGGCGTGAGCCAGGCGATGACAATCAGCAGCGGCACCGGGACCAGCCAGCCCCTCCAGGTTCAGGTCATCCCACCCACCGTGGTCAGCGTGACACCTGCCTCCGCCGCACGGAACGTTCCCGTGAACAGCACGGTCACCGTGAGCTTCTCCCAGGCCATCGCCAAGGCCTCGCTCACCGCCAGCAACCTGGTCCTCTCCAGCCCCACCGGCCCGGTGGAGGCCACGCTCACCCTCTCGCCCCTCGGCACCGAGGCCACACTCTATCCCTCGAAGGCTCTAGCGTCCCAGATGACCTACAGCCTCGTGGCCTCGCAGGCCATCCAGGACACCCACGGGGTGGCGCTGCCAGCGCCGTTCACCAGCCAATTTACGACGGCCAGCGCCCCGCCGCCCCCGCCGCCTGCCGGCAACATCACCGTCTCGTTCCCTGATGACCAGGGGAACGTCACGGTGACGGCCACGCAGGGGACGGCAACGCCGGATACTCTGATCGTGGTCCTGAACGTGAGCAGCGGGACCGTGGCCTCGGCCACGGTGGGGGCGAATGGGGGCTTCTCGACATCGCTCTTCGCCATGCTCGGCGATGAACTCCTGGTCATGATCCAGGACAGCGCAGGCAACCAGACCGTGGTGAGCCCGGGGCCGTACCGCAGTGCCGACGGGCAGTTCGTGTTGACTCGCTCGGGCGGCACGCTCGACACGGCCGAGGGCATCAGCCTCACCCTCGCCCCCTCTGCCGTGAGCCAGCCCGTCACCCTCAAGGTGACTCCGCTCACGCTCGACCAGGTGGTGGCAGCCATCCCCACTGGCCTCCAGTTCCTGGGAGGCCCTCCGCCTCGACACCCAGGGCGCCAGCTTCAAGACTGGGACGAAGGTGAGCCTCCCCATCCCATCCGGGGTCACCATTCCCACCGGCGCCCAGCCCTTCCTGGCCCGGCTCCAGTCAATCAACGGGCAGCTCACGCCGGTCCTCGTGGACACGTTGCGCGTGGCGACCGGCAAGCTCATGAGCGCCTCGCCCCCGTTCCCCGGCGTCCAGAAGGACGGGGACTACGTGGCTCTCTTGCCCACCAATCCCTACCCGGCGGTGGTCACCGGCACGGTGGTGCGCGACGGGACCACCCCCGCTCAGCCCATCGCCGGTGCGGTCCTGAAGGTGGATAGCATCGAGGTCGCCGCCACCACGGACGACAAGGGCAATTACGCCCTGGAGCTGTTCACGACAGACACGACTAGGCCGACAACATTCAATCTCGTGGCCCTCGACCCCACGAGCGGCGCCCTTCGCGGCGCTACCCTCACCGTCCCCGCCTGGACCGTCCCCGCCGGTGGCGGCACCTACACCCTCGACGTGGCCCTCCCCTCCGCCGGCGCCGGCCGCGACACCACGCCACCCAAGGTCGAGCTCCGCCGTCGATGCCCCCTCCCTGAAGGGCGGCCGCGTCGCGTTGGGCGATACCGTGACTGTGACCGTGAAGGTGACGGACGATATCGGGGTGCGAGCCGATACGCTGACCCTCACGAAGAACGGAACATCGCACCAACTCACTCTCGGTGGAGCGAGCAGTTCTTCCACTACCAGCTTTGTCCCCACAACTCCATGGGAGGTCATCACCATAGTTGCCACCGCCCAAGACACCAGCGGCAACGTCGGCCGCAGCGAGACGACGATTCAAGTCGCTGGCGGCGGGATTGGGGGAGGTGGTGACGTCCCACCTCCGGCCCCCCCGGAACAACCTCTTCTAGCGCTGTTGGCAGGAATATACCCTGCCAAAGGAGACTCTCAGATCGACATTGGCACAAACGTCATAGTGCCTTTCAGCCAACCTGTCGTGAATGCCACCTCCGACTTCATCTTCGTGCGGGAGACGAACCTTGATACCGGAGTTACCCAGATCATCTATGCGGACGTCCAGACGGATCCGTCGAACTCATCCACCGTGTGGCTTAAGCCCAAGAACCGGCTCCGCTACAGAGCGAGTTACACCCTTGTGATAAAGACCGGCCTTCAAGGCGCTGGCGGGGGCCACCTGATGCAAGACATCGAGACCGAGTTCAAAACCATGGATCTCGCCGGTCCAATCGTACCCATCACCAATGCAAAAGACGTCGTCATTCTGGACAAGTACGGCATTGTCCTAGACCGAACGGATGGCCTCGTTACAGTGGATCTCAGCGACCCGACAAAACCCGTCAAACTCGAGACCACCCAAGTCTTCACCGGGTCCTACGCGGCCAATCAGGCTTTCGCCTTGGCCTCAGATTTTGCCTACCTGAATTCTGTAGATCAGCCGGTGGTAGCACCCGCAGTGGTAGCTGTAGGATGGATCAGTTTGCCCCAGGGTGGCGTGCGTGGGCTCCTCAAGATCTTCGACGTCTCGGATCCAGTCCATCCTCGGAAAATCGGTAGCGCCTCAATTGCCCGGTGTACCACCGGAGTTCCAATGAAGGTTATTGTCGTGGAGCACTATGCGGTCGTGGCCAGTCTCCTCCAGGGCCTAGTGGTCGTGGATCTGAATGCAGTGATAGCCAACTCGGAGAAGGTGGACCTTGAGCTTGTGGGCGTGAGCCAGGTCGAACCCGGGATTACCGTCCCCATCGCCGGCCCGATCGGCACGAGTCTTACAGAGGATAGTGCGGATGCTCGTTGCGAGCCAGGGCGGCCTCAAATGGTGGCGGGTGTTTGGGATGCGAGCGGGCAATTACGGACGCCATTCGACTTGAAGGTCTATGGAGCGCAGGCTCTTGTCGGTGACTACCATGCCGGGACGTACCGAGTGTATCTGGATAGTCTCCCAGCGATCGACGGGGATCTTGTATCGGCAGACCCTACGTTTCGCCTCGATGTGTTGCCGAACGTTGAGATTGTGAACACTAAAGATCAGTCAAAACGCACCACCGACATCGCAGTGATCGCTTCCGGTAAGACGCTCACCCTCCTTGACGCCCGAGACGGCTCGATCCTGGGGAGAGCCTCCATTGGTGGGTCCGCCTTCAATGTTCTTGTTGACTCCGAGCGTAGGCTGGTGCTTGTGGGGACCGATAGCTGTGTTGAACTCTTCGACATTACCGTGCTGGACAATCCGGTCAGCCGAGGATGTAATCCGAAGATCAATAGCGCCACTGGTGGCCTGGCAATGCTTGGCTCATATGTGGTTGCATCGACAGCCGGTGGCGCGGTCGTTGTACAGATTGTCCAGCCGCCGATTGATATCAAGTTCTATGAGGCTCAAGATTTCGGGCCCGATCGTACGATCGTAACGCTCAATCTCTCTGGTTCACTCATGAGCTGACGGATATTCCGCCGGATGGGAAGGAGATGGTGGGGGGCACAGGCCGACGGCGTCAGCCTCCTCGTTGTCCGTGCCAGTATCCCCGACAATTCTAAAGCCAAGGAGGCCATCCTCACGGTCACCACCCCCCAGGGAAACGCTTGGTCGGCTGCTACCTTCGGGGGATTATACCCCGAGTGGCCGTCCGCCTCAGCAGTGCGTGGTGCCCAAGGGCGGCAGCGGGTCATAGTCCCAATCAAAGAGGTTAAGAACGGCACGAAGACCGAGAGGGTCGCCGTGGCAATCTACCATCCTCCGACGAAGTTCATCTCGGATGGAGATGGCCCAGGCGCTTCTCGTCGGCAAGTCACTGTCGCAGTGCAGACCAATGAAGATCATCCTCTGGATGGAGGGCGGGCGGTCCAGGTCTGGCGTCGCCCTCTTATATTAGTGCACGGATATAATTCAGGACCGGGAACGTGGGACGGGCTGATCAGAGGCCTGAAGAGCGCTGAGAAAGTCCGTGGACTTACCCTAATGAATGACGTTCGCTACGAAGATATCAACACGTACGGGTTAGATATGATTTATAGGAGAATTCCTCTCGCGCTCGATAACATACGAACTGAGCTAAAGGAGGATTCGCAGATCTCCGCCACTCGTTTCGATATCCTCGCACACAGTATGGGCGGACTAGCCACATGGACCTATGTCTCCGATATCAAGGATGTGCTCTTTTTCCGAAACCTGCTTCCAGCACTGGCTCGGGTCATTACACGGTCTGAGCAGGACTATTTTCGGCGAGGTGCCAACTACGGCGCGGGCACTATCAATCAGGTCATCTCCATCGGGACGCCCTACCGAGGGAGCGATCTCGCGGACAGGATTCTGGCGTTTCTGAAATGCACGGACACCTATCAAGAGATCCAAGGCTGCGCCCCAAGATCACTATCCGACACTTTGCCGCAAGGGCTATTGGAGGCCTTCCTACGAAACGTTGTAACCAAATGGCAGGGTAACGGCGATCGGAGCGCGTATGCCGATCTTGCTGCGTCGTCTCTATCAGATGAAACCTCTGCTCTCGGCCGATTGTGGGGTTCGACACCAACCGGCGTGCCGGTCCACACGATTGCTGGAATTGCATATGATAGTGTCGGCTGCCAGGAATCGCTTGTAGAGGTAACACGCATGGGATGGACGCTCCCTTATGGGAGTTCCGATCTCATCGTAGACAGAGAGAGTGCCACAGGGGGCCTCAAAGGGGACTCAAGTGAGGTTCTGAGTGGCGTGTGTCACACGCAGGAGACAGGCGTCCGCCTGATCCTGGATCGTCCAGGGCAGCCGGCGCCTCTTCCGCCGCTCATCAATGACCTTACGAGCGATGGGAAGTTCTACCTTCAGGGTCTCCCCGCACGCTAGATGGGAGGACGAATGCGATGCAACTGGATGATGGTCTCTCAAGTGGTCAATTGCTTCGGACGCGTCACCTGTTTCGTAGTCGCCTCACATGCCTTCCGCTTGGCGTGCTCCTTCTCCTCGGACTGCTTGGGAGTTCGTCTGTAGAGGCGCAGTCGAGGTACGGGCCACGTGACTTCCATGAGGTTACGTTCGTCACACCCTCGGTTGGGTGGTTGGATGGCGGGATGTCTTGCACACGACGAACGGCGGCCAGACCTGGAAGGTCCAGCGGACCTGGGAAGCGAAAGGCGGGACGGCTCGGCAGATGCAGTTTCTTGATGCTCAGCATGGATGGGTCATCTATGAAAGAGGCATTCTCCATCGGACGATCGATGGTGGACAGACCTGGCGGGTTACCCGGGCGCTGGGGCGAGAGTGGAAGGGCCCCTCTGTCGAGGCATTGGGCCGTCTGCTCATGGTGACCCCGCAGGATGGATTCGGGGTGAGTGATATGGGCACCCACCTGTTGCGCACCTTCGATGGGGGCCTCACGTGGCGGGCGACCTTGATCCGGGAGGGGGAGATCAACTTCAGTGAGGTGTCCTTCGTGGATGCGAAGCAGGGCTGGGTGGCGGGAATCAAGGGCATGCTCTCCCGGACGCGTGATGGCGGACGGACCCTAGAGACCCTGCCGACCACACCGGTGCGGACCCCGCTCCAGATGCAGTTCGCCTCAGCCTCCATGGGCTGGCTCCTGGACGCCCACGACTTCCGCCTCTCGCGCACCACGGATGGGGGGCAGAGTTGGCAGGCCTGTCAAGGGGGCCCGGCGACTCCGGGGATCCGCGGGTTCCGCTTCCAGACCCCCACCCAAGGCTGGGCAGCGGCCGTCGGCGGCGTTGTCCTTCGGACCACCGATGGCTGCGCGTCATGGCAGGTCCTCCAGACCCCTCGCACAGACGATCTGAACGCCGTCCAATTTCTTGACAGCGCCACCGGCTGGGCTGTCGGGGATAACGACACCGTCCTCAAGACCACCGACGGCGGCCTGACCTGGACGCTGGTGCCGGTGAACGCGCCGTAAGGGAATGGAAATTGCGCGATTGGGGAATGCGCGAATGGGGGCGGTGAACGTTCCGCGTTGAACGGTGAACGTGCGGTAGGGATGCGTTGCGGATTGTGCGAATGTGCGGGCGGCCGGTGGTGGGCGTTACACGTTCGACGTGGAACGTGCAATGTCCAGCGTACGCCAGGGCGATTTCACTTCTTGGGGGGCCGCGTGCCAGGTGGGGTGGGTGTGAAGACGTATCCACGGGTTGAGGATCTCGGGCAGCCGGTCCCACGGGTCGCGATGCCGCGCCCCCCGCGGATGCAGGTCCCCAGGAGCACCAATCTGCTTGACTTGTTTTATTTGGCAACGTCCCCAATTAGGAGTGTGTATGCAAGGGGGTTGGGACGATCCCAGCAACATGCAGTGGCTGCCACATTCCTGAACTGAAAGGAATCGAACGCATGAGCACTGAAAAGCGCCTGGAGAAGCTAGAGCGAGAATTGCCCGCCGAGAAACGCCGTTATCGCTGGTTGCTGGTCGCCGTGGGGTTCGGGGTCATGGGCGTGGCCCTGGCCTGGATATTGGCGACAAACACACCGACCGCCCAAGCGCAGGGGGCGAACACTGAACCGACCGTGATCCGGGCGACTCAGTTTATTCTTGAGGACGAGAGTGGCAAGCCCCGCGCCATGCTGAACATGACCAAGGACGGGCCGATGCTGGCCCTGTATGACGAGAACGGCAAGCACCGCGTTGGGCTGGGCGTGGGCGAGAAGGGGCCGGTGTTGTCCCTGCTCGACGAGATCGGTAACCCCCGGGTCGGACTGGTCGTGGAGAAGGACGGGCCGAGACTTATCCTGCGCGACGAGACCGGTAAGGAGCGTGCTATGTTGCGCATGGAGAAGGGTGGGCCGGGTTTGAGTCTGCTCGACAAGACCGGTAAGCCCCGCGCCTCGCTGGGCATGGACAAAGGTGTGCCGGGGCTGGCCCTGTGGGACGGGACCGGTAAACCCCGCGCCGGACTGGCCGTGGTCGCGGATGGGCCGTCGCTGCACCTGTCCGACCAGAAAGGCAAGCGCCGGATGGTGCTCGGTGTGGTCAGGGATCGACCGGAATTGACCCTGTACAGTGAAGAGGAGAAGCCCCGCATCGGACTGGCCGCGGATATGTATCAGAGTGGACTTACCCTGCGCGATGAGAACAGCGACACTCGCGCCTGGTTGGGCGGCACCAAAGGGAACGACGTGGCGCTGATCTTGCGTGACCCGAGTAAGCGCTATAGCAGCACGGGCCCGACAGGGATAGTCATGTTCGACGAAAACGCGACAAGGCGGGCCGGCCTGGGTGTGGGCGAAAACTGGTCGTCGTTGTCCTTAAGCATGGGAATGAGAGCTGCTAGGTTAAGCGTCACTAAGAACGAGGCATCGCTGACTCGGTGGGACGAGAAGGGCAATGCAATCAAGCTGAATGAGGAACTCGTGGCTCTCCTGACCGTGTTGAAACGGAAAGGCGTGCTTGTGGACCCGGAAGAGGTAGCCAGTCAGATAGTGCGGGAGAGGCAACAGAAGGAGAAAGCCGGGAAACCATGAAGACGCTTGCCCTGGTCAACAACAAAGGTGGGGTCGGGAAGACGACGCCGACGGGGAAGCGATGAGCGGCCCCGATGGTGTCCCAGATCGAAACCCGAACCGGGAGGCGATCATGAGATTACCTTCTCTCTGCTTAGTCCTCCTCATAGGTGTTTTCATCTTGCCTTCTTGCGGGGGTGCCGGCCCCCCCACCACGAGCCGTATTCGATATGGTTGCGAAGTGGCGGTGAAGATGAGGCTAGACGATCCGTCTTCGGCTGAATTCTCCAACGAATCCGAGACAGAGATTGTGGAAGTGACGGCCGGCACCATCTATCGTGTCCGGGGATTCGTGTTCGGACAGTATAGTCTTAGAGCAAAGATCCGTGGCCGGTATAGCTATAGCTGCACGGTTAGCACGTATACCTCGGGGAACGATCGCACGTACGTAGTAGAATCGGTCTCAATGTGAGAGAGCGGACCCCTCATCCGGAAAGAGGTACCGGACAGTATGCCGTGGATACTCTGGAACTTGCCGGTGGAAGTCCGGCCCCGGGAGCGGGCAGCGCGCTCGGGTAGCTGGAGGGAGGGGACCCACTGCGTGGGGACCCCGGGGAACCCAGAGCACCAAGTTCCCTGACGAGCGCGCCCGACGGGCGGACACCTTTTGCGACGTAAGTGTGTGATTGCCTGGCGGGGCGATTTCACTTCTTGGGAGGCCGCGTGTCAGGTGGGGTAGATGTGAAGACGTATCCATGGGTTGAGACTCTCGTCCAGTCGCTGCCGCGGGTCGCGATGCCGCGCGCGCCGAGGACGCAGGTGCCCGGGGGCACCACTCTGCTTTGCTTATCTCAAAGTCGTTGGGTTAGCCCTCTGCTTGCCTTGCTCCTTCTCATCGGATTGCTTGGGGTCTCGTCCGTGGAAGCGCAGTCGAACCAAGAGCCGCGCGACTACCACGCAGTTACGTTCGTCACACCTTCGGTTGGGTGGTTGTACGGAGGGGATGTCCTGAACACCACGAACAGCGGTCAAGCCTGGAGGGTCCAGCGTACCTGGGATAAAGATGGGGGGACGGCTCGGCAGATGCAGTTTCTTGACGCTCAGCACGGGTGGGTTGTCTACGAAAGCAGCTATCTCCACCGGACGACCGATGGCGGAGAGACCTGGCGGGTCATCGAGCCATTGACGCAAGATCCTTATACGAGGATTCCTCTCGGCTTGGGCCGTCTGCTCATGGTGTCTCCCCCAGATTGGATTCGGCGTGAGCGATACGGGCACACACCTATTGCGCACCAGCGATGGGGGCCTCACTTGGCGGGCGACCCTGATCCGGCAGGGGGAGGTTAACTTCAGGGTGCTTTACTTCGTGGATGCGAAACAGGGCTGGGTGGCGGGGATCAAGGGCATGCTCGCCTGGACGCGCGATGGAGGGCGGACCCTGGAGACCTTGCCGCCCAAGCCAGTGCGGGCTCCCATCCAACTGCAGTTCGCCTCGGCGTCGGTGGGCTGGCTCCTGGATGCCCACGACTTCCGCCTCTCGCGCACCCTGGATGGGGGGCAGAGCTGGCAGTCCTGTCAGGGCGGTCCGGCGACTCCGGGGATCCGCGGGTTCTTCTTCCGGACCCCCACCCAAGGCTGGGCGGCGGCCGTCGGCGGCGTTGTCCTTCGGACCACCGATGGCTGCGCGTCGTGGCAGGCGGTCCAGACTCCCAGCACCGCAGATCTAAACGCCGTCCAGTTTCTCGATAGCTCCACCGGCTGGGCCGTCGGGGACAACGACACCGTCCTCAAGACCACCGACGGCGGCCTGACCTGGACGCTGGTGCCGGTGAACGCGCCGTAAGGGAATGGAAATTGCGCGAATGCGGGATTGCGCGATTGCGAAATGGCGAATTGTGGGATTGGGGAATGTGAATTGAACAGGGCGGGTTGACAGGTGTCTCGGACGGTACTCTGCGTTCGGATGGTGATGCGATGACGAGCCAAATACCGGAGCGGAGATGCGGAAGGCGCGTGGTTGTTCCTGTGGAGATGAGGGGGCGGGTGCGGGCTATGGTGGAGACCCGTGTGATCGACCTTGGGTTGACCGGCGCCAGGATCGAGCACTCGAACATGCTGCAGCCCGGTTGTACCTGTGTATTGGAGCTACCCGAGAGTCTCGGAACGCTCGCCCTGCCCGCACGTGTGGTGCGGACTGTTGAGATTGGAACCGTGCAAAAGGATGCCGTGCCACCGACCCTCCGCTACGAGAGCGGTCTGGTCTTTCCGGATCTCTCGCCGGAGCAGCATCTCGTATTGGAGAGTGCCCTGAACCGGCTTTCGCCCCCACGCGTCATAACGGATACCGGCTTGGCGGGATGATGCTCCCGAATTGAAGGCGCACGGCCATGCGGAACGGGCTGACGGGAAGAACGCGCGGGATACGGGTGGCGGTCTGGCTCCTGGCGGGACTGCTTGTCTGTCTGGTGCCGACGACGGCCATCGGCCGACCCCTCACGGCCTTTGACCTCACGGTGGTGGGGGTGGGACTCGAGGTGGGGCCGCCGACCCAGCAGGTCCCCAAGGGGGTGACCAGCACGGTCAGCACGACGCTCACGGTGCCCCAGGCCTCCATCCCGATCGCCTCGCTCCAGAAGCTCCTCCCGCAGAACCTGACGGTGAAGGGGGAGTTATCCGGCCCCGCCTTCGCCACGCCCCTCACGCTCTCCGCCCCGGCCGGTACGGCGCTCACCTTGCCGACGCTCCCCTTGAAGGGGACCTACACCCTGAAGAACCTCCGTCTGGTCTCCGGCACCGAGGAGCTGCTCGCGGCCTCGCCCAGCGTCGTCACCATCGAGGCCATCGACGATGTCCTGGTCACCAAGGTCGTCACCCGCCCGCTCTCGCTGGAGGAGATCCAGCAGCGCGGGATCGCCATCGATCAGTCGAACTATACGGTCCTGAACTTCACGGCCGCGGTGGGCACGCTTTCCAACCAGGTCACGATCGATTTCCCCGTCGTGATCCCGAAGACCCCGACGGTCTCGACGGGCGATGGCGGGCTGCCCCCGGAGCCGCCGGCCCTGAACCTTCCCAGTGCGGCCAACCCCAACCTGGTCGCGAAACCGATCGTCTTCATCCCGGTTTTCCCCGCCCTCGAAGGGGAGGAGCCCGTGGAGCTGCCCCCGATCCCGGCCCTGCTGGTGTTCCCGGGCAACATCGGCTTCCTGCACCAGTTCTTCCAGGCGCTCCTGATCGTGACCAACGGCGCCCCTGAGGGCTCCAGCCTGGTCGTCCAGGACGTGGCCGCCACCATCCAGCTCCCCACCGGCGAGGACCAGACCCCCGGCACCGACGAGGCGCCCGGGGACGATCCGCTTCGCGTGGCGCGGATCGAGGGCCAGGGCTATGTTCACACGCTCCCGGTCAAGGCCGCCGGCCCCGACGGCCAGTTCGGAACGGCGGACGACGCCTCCGTCCTCACTCCCGGGATGACGGGGCACGCCGACTTCAGCGTGGAGGGGCTGAAGGAGGGCGTGTACGAGGTCCGCTTCGACATCGCCGGCACGCTGGTCGGCCTCCCCCGCGGTCCCATCCCCATCACCGGCCGGGCGCGGGGCGCTATCCTGGTGAGGAACCCCAACTTCTCGCTCACCCTCTCGCACCCCAACGTGGTCCGCCGGGGCGAGAACTACGACCTCTTCGCCACCATCACCAACACGTCCCAGGTGGACGCCAACCTGGTGAGCATCAGCCTGGATCCCCGCGGCGTGAGTGGCGCGCAGCTCCTCTCCGACAGCCGTGTGGAGTTTTCGACGATCAAGGCCGGCGAGTCGGCGACCGCCAAGTTCTCCCTCCAGTCGCAGCGTACGGGCCAGGTCACGGCCACCGCGGTCCAGAGCGACGAGGGGATCCTGGGTCGGTTTGCCCTGTGCGCCGGCGTGGGCGAGCTGGGGATCCCGCTCTCCCCCGACACCTTGGTCCTCCCCACCTTCGCGGGCACGCTGCCCAGCGACCTGCTGGAAGCCGCCATGGGGCTGCTGGGCCAGGCCTACAGCGTGGCGACCGCGCCCGAGGGGGCGCTCCCCGTGGGGGTGGCCCGGATTTCCCGGGACACCGTCACCCAGATGGCCACCAGCCTCTCCGAGGCTGGGCTGCGCATCCAGCTCGGGGAGCCGGTGCTGCGCTCGGTCGAGGAGCTGCTCGTCGACTTTGCCGGCAGCACGCTCGCCGATGCCGCCTTCGACAGCCTGCGCCGGCAGTCCAGCCAGGGGGCGAAGCTGGCCGCGGCCGCGGGAATCGTCCTGGGGGCCGACGCGGCGACGCAGGGTCTCCTCGACGCCCAGCAGGCGCTCGCCGGGAGCCTCACCTCGCACGACCCGCACCTCTCCGTAGGCGCAAGCCCCGGCCTGCGCCTTAAGGTCAGCGACGATGCGGGGAACAGCTTGGGGACGCTGGCTGCCGAGGGATCCGCAGGCCGCGGCATCGCCTTCGGCGAGCACCTGGTCTTGCAGGCCGGCGGGGTGGCCGTCGGGACGCTGGACCTCGTCGCCCGGCTGAACGCGACCCAGTACACGGTCCGGGCGGTCGCCACGGAGGCGGGAAGTGCCGACCTCGGCATCGTGTTCCCGAACGCGACCGGGGGGCTGGAGCAGATCCGCTTCGCGGGGATCTCGGTCCAGGCCGGGTCCGTCCTCGCGCTCACGCTGGTTTCGAACGCGACGAACACGTACGCCCTGGCCATCGACGACGACGGCGACGGGCGGCCCGACCGCACGATCCTGCCGACGGCCGTCGCCGCGATCCCGGATCGGGGTCCCGAGGTGGTGAGCGTGGTCCAGATCGTGAACCAGTTCCCGCCGCAGCGCGACAAGAACGGGCTTACCACGCAGCTCACCGACAAGTTCGGCCGGCTGGTGGGGATCCTATTCAGCGAGCGGGTGGATGCCGCCAGCGCCTCCGTCCTGTCGCATTATGCGGTCGAGGCCAACCAGATCACGCAGGTCCTGCTCCAGCCCAGCGGCCGGCTGGTGGTGCTGTTCCTGAAGAATTCCCTGGGCCCATTCGTCCCCCGCACGCTGACGCTCGGCGGGCTCGCCGACGCCCGCGGGAACCCGCTCATGCCCGCCAGCGTCACCCGCACGATCACGCCCACCATCGACGCGGACGGCGGCGTGGTGCAGGGGGCCGTGCGCGCCGCGGATGGGAGCCCGCTGGCCGGGGCCGTGGTCACGGTGCAGCAGCAGGCGGAGGACGACTTCGGCTTCACGGTGCCCCAGACCGTGTCCCAGCTTGCTACCGACGCGCAGGGCCGGTACCAGGTGGACTTCGTCCTGGGCGGCGCGGCCTTCACCCTGACCGCAGTCGCACCCGGCGGGCAGGACACCGCGGCCGTCAAATCGACCCTGACGGAGCCGGGGCAGCGGATGAACGTGGATCTCGTCATGCTGGGCCGAGGGACGGTGGCGGGAACTGTGCGGAGCACGACCGGAGCCCCCGTGCCCAACGGCGTGGTCACCCTGCAGGCCATCCAGAGCCTGGAACGCTTCGCCACGCGGACGGCGGGGGACGGCGCGTACCGGATCGCCCGGGTCCCCGTGGGCGGCTTCACCCTCACGGCCTATGACGACGCCGCGGACCGGGGCTACGCGGCCGGGACGCTGGCCACGGCCGGCGGCACCGCCCAGGCCGACGTCACGATCCTCCCGCCCGTGGCCACCGTCACGGTGAGCGGCCAGGTCTTCCGCTCGGACGCCGTCACGCCGATCGCCGGCGTCCCGGTCGTTCTGGACGCGACGCCCACCACGGGCGCCTCGTTCCAGACGTTCGTCACCACGGATGCCACGGCCGCCTTCCGGTTCGCCAACCTGCCGAGCGGGACGCTGGCGCTACGGGCCTATGACCCCGCCACCGGCGAGAGCGGGCGGGCGACGCTGACGCTGGCGCCCGGCGAGAGCCGGACCGTCGCCATCGTCTTCAGCGGTCTCGGCAGCATCGGCGGCCAGGTGCTGAAGGCGAGCGGCGCACCCGTGCCCGCCGCCACGGTGGTGGCCGGCTCCAGCCTGGCCACGGCCGATGCGGCCGGCCGGTTCACGATCGGCAATGTCCCCATGGGCAGCGTCATCGTCCGGGCGCAGGATCCCGAGACCGGGAACATCGGCCAGGCGACGGCCGCCGTGCTCATGCCCGGCCAGACGGTCCAGGTCACCGTCGTCCTCCCCGCGGTCGGCACGATCACGGGGCGGGTCTTCGAGACCGACGGGATCACGCCGATCCCGGACGCCGACGTCCGCATCACCAACTCCATGGGTTACTTCCCGGCCGCGATGGACGCGAGCGGCCAGTACCGGTTCGAGAACTGGGGCCTCGGCACCTACCAATTCGCCGCGATCAAGGGGAACTTCGTGGTGACCGCCTCGGTATCGCTGGTGGCCGACGGGCAGGTCGTGCGGAAGGACTTCGTCCTTGCGCGGGGAACCGGCCGGGTGACGGGGACGGTGACGGACCAGGGCTCCAACAACCAGCCCGTGGCGGCCACGGTCACACTCTCGGCCCAGGTTCCGGGCCCCACGGGCGCGCCGCAAGTGCAGCTATTTGCCAACGTGGTGAGCGATGCCTCGACGGGCCGCTTCGCCTTCGACAACGTGCCGATCGGCCCGGTCTATGTCTCCGCCAGGAGCATCCTGCGGCCCACCCCCGCATCCGGTTCGGGGATGCTGTCGGCGGCGGGGCAAACGCTGGACTTCCCGCTGCTCCTGAAGGCGAACGTGGGCTCGATCTCCGGGACGGCGATCGGGACCGACGGGAGCGAGACGGGCGCGGGGATCCGCGTCTCGGTCGAGAACCAGACGTTCCCCGTGGTCACGGTGACCACCGACGACGCCGGCCACTACGCCTTCGCCGCGGTCCTGCCGCAGGACAGCTACACGCTGACCGTCGAGGACCCGGTCGCCGGGCTCAAGGGCCAGACCTATGTCAGCGTGACCGCGGGGCAGGACGTGAAGGTGAACCCGCGCATCCTGGGGAGGGGCAGCGTCCTGGTCAGCGTGCGCGAGGCGAACGGCGCGCCGGTCCTCGGCGGGACGGTGGACCTTTCGGGCGGCACCTTCCTGCGCGATCAGGCCAGCGGGATCCTGACGGCCGGCGGGAACGGCCAGTTCCGCTTCGCCAACATTACCGAGGGGCCGTTCAGCGTCACCGCGCACGACGCCAGCGGATTGAAGGGGCTCGCCACCGGAACGGTGCCGCGAGCCGGGGCCGAGGCGGCGGTCACGATCACGCTGACCCCCGTCCGGGACGATCGCAGGCCGGTTCCTCCTGCCCGGCGGGGCGGGGGTGTCGAGCGCGCAGATCACGCTCACCGACGCCAATGGGACGCCGGTCGCCTTCACCACCACCGCGAGCGACCCCGCCAGCCTGGGGCGATTCTCGTTTACCACGGTCCCCGTCGGGTCCTATGGCCTGCAGGGGTTCGATCCGGCCACGGGGCGGCGAGGCGCCACGGGCGCCCGGGTGGACCGGGACGGCCAGAGCGTCACGGCGGACTTCTCGGCGGTAAGCCTGGGGACGGTGCAGGGGAGCGTGTTCTCGGGCGACGGGACTACGCCTATCGCGGGGGCCGACGTCCGGATCGCGCCCACCGGGATGTTCAGCCAGTCCGCCGTCACCCAGAGCGCACCCGACGGCAGCTTCACCTTCCCCGGCGTCTCCGCCGGGGGCTTCACGATCCAGGTGACCGACCCCGCCACCACGCTGGCGGGCTCCGTCAAGGGGAGCCTCAGCCTGGAGGGCGAGACGGTCACCGTTACGGTCCAGCTCGAGCCGTCGGGAACGGTGGCGGGGGTGGTGCGGCGCGCCGACGGGGCCACGCCGGTGGCGAGTGCGGCCATCACGCTGACCCGCCCCGGGACGGCGTTCTCGCGGTCGACCCAGGCCGCCGCGGATGGGAGCTATGCTTTCACGCACATCCCGGTGGGAGACCTGCGGCTCGACGCCAGGGAGCCGGCCGGGATCGACGTCGCCGGCGCGACCGGCCGGATCGGCGGGGAGGGGGACGTCGTCACCGCGACGCTGACCATGGTCGGGACCGGCACCCTCACCGGGACGCTGGTCGAGTCGAACGGCGTGGACCCGGTGGCGGGCGTGACCGTCACCGCGCGCTCGCGCGGCGCGAATCCTCTCACCCTCGGCACCGCCACCGCGCAGGATGGCACCTTCCGGTTCGACCGGTTCCCGGTGGGCAGCTTCAGCCTGTCGGCCCTGAGCGTGGGCGGGCTGGGAGCCGCCGCCACGGGCGCCATCGGCAGCGACGGCGCGACGGTGAACCTGCGCGTGGTGCTGGAGGCCTCGGGGACCGTGGGCGGGCTGGTCCTGGCGCCGGACGGCGTGACCCTCGCCCGGAACATCGTGGTGACGCTGACCTCGGCGCGGCTGACCACCGCGACGCGGACCGAGGCCGACGGCCGCTTCCTCTTCGAGGGGATCCCGCTCGGCACCTTCCATCTCGACCTGCTCGACCCGGTGGGCGGCGGGATCCAGAAGGCGGACGGGAGCCTCACCACCAACGGCCAGGCGTTTGACGCGGGAAGCCTCACCCTGGACGACCAGGCCATCGCGGTCGCGGGGATCAGCCCCGTCGATGGGGCCGTCGACGTGCCCGTGGGGTCGGCGGTGCGGGTGACGTTCTCCGAGAAGGTGCTGCGGAGCACCGTCTCGTCCGCGAGCGTCCGCGTGCTGGCGGACGGCGCGGCGATCGCGGGGACGCTGAGCTTTGCGGCGAACGACACCGAGGTCGTCTTCACGCCGGCCGCGCCGCTCACCGGCGCGAAGCGGTACACGGTCCAGGTGACGGCCGCCGTCACCGACCTGGTCGGCCATGCCATGCTCGGCGAGCGGGTCACCAGCTTCACCACCCTCGACAACATCGCCCCGACGGTGACGGCGCTTCTCGCCCGCGGCGGACGCCGTCCAGGTGGATCCGTCGGCGGTGGTGCGGGTCACGTTCTCCGAGGCGATCGATCCCGCCAGCGTCACGCAGAACGCCGTCACCGTCACGGGACCCGAGGGGGCCGTGGCGGGGCGGGTGGATCTGATCCTCAACAACACGGTGCTGGTCTTCACGCCCAATAAGCCGCTTTCCACCAACGCGCAGTACGGCGTGACGCTGGGGACGGTCCGCGACCGGGCGGGAAACTCGCTGGCGCCGCCGGCCAGCCGGAGCTTCGCGACGATCGACACCATCCCGCCCACGCTGAGCAGCCTGAGCCTCCCGTCCGGCGCCAGGACGATCGAGGCGCGGAACATCACCCTCACGGCCGTCTCGCCCGACGTGGACGTGGCCCGGGTGGAGTTCTACGCCGACACGGCGATCCTCGGCACGGCGACGGCCCGCCCGTACGTCCTCACGGTCCTCTTGCCCGCGCCTACGGCGCCCGACCGCAGCATGGTGCTTTCGGCGGTGGCAACGGATCGGGTAGGCAACCGCGGTCCGGCGGTTAGTCTCACCATCGTGGCAGAGCCTCCGCTGCCCACGCTCACCAGTCTGCTGCCGCCGGTCCTCCCGCTGGAGATGGGCGGATCAGGAAGCCTCACGCTCGCGATCAACCGGGTCCAGCCGACCGACACGGCCGTCGCCCTGACGAGCGACCACCCGACGGTGGCGAGCGTCCCGCCATCCGTGACCGTCCCCGCCGGCGCGCAGAGTGTCGTTATCCCGGTCACCCCTAGGATCCCCGGAACGGCCAGCATCATGGCCGCGCTCAATGACACGAGCGTCCACAGCACCGTCACCGTGACGCCTGTCGGCCCGATCATCGCCAGCCTCCGGCCCGGGACGCTGCAAATCACGCAGGGCGCCTCGGGGACGCTGACGCTCGCGCTCACCGCGGCCCCCGCGGCCGACGCCGAGGTCACGTTGACCACGAGCAATGCGGGCATCGTGGGCCTGCCTCCGTCGAGCCTCGTGATCATCCCGGCAGGGCAGCTCCAGCAGACCTTCGCGGTCTTCGGGGTGAGCCCGGGCCAGGCCACCATCACGGCCACCTTCAACTACACCAGCGCCCAGAGCCAGGTGAGCGTGGTGACGCCGGCCGCAACGGTGGTGAGCCTGCTGCCGCCCGTCCTGCCGCTTACGGTCGGAAGCCGCGGGGCGCTCACGGTCACCCTGAACGCCAGCCAGGCCGCCGACACCACCGTGGCACTCGTCACGAGCGATCCGGCCGTGGTGAGCCTGCCCGCCGACCACCTGGTGGTGCCGGCACACCAGCATGCGGCCGCTGTCTACGTGACCGGGCTGGCCCCGGGGCTTGCCACCGTCGCGGTCTGGCTGGCGGGCAGCAGCGCCGTCGTCGGGATCGAGGTTCTGCCGGCGCCGGCGCGGGTGGCTCGGCTCGACTGTCCGTCGCCCGTGACGCAGACCGCCACGGCGCTGTGTCGCGTGACGCTGAACGCCACGCAGCCCGGGGACACCGCGGTGCCGCTCGCCGCGAGCGCGGCGGACGTCCTCCAGGTGCCGGCCGGCGTCACCGTGCCCGCCGGGAGTCTCGACGCTGAGGCCGGCGTGACCGGGCTGGCCGCGGGGACGGCGACGGTCGTCGCCGGGCCGGTGAACGACACCAGCCGGAGCGCCGAGGTCCAGGTGGTCGCACCGCCGCCCGCCATCGCGAGCCTCGGTGCCGAGAGCGCCACGGTCATGGTCGGGGCGACCGTGACGCTGACGCTGAGTCTGGATGCGGCCGCGCCGGGCGACACCGTCGTCATCTTCGCGGCCAATCCCGTCGGAATCCTGGCCGCGCCGGCGACGGTCACCGTACCCGCCGGGCACACGGCGGTCGAGATCACCGTCACCGCCGTCGCCATGGGCGCGGTCACGCTGACGGCCGGGCCGCTCAACGGAGGCTCGGCCCAGCGCGGGCTGATCGTGAACCAGCTCCCGCCCGGGCTCGACCGGATCGTCCCGAGCACGCTGAGTCTCCCAAAGGGGACGGCCGGAAGCCTGGAGGTGGCCATCGCCCCCACGCAGCCGCAGGCGACGGTGGTGGCGCTGTCGAGCAGCGATCCCAGCGTGGAGGTCCCGGCGCAGGTCACGGTTGAGGCGGGCGCCGTCACGGCGGAGTTCCCCGTCCTCGGCCGGATTCAGGGCGCCGCCACGGTGACCGCGGGGCCGCTAAACGCGGCGAGCTGGCAGGCCAGCGTCACAGTGACCGCGCCCGAGCCGGTCAGCCTGTCGATCAGCCCGCCTGCCGCCTCGATCGGCCGGGGGGAGCTCCAGCAGTTCACGGTCACGGCGACGTACACCGACATCAACACGCGGGATGTGACGGCCGAGGTTGCCTGGACGAGCAGCGATCCGATAGTGGCTACCATCACCTCGCCCGGGGGCCGAGCACAAGGCCTGGCCGAGGGGCAGGTGACGCTCGTGGCCACCCTGGGCGGTGTGAGCGGCCGGGTGTCCCTGGCCGTGACGCTCTGGCCGTCGACCGGCCCGGTGATCGCCGGGCTGGCGCCGGAGATCGGCACCGTGGGAACAGCGGTGCAGATTGTGGGCTCCGGCTTCAGTCCGCGCGCCGCAGACAACCGGGTGACCTTCAACGGCATCCAGGCAGTGGTGACCGCCGCCTCGGAGACGAGCCTGACCGCCGGCGTGCCCGCCGGGGCGACCACGGGGCCGGTCTCGGTGACGCTTGGCGGGCACACCGCGACGTCGCCAGGGATTTTCACCGTCTTGCAGACATTGGCAATCGCGCCCAACTCCGTGACCGTGGCACTCGGCGGCAGTGTGGGCTTCCGGGCCACCCTGGACGGCGTCCCGACGGCCGCGGTGACATGGCGGGTGAGCGGGATCCCGGGAGGCAACACCAGCGTGGGGACGATCAGCGCTTCCGGCTTCTACACCGCGCCCGCCGCGTTGCCGGCCGTCCTACCCGTCCAGGTGGACGCGGTCCTGACGAGCGACCCGAGCCGGGTGGTGACGGCCACCGTCCAGATCGTGAGCCAGACTTCGGGGGTCCTCGTGACTGCACCGGTCAGCGTGGCAGTAACCCAGCCGGGGAGCGCCCTAGCGACGAGCGCTCCGGTGAGCGTCGCCGTGACGCAGCCGACCGGTGCCCAGGTCCTGACCGGCCCCGTGAGCGTCGCAGTGACCCAGCCCGGCAGCGCCCAGGTCACCAGCGCCCCTGTGAGCGTGGCGGTCTCGCCGGTCATCACCGGAATCAGCCCGGCGACCGGCCGCGTGGGAACGATCGTGAGCCTCGCCATCTCCGGCGCCAATCTGCAGGGGACCACCGCCGTCCAGGTGCTGAAGGACGGCCTCCCGGATACCACGGTGACGGCCAGCGCCATCACGACAGCCTCGGACGGCACGGGGGTGACCTGCACGCTGACGATCGGCGCAAGCGCCACGACGGGCGCGCGGGTCCTCCAGGCCGTGACCGCGCATGGGCGGAGCAGCAACTTCACTCTCAGCACGAATATCTTCACGGTGAATCCATAGGAAAGGAGCGCTCCGATGACGCGACATCGAGGACGGATGGCGGGCTGGCTGTTCTGGGCCGTCCTGGCGGTCTGGCTTCCAAGCGCCGCCCTGGCCCAAACGTTCAGCAGCGGCAGCACCGGGGCGCAGGGGGCGTTTCCGCCGAGTACGCCCGCGCCTCCCGTGGGGACGACAGGGATGACCGTCAATCTGAATGACGGCACGGTGACGTATTCTCCGAGCGGAACGGTGGCCACGCTGCCCATTGTTCCGGCCGGGGGCTTCCGCGATGGTATGTTCAACTTCACGACGATCAACGTTGCGAGCGGTGTCACCGTGTGGTTTGTGAAGAACGCCGCGAATACTCCGGTGACACTCCTGGCCACGGGGAGCGTCACGATTGCCGGCACCATCGATCTGAGCGGGGCGAATGCCCTGGGATACGGGCGGCCGGGTGCGGGGGGGGCCGGGGGGTTCGACGGCGGTGCAGGCGGCGACGGGCTCAGCATGACCTCGGGCGGGGTCGGCCTAGGGCCGGGCGGCGGCGGGGCGGGCACTTATAGTGGTAGCTACGCCGGCCCGGGCGGCGGCGGTGGGTACGGCACCAGCGGCGGGGCGGGCTCAAGCGCCAACTGCACGAGCTGCAACGGAGCGGCCGGGGCAAGCTATGGGAGCGGCCTCCTGCGACCTATGGTTGGCGGTTCGGGCGGAGGTGGCGCAAGTGGCTTGGTCGGCACCGGGACCGGCGGCGGCGGGGGAGGCGGCGGAGGAGCCATCCTCATCGCTTCCTCCGGCACCATCACCATCAGCGGCAATCCAGCTATCCGCGCGAATGGTGGAACTGGCTATGCGGCAAGCGCATACGGTGGCGGAGGGAGCGGGTCCGGCGGGGCCATCCGATTGATCGCACCGACGATCGCGGGCAGCGGGACCCTGTCTGCGCAGCCGGGATCGGCGGCCTATTACGGCGGGGGCACCGGCGGAAACGGCCGCATCCGCTTGGAGGCCACGACGCTCAGCTTCACGGGGTCGACGACCCCGCTGACCGTCACCAGCTTGCCCCAGTCCATCTTTCCCTCGACCGGGCAGCCCGCGCTTGCCGTCACGAGCATCGGGGGGATGTCGGCTCCGGCCAACCCGGTGGGCAGTGTGCTGGCGGCGCCGGATGTCCAGTTACCCGTGGGGACGACGAATCCGATCACCGTCGTCGTGACGGCGAGCAACGTGCCCATCGGGACGACCGTGCAGTTGACCGCGGCGCCGCAGAGCGGGAACAGGACGACCGCGTCGTGCGCGCTGCTGGACGGCAGCCAGGCGAGCGCCAGTTGCACGGCGAGCATCAGTATCTCGCTCACCCAGACGAACATCCTCACGGCCAGCGCGGTTTTCCCGCTGGTGGCGAGCGCCGGGGAGGGGCCGGTCTATGCCGAGGGCGAGGAGGTGAAGTGGGTTCGCGTCGCCGGCACGCTCGGCGGCCCCTCGACCGTGACCTACATCACGGCGACCGGGAAAGAGGTCCCCGCAACGGCGCTGGCCAGCCGGGCGCCGTAGAGCTTTACGTCCTCAATCGCGAACGCCGGACCACCCAGCGCGCCGCCGGCAGCCCAGCCTTCATGGCGTCCGACATCCCCCGGCGGGGCCGACGAGGAAATGGAGTCATGCCCTCGCAGAATCAAGAGGTTAGACCCTAAATGGTGTCCGGTACCTTTTTTGATGGCTTCAAGAGGGGTGGCATGTCGTGCCGGCGGTCCTACTTGATGCCGGAGCGCATGAAACTCTGCACAAACTGGCGCTGGAAGAGCAGAAAGGCGATCAGCAGTGGAGAAACGGCCAGAAGCGTACCGGCCGAGATGACCGAAAAATTGACCCCCGACTCTGGCGCGCCGAA
>CAVSHW010000033.1:0-33959 GCA_963727695.1 uncultured Methylomirabilota bacterium | reverse complement strand
CGGTTCTTCATTTTGCATTCACCCCCGTGTCTCTCCTCCAGAGAGAGGCGCGGGGGTGAGGGCGCTTTCCTGCGCCAAATGACGCACCTCGACGCTCACCTGGAGCTTCTCGCGCAGGTGCCGCGCAAGCCGCTCGGCGCAGTAGACCGAGCGGTGTTGGCCGCCGGTACAGCCGAACGCGACCATCAGGTCGGTGAAGTTGCGCTGCCGGTAGTTCTCCACGGCCTGATCGATCAGCGCGAAGACGTGGCCGAGGAAGTCGCCCACGGCGGGCTCGTTATCGAGGAAGGCGACCACGGCGTCGTCCTTGCCTGTCAGCGTCGCGTACCGCTCGAACCTGCCGGGGTTGGGAAGCGCCCGGCAGTCGAACACGTAGCCGCCGCCGTGCCCCTTCTCGTCGGTCGGCACTCCGTCCTTGTACGGAAAGCTCTGGATCCGGACCGTGAGCTTGAGCGAAGCAGCGCCGAACTGCCGGAGGGCGGAGGACGCGACCAGACGGCGCCAGACCTGCGTCAGCTCGGGCAGCTCGACGGGAATCTCGGCCGTCCGCAGCAGGTATTCTAGGTTCCTAATCGCGTACGGGATGCTGGCCAGGAAGTGTTGCTTCCGCTCGTAGAAGCCCCGGAGGCCGTAGGCGCCCATCGCCTGCATGATTCGGATGTGGACGTAGCCGGGGTAGTGGGCCAGAAAGACACCGCGGTCGATAGGCGCGATCTTCGAGGCGGCTTCGAGGTATCGCTCGACAAGCTCGTCTCGGACCTCGAACGGGAGGTCGGCCTTCGCGTCGTAGAGCAGGGATGCCACGTCGTATTGCAGCGCCCCGCGCCGCCCGCCCTGGTAATCGATGAAGAACGGCGCCCCGTCGCGAACCATGATGTTGCGCGACTGGAAATCGCGATAGAGGAAGAAGCGCCGGTCGGCCGTGAGCAGGAACTCGGCGAGCCGCGCGAAGTCGTCCTCCAGCGCCTGCTCGCTGAACGGGATCTTCGCCAGACGCAGGAAGTAGTACTTGAAGTAGTTGAGGTCCCAGAGCATCGACTGCTTGTCGAAGCCGGACCTCGGGTAGCAGACATCGTAGTTCAGCGTCCGGCCGGCCTCGATCTGGAACCTCGGCAACAGCTCGACGACCTGCCGGTACAGGTCGAGCGTCTCGCTCGAAGGCCCGCCCTCGGTGCGATGCACCGTGAGAAACTGGAAGAGCGTCGTGTCCCCCAGATCCTCTTCCAGATAGATCCCTTGGTCGAGATCCTCGGCGTAGATCTCGGGAACCGGCAGTCCCCACTCGCGAAAGTGGCGGGAAAACTCCAGAAAGGCGCGGTTTTCCCGGGCGTCCGGGCTCACCACCCCGATCGCTGTCCGTGACGCCGCCGCAATCCGGAACAGCTTCCGGGCCGAGGCGTCGCCCATGAGGGGCACGACGCGCCTCGCCGGCTCCCCGAACCTGCGCTCAAACAGCGCCTTCAGCGGTTGGCCAAGCACTGTAGAGGTCACGGCGACGCCACCTCGGAGGCGAGTCTGCTCGGAGGCTTCATCTAGAGGCAAGCGTTATCGATAAATCTCGCGACGATGACCGAGCCGACCTATCCCCGTCTCGGAGCCGACATCGTACTCAATTCACTGGTTCGGAGCTTTCGTGATCTCGGCTAGTAGATGCCTGCTGAGATTCCTCAGGAGACGGGCATGCCTGGATCTGTCCACCTTTCCAATGCTGCCCAGAAGCTTCTTCCGCGTCAAGACAGCAAGGAAACCCAAGCGAAAGACGGAGTCTGCGAGAAGGCCGGACCCTGTGAAGTCAGCGTCTGTACTGGAGACTACTTCGTCGAATCCGGGAACAGCTTGATGAACTTGAGTGCTGATGCCACAAACGAGGAAGTCGCCAAACGGCGGCAGTTCACGCAGAATCAACACCGGCCGGTTCTTCGGTGGTCCTTCTACTTGGGGCAGCGGCGTGAGGATGACATCCGCTTCCTTCACGGAGCGTACTCCGGATTTGGCTCTCGGACCATAGATGGAGTATAGAGCGGTTCAGATTCACCATAGGCGGACTGGAGAGCCTCTGCAGACATCGCCAACCACTGCAACCGCTCGTCACCCTCTTCTCCCAATCCAGCCACGGACACGAGCACAGTGCCACCGCTGGGTGTCGCGATAGGTCTCGACAGCTCCAAGTGCGTGGCGTCAACGACTCTTGCCTTGATCACGACCATCTGCCACCTCCGCGGATATCTCAAGTCCTATTTGCCAGTATAGGGTCTTCTTGTCCGCAGATCAAGAACCCGGTCTTGCCGTCGGGTTCTCGCGGCTCGCGGCCCCAGGCGCTCGGCTCTCGGTTCTCGGCTCGCGGCTCGGCCCTCTCTATGTCTTCATCCTCGGGTTCAGCACGTCCCGCAAACCGTCTCCCGCCAGATTCAGGCCGAGGACGGTGATCGCGATGGCGAGACCCGGGAAGATGGTAATCCAGGAGGCTGTCTGCATGTAGATCCGCCCCTCGCTCAGGATGTTTCCCCAGCTCGGGGTCGGCGGCGGGGCGCCGGCGCCTGCAGCAAACCGACCGTCACGATGACCACCGCCTGCATCAGATGGCGAAGTCTTCCGTTCATCGAGCCTCTCCTTTTCCCGTCGCCCTCCGCGACCGACCCGCCGCCTGGGGATGCCGCTTGGCTCGGAATCATCGCGCCCATCCTTCAATGGTCTTCAAGTACACTTCCACCGCCAGCGCCATCTGCTCGATCGAGATGCATTCGTTGGCCTGGTGAGCCAGCTCGATGCTGTCCGGCCCCAGAATGATCGTGGGGATCTTCGCATCGTTGACGAAATACGTCATGTCGCAGGTAGCGGTGAAGCCGGCCGCCCGGACGGACCTTCCGAGAACGGCCGTCGCGGCCTCTTCGGCCGCGGCCACGATCGGAGACGCCGCGTCGGTGATCGAGGGCGGGACGAAACGCACCTTCCGCACCTCGACCCGGGCCCCCGCACCGGCGGGGAGGGCCCGGGTGACCGTCTCGACGATCTCCCGGGTCGCGTCGGCCTCCGTCTCGGTTGGCAGGACGCGGCGGTCGATGGAGATCACACAGCGGGCGGGAACCACGTTCAGCGCCACTCCCCCGCCAATGGTCGAGATGACAAGACTCGCCTTTCCGGTATAGGCCTCCGCACGCCGCCGGATGTCTGCGGCGAGGCCTTCCAGCGCCAAGACGATCGGGGCCATGGCGACGATGGCGTTGATCCCCGCCTCGGGATCGCTGGCGTGCGCGGCCTTCCCCGTAACCTCAACCTCCAGCCGCAGGACTCCCTTGTGGGCAATCAAGGGGACGAGGTCGGTAGACTCTCCGACGATGGCGGCATCGGCCCGAAGCCCTCGCGCCGCCTCTATCTTCGTCCCAAGACCGCCACGTTCTTCTCCTCCCACCGCCATCAGGACTACCCGGACCGGCAGCGGCTCGCGCCGCGCCGCCAGTGTCTCAAAGGCGACGATCATCGCCGCCAGACACCCCTTGGCGTCCTCGGCCCCGCGTCCGTATACCTTTCCGTCCTTCACCACCGGCGTGAGCGGGTCGGTGAACCAGAGCGCCGGGTCGCCCGGCGGCACCGTGTCGTGATGACTGTTGAGGACAAGAACGCGTGGCCCGGCCCCGATCTCCGCGATCACGTTGATGGGAACCCCTTCCATCTCGCTCATCCGGCAGGGAATGCCCTGGCGATCGAAGCGATCCACCAGGTAGCGGATCACCGCCTGCTCCTCGCCCCCGTGCGAAGGGATGGCCACCAGCTCGCATAGCAGCCGCGTGACGCGCGCGCGCACGTCGATCGGCACCTCCGCCATACTCGTTTCGCCCATCAAGTCCTTCCTTCCCCCTCCTCTTCAACCGGCGGGAGGGAACTCTGCGCAAGCTATCGTGCTACGCGGTTTCACACGGTCTCCCGAAGGCTCAGGGCGAGCCGCGCCACACGGCGCTTCGCCTCGGCATCCCGCATGATGATGTCCCCGACCTCCACCCGGATCCCCAGCGCCTCGATCGCGGCCGCCTGTTTCTCGTCCGCGCGATCGATCAGCATGCCTTGCACGCCGCCCGGAATGGACTGGTAGAACCGCGCCACGCCCAGGGGGGACACCTCCACGTTGGCCCAGCGAAGAAATTTGTCCGTCGGCCCTTTCAACGATCGGCCTTCGACAACCGGACTCACGACAACGATCGGCGCCCTCGCCTCTCCCAGCCGCCGCAGGATTCCCGGGATCGCCAGGATCGGCCCGATGCCGGCCACGGGATCACTGGGGGCGATGACGATCGTCTCCGCCTCGGCTAGGGCGGCCAGGACTTCGGGCGTCGGCCGGGCGCGCCCGCTCCCCCGATACTCCACTCCCCGGATCTCGTCCACCGCCCCGCGCCCGACCAGATACTCCTGGATGTGCAGATAGCGCGGCGCCCCATCCCCCACGAGGATGTACGTCACGACCGGATCGTCGGCCATCGGGAGCACCCGCGCCCGGACCTCCAGGGCGCGTCGGACGGCGTCCGCGATCTGGGTCGGACGCTGTCCCTGCCGCAAGGCATCGGTGCGGAAGATGTGGGTGGCAAGGTCGCGGTCCCCGAGTCGAAACCACGTCGGGAGTCCGTAGCTACCGAGCATCTCCATGCAGGAAAAGGTGTCCCCGGCAAGTCCCCGTCCGCGATCGACATCCACGCAATCGGCCAGGCTGTAAGTGACGAGGTCCACATCCGGCGAGATCCTGAGTCCGTGCAGCTCGAGGTCGTCTCCGGTGTTGACGACGGCCGTAAGCCGCTCCGGATCCATCTCCTGGGCCAGCCCCCACAGGAACTTGGAGCCACCGACGCCACCGGCCAGCACCACGATACCCATGTCGCTCCTCACCACAATAGTTCGGTTAGCGGCTTGGCGATTAGGCGATCAGGCGACTTGGCGATTAGGAAATGACCTAATCTGATTGCCCAATTGCCAGATTGCCCAGTTCCCCATTCACCCAATCACCCGGTCACCTGATCGCCATCCAAACTCCTGCTCACCCGTATCCCGGTGCCACGGCTGAGTCTACCCCACTTTATTGGAATCCGGAATGGTCACAGGAGAAACGTGATCAGGAAAGGCACCAGGAGGGAGAGGACCATGCCGCTGAACACGGCCAGGACTGCATATTCCGCCCCCGCGCACTGGACGATGATCGGCAGCGTGGTGTCGGTCGCGGTGGCCCCCCCCGACACGATGGGGGCAAGCCGGCCGAAATACCTGGCGAGCAGCGGCGAGGCCACCAGAGTGGCGAGCTCGCGCAGGACGTTGGCGAGAAGCGCCAGCACCCCCAGTGTTTCGCCCCGGATCTGGGTGATGAGAATGCTGGACAGGCTGTAGTACCCGAACCCGGCCCCCACCGCCAGCGCCTCGCGCAACCGCACGCCGGGCACGGCAACGGAGATGATCCCCACCCCCAGCAGGGTCCCGATCACCGCGACCAGCGGGACCAGCGCCATGCGGGGGTCGAGTCTGCGCAGCAGCTCCCGCATCTCCCGGTTCCCGCCGATGCCCACCCCCACCAGGAAGAGCAAGACGAACAGGACTCCGGCGGCCGCCTCGGAGCGCAAGAGGAACGCCGGAAGGAGATGGGCGGCCGAGACCAGGATCCCCGTCACCAGGCAGCCGAGGATGGCGAGGCTACTCTTCATGCGTCACGGAGGGGAGCAGGTAGGGACTCACGAGGCGGACCAGACACACGCTGCCCAGGATCCCGCCGGCGCAGATCAGGACGGCCTGCCATCCCATCCGTCCGAGATTGTCGAGAATCGTCCGGTTCGCGCCGACGGCACCCCCCAGGCAAAAGACCAGCAGATAGACGGACCAGGTGGTCGCCCGACCCGCCCACTTGATGAGCGCCCGCCGCTCGCGCAACAGGACTCCCAGGCCAATGCCCAGGAGCAGACACAGCAGGATGATCAGATTCACACTCCACCTCTAGCAGAAGAATGACGAGTGATTCCGAAGGATTCTAGCTCACCGGCAGGGACACATTCTTGAGGCCGAGCGTCTCATAGATCGTCAGGGTCGCCTTCGATCGGTTCAGCGTGTAAAAATGCACCCCTTTGACGCCGTGATCGATGAGATCCCTCACCTGTTCGGTCGCCCAGTGAATGCCGACTCTCTCGACGTATTCGTCATCCTTCGCCCGCACCAGCGACTTGATCAGACGCGCCGGAAAACGCGCGCCGAGCGCCAGCTCCGCCATGCGCTGCATCCCTTTCAGGGACGTGACCGGCATGATGCCCGCGATGATCGGGACGGTGATTCCGGCGATCTCGCACCGCTCGCAGAAATCGAAGAAGTCACGGTTGTCAAAGAAGAGCTGGGTGCAGATGTAATCCGCGCCGGCGTCCGCCTTGGCCTTCAGGTAGTCCATCTCGATCAGTCGGTTCGGCGTTTCCGGATGCCCCTCGGGGAAGCCGGCCACACCGATACCCATGGCGGGAAAGCTCCCCCTGACGAACGCCACGAGGTCGGCAGCGTGGGCGAATCCCCCTTCAGGCTGCCGGAACGACGTCTCTCCTTTCGGCGGGTCCCCCCGCAAAGCCATGATGTCGTCAATCCCGTGTTCCTGGTACTCGCGCAGAATCTTTCCAATATCCGCCTTCGTCGAGCCCACGCACGTCATGTGCGAGACGACGGTCAGTCCCGTATGCTCGCGGATCCGAATGATGAGGCCGTGCGTCAGTTCACGCGTGGACCCTCCAGCCCCGTAGGTCACGCTCACATAGGACGGCCGCAGCAGGACCAGGTCCACCATGGTCTTGTAGAGCTGCTCCGCTCCCTCGCGCGTGCGCGGCGGGAAGAACTCAAAGCTGAAACACGGCTGTTGTTGCCTCAGAAGGTCTCGAATGTGCATGGCGCCTTTGCGGTCTCCAGGTGATAGACGCGCAGCCGGATGTCGCCCGTGGAACATATCACAGCACCCCGCTCGGCGAGAAGGGGAGTCCGCTTCGCGAGGATACACATCGGCCTCAACGGGATGCTGAAGAACTCATTCTCGCCCAGGCTGCTCAAAAAGGTCCAGATGCAAGGCGGCGCGCGATGCGAGGTGCGAGGCGTACTTACTCGTACGTCGCAGCGCCGCGGGAGCGCGCCAACACCGCAGATGGGCCTTTTTCAGCAGCCTGTTAGGAGGCCGTCCAGCCTCCATCGATGGCGATCGTCGCCCCGGTGATGTAGCTCGCGGCCCCCGAGGCCAGGAAAACCAGAGCGCCCCCGATCTCCTCCGGCCGACCGAGGCGGCCGAGTGGAATCCGGGAGAGGATCCGCCGGCGTCGCTCCGCATCCTCCTCCACGTAGCCCTTCACCAGGGGCGTCAGCATGTAACCGGGCGCGATGGCGTTCACCCGGATGCCGTGCGGCGCCAGCTCCATGGCCAGCCCCTTGGTAAACTGCATGACGGCCCCTTTGCTGGAGGCATACACGACCTTATCGCGCTCCGGCACCACCGAGGACGCCGAGGACATGTTGATGATACACCCGCCCTGCTGGGCGATCATCTGGCGGGCCACCGCCCGCGCCACCACAAAGACCCCCTTCACGTTGGTTTCGATGATCGTGTGCCAGTCCTCGTCGGTCATCTCCACCACCGGTTTCCGGACGTTGGTCCCGGCGTTGTTGAACAGGATGTCGATTCGGCCGAATACCTCCACCGCCGTGCAGACCGCCGCTTCCACCTCCTGTCGGCTCCGCGTGTCGGCGATGGCCACCAGCGCCTTGCGGCCCAGCCTCTCCACCGATGCCGCCGTCTCCTCAAGTTGGCTCCGGGTCCGACTGACCAGCACCACGTCGGCCCCGGCCCGGGCGAAGGCCAGGGCGCCCGCTCGGCCCAGGCCGCGACCCGCCCCGGTCACAAAGGCAATCTTGCCGTCCAGGCTGAACTCCGGTACGCGCATTGTGTCGCTCCTCTTGGCCGAACCCGCGACAGGCACGAACCACTTGGCCATGCCTCACGACCCATTCTCGACGCTCCCTCCATGGGCGTCAAGGAATTTGACCGCCGCCGCGGGACTCATCGGCCGACAATGGACAATTCCGCCGGACCCGTTGACATCGCCACACACCGGGAATAGAGTCCGGCCGTCCAGCACCGTACGGACCACACGTGATGATCCGGAGGATAGCACCATGGCGATCTATTTCGAGGACTTCCAGGTCGGGCAGGAGTGGACGTCGCCCAGCCGAACCATGACCGAGGCGGACGTCACCCTGTTCGCCATGCTGTCGGGCGACTACGACGAGATCCATACCAGCGAGGAGTGGGCCAAGCGTTCCTCGGCGTACAAGACCCGGATCGCCCACGGGATGCTGGGGATGTGCATCATCGAGGGGCTGAAGAAGCGGATCCCCGATTTCGCCGGGACGCGCTACGTCGCCTCGCTGGAATACACCTGGAAGTTCACCGGCCCCATCTTTCTCGGAGATACCGTCCACCTGAAGATCCGAATCTCCAAGCTGCGCGAGAGCAAGTCCAAGCCGGATCGGGCGATCATCTGGGAGAACGTGCAGATGATCAATCAGCGGGGCGAGGTCGTGCAATCGGGAGAGCATTCCCTGATGATCTGGCGCCGTCCGCAGTAGGATGTCCCCGGCGCCGCCTGCGGCCGGACGGAAGGAGCCTGCCCTGATGGCCATGGACCTCGCCGCCACGTTGACGGAGATGAACGCTACCTTTCCCGAGACCGACGTCAGACTGCCCGCCCTCTTTGTGGGACACGGCAGCCCAAGCAACGCCATCGAGGACAACGAGTTCAGCCGCTCCTGGGCCGAGATGGGCAGCGCGCTGCCCCGGCCTCGGGCGATCCTCTGCATCTCGGCCCACTGGGAGACGCAGGGCACATTCGTGACGGCGATGCGAAACCCCAAGACGATCCACGACTTCTTTGGGTTCCCCCAGGCCCTCTTCGAGATGCAGTATCCCGCTCCGGGCTCCCCTGTGCTGGCCCGGCTAGCGAGCGCCAGGCATCCACGAGACCGAGGTGCGCCTGGACCAGGAGTGGGGGCTGGACCACGGCGCGTGGTCGGTCCTTTCTCGGATGTTCCCGGCCGCGGACATCCCGGTGGTTCAACTGAGTCTGGATCGGGGACGAGAGCCGGAGGCCCACTACGAGCTTGCCCGGGACCTTCGGGCCTTGCGGAAACGGGGAGTCCTGATCCTCGGCAGCGGAAATCTCGTCCACAATCTGGGACGCCTCGTCTGGCAGGACACGGCGTACGATTGGGCGCTGGAGTTCGACGAGCGGGTGAAGCGGCTCATCGCGTCGGGGGATCACGACGCGATCATCCAGTACCAGCGGTTGGGTCCGGCCGCTCGTCTCGCGGTCCCAACCAACGAGCACTTCCTTCCACTGCTCTACATTCTTGCCCTGCAAGAACACAACGAGGCCATCCGCTTCTTCACCGAAAAGGTGACCCTGGGCACCATCTCCATGCGCTCGGTCTGGATCGGCTGAATCCCATCTTTCGGACACCAGAGCGGTGGGCGACGAGATCGTCCCGGGTCCAGAGCTCGCAGGCCGCCGGCTTAGACGGCGACGAGCTGCACCTTCACGCTGCGGCTCTTGTCGCTCGCCAGCCGGAAGGCGGCCTCGGACTCCTGCAGGGGGAACTGGGCGGTCAGGAGCGGCTGCACGTCCACGCGCCGCTCCGTCAGGTATTGGACGGACCAATCGAACTCCACGCCGAAGCGGAAGGTGCCCACGTAATCGATCTCGCGGGCCATGACCTGATTCGCCGGGAATTGGAGCCCTTCCGCCGGCAGCGTCCCCACCTGAACGATGCGCCCGCCGCGGGCGACGGTCGCCAGACAGGTCGCCACGGCCGCGGGACTCCCCGACACCTCGAAGGCGACATCCACCTCGCCCACCACCTCGGCCAGGTTTGCCGCTCCGTCAGGCAGTTGATCCGCGCGCACGCATCGATCGGCCCCCACCATCTTCGCCACCGCCAGCGGGCGCTCGACGACGTCCGTCACGGCCACCTGCGCGGCGCCGGCGAGCCGGGCCGCCATCACGATCAGACAGCCGATGGGGCCGGCCCCCGTCACCAGCACGCTCTTCCCCAGCACGCTTCCCGCGCGGCTCACCGCATGCAGGGCGACCGACAAGGGCTCCGCAAACGCCAACTCGCTCAAGCTGACCGCCGAGGCGATCGGGGTGCACTGCCGCTCGCCCATCACGAAGTATTCGCGAAACATCCCCTGCACGTGGGGAAAGACGCTGGCGCTTCCCAGGAAGCGCATGCTGCCGCATAGGTTCTCGCGCCCGGCACGGCAGGCTTTGCACCTGCCGCAGGCATGCGAGGGATTGATGGCGACCTTGTCCCCCGCCTTGAGGCGCGTCACCCCCGCTCCCACTTTGGCCACCGTGCCGGAGATCTCGTGCCCGGGAATCAGGGGCTCACGGATGAGGAAGCTGCCGATGCGTCCATGCAGGAAGTAGTGCATATCCGAGCCGCAGATCCCTCCCGCCCCCAGCTTCATGCACACCTCGCCCGGCCCCGGCTCCGGCTCGGGGTCCGATTCTACCCGTAGATCCTGGGCACCATAGATCCGACAGACTTTCATGACCTCCTCCACGGCGACTTCTCGTCTCACCCCCGTGAGCAAAAGGGGCTTGCCTTTCGGCTCGCCCCGGCTCGGTTCGCCACGTCGGCGCCGATCAGAGTCTGAGCTTGGCCGGCAGATATTTCGCGATCAGCGCATCGTAGTAGGGTCGAAGCGCCACGGGATCGGGTGGAACGGGACTCTTCGAATAGAGATCGTAGGGGTTGAACCGGCGCACCCACTCGAACATCCGCTTGTCGTGATCGTTCATCAGATACTCGTACGCCCCCTCCCGGTGTGCCGCGTAGAACGAGTGATAGCGCAGCATGTAGAGCCCCTCTTCCGGCAGATGGCCTTTCACGACATTGTAAATGTATTCGTCATGTCCCCAGGACAGATGCACCTTGTCGAGCCCGCACCCCTCTGCGTAGACGCCGAGTCGCGTCCGGTACGCCGGATTCCTGCTGTCGGGATTCTGCTGAAAATACTCCGGGTACACCACTTTGTCGGAAAAGGCGCATCCGACCGCAAAGGTGTCCCCGACAACCGCCCACTGAGGCTCACCGAAGAGACACAGGACCTTCCCGAGGTCATGGAGGAGCCCGGTGAGGACGAACCAGTCGGGATGTCCGTCGGCCCGGATCGCCTCCGCCGTCTGCAGCAGATGTTGGAGCTGCGAGAGATCGGTATCCGGATCCGAATCATCGACCAGCGTGTTCAGGTACTCCAACGCCTCCCAGGTGCTCATGCTCTTCCGATTCAGGGAGAGAAACTGCTGCTTCTTCTGCTGCACGAACTCGAAGGTCTGATAGGTGTGATTGATCCGATAGAACTCGCGCACCGTCTCCCTCGGAGGCGCGGCATAGTTCCGAAACTCCTCTTTTGCCTTGGGGGTCTTCCCGGACTCGGGATATCGCCTGAGAACATCTTCCTCCCACTCTTCGATACGCTTGAGGGGGGAATGCTCCTTTGCTGTCCGCGATTCGTCGCTCATCTGACAACTCCTCTTTCATCAGGGGGTGACATGCCGTTACACTTCCCGGCCGCTGCCGTGCGCCACCGCTCTGAGCTTGCCCCACTAGGCCGGCGGGGTCAAGAGGAGATCCGGTAAGGAATCGGTCGGCCACGCTCACGCAGGCACAGCTATTCCTCGCAAGAATCCGATGACTGGTGTATATACACTGCAGTTCATTGCGGAAACTCCGAAAGGCTCAAACGGTAGCGTTCAGCGACGACACCAGGGGCCACCAGGGTCTCCCGGAGCGCCGCCCCACACCCATCCCGGGGATGGGTACCCGGCGACCCCGTCCCCGGCACGGAGGTCTGCTCCCCGAGCGGACCGACCCGGGGTAAGGGGGAGCCGGCCTCGACGGGGGTCAGGCGTCGGAGGGAGGCCCTGGTGGTCCCGGCGAGTGTGCGACCGACTTCCGACTCATGACACTGGTTGAACGATTGCACCTAAACAACAGGAGGCATGGAGAGCAATGTTGTACGGAAAGGGCAAGTATCGGTATGAGTTGGTGGAAGGATGGGCGAAGCTGCCCGCGGGCGAGTCGTTCATGGACGTGGGCGGGGTCTGCACCGACCCGCAGGGGCGGGTGTACGTTCTGAGCCGGAGCGAGTATCCGATCACGGTGTTCGATCGCGGCGGCCACGTGGTGTCCCGGTGGGGGAAGGGGATCTTCGCGCGGGCCCATGGGAGCTGCATCGCGCCCGACGGCTCGATCTGGTGCACCGACGACCGGAACCACACGGTCTGCAAGTACACGCCGGATGGCACCCTACTCAAGACCCTGGGGACCAAGGGCAAGCCGTCCGACTCTGGGTACCACGAGGCGGCGGACCTCTTCGAGCGCCTCGCGTCGATCACCCACGGCGGCGCCCCGTTCAACCGGCCCACCGGGGTGGCGATCGCCCCCTCAGGCGACATCTACATCGCCGATGGGTACGGCAACGCGCGGGTGCACCGGTTCACCGCGGAGGGGGAGCTGATCTCGTCCTGGGGAGAGCCGGGCCCCGGTCCCTCCCAGTTTCGACTGCCACACCACCTGTGCGTGGACAAGACAAACCGCGTCTGGGTGGCCGACCGGGAGAATCACCGGGTCCAGATCTTCCGCGAGGACGGGAAGTTTATCACCCAGTGGACGGACCTCTTCCGGCCGACGGCCGTCTGCATCGACAAGGACGACATCGTCTATGTGAGCGAGCTCTGCATGCGGATCAGCGTGTTCACGATAGACGGCGAGCTCTTGGCGCGTTGGGGGAACGACGGAGACCTCAGCGAGAATCGGCTGTTGGTCGCTCCACACGTGCTGACCGTCGATTCCCAGGGCGACCTGTACCTTGGAGAGGTGGCCATGACCCACGCCAAGCTGAATCGCGGCGCCCGCACCCTGCAGAAGTTCGCCCGCCGGGCGTAACCTCTCGCGCCTCGGCGGTCCGATCGCTCCATGGGACCTCGGGGGAGATCGAGCGCCCATGCGAAGTCTCGTCAGCATCAAGCGGGTCGAGAGCTACGACCCTCAGGCGGTCCTGGAGGCCATGCGGAGCTGTCTCGCCCTCCTGGGCGGCATGGGTGCCTTCGTACGGCCCGGGCAGAGGGTCCTCCTGAAGCCCAATCTTCTCGGTCCCTTCGCGGTCGAAAAGGCGGTCACGACCCATCCCGCCGTCGTTCGCGCCGCCATCCTCCTTGCGCAGGAAGCCGGCGGAACGGTGTTCATCGGAGACAGCCCCGGGGTCGGGAGCCTCGCGTACGTCGCCAAGGCGTGCGGGCTGATGCCCGTCCTGGAGGAGACCGGAGCCGAGCTTGCGGACTTCAGCACCCCCCAGGAGTTTGACGATCCGCACAATACGGTCGCCAAACGGCTGACGCTGGCCAGGGCAGTCGCGGACGCGGATCTGATCGTCACCCTCCCCAAGCTGAAGACGCACGGTCAAATGACGTTCACGGGGGCGCTCAAGAACCAGTACGGGCTGATCCTCGGAACCTTAAAGAGTCAGTGGCATTTTCGCTTGCAGCGGCCGGAGTGGCTGGCGGCCCTGATCCTGGACATCCACCGCGTCGCCCGGCCGGCCCTGGCGATCATGGATGCCGTCGTGGGCATGGAGGGCAAGGGCCCGAGCGGCGGGCGGCCGCGCTTCCTCGGCGCCATGCTGGCCGGCCGGGATCTGGCGGCGGTGGACACGCTGGCCTGTCTGTTGATCGGCCTGGAGCCGCGCTTCGTGCCCGTCTTGGAGGCTGCCCGCATCCAGGGAATCGGAGCGACGAACGTCGCCGAGATGGAGATTGTCGGGGAGGACTGGCGCGCGCTGCGGGTGCCCGATTTCGAGAAGGTATCCGAGCTGGAGGATCTGCTCCGCCTGGTGCCGCTCCCAACGGGCCTTTTGAACTGGATCCGGGGACAGTGGACGGCGAAGCCCCGGATCATCGGTCCACGCTGCATCCAGTGCGACGTATGTGCAAACGGCTGCCCCGTGTCCCCCGCGGCCATCCATCCGGATGCGCCGTCTCACCAGCAGATCGATGATGACGCGTGCATCCGGTGTTACTGCTGCCACGAGCTCTGCCCCAACCAGGCCATCGAGCTTACACGCCCCTGGCCGGCGCGGTGGCTGCGTCTCTAAGAAGACGCCGCAAGACTTGTGATGTCCCCCATGACGAAAGCGCAGGCGGGCGGGTGGTCCATCAGAGGCTCGCGTCGAACGCGATCACAGAATCCGGTTGAACCAGAGAAGCGAAAGGAGCACGGAAAGAAGCGACAGGGCGGCACCCATCGCGGAAAAGAGCGCAGTGATCTCGGTCTGCTTCTTCTCGAACACCAGCCGTGCATTCAAGCCCCGGTAGACCTTCTTCAGATCCATCGCGGTGCCCGCGTAAAAATACTCGCCGCGGGTCAGGTCCGCGATCGACTTGAGCGTCTCCTCGTCGAGCCGCGCGCGGAAGGACCAGCCTTCGAAGCCGATCACCTCGCCGTTCTTCGTGCCGACCCCGACGGTGAAAACGCGCACGCCGCGGTCGGCGGCCATCTTGGCGGCCTCGAGGGAGTCGGGCCCGGTGTTCCGCTGGCCGTCCGTCAGCAGGACGATGGCGGCCGAGGCATACGACCCGGGCGGGACGGGCGTGAACTCTTTCTTCTCCGGCTTGCGCTCCGGGTCAAGCGGAAGCGCGCGCCGCGTGTTGCGCTCGTAGATCGATTCGCCCACGTCGATGCCGGCGTCGGGGAAAATGGTCGCGAGCGAGACGATGATCCCGCTGCCGATGGCGGTGCCGCGTTGCGTCTGGAACCGATCGATGGCCGCAACCACGTCCTCGCGATTCTGCGTGGGCGGCTGAACGAGCGCGGCCGTTCCCGCGAAGGACACCACGCCCACACGCACGCCGTGCGGCAAATCGGCCACGAACGCCTTGGCCGCTTCCTGCGCCGCGACCAGCCGATTCGGCTCCACGTCCTTGGCGCGCATGCTGCCCGACACGTCCATGGCCAGAATGATGGTCTGCCGCTGGGTCGGGAGCGTGACGACCGCGGCCGGACGGGCCACCGCGACGATCATCGCGCCGAGCCCCAACAGGAACAGAAGCGGCGGCAGATGGCGCCGAAACCGCTGGCCCGCACCCATCGCCTCCTTCACCATGCTCAGGCTGGCGTATCTGAGCGCCGCCTTCTTCTTCCGCCGGAGCAGGAAAATGTAGACGGCAACGAGCGCCGGCACCGCCGCCAGCAGCCAGAGCATGTCGGGCCACAGGAACGTCATGACAGGCTCCGCTCCAAGTGTCTGGGCAGCGTTCCACCACCCGCCAGTTGGCTGCGCCGCCTGCGGAGATCGGCAAACCTCAGGATCGTGTCGGCGAGGTCATCGTCCGTGGACAGCTCGAGCGCGTCCACGCCCGCGCCGCCGAACGCCGCGCGGAGCGCCTTCTCGCGCCGCTCGGCCACCGCGGCGAAGCGCTTTCTGAACGCGCGATCGTGGGTGTCGACGAACACCTGTTCGCCCGTCTCGGCGTCCTGGACGACCAGCAGTCCGAGGTCGGGCAAGTCCATCTCCAGCGGGTCGTAGAGGCGCACCGCCAGGATCTCGTGCCGCTGCGCGAGGTGCGCGAGCGGCTCCGACCAGCCGGGCGCGCTGATGAAATCCGAGACGATGAACACGAGCGACCGTCTCGGGATGAGTCGAAAGGCAGCCTGCAGGAACTCGCGCAGATTCGTGGCCGCCGACTGGGGGCGCTCGGGCCGGGAAAGCATCCGATGAAGGAGGTGCAGCACGTGGCGCCGCCCGGCTCGCGCGGGGATGACCGTGTCGAGGCTGTCGCCATAGAGCAACGCTCCGACGCGGTTGCCGTGGCGAGTCAGGAGCCGCGCCAGCACGGTGACGAACTCGGTCGAGATCGACCTCTTCTTCATTTCCCGGGAGCCGAAGTCCATCGATGGGCTCAGATCCAGCAGGAACCACGCAGTGATTTCGCGATCCTCGTTGAACACCCGCACGTAGGGCGTCTGGAGGCGCGCGGTGACGTTCCAGTCGATATGCCGGACATCGTCGTGATACTGATACTCGCGCAGATCGGCGAGATCCAGGCCGAAGCCGCGGAACAGCGTCCGGTAGTTGCCGTGCAGCGCCCCGTCGAGGCGACGGATCACCGTCCACTCGAGGCGACGGAGGATGCGCTCAGGATCCCGCGGCAATTCTGACATGGGCTTCGAGGGGCTTCTCGGGTGCCGGGATGCGCTGCATGATCCGGAGGATCAGATTGTCGGCAGTCACCCCCTCGGCGAGCGCCTCATAGGTGAGGACGAGGCGGTGCCGGAAAACATCGGGGACGAGGTCTGTCACGTCGTCGGGCAGAGCGTAGGTACGTCCGCGCAGGAACGCGAGCGCGCGTGCACCCTCGGTGAGATAGATGGGCGCGCGGGGGCTGGCGCCGAAGGAGAGGTACTTCGCAAGCTCCGCGAGGCCATAGCGTTCGGGGTTACGCGTCGCCGCGGCAAGACGCACCGCGTATTGAATCAGCGACGGCTCGGCGTACACGCTCCGGCACTCGCGTTGCAGCGCGGTGAGCTGCTCGGGTGTCGCCACGGCGGCGACGCCCGGCTCCGCGACGCCCGTGACCCGGTCGACAATGACGAACTCCTCCTCCTCGCTCGGGTAGCCCACCAGCACTTTCATCATGAACCGGTCCACCTGCGCCTCTGGCAGCGGGTACGTGCCCTCGGTCTCTATGGGGTTCTGCGTCGCCATCACGAGAAACGGCTCCGGGACCTTGTGGGTCTGCCCGCCGATCGTGACCTGGTACTCCTGCATCACCTCGAGCAGCGCGCTCTGGACCTTCGCCGGCGCGCGGTTGATCTCGTCGGCGAGCAGGAGGTTGGTGAAGACGGGGCCGAGCGAGGTGGCGAAGTCGCCGGTCTTCTGGTTGTAAATGCGGGTCCCCACGATGTCCGCGGGGACGAGGTCCGGCGTGAACTGGATGCGCTTGCACGAGCCGCGAATGGTTCGGGCAAGCGTCTTGACGGTCAAGGTTTTGGCGAGCCCCGGCACGCCCTCCACGAGCAGGTGTCCCTGCGCCATGATGGCCACGAGCACTCGCTCGAGAAAGTGATCCTGGCCGACGACGACCTTCTTCACCTCGTAGAGGATGCGCTCCATGAGGGAGCAACCCTCGCCGCGCTCCGTGACGCTGGTATCCATACGTCCTCTCCGATATGGCTCCGCGCTCCAGCAGGCTGCTCAAAAAGGTCCAGATGCCAGGCGGCGAGCGTAAGGCGGGGTACCCGCCGCAGGTGGGTCCAGGCGTACTTCCGGTACGCCGCAACGAGTGCCTAAGCGAGCGGGGTACCCAGCCGCAGGCTGGGTCCCGGCAGATGGGCCCTTTTCAACAGCCTGCTAGAACGGCGGCATCCCGAAGGCGGCCGCCGCATTTTCGATGGGCACCGCGAATCCGATGCCGACAAAAACGCGCTGCTCGTTCGGGTTCAGGATCGCGGTGACGATACCGACCACCGCGCCGTCGGTGGTCACCAGCGGCCCGCCGGAGCTACCGGGATTGGCCGCCGCATCGAACTGGATGAGGTTCGTCAACAGCCGCTTCCCTTGTGGGGACTGGAACTCGCGCCGCAGGCCGGACACCACGCCCGCCGACACCGACGGTCCGATGCCGAACGGAAAGCCGACGGCAATCACCTCGTCGCCCGGCGCGAGGTCCTTGGTGGAGCGCAGGGTGGCCGGGGCGAGATCGTCCGGAATCGTCGCCGCCTGGAGCACCGCAAGATCGTTCTCCGGTTGCAGCCCGACGACCGTGGCGTCGGATTCGAGCCCGTCGGCGAACACCACTCTCACCCGCTTGGCGCCGGCGACCACGTGAAGGTTGGTGAGGATGATCCCCTTATCGACGATGACGACCCCGCTGCCGACGCCCGTCTCGGTGTCTTGATCCTCGTCTCTGCCCTGTTGCCCCAACCCGCGCACACGCACGACGGAAGGTCGAATGATCTCATACGCCCGCGCCGCGGCCGACGACAGGGGCTTGGTCTCCAGTGTGTGCAGCACCGCGGAGTCGATGTCTCGCTGGGTGATCTCGCGCGGCGGCGGCTTCATCGCCGCATAGAGAGATACGAGAAGCAGGGCGAAGATCCCGCCGGCCACGACCAACAGCAGCCGCTCGTGGCGTGTGAAGAACTTCAGCCGCGAGCGGAGGGAACGCCGAGATTCCGCTTGATCGGAAGGGATGTCGCGTGACCGGTCGGCGCTGTCGGGCGGTGGAGCGATGCGCTCGTCCGGGCGGTCCGTCGGGGATGGGCGACCGGCCGACCGCGACCGGCCGGAACGACTGTAGAGCGTTTCCCGTCTCATGTGCAGCCCATACGATATGCGTTTCCTCGCAGAGATCTTTTTACCCTGAGGTATTATAACCGGCTATGCGCGTAACGGGAAGACCGGGCGCAATTTTCCAAACGCCATCGCCATGGACTTTTGCCGCCGCCGCTCGTAGTATCTCCTCGCCATGCTGCTCATCTACCCCCCCGCGGCGCGGAGCACCGAGCCGCCCCTCGGCATCGCCCGGCTCGCGGGCTTCCTGAACCGGAACGGTGTTCCGGCGCGGTGCCTCGATCTGTGCCGGGAGGGGCTCGACTATCTCCTGGGCCTCGAGCCCGAGGCCCAGGACACCTGGACGCGGGGCGCGCTGCGCCGCCGGAGCAGGAATCGCGCCCTCCTCCGCGATTCCGCCGCCTACGCCACCCCTGACCGCTACCGCCGGGCCGTGTTCGATCTGAACCGAGTCCTCAAGGCGGCGTCGGCACCCTTCGGCGTCGAGGCGGGGCTGGCCGACTACCGAGACGCGAGGCGGTCGCCGCTCCGGCGCTCCGATTTGCTCGATGCCGCCGCAGCCCACGAGGACAACGTCTTTTCCCCGCTCTTCCGCTCACGGATCGCTGAGGCGCTCTCCGCGTTCCCTGCGCAGGCCGTCGGGCTTTCGGTCAATTACCTGAGCCAGGCCCTCTGCGCCTTTGCAATCGCCGGCTTCGTCAAGACGGTCCGCCCGGATCTGCGCGTGGTGCTCGGGGGCAGCCTCATCACGTCTTGGGTCGCGCAGGGCAGCCTCGCCGCGGACGAACGCTTCGACGGCCTCGTCGACGCGATCCTGTCCGGGCGGGGCGAAGAGGGGATCCTCGCGCTCCTCGGCGCCCCGCGCCGCGTCCCGACCGCTCCGCCCGCCTTCGACGATCTCGTCGCCTTCGACTACCTCGCCCCGACGCGGATTCTTCCCTACAACTTCTCCACCGGCTGCCCCTGGAAGCGCTGCAGCTTCTGTCCCGAGACGGCGGAGGGCATCCGCTACGTGGGTACCAGGGTCGGCACCGCAGTCCAGGAAGTCGCCGCCCTCGTCGCCCGCCATGCTCCCGGCCTCCTCCATTTCACGGACACCGAGATCGCCCCGCTATACCTCCGCGCGCTGGCGGCATCGCCTCCCGGGGTGCCCTGGTACGGATTCACCCGATTTTCCCCTCTCCTGACCGATCCGGACTTCTGCCGGAGCCTCGCCGCCTCGGGCTGCGCCATGCTGCAACTCGGGCTCGAGTCGGCCGATCAGCGGGTCCTCGACTCCCTCGGGAAGGGCACGCGCCTCGACCAGATCGATCGCGCCCTCCGGAATCTCGCCGAGTCGAGGATTGGCGTCTTCCTCTACGTCCTCTTCGGCACGCCGGCCGAGCAGCGCGATGCCGCCCTTCGGACTCGGGACTTCGTCGCCTCGCGCGCCGACCGGATCGACTTCATCAACGTCGCCGTCTTCAACCTGCCGATGGCGAGCGCTGAGGTGCCCCGCCTCGAGACCCGGGCCTTCTACGAGGGGGACCTCTCGCTCTATCGCGCATTCGTCCACCCCAGCGGCTGGAACCGGGACGCGGTCCGGGCATTCCTGGCGGAGGAATTCAATGCCGATCCCGCCATCAAGACCATCCTCGCAAGGACTCCCCCGGTGTTCACGTCGAATCATGCGCCCTTCTTCCTTCGTCCCCCGAAGAGCGACGGAGCGCGAGCGGGCTGCCAGGACTCGTGGAATCATAAACACGGTCGTTCTTGAGGTGCGCTTGCCCTGCTCCCCCTCCGCCCGTGCGCATCCTCGCTTGCCAAGCCCGCATCGTTCTGGTACAAGCGAGGGGAGGAGACGCCATGGCCACCAGGAAAAATCCCGCCGCCCGTGCCGAGGAGCTGCGTGCGCTCCTCCACCACCACGGCCACCGTTACTATGTTCTCGACCGGCCGGAGATCTCCGACGCGGAATACGACCGCCTGTTTAACGAGCTCAAGACGCTGGAAGCAGCCCATCCGGAACTCCGTACGCCCGACTCCCCCACCCAGCGCGTGGGCGGCGCCGTGGCGGAGGGCTTTGTCTCAGTCCGGCACCGGGTGGCCATGCTCAGCCTGGACAACGCCTACAGCGTGGACGAGATCCGCGAGTTCGAGGCGCGGCTGTCGCGCGCGTTGCCCGGGGAGGCCTTCCGCTACGTCTGCGAGCCCAAGGTGGACGGCCTGGGCGTGGCCCTTCTCTACGAACGAGGCCTCCTGGTGCGCGGGGCCACGCGGGGCGACGGCCGCATGGGCGAGGACATCACGCAGAACCTGAAGACGGTCCGCACCATCCCACTGCGCCTGCATGGCCCCTTGGCGGCGACCGACCTCCTGGAGGTCCGCGGCGAGGTCTTCATGGGCCGGGACGCCTTCGACCGGCTCAACCGAGCGCTGGAGACCGAGGGGGAGGAGCCCTTTGCAAACCCGCGCAATGCCGCGGCCGGCTCGCTTCGGCAGAAGGATTCCTCCGTCACGGCCACGCGCCCCCTGGACATCTTCGTGTACAGCCTGAGCGACGCCCCGCCGGATCTCTTCGCCACCCACTGGGAGTCGATCCAGGCTCTGGGCGAGGCGGGTTTCAAGACGAATCCGCGCTCCCAACCCTGTCTCGACATCGAGGCCGTAGTCGCCGCGGTGGCTGCGCTGGAGGGGGATCGCGCGGGGCTCGGATACGATGCCGACGGGGTCGTGATCAAACTGGACTCCCTCGATCAACAGCGGCGTCTGGGCTCTACCACGCATCATCCCCGCTGGGCCGTGGCCTACAAGTTCCCGGCTCAGCAAGCCACCACGATCGTCCGGAAGATCGAGATGGGGGTGGGCCGCACGGGGGCGCTGACCCCCACCGCTATCCTGGAGCCGGTCGAGATTGCCGGCGCCACGATCGGCCGCGCCACGCTGCACAACGCAGACGAGATCGAACGGCTCGACGTCCGCGAGGGGGACACGGTGATCCTGGAGCGGGCGGGAGACGTGATCCCGCACATCCTGGAAGTCGTGGTCGAGAAACGCCCGCGGGACGCCGTGCCCTTTGTCTTCCCGGCCGCCTGCCCGGTGTGCCACGCCACCGCCTTCCGCCCGGAGGGGGAGGTGGTCGCGCGCTGCACCAATCCCGAGTGCCCCGCCCGGCTCAAGGAGTCCCTGCTTCACTACGGCAGCCGCCGGGCCATGGACATCGAGCACCTGGGTGAGGCCGTGGTCGAGCAGCTCGTGGACCGGGGCCTGGTGCGCCACTTCGCCGACCTCTACGCTCTGGGTGTGGAACGGCTCGCGGAGCTGGAACGGTTGGCGGAGAAGTCGGCCACGAACCTGCACACCGCCATCCAGGCCAGCAAGGGGCGTGGCCTCGCCCGGCTGCTCTTCGCGCTCAACATCCGATACGTGGGCGAGAACGTGGCCCGTATCCTGGCGATGGAGTTTGGCCGCATCGAGACCTTGTCCGAAGCGACTGAGGAGGCGCTGGCCGCCGTTCACGGGATCGGCCCACGCATCGCAACCAGCGTCGCCCTCTTCTTCCGCCAGGTAGAGAATCGCCGTCTCATCGCCCAGCTGGGACAGGCGGGCGTCCAGATGGAGGAGCGCGCTTCAACCGGCCCGAAACTCTTGCTGGGAAAGACGTTCGTCCTGACGGGCGGGCTGGAGAGCCTGACACGAGACCAGGCCAAGGAGACAATCCAGCGTCTCGGGGGCCGCGTGTCCGCGTCGGTCAGCAAGAAGACCGACTACGTGGTGGTCGGAGCGGACCCCGGGACCAAGGCCGACGACGCGCGTCGCCTGGGCGTAACGATCCTGGATGAGACCGCCTTCCGGAGATTGCTGGCGGAGTGACAAGCTGTTGAAAGAGACCCATATCCGGTTGACTTTCCACCCCCTTTCGGCCATCCTATTCTTATGGGGCGGGGAGGCAGAGGCTGCCATCCTCGGAGTCCTGTGTCAAGAGACCGTCGAGACCGTGCTATGATCCAGCCACGACGCCCTCTGTGGGCGTTCGTTTTCCTCCTGCTTGTGTGGGGATGGGTCCCCGGACGGGCGATCGCGGCAGACGCCCTCGTCCTGAGGCGTGAGGTTCCCATCCACGAGACGCCGCACGCCTCCAGCAGCGTGATCAAGACGGCACATGCGGGGGAAACCTACGAATTCGCCAGCCGCAAGTCCGGCAAGACTCAACCCCTGTATCTGATCGACGAGCGCGGGACGGTCTGGGTCAAGATCCGGTTGAATGGCGAGGGCGCGGGCTTCGTTCGCAACGATCTGATCGCGATGTCTCACGAGGAATACCGCTCTCCGCGTGGCAGCCCCCTGCTGATCGTCAACCTGCGGGTCACGGCGGACGGGTCGGTCGAGCGCGATCTCTGGGTGGTCCAGGATGGCTGGAAAAGCACCCGGCTGCTGGGCGAGATCGATGGGCGCCCCATCTGGGCCAGCCACGGCCAGTGGTTCATCTGCCAGGTGGACACCAACCGCCCGATCAATGACCCGACTGTGGACCGCACCCTCGAGCAGATCGAGAAGTTTTCCGCCGACGGCCGCACCCGCACGCTGCTCGCGACCGGCACCTACCCGGTGCTCCACGAGGCCCGGGGCGAGGTGTACTTCTATCGAGATCTGGACGGCCATGGCGATGCTGTTCCGCCCGGTCTCTTCGTCGTCAACCTGGACGGGAGCAACCTGCGCTCGCTATATATGCTGCAAGAGCGCTACAAGTTCTGGAAGGAGGACGGCGACTTCTTCGTCCAGGTGCCCCCGCCGGTGCTGTACGCCGCCTCCAATCGCATCGCGCTCTACGCGTATGAGCCCCATGGAACTCGGGTTCGGATCACCGTCTCCCTGGAAGGGCAATTCCTCGAACTCAGACGCGACTGACCCGGCCCCGGAAGATCAAGACCCCGCCCGGGACAGTTGAGGAGTCGTCGCGAAGATGATGTCTCGCTGGCTATTCGCCTGTCTGGCCCTGGGACTGGCCTTGAGTGCCGCGCCCGCCTGGGCAGGAATCGCTTCCGGGGCCGTCCCTCCCGAGATCGCGGCCCATTTCACCCCCGAGGATCTGGCGCGCGGCCGGGCCTACATGGACGGACGTTACTGGCTCTTCGCCGCAGGGACGGCCCTGCGGCTCGCGGCTCTCGCCTGCTTGATCTTCACTCCGGCGTCGGCGAGCCTCCGAAACCTTGCCGTCCGCCTGAGCCCGGCGCATCCGGCTGTGGCTGTGGCCATCTATATCGCCCTGCTGGAGCTGGCATTCGAGCTTTTGACGCTCCCCCTCGGCTACTACGCCGGCTTCGTCCGCGAGCACGCCTTCGGGCTCTCCACCCAGACCGGAGGCGCCTGGCTCCTGGATCGGGCGAAGGGGGCCATGATCTCTCTCATGCTGGTGGTGCCCCTGGGATCTTTCCTGACTCTCCTCTGGCGCCGCTACCCGGATCGCTGGCTGCTCCCCGCCTGGACGCTGGGCGGGGCGATCGTCGTCCTGCTTGTCGCCCTCGCCCCGGTCGTGATCGACCCGCTGTTCAATACCATCCGGCCCCTCCAGGACTCCGCGCTGCGGCAGCGCATCCTCGCCCTGGCGCATCGCGCCGAGATCCCAGTGGAAGAGGTGTACGAGGCGGACGCCAGCCGTCGGACCCGGAAGGGGAACGCCTATTTCACCGGGCTCGGGGCCACCAAGCGGATCGTCCTCTACGACACGCTGATCACCCAGAGCGATCCCGAGGTGGTGGAGGTGATCCTGGCTCACGAGATGGGCCACTGGGCGCACGCCCATATCTGGAAGGGAATCGCGCTCACCCTGGTCGGGATGGGCTTTGCCCTGTGGTGCGGGGCCCGCATTCTCGCCTGGGCCGGCGCGAGGCGAGCCTTCCATCTGGCGGGGCCAGCCGATGTGGCCGGACTCCCGCTCTTCCTCCTGGTCCTCTTCGTCCTCAACCTGGCCGGCCTCCCCCTCCAGAACGCGATCTCGCGCCACTTCGAGCGGCAGGCGGATCAGGCCTCGCTCGAACTCACCCAAAACCCCGCCGCCTTCATCCGCGCCGAGGTTAATCTCGCCCGAACCAACCTGGCGGATCTCGCGCCGCCCCCCGTCCTGGTCTGGCTGCTTTACACCCACCCGCCCGTGGCGGAGCGCATCCGGATGGCCGAGGCCTTCGGCGCGACATCCGCACCGCCCGCGTCTCGATAACGTTCCGGTTGGCGATCGCTCCCGGCCTGTGGTATGTAATGCGCCCAGGAAGACGGGGACCGGCATGATTCCGGCACGAAGGGGGGAAGACGACAATCCTCTTTTACCCACGGTAAGGAGACAGCATGGCGAAGTCGAAAGGCGAAGGATCCCCGCTCTATCTGCCCGGCTGGGACAGCGAGGAGCATGTGCGGATCGGACGGAATCAGGCGGGCGAATTGGAGATCGGATTCACAGGGACGTGCGCGGGGTGCCGCGAGTCCTACCCGGACATGCAGCACACCATCCAGATCATCGCGCAGAAGACCTCCTTGACCATTCCGGAGGCCACGGCCTTCTATCTCGGCTTCACCGTCGGCGTGGATAGCGTCCGCCGCTACCACCGCCTCGGCGATTTCCTGGACGACGACGAGATCCTGGACGATTTCTTCGGCGGAAAGGCGGCGGCAGGTCGGTTCCACTAGTGTCCCGTCCCCGAAGTTTGTTGATGAATTCCCGGACCTCAGGGGTGCCCCTCCGACGCCTGGCGCCTCGTCGATGCCGGCTCGCCCTTACCCCGGGTCGTCCCGCCTCCGGCGGGCCTCCGTGCCGGGGACGGGCTCGCCCGCGGGCGCGGCCTCATCGGGCACCCCTGAGGTCCTGAGTTATGTGGTGAACCTCTGGGACAGGACACTAGCAGGCTTGTACATTCACTGTCGGGCGGCTGCGCCTACCGCAATCGCATCCCGGGGAGGACAACCGTGTTGGACCTCGCGACATTTGAAGTAATGACGTTTGATTGCTATGGCACTTTGATTGATTGGGAAACCGGAATCTGGAACGCGCTCCAACCCGTCATTGCCAATCATCACATCGGGATTGCGGCTGACCACGCTCTTGAACTGTACGGGGAATTGGAGTCGGAAGCCGAGCGCGGGCAGTATCACGAATATCGAGCTGTGTTGGGCATGGTGTTGAAGGGGTTTGGTTCACGGTTAGGGTTTGTGCCGAATGAGACCGAGGTACAGCGTTTCTCGGAATCGGTACGAGACTGGCCGGCCTTTCCTGACTCGGCCCGTGCGCTACAGGCATTGAAGAAGAAATACAGACTCGCCATCCTCTCGAACATCGATGACGCGCTATTCGCATTTTCCGCACAACGTTTGGGGATCCAGTTTGACTGGGTTATCACCGCTCAACAGGCCAAATCGTACAAGCCTTCGCTGAACAACTTTCATCTTGGCATTGAACGGATTGGGCTGCCTCGGAGCAAGATCCTGCATGTTGCCCAAAGTCTCTATCACGATATCGTTCCGGCCAAGACGCTTGGCTTGTCCACCGTATGGATAAACCGCCGTCATGGCAAGAAAGGTTTTGGCGCAACCCCTCCCGCGCAGGTTCAGCCGGACCTGGAAGTTCCAGACTTGCAGACCTTGGCAGAGATGATCGGATAAGGAGGCATCCTTGAGCACGTCGCGTATTTACGAAGCGGTGGTCGGCGTCGCGAAAAGGGAGTGTCGCGCGATCGGCGAAACGCTGAACCATCTGGACATTGGCGCCGGGCGGGGGGAACTCATCGCGCTCTTGCGCGCGCAGCTACCCGTTGAATCCTCCGCGTGCGACTTTCACACGGAGCGGTTTGCCGCCGAGGGAGTTCCGATCGAGAGGGTGAACCTCAACACCGAGCCGCTGCCGTATCCGGACCGAGTCTTCGACCTGGTCACCTGTTCTGAAGTTATCGAGCACCTCGAAAACTATCGCGCCCTGCTTCACGAGGCCAATCGGGTCTTGAAGCCGGGCGGGCTCCTGGTTGTCACCACGCCGAACGTGCTCAACGCCTATTCGCGATTGCGATACGTGGCATGCGGGTTCGCGAATCTCTTTGGCCCGTTGCCTTCGAAAAACGACAAACTCTACTCGACCGGCGGCCACATCAGCCCGATCCCGTATTTCTATCTGGCCCATGCCTTGATCGACGCGGAGTTCGACGGCGTCTCTCTCGAGATTGACAAGGTCCAGAAGATGTCGGTTTTCTGTTTGACCCTCTTGGCGCCCCTGATCTTCCCCGGCTGGCTTCGGTTTTGGAGTCTCGAGGAGAAGAAATACCGGACGCTGACCGCCGAGAACCATCTGCATGTATCGAGGCACCTATCCTGGCCTGCCCTGGTTGGGCGCACGATTGTCGTTTCCGGCAGAAGGCGACGCGATCGTTGACTGCTCGGTCCAAGAGGCATCCATGATTCCGTGGGAGTATCTCGACAGCGCCCGGGTGCCCGGAGGGGACGGGGATCTCGGCCTGTACCGGCGGGGCGGGGAGTTCTCGATCCGGGTGGCCGGGCGGGAGCTCATGAACAGTCGCATCCATGGATCGGAGGAGGCGCTGGCCGAACTCGCATCCGCGCGGGTCGCTGATCGTCCCTTGCCCCGGATCCTGATCGGGGGGCTGGGCATGGGGTACACCCTGGCCGCGGCGCTGCGCCGGCTCGGCCCCGAAGGGCGCGTGGTGGTGGCCGAACTGGTGCCGGCCGTGGTGGGATGGAATCGGGGCCCCCTGGCGGCCCTGGCCGGCCACCCCCTCCAAGATGCTCGGGTCAGCGTGCACGAGGTCGACGTCGCCCAGATATTGCGGGCGGAGCAGCGGGCTTTCGACGCCATCCTGCTGGACGTGGACAACGGCCCCGAGGGGCTGGCCCGCAAGGACAACGACTGGCTCTACGCCCGGCCGGGCCTGGAGGCGGCCTTCGCGGCACTGCGGCCCCCCGGCGTGCTGGCCGTCTGGTCGTCCGGTCCCGATCGGGTCTTTGCCCAGCGGCTGCGCCGTGCGGGGTTCACGGTGGACGAGGTCCGTGTGTCGGCTCGAGGTCCCCGCGGGGGGCGGCGGCACACGATCTGGCTCGCCGCGCGCGACGCTTGATCGTAAGCGTTCAACTACGATACCAGGGGCCACCAGGGTCTCCTGGAGCGCCGCCCCCGCGGGCGACCCCGTCCCCGGCACGGAGGTCCGCTCCCCGAGCGGACCGACCCGGGGTAAGGGGGAGCCGGCTTCGACGGGGGTCAGGCGTCGGAGGGGGGCCCTGGTGGCCCCGGCGAGTGGGTGACCGCCTGCCGACCCCCGGCACTGGCGAACGGGTACCTCTGATCGATGGAGGCCGAGTTCTGTCCGCTTGGCCGCCGGCCGTGAGTACGTTACCGACTGCGTGGCAACGAGAGGGCGCTACGTGCTGGATATCTACGTCGACGCCGATGGCTGCCCAGTGAAACAGGAAGTCTACGGTGTGGCCATGCGCTATGGGCTCAAGGTCACCGTGGTGGCGAACTCGCGGATGCGAACGCCGCAGGAGGGCCGGATCGAACTGGTTGTGGTGGATGGGCAGTTCGACGCGGCGGACGACTGGATCGTCGAGCACGTCCGCGAGAATGATATCGTGGTCTCCGGGGATATCCCCCTGGCCGCTCGATGCCTGGACAAGGGCGCCCTGGTGCTCGGCCCGGCAGGGCGCGTCTTCACCAAGGACAGCATCGGCGAAGCCCTCGCAACCCGGGAGATCCTGTCCCACCTTCGCGAACTCGGAACCATCACGGGAGGACCGGCGCCCTTCGACAAGCGCGCTCGCTCCCGTTTCCTTCAGCGTCTCGACCAGATGATCCAGGACGTCCGGACTGGGAAGTAGCGACCTGCATGGGAATCGTCGCCGTCGTCGGAGCCAGCGAAAGATCGGAACGCTACGCGAACCGCGCCCTCCGGATGCTCCTGTCCCAGGGTTTCACGCCGATTCCTACGTTTTGCTTTCCACCGGCCAGTTCTAGCCCGAGGAGGATGATTCATGAACTCTTACGAACGCGTGGTCGCCACCCTGGAACACCGCCAGCCGGATCGGGTGCCCTATGTTGAGAGCGTGATCGACCACCACCTCATGCAAGCGCTCCTGCCGGGCTGCGACTACTTCCAGTTCAACGACTGGCTGGGGATGGATAGCGTCGGTCAAAACCGGAGTTCGTGGAGCCGGGAGAACGTCGAGTACGTGGACAAGGAAAAGGGACTCTTCCGGGACAAATGGGGCGTGCTCCGGGCGTTCGGACCCGAAAGCACTCCCGCCCCGGTGGAGGGCCCGATCAAACGTCCCGAGGATCTCAAAACCTATACCCCGCCGGATCCCGAGGCCCCGGATGTCCTGGGGAACATTCCCGAAATCGTAGCCCGATACAAGGGAAAGAAGGCCATCACGGCCCTCGGCCGCGACGCCTTCTTCAACCCGGCCTTTCTGCGCGGGATCGAGCAATTCTTGATCGACATGATCGAGAATCCCAGCTCGTCCACGAGCTGATCGAACTCACGCTGGCTCATGACATCCGGGCCATGCAGCGGGTCATCCAGGCGGGTGTTGACGTGATCATCTTCGGGGACGATTACGCCGACAAGAACTCCCCGCTCATGTCCCCGCGCCACTTCAAGGAGTTCATCCTGCCGGGCCTCAAGCGCTGTGTGAACGCCGCCCACGCGGCGGGCGCCTTCGTGATCAAGCACACCGACGGCAATATCATGCCGATCCTGGACATGATCGTCGAGACGGGGATCGACGGTCTGAATCCTCTCGAGCCCCCGGCCGGGATGGACATCGGGCTGATCAAGCAGCGCTATGGGAAGCGCATCGCCCTGATCGGGAACATCGACTGCGGGTACCTCCTCAGCCAGGCGCCCGTCGCCGAGGTCCGGAAGGTGACGCGGGAAACCATGCAGATCGCCATGCCGGGCGGTGGCTACTGTCTGTCCAGCAGCAACAGCATCCACTCCTCGGTCAAGCCGGAGAACTTCATGGCCATGATCGAGACCTGGCGCGAGTGCCGCGATTACTCCTGCTTCCCGCTGACCCGGAACGATTCCGCCGCGGAGCCCTCATCCGTCCAGGGCGTCGATGGCGAAAAGACGCCTGGCTCTCGGGCGGGGATACGTCGCGTCGGCTCGCCGGTCCCGAACCAAAGCGAAGGGGAGAGAGGGCATATGGTGGGGTTTCCTGATCCGGCGAGCGCAGCGGAATCACCCCGGGCGCTCTCGCTGAAGCAGCAGGCTCCTGCATCTCGTAACGGCCGAATGACCCTGATACTCGACGGGACGTTGAAGCTCCTCATTGCTTTGGCGCTCTTGGGCGAGCTCGGCATCGTCTTCTGCAATGTCCTCAGTCGATGGTTCACGGGTAGTTCGTTCGTCTGGACCCTCGAAGCCGCGGAATTGGCCCTCGCGACCATCGCTTTCTGTGGGAGGGGCCTTCGCCTACCGGCGGGGGGAGCACGCTTACATCTCCACCCTAGTCGACGCCCTGCCGCCCGAAAGTGCGACGAGCCTGTTACGCGCTGGTCGAGTTCTTGGTCCTCGCGGTCTCGGTCACGACTGGGCTGAGCGCGATCCCCCTCCTCATCGCCCAGTGGGCATGAGGTGACACCTATCTGCAGATTCGCGCGGGCTGGTTCGTGCTCCCGCTCGTGACCAGCATGATCGTCTTCGCAGTAACCGCCCTCGAACGGCTGCTCGCCCAGCACCGGCCGACCGTGCTCGTGGTCGGGGCCGCGTTTTCTGCCCTCATCCTGTTCCTGGTCCTCACCTACGACCTCTGGCAGTCGTGGACGGCGGGTCAGCGGGCGACGAGCCTGGCGCTCGGTCTTCTTCTTCGTTCCGGTCCTCATCGGGTTGCCGGTCGGGTTCGCGCCTGCTCCTCGGTGCGCTCGTCTATCTCTCCGCCTCAGGCCGAGCTGCCGATGGTTGCGCTCGCCCACACCATGACCTCCAGCGGGGTCGGCAACTTCGTGCTCCTCGCCCTGCCGTTCTTCATCTTTGCCGGCATTATCATGAATCAAGGCGGCATCAGCCTCCGGCTCGTCCGGCTCGTGCAAACCTGCGTGGGCCACTTCCGAGGCGGACTCTTCCAGGTGATGGTCGTCAGCATGTACATCGTTTCTGGCCTGTCCGGCTCGAAGGCGGCCGACGTCGCCGCCGTAGGCTCGGTGATGCGAGATATGCTGCGCCGGGAGGGCTACAACCTCGAACAGGCGACGGCTGTGTTGGCATCCTCTGCTGTTATGGGCGAGACCGTGCCCCCCAGTCTGGCCATGCTGGTGCTCGGCTCGGTTACGACGCTTTCCATGGGGGCGCTTTTCATCGCCGGGCTCATCCCGGCGGTGGTCGTCGGCTATCTGCTTGATGATTCTGATTTACTTCGAATGCCCGGAGGTCCCTGGTTCGACGGCTTCCTCGCGCCAGCCTGCAACAGGTCGCGCAGGCGGCCCTCGAGGGCTATCTTGCCGCTCCTCATGCCGGTGCATCCTCCTCGGCGGGCATCTTGTTCGGAGTGGCCACCCCGACCGAGGTCTCCTCCTTCGCGGTGATCTACGGCCTCGTGCTGGCCGGGCTGCTTCTACCGGCCAGCTCGACTTCCAGACGTTCGTGCGCAGCGTGATCGACTGCGCCTCCGTGTCCGGCATGGTCCTCTTCATCCTCAGGGGCGCATCCAGCTTCGCCTGGATCGCTGACTATCGCCCAGCTGCCCCATCGCCTCGTCGGGCTTTTGACCGGCGTCCACCAGAGCCATTGGGTGTTCATGCTCGCCTCGATCCTGCTCCTCATCGTGGCCGGGTCGGTTCTCGAGGGTCTGCCGGCCCTCCTCATTCTCGCACCGCTGCTGATGCCCATCGCGAGCCAGGTCGGCGTGAACCAATTACATTACGGCATCGTCCTGATCATCGCCATGGGCGTCGGAACCTTCATGCCGCCCATCGGGGTGGGGTTTTACATCACTTGCGCCGTGTGCGAGACTACGATCGAGAAGGCGGCGACGCGCGATGATCCCGTACTTGGTCGTGTTGTGTCTCGGTCTGCTGGTCGTAGCGCTGGTGCCCTGGTTCACCTTGTTCCTGCCCGTGACACTACAGCTCGGTGGATAAGGGTCGCGGGGAGTCTCATCCGTCGAAACCTGGAAAGGAGGATCGCATGGCCATGGTGTCGAAAAAGAGGCTGTCGCGAAATCGCCGCACCGAGGGGACCACCCGCGCCTTCCTGGCCCTCATGCGAGCGAGGCTGCTCCCGCTCGTGTCCGGGCGCTTCCGGGCCGCGGGCGCAAGTTCGTCTTGACGATCGCGCACGTGCTCACCAAAGCTGACAACGTCATCGCTCTCTGGGAAACTTCAAAGAGGTTCTGAGAAGAAAGCCCCCGGACATCTCGAATGCAGATCTACCCGAACTCGGCTCTCTGGCAGCTTCGTGACCTTCGATAGCATCCAGCTCGGTACCCTAAAGCCGGGGTATATGACGCGGCAACACCGGGAAACGTGGTCCCTATGTGGAACGCGCCGGAACTGCCGTACCTGTTCAGAGATCTTGACCATGTCCACAAGGTCGTGGACGGGCCTATCGGCCGGGAATTGGATGCCGCATTGCTCCAGAAAGCGAGAGTGCGACCTTGGCGGTGTACGACACAACCTTCCTAAGATCTTTACCAAGGGGAAGCCGATCAACGGCCTGTCAGACATGAGGCCTCAAGATCCGGGTCCCCGAGGCACAATCCTACGTCCGCTGCATGCAACTGCTCGGCGCCATCCCACCCTCGCTGGGGGATCTGACACCGTACGCAGATCGCTGTCGTCGAGGGCTTCCAGATCGTGCGTGGCTGCCTTTAATGCAGCTCCACGAGCAGACGAGTTGCCGCCTACCGCCACATCTTCGTCTTGAACCGCTCATGTGTAGCGACCGATGGTTCACACGTTGCCCAGGACATCCAGCAGATCGTCCTGGAAGCTACCAAGGAAGGCCTGGCAGCGCACCCGCCAGCGAGAAGCGTTCTAACAAAATGAAAACACCGTGACTTCACCACCATCCCCCCCCTTCCAGCTCACCTTCTACAAATCAAAAGCCAACACCTATCAAACAACCCAACTACCCCACCCCACACACACCTCGCGCGCCGGCCGCCCCTCACCTACAGCGCATCCATACCCACTCTCGACCCTGAGATCGTCACTCGCACATCCCTAAACCTACGGCTGGATTCGGCGGGACCGAGAGCGCCGGCTACAGTTGGATCACCCGGCGGGCCATTGCCCGCTCCCATTGCTTGTCGGCGTTCTCGTCAAAGACAATCTTCTCATCCGCCTGGACATCCACCCAGTGGCCGCTCCTGATCTCCGCCTCGAGCTGCCCGGGAGCCCAGCCGGCGTAGCCGAGGGCGAGGAGCGACCGACGCGGGCCGGACCCCGCGCCGATGGCCCGCAGGACCTTCGGGTCCGAGGTGAGGGCGATCCCGCCCCCCACCACACGGGTGTCAACCCCGGTGTAGTCGGCGGTGTGCAGCACGAAGCCCTGCATCGGCTCGACCGGCCCTCCGTAGTGCACAAGAAGCTCCCCATCGACTCCGTGGCTGTCCTCTCCAAGCTGTTTCAGCAACGCGGCGATGGCGATCCGGCCGATCGGCCGGTTGATGACGAGACCCATGGCCCCGCTTGCATCGTGGCTCACCATGAAGATGACGGTCTGAACGAATCGCGGGTCCGTCAAGTCAGGCGTGGCCACCAGGAGCCGTCCCGCCAGGCTCGCGTCCTTCGGGGCCGGGACGGCCGCCCCTCCAGGCGCCCCTGTGCAGATCGCCACCACCAGCATTGCAGCGAGGACCCCCGTGACCCCGAGGATCCACCCCCTTCGCACCCCCTTCGCACCGGATCGAAATGCTCGGATGAAACGCATCGTCTTCCACCCCCGCGTCACGCTCTAAGACTACATAACCCTTTTGGCAGCGTAATGCAACCGCCAAGGGACACCGCGAGGTTGCGGATGATCGAAAGTGCCCATGCCGCTTCTTCCGTCCGCGTGGTAGGATGCAGTCTGCCAAGACGGGGGTGGAGCGCCATGATCAAGATCGGCACTTGCGGCTTCAGCTATCCGGAGTTGGCTTCCCTTCTCGCCGGCAGCCCCTGAAGTTTTCGTCGGCATCCGCAGAGCCCTCTTGCCCCGGGGCGCAAGGTCTGATAGCGTTTTGGCTGGGTACGGCATGCACCTTCTCCGAAAGGAGCGTCACCGATGGTCGAGCGAAAGATGCTGACGGGCCATACGCCGGAACTGCTCCGGCGCAAGTGCGAGGACTTCCTGGCGCGGCTCGCCAAACGCTTCGGGGACATGAAGGGCAAGATCGAGATCAGTATGCGGCCCGAGGTCTCGTTCGCGGACATCGGCGACCTGGCCCACGCCAAGCAAGAGATCGCCGGTCTGGTCTGCGCCCTGCAGAGTCCGGACCTGCACAAGAGGTGGGGGACCCACCCCCCGAACGGCGTCCTGCTCTACGGCCCGCCCGGCACGGGGAAGACTCTCTTGGCCATGGCCTTGGCCCGCGAGGCCGAGGCGGTCTTTTTCCA
>CAVSHW010000032.1:0-12728 GCA_963727695.1 uncultured Methylomirabilota bacterium | reverse complement strand
GGACTCGAACCTGTCGTGCCTCACACATTGGAGTCCTGACCTGCAAACTACTTGACCCGGGCCTCACGCTCGGATAGGTTCGGAGCCATGAGAGAAATCTCTGTTTCAGAGAAGAGGAGGGGTGTGGATGATCACAAGAAAATCGCCATGGAGCTTGACAAGAAGATCGCCCTGGTCGCGCACGACAACAAGAAGGGCGATCTGGTGGAATGGGCGAAATACAATCGCGTGCTCTTGGCGCACCACCGGCTTTACGCCACCGGGACCACCGGCGAGATCTTGGAGCGCGAGCTGGGGGTCAACATCCACAAGCTCCAGAGCGGCCCCTTGGGCGGGGATCAGCAAATCGGCGCCAAGATTGCCGACAGCGAGATCGACTTCCTGATCTTCTTCTGGGATCCGCTCGAGCCGCAGCCCCACGATCCGGACGTCAAAGCGCTCTTGCGCATGGCGGTCGTGTGGAATATTCCCATTGCCTGCAATCGTGCCTCCGCCGACTTCATGATCTCCTCTCCCTTGATGGATGGCGCGTATGATCGTCTGGTGCCGGATTACGATTTGTATCGGACCCGGAAGATCGCGGGGGGCGAAGGCGGAGGGTCAGGGGCGGTTGAGTCGGCCGGGGCAGACAGCCCAAGTCATAGGGCATGGCGAAGCCATCGGTGAGAGGAGACTTGACCGGTCGGTGGTTCCGCCAAGCCGCCCAGCCCGAGCGTTCAGCCCTCTGCAAGTGACAGTCTTTCGTTTCGGTCAGCACTTCGAGCGCTCCGGCTGTTTCAAATTGCATCTTGAAATATCCAATAGGAGACCCGGCGGGCCGGGTCCGAGCGCGGGGTGTCTTGACGCTCGGATCTCCGGCCAGCCTGGGGTCCTCTCAGTGGTTTGGCTCGTGCCAGGTGATCGGGGGCTCGTTCCGGAGCGGCAAGCGGTGGTAGCGGTAGCGGGGTAGCCGACCATCATGGCGCCGCAGACGATCTGATCCGCGGGGAGCGCCAGGGTCTCCTGCAGCGGGGCCCACTGGCGAGCGGCGGCGGTGAAGAAGCCGCCCCAACAGGCGCCGAGGCCGAAGGAAGGGGCAGCCAGCTCCAGGTAGGTCAGCGCGATGGCGCAATCGGTCGCCGCCCAGGGGTAGTCCTTGGGGGCGCAGGCGACGATGAGGTGCGGCGCTCCGCGACAGATCATGTCAACCCCCGAATCCCAGAGAAAGAGGACGCGCTGGTTGTTCCGACGGGCGGCGGAGGTCTGGGTGGGCAAGCCCGCCCGGATCCAGTCCACCACAAGGCCGGCCAGGCGCCGGACCTCGGCGGCGTCCTGGACGACCAGCCACTTGACCGGCTGCCGGTTCGATGCGGAGGGGGCGTAGCGTGCCACATCGATCAGCTTGGCGAGTAGTTCCCGCTCGACCGGGTGGGCCGTGTAGCTGCGAACGGAGCGCCGGGCCCGCAGGAAGTGCTCGACCTGCTCCGGTCCGAGCAGCCAGTCCGCCCGGACCGGCGGGAGCTGCTCCGGCGCCATGGTTGCGAGCGTGATAGCGCCTTGCGAGCAGATGGCGACGCAGTGACCGCAGTTCCGGCAGAACTCCTCCGCCTCGGCCGGGACGCGGGGCGCGGTACCATCCGGCGCGAGCTCGATGATCCGGGTTGGGCACTCGGCGACGCAGACGCCATCGCGCTTGCAGAGGGCTGGATCCACGACGAATAGGGGCATCGACTGTCTCCTGTCAGGCGAGCTTGATCCCTTCGATCAGACCCCAGCCGGCATCGCAGAACTGCGCCAGCGTCCGCTGGGTCGGGCCGTAGGTGATGAACTCTTCCGGCGTCATCCCGTTCGGCTCGTAGGCGCGCACGAACTCGGAAATCGTCTCCAGCCGGCGAATGACATCCGCCGCGATCGGCTTCTCGATTCGCTTCTCGCGCGGCACGCCCGGCTCCAGGAGCTTGGCCTGGATGTTCGGAGCGGTGGACATGGCCATCTCGGCCCCGGCCAGCTCCGTCATGTGATAGATGCCGCGTAGTGCCGCGGGCAACAGCACCGCCTCGTAGCCGCGCTCCTTGAACAGGGCGTGGGAGCGCTTGGCCACCGCCAGGCCCGCCTGTCGGATGTCGGACTCTTCAACCTTGGCCTTTCGGTCGTGGGCCACCTCGCGCAGGTAGTCGTCCAGCCGTCCGACCATCAGGACGGGGAAGCATCGGCCGGTCCGCTTGCCCGCCTTGCGGGCGCGCTCGAGCCCCCGCTGGTACCGCTCCGCCACGGCCAAAACCTGGGGAACGGTGAAGCTCACGGTGGCCGTCACGGTGATCCCTTCGGCGGCGCAGTCCTCCAGGACGTCCAGCGCGGCCGCCGTGACGGGAAGCTTCACGGCGATGTTTGGAGCCCAGGCGTGAAAGCGCCGCGCCATGGCCATCATCGTCTCTCGATCCCCGGCGCGGGCGGGGTTGACCTGGCCGCAGACGTAGCCCCAGCGACCCTTGGTGCTCTCGTACTGCGGGAGCAGCATCTCCGCCGCGCGGCGGACCACGTGACTCATCAGCTCCTCGGCGCGGCGCTCCGCCGGGAGATCCTTCGACACGAGGCGCAGGGCGTCCGCCCAGATCTCTGGCCGGCCGCGCAGTGTGCGGCTCGTCAACAGCGGATTGGTGGTGACGCCCGTCGCGCCGTGGGCGAGAGCCTGGCGTATCTCGTCCGGGTCAGCCGAATCGTGCCACCATGTGGTGGGGGTCTCGCGGACCAGCCACTGCAAGTAATTCAGGGTCTCCATGCCGCTCCTCTCTCCTCGAACGAGGAAGATCGCCGACGATCGGATGCAATGACTTAACCACCCCATGATTCAGCAAAAGCGAGGGGTGTGTCAAGGCCTGAGAGGGTCTATGCCGGAGAGGGTCTGGACGACCTGACACCTTTTGCGAATCTGTCTGCCCCCCCGTACGGGTCGCGATTTCCGCTTGACGCTTGCGCGCTCTCCGGGCCATGCTGCTACGTACCAACTGCGCGACGGTCGCCTCCCGCATGGGGGATCCCGCGGCCACAGGAGAGGCTGTTTCATCACAGGGGGAGTTGAATGACGATCGAGAACAAGCCGAGCATCGCCACCGAACAGCGCGTGAACGATATGCGGTCCGCCCTCGAGCATCGCGGCACCTGGCTGTATCTGCTTCTGGAGGAGGCCGAGAAGGCGGGCTACGATTGGGAGGGATTCGCGCGCAAGGCGATCGCGCGCTGCGGAAAGATGCACGGCGAGAAGAACTTTACCAAGACCGACGATCTGAAGGCCTTCGGCAAAGAGTTTGCGAACGAGCTCTACTCCAAGATCTTCGAGATGGAGATCAAGGAGCTTTCGAGCGAGAAGTTCCAGGTCGAGTTCCACTATTGCCCGCACGTGGCCGCCTGGCAGAAGCTGACCAAGGACGAGAAGAAGATCGAGAAGCTCTGCGACATCGCCATGGATGGGGACCGCGGGATCATCTCGGCGTTCCCGAAATTCCGGTTCGAGCTCGGCGACACCATTGCCAAGGGCGGCCGGGGGTGCACGATCACCATCACCAAGACGAAGTAGCGCAGAGAAGCTCCCGCTTCAGCGGTTCTTTGTCCTTTTCCCACTGCCGCCCGGGAATCACCCCGGCGTCGGCGCGCCGGTGTGCTTCGGATTGTATCCTCGACCGCGGCCCTGCATTGGAGGAGCGAGCATGAAGTGGCCAATCAGATTGCTGTTGATCGTGGCCGCCTGGGCGGCAGTTTGTCCCGCTGCGGCGCGCGCGGAGACGGGCGAGATCCGCGTGGCCAAGCAGTACGGCCTGGGCTACTTGCAGATGATGTTGATGGAAGAGCAGAAGTTGGTCGAGAAGCACGCCGTGGCGGCGGGCCTGGGCAACATGAAGGTGACCTGGGCGACGTTTCGCAGCAGTGACGTCATGAACGACGCGCTCCTGTCCGGGAGCCTGGACTTTGCCTCGGTCGGAGGGCCCGGCATGGCCACCATATGGGCAAAAACTCGCGGGACCGCGTTCGAGGTCAAGGCGGCCTCAGGCTTCAACTTCATGCCGCTGGCGCTTGTCACCCGGGACCCCAACATCAAGTCCCTTTCGGACTACACGGACAAGCATCGGATCGCGGTTCCGGCGATCAAGGTGTCGAACCAGGCCATCCTGCTCCAGATGGCGGCAGCCAAGCTCTACGGTCAGGCGAATTACACCAAGTTCGACCCCCTGGCAGTGACCATGACCCACCCGGACGCCATGGTCGCGCTCCTCTCGGGGGCGGGGGAGATCACCAGTCACTTTGCATCGCCACCCTTCCTGCAAAAAGAACTGGAGCGGCCGGGTCTTCGCAAGATTATCACTTCCACCGAGATCGTCGGCAGCCCAATCCCGTTCAACCTCATCGCGACGACGACCAAGTTCTACACCGCCAACCCCAAGGCCTACGCGGCGTTCCTCGCCGCCCTGCAAGAAGCCACGGACCTTATCAACACGAACAAGCGAGCGGCCGCCGAGTTGTATATCAAGATCGCCAAGGACAAGAGCACGCCGGACGAAATCCTGAAGATCATGACCGACCAGGGGAACGAGTACAGTCTGGTCCCCAAGGGCAACATGCCGATGATCGAGTTCATGTACAAGATCGGCACGATCAAAGTCAAGCCCGAGTCATGGAAGGATCTCTTCTTCCCCAATGTCCATAGTCAGCCGGGAAGTTAAGCGTCAGATGGCCCTGACCGAGGCTGCATCCCCCCTACTCGACGTACGGGGCGTGACGCTGCAGTACAAGACGCGGGAGAACCTCGTCACGGCCACCTATCGGGTGGATTTTCAGGTGTACGCTTCCGATCGGTTTGTTCTCCTGGGCCCTTCCGGCTGCGGCAAGTCCACCATCCTGAAGGCGGTGGGAGGCTATCTTGCGCCGGTCGAGGGGGAGATCCGCCTCCGGGGCGGGCCGGTCCGCCGGCCGGGGCCGGACCGGATGATGGTGTTCCAGGAGTTCGATCAGCTCCTGCCCTGGAAGACGGTGAAACAGAACGTCACCTTCGCGCTCACGGCGAGCGGAATCCTGAAGGGCAAGGCGGCGGAGGAGCGGGCCCTTCACTATATCAAGATGGTCGGTCTGACCACGTTCGCCGATGCCTATCCCCACACGCTGTCGGGGGGCATGAAGCAGCGCGTGGCGATCGCCCGCGGCATGGTCATGGAGCCGGCCATCCTGCTGATGGACGAGCCGTTCGCCGCCCTGGATGCGCTCACCCGGCGAAAGATGCAGGAAGAGCTGCTGGGTCTGTGGGACAACACCCGCTTCACCGTGCTGTTCGTCACCCATTCCATCCCCGAGGCGATCACGATCGGCAACCGGATCCTGCTCCTCAGCCCCCACCCGGGCCAGGTCAAGGCCGAGATAAACAGCGCGCCTCGCGGGGATGCGGATCCGGGGCGGCGCAAGGCGTTGGAGGATCGGATCCACCAGACGCTCTTTTCCGATCAGGTCGAAGAGGAGAGGGCGCATTGACCCCGAGGGAGCCATGACCGATCCCGCGACCGTTCCCGACCGATCCGATGTCGTCCGGGAGACGGTCCCCCCGAGCGCCTTCGGGGTTCTGGCCCAGCCGCTGACCGTCTGGGAGCGGGCCTGGAACAACGGGGCCTTGCGGAAGACCGCCCTGTTGATCTTGCTGGCGTCCGGGTGGGAGATCTACGCCCGCTGGCTCAACAACCCGCTGATGGTGCCGACGTTCAGCGCCACGCTGGAGGCGCTGTGGGAGGGAATCGACACGGGCGGGTTGCTCGGCCGCGCCGCGTTCTCGGTCCGGGTGCTCCTGATGGGCTATGCCTCGGGGATCGCGCTGGCCGCGCTGCTCACCGCCTTCGCCGTGAGCTCTCGGGTCGGGACCGATCTGCTCGAGACCCTGACGTCCATGTTCAACCCGCTGCCGGCCATCGCCTTGCTGCCCCTGGCCCTGCTCTGGTTCGGGCTGGGTACCCCCAGCCTGATGTTCGTGATGGTGCACTCGGTGCTGTGGCCGGTCGCGCTCAACACCCACTCGGGGTTCACTTCGGTCTCCAAGACCTTGCGCATGGTGGGGCAGAACTGCGGCCTCAGCGGGCTTGGCTACGTTTGCAGGATCCTGATTCCGGCCGCCTTTCCCAGCATCCTGACCGGTCTCAAGATCGGCTGGGCCTTCGCTTGGCGCACACTGATCGCGGCCGAGCTGGTCTTCGGCGTGAGCTCCGGCCAGGGCGGCCTCGGCTGGTTCATCTACGAGAACAAGAACATGCTCGAGGTGCCGAGCGTGTTTGCCGGACTGTTTACCGTGATCCTGATCGGCCTGGCGGTTGAGAACCTGGTCTTCCGCAACATCGAATCCCGCACGGTCAGACGCTGGGGGATGCAGAGCTGACGCTGCTCCTCGCGTGAACGATCGGAGCGCGGGCGACTCCCCGCCGCTGCTTCACTCTGAAATCGGGACGATGCGACGGTCAGACCGCCTGGCCGTGCTCCGGCTGTGCCGCGGAGGGCGCCCCGCCCCGCTGACGCACCCAGCGACTGAAGGCGTCCATGTACGTGTAGGCGACCGGGGTGATGTACAGAGTGAGGAGCTGAGAGACCAGCAGTCCGCCGACGACGGCGAGGCCCAAGGGACGGCGGGATTCGGCCCCCTGCCCTGCGCCCAGGGCGATGGGCAGGGTCCCCGTCAAGGCCGCCATGGTGGTCATCATGATGGGGCGGAACCGGAGGAGGCATCCCTGGTAGATCGCCTCCGTCGGAGACTTGCCCTTGGCTTCTTCCTGCAGGGCGAAGTCGATCATCATGATGGCGTTCTTCTTCACGATGCCCACCAGCATGATGATCCCGACGAAGGCGTAGATGTTCAGGTCATGGTGGAAGATGAGCAGCGTGAGGAGGGCGCCGACGCCCGCCGAGGGAAGACCCGACAGGATGGTTATGGGGTGGATGAAGCTCTCGTAGAGGATCCCCAGGACGATGTAGATGACCAGGACCGCCAGGACGAGCAGAAGCCCCATGCCCTTCAATGACGACTGGAAGGCCTGGGCGCTGCCCTGGAAGGTGCCGCTGATCGTGACGGGCAGCGTGCGGCCGATCCGCTGGACTTGGGTCACGGCATCACCCAGCGAGGCGCCCGGCTTGAGATCGAAGGAGATCGTCACCGCCGGGAGCTGCCCCAGATGGTTGACGGTGAGCGGCCCCACTCCCGGGCTTAACTTGGCCACGGCATTGAGTGGAACCAGTTGGCCCTTGCTCGACCGGACGTAGAGCAGGGAGAGGGCCTCCGGGTCCTGCTGATAGGCATCACCCAACTCCAGGATGACCTGATACTCGTTGGTCGGCGTGTAGATCGTCGAGACCTGCCGGCTGCCAAAGGCATCGTAGAGGGCGTTCTCGATCTGGGTGGCGGTGATCCCGAGGGCGGAGGCCTTGTCCCGGTCGATCTCCACGCTGACCTTGGGGCTGGCGATCTGCAAGTCGCTGGTGACCTCTTGCAGCATGGGAAGGGCGGCGATCTTGGCCTGGACATCCCGCGACACCCGGTAGAGCTCTCCGATGTCCGCCCCCTGCAGGGTGTATTGATAGAAACTCTTGGTGAGCTGCCCCCCCACCCGAATCAGGGGTGGATTCTGCAGGAAGACGCGGATGCCGGGTATGCCGGTGAGCTTGGGCCGGAGATCCTGGATAATCTCGTCCGCGCGGAGCTTCCGCTGCGACCGCGGCTTAAGCATGAGGCCCAGCCGGCCGGTGTTCTGCGTGTCGCTGGCCCCGCCGGCGCCGACGCTGGACATGAAGGATTCGATATTCGGGTCCTGGCGGACGATGGCCGTCACCTGCTGCTGGTGCCGGACCATGCTGTCAAATGAGATATCCTGGGACGCCTCGGTGAAGCCGACGATCTGCCCGGTGTCCTCGCTCGGGATAAATCCCTTGGGGACCACGTAGAACAGGACAGCCGTGGCCAGGAGGGTTAGAAGCGCCACCCCCATGACAGCGGGGCGGTGCTCCAGACAGCGCTGCAGCGTCCAGCGGTAGGTGGAGAGCATGCCTTGGAAAAACCGCTCCGTCATCGCGTAGACGCGGCTGTGGTGCGCCTCGGCCGGCGGCTGGAGGAATCGGCTGGCCAGCATGGGGGTGAGGGTCAGCGACACGAATCCGGAGACGAGGATGGCGGCGCTGACCGTCACGGCGAACTCGCGGAACAGCCGGCCGAGGATTCCGCCCATGAAGAGGACGGGGATGAACACCGCGGCCAGAGAGAGCGTCATGGAGACGATGGTGAAGCCGATCTCGCGGGAGCCGACCAGCGCGGCCTCGTAAGCGCTTTCCCCCCCTCCATGTGGCGCACGATGTTCTCCAGCATCACGATGGCATCGTCCACCACGAAGCCCACCGAGAGGGTGAGGGCCATCAGGGAGAGGTTGTCCAGGTTGAATCCCATCAGGTACATCACCGCGAAGGTGCCCACAACGGACATCGGCAGCGCCAGGCTGGGAATCACGGTGGCGGAGAGGTTGCGCAGGAAGAGGAAGATCACCATGACCACGAGCGCCATGGTGAGCACGAGGGTGGATTTTACGTCGGAAACCGAGGCCCGGATGGTCTGGGACCGATCGTAGAGCGTGTCCAGGGCCACCGAGGCGGGGAGCTGGGCGCGGAAGCTGGGCAGGAGTGCCCGGATGGCATCCACCACCTCCACCGTGTTGGTCCCCGGCTGACGCTGGATGGCCAGGACGACGGCGCGGGTCTGGTCTCGCCAGCCGGCGACCTTGTCGTTCTCCACGCTGTCGACGACGACGCCGAGCTCTTCCAGACGCACGGGTGCGCCGCCGCGATAGGCGACGATCAGCGGTCGATAGGCCGCGGCGTCGAAGAGCTGACCGCTCGCATCGACGGAAAAGGTCTGGTGGGGGCCATCAAGGTTGCCTGTGGGCAGATTGACGTTCCCCTGCCCGATGGCGTTCTCGACCTCGTCGATCCCGATCCCGCGCGAGGCGAGCGCGGTCGGGTCCACCTGGACCCGCACTGCGTACTTTTGAGCTCCAAAGACTTGCACTTGCGAGACGCCGTTCACCATGGAGATGCGCTGCGCCAAGAGGGTCTCCGCATACTCGTCCACGGTGGAGAGCGGGAGGGTCGGCGAGCTGAGGGCGAGGAACAATATAGGGAAATCCGCGGGGTTGACTTTCCGCATGGTGGGAGGGCTGGGCATGTTCGGCGGCAACTGCCGCTGGGCCGCCGTGATGGCCGACTGGACGTCCAGGGCCGCACCGTCGATGTTCCGCTCCAGGGCGAACTGGATGGTGATCCGCACGGCACCCTGGACGCTGCTGGAGGTCATGCTGTCGATGCCCGCGATGGTGGAGAACTGTTTCTCCAGCGGGGTGGCCACCGACGAGGCCATGGTGTCCGGGCTGGCCCCGGGGAGCCTGGCGGTCACCTGGATGGTGGGGAAGTCCACGTTCGGCAGGTCGCTCACCGGCAAGAGCCGATAGCCCATGAAACCAAAGATCAGGATGGCCGCCATGACCAGGGTCGTCATGACCGGCCGGCGGATAAAGAGCTCGGGAATGTTCATTGGGCCTGACCCGACGCAGCGGCGGCCGCATTCTTGACCTGAACGCGCGTGCCGGAAACGAGCCGGAGTTGACCGTCAGTCACCACCTTATCCCCAGGCGACACCCCCTTCTCGATCATCATCTCGCCGCCGATCCTTCGGCCCACCGTCACCGGACGCAATTCGACCGTGTCGTCGGAGCGCACCACGTAGACGTACTGGCCCTGCTGTCCAGTCTGAATGGCCTGAGAGGGGACGACCACCCTGTCGGATTCGGTGGTCAGGATCAGAATCACGTTGGCGAACTGGCCCGGCCAGAGCCTGCTCTCCTTGTTCGGGAACGTGGCCTTGAGCTGGATCATCCCCGTGCTGGGGTCCACGGTGTTGTTCACGAAGCTCAGCGCACCCAAGGCGGGGGAATCGTCCTGGCCTCGGGGGGACGCCTGAACTCGCAGGGTGCCGGCCGCCAAGAACTTCTTGATGTCCTGCAGATACTGCTCGGGGACGGAGAAGCTGACATAGATCGGCTGGATCTGGTTGAGGACGAGCATCTGGGCTGAATCGTCCCGGGCCTTGACGGCGCTTCCTACCTGCACCAGCAGATTCCCCGCCAGGGCATCCATGGGGGCGCGGATGATCGTGTAGCCGAGCTGGACCCGCGCGTTCTCCACCGCCGCCTGATCCGCCTTGATGGCCGCCTTGGTGTTCTCCACCGTGGCTTGCGCTGCCCGGATCGAGGCCTGCGCGTTTGCGATCGCCGCCTTATCCGCGTCGATCGTGGCCTCCAGGGCGAGGGCGTTGGTGCGCACCTGATCGTACAATTCCTTCGAGATGGCCCCCTCGTCGATCAGCCCTTTGTAGCGGCGGAGCTGCGTCTGGGCGTTCTCGAGCTGCGCCATGTCGCGGGCGAGGTTCGCCTCGGCCTGTTTCGAGGCCGCCATCATCTGGGCCACTGCGGCCTCGGCCTGCTGGAGTTGTGCCACGTCTTTTCCCAGGTTGGCCTCGGCCTGGCGGAGCGTCGCTTCCCATGGGCGCCGATCGAGCGTGAAGAGCAGATCTCCCTTCTTGACCGCTTGGCCTTCCGTGAAATGGATCTGGGCGACCTCGGCGTCGAGCTGGCTCTTGAGCGTCACGCTGGCATAGGCCTGCACACTTCCGACCGCACGGATCTGGACCGGGACGGTCTTACTGACCGCAGTGCCTATGGTCACCGGGACGCCCTCCAGTCCCGCACCATTCTTGGGCTGGCCTTGATTGGATTCCCCGTTGGAACAGGCGCCGAGGCAAACCACGGTCAAGAGCAGCAAGACTCCGGATAGAACTCGTCCACTCCGAGCAGAAGCCGGCTGGTGGCATGGCGCGGCACGGCGATCGGCAAGATTACAGCGGTTCCCTACGTTCATTCGTGTTCTCCCTGGTGACCCATGGCCTGGCGGCTCGGTTGAGCCTTCGCCGCCGCATCCCGCCGCCAATAGTGCGTGTGGTTGGATTGCACCCTCATTACGGGTGGCGCTTATTATCTACGGAATGGTCTCTATCACCGTGCGAACGCATCGTCGGCAAGATCCGTCGTGAGGTCGAAGCCTCTTCTTTCCCGGCTCGCCTATATCCCCGACCGGAGGCTGCCCCAGAACCTCTGAGAATGGCAAGTCCCAAAAAAGCAAATAACTATAATCGGGCGTTTGCTTAATGTCAATCGTCCGTCGGTCAAAGGTTTCCTCGATGGACCGAGACAACTTTCGATTGACATAGCGGGTAATCTCCGGTTCAACTTGGGGTATGGAGGCAGAGCGATGACGCGAAGGATCAGCCCGCCGGCATGGATCGAATCCGAGCGGGCATGACATGGGGTTCTCAAGGATGATCTCCGACCTGGTTTCCGGCTATCCGATTTCCGGCAAGCGGTTCTCCGTCCTGTACCGTCTCTCCGGAGACGAACGGGAGGCCCGCGCCAAAGCGCGCGATGTCTGTCTGGAGCAGACCGTAGAGTTTCCCGATGCGCTGATTCCGGACGGGGTCATCCGGGATCAGATCCTGGGGCGCATCGAGCGGTTCGAGGCCGGGCCGGACGGCGGGTATGCGGCGAAGATCAGCTACGCGGTTGAGGTCGCGGGAGGCGAGCTGACGCAGCTCCTGAATACTGTCTTCGGCAACATCAGCATCAAGCCGGGTATCCGCGTGGAGAGCCTGGAGCTGCCCGACGAGATGATGCGGTCCTTCAAGGGCCCGCGCTTTGGACGGTCCGGGCTGCGAGAGCACCTCCACGTCCCGCATCGCCCGCTGCTCTGTACGGCGCTGAAGCCCCTGGGGCTGTCGGCGCAGGGACTGGCAGAGTTGGCGTATCGATTCGCCCTGGGCGGCATCGATATCATCAAGGACGATCACGGCCTGGCGGATCAGGGCTTCGCCAGCTTCCACGAGCGGGTGCGGTTATGCGCAGAGGCCGTCCTGCGGGCCAACCAGGAATCCGGCCAGCGCTCGATCTACGTGCCCAACGTGACGGCGCCCGCGGACGCGATCCACTCTCGGGCGCGTTTCGCCAAGGAGCAGGGTGTGGGCGGCCTGTTGATCGCGCCGGGGCTCACGGGTCTCGATTCCATGCGCCGGCTGGCCGAGGATGATGGCATCGGGCTGCCCATCTTCTCGCATCCGGCCTTCCAGGGGACCTATGTCTTGGGGCGTGAGCACGGCATCTCCCATCAGGTGCTCTTCGGACAGCTCCCCCGCCTCGCCGGCGCCGACGCCACAATCTACCCCAACTTCGGCGGACGGTTCGCCTTCACCCGGGCGGAGTGCCAGAGCATCGTGTGGGGGACAAAGATGGCCATGGGCCCCATGAAGGCGATTTTTCCCAGCCCCGGCGGAGGGATGAGCCTGGACCGGGTTTCGGAGATGGTGAACGTCTACGGACAGGACGTCGTGCTGTTGATCGGCGGCGGCCTGATAACGCAGGGGTCGGATCTCGCCGAGAACTGCCGCCGTTTCCGCACGCTCGTCGAGACCGCAACCGGGTAAGCCGTTGTCAAAGAATAACTTGATCGGAGAAATTCCGGAAACGGCATAAGGAGCCGTAACGAAATCCCAATGAATGGACAAGTTATTTCGTAACGGCTCCTAAGCAGGAGGAGACATCGATGGCCACAGCGCCGTTCGGAAACGACCCCGCCAAGATCGAGCGCTA
>CAVSHW010000031.1:0-104435 GCA_963727695.1 uncultured Methylomirabilota bacterium | reverse complement strand
ACCCCAAGCTGGGGGCCAAGAAATTCGCCATGCTGGTCGAAAATGCCAAATGGTCTGAACCGTTCGGGGACCTGAAGGAAGCCTTAGAGAAGGCCGGCATGGAAGTGGTTTTCTACGAGCGTTTTGACACAGACCTCAAAGACTTTTCGCCCACATTCGCCAAGATTAAATCCTTGAAGGCCGATTATATTTTCCATGTCATCAGCCATGCGGCGGCCATTCCGCTGATCAAGGCATGGGCGGACAGCAAACCTGCACCCATGGGTGCCATAAATCCGGACAGCGGCGAATCACAATTCTGGGATATCACGGGCGGCGCGTGTCTTTACGAAGTAAGTTACAACCACCTCGCCGGGCCGCGTTAAGCAACAAAACAATCCCGTTCTGGGATAAATACACGAAGGCGTATGGAAGCGCGCCTGTGTATACCAGCGGCTATACCTATGACGCCGTATACATGATGGCGGAAGTAATCAAGAAGACAAAATCCCTAAAAACTAACGACATAATCAAAGGACTGGAAAATACGTCTTTTAACGGCGTACTCCATCCGCAACTCGGTTTTGACAAGAAATCTCACGATCTTCTGGAAGGACGAACCCTGCTTCCCTTTGTTCAATGGCAAGAGGGCGCGAAGCAAGTCGTTATCTTTCCGGAGAAATACAAGACCGGCGAGTTTGTAAAGCCGGTATGGTGGAAGAAGTAGTCTTAGAAGGACTTACGAGCTACCAGGGTTCGATGACGGGATTTTCCCGGCGCCGAACCCTGGTTTAGCTCCTATGATCAGACTCAAAGGCTTGGAAAAGGATGATGACAGGCGGGAATCTTGAGGTGCAGATACTCCTCGCCTCGGAGACCTTATGCCCGACGTTGGATGACGCGGATCTTGGTGCTCAATCCCCCCACGAGCCCCAAGGAGACCTTTTCCTCCGCCCGGCAGTACGCTGCGATGCCGTCCCAGTTCCGTTGCACCATGGTTGCGAACTTCTCGAATGGCGCGAGGGCTTCCCCCTGCAACGAGTCCTGCCAGTGGGCGAAGCAGCGCCGGGCCCACCCGTGTGTCGCCAGGAGAGATCTCGGACTGGGCGGCGCGTGTGGTAAGAGCGGGTGCGGTGCGCGGTCCCGCGGTGCCGCAGACCGTCTTCCCCCGGCGGGTGAGCCGGGGACGCGTGCCTTGGGGTCGCAGAAGATTCCGCGGACCGTCCGAGCGGGCCGAAACCCGGAGACCCGGCAGGCACCGTGGAGGCATCGGTTTTTCATGGCCGTATCATGCCAGGTGTTGTGACGGAAGCAAATACCATCGGCTCCCGCGCTATCAACGGTGGTCCCGAGTCGATGGGGGGAAGAAGTGCTCATTCGTTTCCGCGAAGAGCCAGTTGAGTTAAATGGAGTGAATCTATGAGCGCATTACTAAGTATCTTTGTCTTGGGAACGATTTGGGGGGCCATCTACAGCCTCATTGCTGTGGGATTCACCCTGATTCTAGGAGTGGCCGGAATCGTCAACCTTGCCCACGGCGCCTTTTACATGATCGGGGCATATCTCGCCTATACCTTCATGAGCATATTGAAACTTAACGTTGTCTTGTCTGCGCTATTGGCTGTCGCTGGGGTCGCCGTGATCGGTATGATCCTTGACCAGGTGGGTATCCGGCCCTTTCGGGAGAATCATGCCTACCAAGTAGTCCTTACCCTGATATTTGGCCAAACTTTTTGCAGGCAGGTAATATACGCGATCTATGGAGCCCACGGTAAATCGGTTCAGAATTTCATCAACGGAGACATCGAGTTGGCAGGAATGTATATCTCCTATCAGAAATTGCTCATCATTTGTGCCGCGATTATCGTCGTCTCCCTTCTGTGGATCTTTATCAAGAAGACCAAGATCGGCAAGTCTATTTCCGCAGTGGAACAGAACAAAGTGGCGTCCATTCTCATGGGGATTCGTTACGAGAGAGTCTACATGATCACGATGGGGATTTCGGCCGCGCTGGCTGCGTTAGCTGGAGTGTTGGCCTCTCCAATAATAGAGGCGGAGCCCGGCATGTCGTCGTTTCCCCTATTTAAGGCCTTCGCTATCGTGGTCATTGGGGGGCTGGGAAGCATGGGGGGCGCGATTATTGTCAGTCTACTCTTGGCGTACTCAGAGACCGCGGTAAGCTACCTTGTGTCTGCCAATTATGCGGATATGGTGTATCTGACGGTCATGATTCTCATTCTGGTTGTGCGGCCAACCGGAATTCTAAAAACAGGGAGAATAAACTAAGTGAATACCTACCAGGACTTGTTCGGTCTCACGATATTATACCGGCGGCTCAGGGGTCTGGTAATATTCAGCGCGATCGTCCTCATGGCCCCGCTGGTGGTGAAAGGGGGCTACTTTATGGAAGTCCTGTTTCTCTGCAACTACTATGTGGTCCTAGCCTGCAGCTGGGATATTCTTGCCTACACCGGCAAGGTCAACTTCGGCCACTCCCTTTTTGTAGGCGCGGCTGGATATACAGCCGCGGTGCTAAACCTGCACTTGGGCTGGGGACCCTGGCTGACCCTCCCCATCGGAGGGATCGTTGCGGGCCTATTTGGCCTTTTTATCGGCGCAGTGACCCTGAGGCTGCGGGGCCCGTACTTCGGCGGCGTCACCTTTTGCTTCGCCATGCTGCTCTATAAGTTGTTATGCGTCAGTCCAAGAACGCTGGGCGGGGAAGAAGGGCTTACCGGGGTCAGCCCTCTCATGAGTTCACTTCTGGGCAATTATTATTTCTCAGCTATATTCATGCTGACGGTTGTCTTCCTGCTCTATTTTGTTTCGAGATCCTCCTTTGGCATCATCCTCCGGTCCATCGGAGAAAATGAAACAGCCAGCGAAGGCTCCGGGATCAACACGACCTTCTATAAAGTGGCCGCGTTTACCATGTCCGGGACGATTGCCGGAGTCGCAGGCGCGATGTACACCCATATCATGATGAACGCATCACCGGCGATGGCACACGAGGCTCTAGGGTCTCTGGTCTTGATGATGGCAGTGGTCGGTGGAATGGCATCGATCATCGGCCCGATCATCGGCGGCTACACCTTAACGATCATCAATGAAGCGTTCCGCTTTATGGGCGACCTGCGCCTGTTGATTTACACCGGCCTGGTCTTGGGCATGTTCCTCGTTGCCCCCAAAGGACTATACGATATCTTCATTCGTGTCTTTCGGCGTGTGGTCGTTAGAACGTAGGAACGCCGCAGAAGCGGCGGGGTGGGGGAAATTGACATGAATTCGGATCTACTAAATATTCAGAGCCTTTCCAAGGCATTCGGCGGATTGCAGGCGGTCAGTAGATTTGATCTGCAAGTTAAGGAAGAAGATATCATCGGGATCATTGGCCCGAACGGCGCAGGGAAAACCACGCTCTTTAATCTGATGACCGGCTTCATTCGACCGGATTCCGGGAAGGTGTTATTGAAGGGGGAAGACATTACCCGCTTGAAACCCTTTCAGATTGTGAACCGGGGGATGTCTCGGACATTCCAACTGGTAGACTTATTCAAAGAAATGACGGTGTTGGAAAATATGATGATTCCCTGCTTCTCCAAACGGGCTTGCCGCCAGAGACAAGAGATCTGCCCGCCGGGACACAAGGAGGAAAAATCCTACATTGCGGCCATGAGATTCTTGGAAGCAGTGGGGCTGGCGGATCGGTTCAATGAGAAGGCCAAGAACTTGGCGTTCGGGGAATTGCGCCTCCTGGATATTGGCCGGGCCATGGCCACCCAGCCGGATATTCTCCTTCTGGACGAACCGTTCTCGGGGCTGGATGTAGCGGACACGGAAATTCTTTCATCAGCCATCAGGAAGATGCATCAGCAAGGCCAGGCGATGATTATTATCGAGCACCGGTTACGGGAATTCTTGAAACTGGTAGAACGGGTCGTGGCCATCGTCTTTGGGGAGAAGATCGCAGAAGGCACTCCACAGGAAATCATGAACAATCGGAAAGTGATCGACGCCTACCTGGGAGATACGAGGGAGTAAACTGAATTTACAGGAGAGATAGAATTGCATCTACTCGAAGTGAAGTCGTTAAAGGTCTCTTATGGAAAGGCGATTGCCCTGAACGGTCTAAGTCTGAACATCGACGAAAAAGAGATGGTAGGAGTGGTGGGACCGAATGGGGCGGGAAAGAGCACCTTGCTGCGAGCCATTTCGGCTCTGATTCCGAGGGAGGGGGAGATTGCGTTCATGGGAGAGCGGATTGATCAACACCCCGCCCATGAAATCGTCCTCAAGGGAATCATCCACTGTCCGGAGCGCAGGCAACTTTTTGCGGACTTCACTGTCGCGGAAAACTTGGAGATGGGGGCTTTTCTCCGGAAAGACAAACAGAAAATACGAGAGGACCTGAGAAGCGTCTATCGCCTCTTTCCCGTCCTGGAAGAGCGAAAGAAACAGCTCTCAGCTACTCTCAGTGGCGGAGAACAGCAAATGCTGGCCATTGGTAGGTCCATGATGAGCAGCCCGAAACTGCTCATGCTGGATGAGCCTTCCATCGGACTCTCGCCCTTGATCAAAAAGAGTTTGATAGAAGGGATCAGGAGTATCTGGAAGAGCGGGATAGCGGTCCTCATCGTTGAACAGGATGCCAGTTTAGCCTTAGACCTAGCAGAACGGGTGTATATAATCGAGCACGGAAAGATCGGATTGGAAGGGAAGAGCAAGGACTTGATAAATAATGAAGAGGTTAGACGGGTCTATTTCCAGTTAGGCTAACTCTGAACCGGGACGGGCAAACAAACGGGCAAACAATTTAGCAGGCTGCTGAAAAACTCGCTTCGAAGACGGCAAAGCCCCTCTCGGAGCACACAATTCTGGGCATCGATGCTCTTCCGAACGTCTCCCCAGGGTTTCGAGCGCCCCCCGCAGCCCCCGGTGGGGGGTGCGGCAAGGCGTCCGGGCCCCTGTGGTCCGCAAGTATTCCATCCGCTGCTCGTCCCGTCCAGACAGAGCCGGCCCCGAAAAATAGGACAGGCGTTTAAGTGAAAACTCTGCTCTACTGGACGGGAAATTCCCCGTCCCACAAGGAGAGCAGCCCATGAAACGCTCCTCGACGGAATCACGCCCCCGCCTTCAAGGCCAAGGTGGCCCTCGCGGCCCTGAAGGGCGATCGGACCCTGGCCGAGCTCGCGCAGCAGTTCGACGTCCATCCCAACCAGATCACGCAGTGGAAGACCCAACTCCTGGAGCGCGCGCTGGAGCTCTTCGCCACCCCGGCCGAGCGCCAGGCCGGCGCGCCCGATGTCAAGGCGCTGCACGCGAAGATCGGCCAGCTGGCCATGGAGAACGATTTTTTGGCCGGCGCGCTCGGTCGCATCCCCGATGCGAGCGCGAAGCGATGATCGACCCGCCAGCACCCGCTGCCGGTCACGCGGCAGTGTCACCTGCTGGCCGTGGCCCGGTCGTCGGTGTACTACACGCCCCCGCCGCTCGCGGCCGAGACCTTGGCCCTGATGCGCCAGCTGGACGAGTTGCATCTGCAGCATCCCTTTGCCGGCAGCCGGATGCTCCGCGATCTGCTGCGGCTCCAGGGCGTGGCCGTGGGCCGCAAGCATGTGGCCACCCTGATGCGGCGGATGGGGATCGAGGCGCTCTACCGGCACCCCCGCACCACCCAGCCCCACCCGGGGCATCAGGTGTTTCCGTACCTGCTCCGCGATCGCGCACGATCACGGCCCCCAACCAGGTCTGGGCCATGGACATCACGTACCTCCCGATGCGCCACGGCTTCCTCTACCTGGTCGCCGTGCTGGACTGGGCCACGCGCCGGGTCCTGGCCTGGCGCCTCTCGAACACCCTGACCACGGACTGCTGTCTCGACGCCCTCGAGGCCGCGATCCGGGCACTACGGCTGCCCCGGGATCCTGAACACCGACCAGGGCAGCCAGTTCACCAGCACCGCCTTCGTCGGCCTGGTCCAGCAGCACGGCATCGCAACTCAGCATGGACGGCAGAGGGGCCTGGCGCGACAACCTCTTCGTCGAGCGCCTCTGGAAGAGCGTCAAGTACGAGGAAGTGTACCTGCATGCCTATGACTCGGTGGCCGAGGCCCAGCGGCACCTGGCCCGCTACTTTACCTTTTACAACCAGGGCCGGCCCCATGCGGCGCTGGACGGCCGGACCCCCGATATGGTCTACTTCGCCCCGCGGCCCCAGCGTGAGGCAGCGTAACGTGAACCCCGGCAGAGTGTCACTTAACGACGCCTGTTTCCTGTCCAACTCCTTGGGGCCACCGCTATTGCCCTGACTGTGCCTAAACTGTGCCCAAAGCCGACTCGATCACGTAATGCCCCTCCCACCGTGTCAAGCCCCGCTGGTTAGGATGGCGCGGTCGCCCACTCGTCCCACGGGCCCGGGATCCGCCAGGGATCGGCCAGCCCCTGCTGGATGAGCCGAGCGTTCACGAGCGTGCCGTCCTCCAGGGCGACGATGACGAGTGGGCGCTTCTCAGGATCGCGCACCGTAGCGACCGTGACGGCGAGGCGCTTGCCGGCGACCGTCTCCCGCAGGTAGGCAAGGGCCGCGGCGGCCTGCTCGTCCGGGACGGTGATGCCGAGTAATCGGGCCTCCCCGAGCCCGGCGATGAGTGAGGCGGTCTGCGGCTGGCACGTCGATGATCCGCCGCTGCCTCGCGGGCTTGGCGCCCTTGAACAGGTTCTCGGAAAACCGGAAGGCCGTGTCGGCCAGGTCAGCCACGGGAGTTCCGAGGGCGGTGGGGGAGGTCTCGGTAAAGGCGACGTACCAGGCCACCAGCGCGACCCCCAGGACGAGGAAGACGGCCCCGGGGGTGATGCGGCCCGGGGGATCAGCGAGCATCCGGCGTCTCATGGGTCATCTCCTTGCGGTCGCTGGCCGCACCGCCGAGGCCCTCTCCCAGGAGAGGCGCACCGGCCGCATGGGGGTTGGCGGGGGCCGGCGCATCTTCCACCAGCGCACCCGGGGGGCTGGGGACGGCCATGGGCTCCCGGGTGAGGTCGTGGTCGAGCCCGGCGTGGTCCGTGGCTGGGCCGAGGATCTCGATCGGCCAGGTGGGAGCCGCCCACCGGCTGACCAGGTCCGCGGGCCAGGCGTCCGTGCGGAGCAGCCAGCAGACGGGCCAGATCCGGCGCCCGACTTTCACCTGCCACAGGATCCCGGCCTGGCCCTGCCACGACTCGATGAGCCAGCCGAGCTGCCGGAGCGCCCCGGCGATGGCCGCGCTCGCTGGGTGGGGCAGGCGGTCGGTGGGACTGGGGAGACCGTCGGTGCCTCCCTCTCCGGGGACTCCGAGGGCTCCGCGCTCGGCCGGGCTGAGCTGCGCCGTGAGGGCGCCGAGGAGGGCGCTGCCGAGGAGCATCACGAACCCTCGGGACACGTCTGCGCGCCCGTCGAAGGGGCTGGTGTTGATCCGGAGGGCGGGGAGGAGCTCTCGCAGGACCTGCATGAGCTTTTCCTGGAGGGCTGTCGGGGAGTCGGCCGGGGCCGGTGACTCCTCTGGCCCGGGGGCTGGTGCGGCCGAGGGCTCCCCGGCCCGCTCGGCGGGCGGCGGGACTCCCTCGCCTGTCATGGGGTGGCGTTCCTGGAAGCGGATGGTCTCGTCCGCCTCGGTGAGGAGGGCGAGGAGGGCTCGGGCCCGGGGAGTGGCGCGGCTGGGGAGCCGATCCCGGCGGTGGTGGAAGGCCACGGCGGTGGCGAGGTCCTCCTGGTCCTCGGGAAGGAGCACGGACCACTCGGGGAGGGCGGCGAACAGCACGGCGCTCATCCGGTCATGGTGGGGGAGCAGGCGGACGTAGCCTGGGCTGTCCGGGCGGAACGTGACGAGCTTGCCCAGGTCATGGCCCAGCCCGACCAGCTCGGCCAGATGGACGGGGAGGCCCCGCTGGTCGGCCAGGGCCAGCGCGCGGGCGCGGACCGCGAGCGCGTGATCGAGGAGCCGGGCACCACCAGCCTGCCCCTGGCGCGGCGTCCCCGAGACGGAGGGGTCGGCCGATGGCGCGGCGGGCCACTCGGGATGGGCGGCGTAGCACTCCAGGAGCGCGCCGGCGAGAGGGGTCCAGGGCTCCGTGGTGCGAAGCCACTCGGGTGGCGGGCGGAGCTTGGTAAGGGGGCGCCGGTCAAGCGCGGGGAAGGGGAGCGCTTGAGGCACGAAGGCCCCCAGCTCGTCCAGGATCCCCACGGGGGACTGGATCGTGGGGGCGGGGTGGCAGAGCTGGTACCAGCGCCAGGTCTCGCGCCCGAGGAGCACACACGTGGTCCAGAGCAGGAGCAGGAGGGCATCCTCCAGCCACGCGAACCTGATCCAGTCCCATTCCACCCGGCGCAGGACCTCGGCCGTCTCCTGGAGCTGGTCGTCGGTATAGATCTCGTCGGCCCGGAGGCGCTCGATGCGCTCCTGGGCGTCGGGATCTGCGGTCCACCGCTCCAGGCTCTCGCCGAGGGCCTGCGCCCCGCGGAGGGAAGGGCCGGACCACCAGTACACGCTCTCCACGACGGCGCAGGTGAACCCGAAAACCACGGCGAGCCCCAGGGCCAGCTGCAGGAGCAGCAGGAGGGGTCCCGCCGGTCGGAGGGTGGTGGGAGGCGAGGGTGTCCCGGGATCCTGAGGCAGCGCGGTGGCGGAAGTAGGCATCAGAGCACCTCCCTTTACAGGCAAGGACCTGCGGCGCATTCGTTCGTCCAGATAAGCACGCCCATGGCTCAGCGCTCCGTTGGCGGCCGGCGCGGCTCGACCACGGTGAAGTCCTTGGTCTCCCGGCGGCGCACCCCCCCGCTGGTGCGGCGGGCCTTCCCACCACTGTGGCCGGGGGTCGGGGCGGGCCCCGCGGGGACCAGGGTGCCCTCCTGGATGCGGCGGCGGAGGTTGAGCCCGGTCCCCTCCCTGCGCTCGGCCGGGAGGAGGGCCACCGGGCGGGTCGCGTCGAACGGCAGGCAGCAGGTGCGGGTCTGCGGGTAGAGGAAACAGCCGGCGGCGGGATCCCGGAGCAAGACGACCGCCTGGCCCGTCCGCTGGCGCATGAGCTGCTCGGGGCGGATGGTGTAATCGTACCGCTCGGCCGCCCCGCGCGCCTCGCTCGTGCCCGTGGAGGCCCGCAGGGGCAGGGGCGAGATCCAGGGGGCGGAGGTGCCCCGCTGGGCGCCGCGCGACTCGGTGATGAAGAACGCCCGCTCCTCGCCGATGGTCTTGGCCATCGTCTCGGCCGAGGGGAAGTCGCCCAGACTCAGGAGCACCTTCGTCGCGGTATTGCCGAGGATGAAATCCAGCTGGGCCGTGGTGGTGGTGGCGAAGCCGGAGAGGACCTGGGACGCCGCCACCAGGGCCACCCCGGCCCCCCGGGCCTGCTCGAAGAGCCGCTCGATGCCCTCCACGTTGGTGTAGGCGCTCGCCTCGTCCATGATCACCAGGAACGGGAGCGGCGGCTTCGCCACCCGTTGCTGCAGGACGCCCACCGCCTGCTTGAGGTCGGCGACGAGCATCCGGGCCAGCGCGGTGGCCTCCTCGGTCCGGGCCAGGATGGGCAGGGCCACGTAGACGATCTGGCCCTCCTCCAGGGCCTCCAGGAGATCCAGGGTCGGGACCGCGTGGTTCATGATCTGGCCCAGGTTTCCCCAGGCGTAGGCGGACAGGTACTGGGGCACGCCCCCCGTCATCCGCTTCAGGTGGTCGAGGTTGAGCCGCCCCTGCTGGGTCCGGTAGTTGCTGAGGAAGGCGGTGAGGGCGGCCGCCTCCTCCGTGCCCGGGGGGACCGCCTGCTCCAGCCAGAGGAGGGCGTCGGCCGTGGTGAGGGCGAGGTAGAGATCGGTGAAGGTCACCTGGGGGTTGATGCGCTTCATGGCCCCGAGGACCGCGTGGAGGACCGTGTGGGCCGACCCCCGCCAGAATTCCGCGTCGCCGTGGGCGCTGGTCCCCCAGAGCGCCATCACCCGGCTCAGGACCTCCTGGAGGTTCCCGCGGAGCAGTGGGTTCCAGGTGTGGGAGCACGTCGGGTCCGGCGGCCACAGGAGCCGGAGATCCCCCAGCCGGTTCACCTGCCGGCAGAGATCGAGGATCGTCTGGAGGGCCGCGCGGTCGACCTTGGCGTCGATCATCAGGACGCCGCCGCCCCGGGCGATCTGCTGCGCCAGGAGGCTCAACAGGAGCTGCGTCTTGCCGGAGCCGGAGCTCCCGAGAACGAGGGTGTGCCGCAGCTGGGCCTCGGGGCTCAGGCGGATCCAGCCCCCCGCCGGGTCCCAGCCGACGGTGAGGCTGTCCGGGACGGGACGGGCCGGCGTGGGGCGTGACACCTTCGGGCGCCAGGTGAGCAGCCCCAGGAGGCCTCCCCCGCAGAGGATGACCCCCAGGAGGCGGCAGCCGAGCCGCAGCGTGTCGTACGTGGCAGGGCGGAGCCCGAGGAGGCCGAGGGTGCGGAGGGGAACGGCCAAGGCCGCGAAGAAGCCTCCGATCAGGAGCAGGGTGCACCACATCCAGCGAGGGGAGATGTTCATGGTAACCTCCGTGCCGAGAGTTTCCAGTTGGTCCGGGCCCGGCGAAGGCGCTACGGGGCGCCGGTGCCAGGGGTATAGCACAGGCAAAACGCGCCGCAAGGACAGGAAAATGTCGTCGCCCATGGCGCCCGGTCGTTCCCAGGGGCTCGGGGCCTGGCCGGTCCTCCGCACTTGTGGCGCGGTTCGGACGGGAGGGAGAATGTTGTTGACAACGTTGTATGCAAGCTTGTACAGTCTCCGCCATGCAAGGACATGCGCGGGGCCTGGGGAGCGGTGCAGTGCGGTTGCTCAGCGTGGCGGAACTCGCCCGGCGGCTCGCGGTGCCCCGCTACCGGCTCTCGGAGTGGGTGCGGCAGGGCCTCCTGCCCACCCCGGCGGTGCTGGGCGTGCGGCGGAGCGGCCGGGTGGTGGCCTACGGCTTCCCCGAGACCGAGTTGCCCCGGCTGGCGAAACGGGTGGCCGCCTTGAAGGCCAAGGAGATCCGATGAGCTGGACCGCCCTCCTCTGGGGCCTGTCCCTCCTCCTCATCGGGCTGTTAGTGGGGCTGGCGGCGGCGGTGTCCCGGAGGACTCGGGCCCGCCAGGCGGCGCAGCTCCCCGCGGGGACGCGGATCCGGGCCGCCGATCTGGGCGGCAGGGTCCGGCCGCTGGGGCGGCGGAGCGTGACGTTGCGGGACAAGGCATGGGGGATCGCCGGGAAAGTGGACCTCGTGCTGGAGGGGCCGACCGGCTACATCCCGGTGGAGTACAAGCAGGCCGGGGCGCGCTACAGGCCGGGGACGGCGAAGCCTGGCCACGTGCTCCAACTGGCGACGAGCATGCGGCTCTGCGAGGGCGATGGCCGGTTCGGGACGCGGCCCGCGGAAGGGTGGCTTCGGTACGTCGATGGACAGGGCCGGGTGCTGCCGGGCGGGGAGGTGCGGGTCGCGAACACGCCCTGGCTGCGGGGCCAGGTGATCACCAGCGTCCAGCGGATGCGCCGGGCGCTCGTCACCCGGGAGGAGCTGCACCGCGACCACCAGTCGGCTGCCAAGTGCGCCACGTGCAGCCGGCGCCTGGCCTGCGACGAGGGGATCGTCGAACGGCCCCGATTCTCCATGGGCGACATCCCGTCCCGCTGGGACGGGATTCCCCGGACGGAGGTGTGGTGATGGACAGAGGGCCGCGCAATGATCCTGGCGATCCGCCGGCAGTGACGGGGCCGCGCGAGGACCGCCCGGACATCTGGGCCAGCGAGGTGGGCGACTTCGCCTACTGCGCCAGGAGCTGGTGGCTGCGCCGGGTCCAGCGGGTGGCCATCGAGACCCCCGAGATGACGGCTGGGACCCAGGCCCATGCCCGGGTCGGGGACCTCGTGGCCGAGACTGTCGTCCTCGATCGCGTGGTGCGGGGGTGCGCCGGCGTGGCCGTGCTGATCGCGGGGGCGATCGGCTACCTGTGGCTCGTGCGGTAACCGGACCGGGAGAGGAGAGATGCCATGCCGCTCATCATGCTGTTGGCCCTGCCGATCTGCGCGCTCGTCCTCGCCATTCGCACTCACTGCCAGGCGGTGAAGCGCGGCGAGGACCTGGGGGTCGTCGGGCTGGCCGTCCGGATGTGGGCGTACCGCCAGGTGGTGGGGCCACTGGTTCTTGGCCTGAGCCTCCTGGCGTATCTGATCGGGGTGGTCTGCTTCATGGATGGGCCATCACCCCCGAGGCACCCCTGGTAGGCCGGGGCCGCGGCTTGCTCCTCGAATCCCCTCCGCCTCATCCGGAGGGGATTCGGGTTTTCAGGCGGTGCCGCCCACGTCGATGGGTGCCTCGGTGAGGGAAGCCTCCTGGAGTTGCGTGCGCAGGAAGAGGAGAGCGTCCGAGGCGCTGGCTCGGCGTGGCGCTCCGAGGTGCGTGGTTGTCCTGACCCTGCGCCCATCATCTGTCAAGGCGGCGCGGGAAGGATGCCCGCGTTACGGTCTCTGCGTCCCACGGACCGACCCATCTGATCTTCGGCCACTGGTGGCTGTCGGTTCGAGTCCTGCCCGGGGACCCAAGCAGGACTCGAACTAGGTACCCCTCTGCTGCCTACCTTCTTTCCGGCCAGAGCACGCTGCTAACGCACCTCCATCTCCAGCAAGAGGTCATCCTATTCCGTTGGAGCCCCCCAATGATACCAACCGTCCTGTCTTACCCGCCCAAATTGGTTGGTCGCGGAATTCGGTGGAACGGGAGGCGGGTTGCGATCGGAACGGATGGCGCATTCCGATCAGAACCAGTGGCGCCCTTGGGGCGGACGACCCATCTCAAGGGGTTGCCCCTTGGGGAGCGCCATGGCGGTGTTTCTGGCAGGTGATGCAGAGGATCTGGCCGAAGACCCGCTGGGAGTATTCGGCGATGCGGGCGGTGACGCGTGTCCCGCAACCACAGCCGGGCGGGGTGCCGGGGGAGTCGTTGTGGGGAGGATGATCGGTGGCCGGGACTGGACTGGGGCTTGCGGGTGCGGTGGAGGGAGCTGGTGGGGTCTCGTGGACGTCGGCGGCGGCCACGGGGGTGGCTGATGCCTCATGGGCCTCGGCCGGGGCTGGATCGGCCGTCGCATTCGGCTGGGCTGACGTGGCGGCGGGCAGCATGGGGTGGGGGGTGTCCGGGGTGCCGGTGCCGTTCGCGCCGGATGCGTGAGGCAGGAGGCGTCCTTGGACGAGGCTGGATGAAGTGGCCTGCGGGGTCGGGGGCAGCGTGGCGAGGCCGCCGTCGTAGGTCAGCTTGAGCAGGTGCTGGGTCTTGGGCGTGCCCTCCACGATCCTCCGGACGGGCTCCCGCCGCAGCGTGAGCGGGAGCATGGCCACCCGGCCGAGGATGCGTTGCAGGAAGCGGAAGACGGAGGAGAGTTCCAGGACGTTGGCGCTGGACTGGGTGTCGATTTGCCACACGCCGGACACGGAGACCTCCGGGAGCAGGAACAGGAAGTGGGCCTTGAGGGTGCAGTCCCCGCTCTTGCAAGCGCGGGCAGGGGCAGGGGATCCCCACGAGGTCGTTGGGCGCATGGGGGCCGGCGATCGTCGCCTGGAGGGCGGGCTCCACCTCGGCCCAGCGGCGAATCGCGACCTCGCCGTCCCCCTTGCACTTCAGGCCGGCCGAGGCGCCGTACCACTTGTAGGCGTAGGGCAGGATCTCGCGGAGATCCTCGGAGGGGAGCAGGATCTTCAGGGCCGTCGGCTCGGCGCCGTAGACGCGCTTGACGGCGTCCGGGACGACGAAGTGGGGCAGGTCGACCGGGTGGCGCTTCCCGTTGGCCCCTTCCCGGCGGATGCCGAGCCGGATCTTGCCGAGACGGGGCAATCGGAAGCGATCGTTGAGGCCCTTGATGCAGCGGATGTCGGGGAGGGACGTCATGCAGCAGCCTCCTTGCGTGGGCGTGGGTGAGCTGAATCGATCGGGAGAGCAATCTGAGGCTCCCGGTTCAGGAGGAGGCAGGCGGCAATCCGATTGGCGACTCGCGCCGGGGACGGCCAGCGGCACCTTCAGGGGGGTGTTGAAGCGGCCACTCGGGCCAGTCCAGACTCGGCGGGGAGGGAAGCCTGGGTCGGCATGAGGTGTGGTGGGCGCGAGCGGGACTCCACATGGAGGACCTCGACGGGTTTCTTCACTTCCGCCGCGTGGCGCACGGCGGGGGGCAGGAGGGTCGTGTCCAGGGTGGTCCGCTGCTGGAGGTCCACGCGGGCCTGATAGCCGTCGGCGATGCCGACCCTGGCGTTGGTGGCCTCGAGTGCGCCGAGGATGCGCGGGCGCAGGCGCTTGGTGGTGGCCTCGGCCTCGGTCTTGGCGGCCGCGGCCTGCGCGTACTGGGCGAGGAGGGGGGCGAGGCAGGGGTCGAGGGGAACGGCGGGATCGCGGCGCGCGACCTCGGCGGCGTATGCTCCCCAACAGCTCCGGGTCCAGCGGCAATAGGCGCAGCGCCAGTGGTCCGCGCGGTACGGGCGCGGGGGCAGGGTGTGCGCAGCGGCGTACTCCTCGACGCGGGCGAACTTGCCGAGGGCGCTGCCGACGAGACCATCGAGGGCCCGGTCGAGCGGGAGGAAGGTCCCGTCCGAGGCGACGAGCTCGAGGAGCTGGCAGCGGTCGGCCCCGGGATCGTAGGCAAAGCGAAACTCGAGGTAGGCGGCGGTATTCTTGTTCTTGATGAGGAGGAGCCCCTCGCGGATGGCAGGCTGGAGGCGCTGGAGGCCGCTGAGATAGACGCAGGACTGGGTGAGGTAGTCGATCGGGGGCCTCCCCTCCAGGGCCTCCTGGTAGGAGAAGTGATTGATGGCCTTGAGTTCGAGGAGGCGGGTCACGGCGAGGAGATCCGTGATGAGGCCGTCGATGTGGCCGTGGAGGCGATCCCGTGCGATGGACTGCTGGCAGACGGAGCAGGTGTAGGGGATGCCGATGGGCTGTGGGAGGGGGACGTCGACGCCCAGCTGGCGCGAATGGAGGTGCTGGGCAGTCTTGGTGATCCAGTCGGCCGTCAGCTCCTCATGCCAGTGGCCGTCGTCGAAGACGAGGACGGCGCGGCCGGGGAGGGGGGCCGCGGGCTCGCCGGTGCGGTAGTAGACGAGCTGGCGGATGCAGCGACCGGGATCGTCGGCGGTCTCGGGGCTGGCGAGACTCGGGCGCGGGTGATAGGGATGGTCGTCATCCTGGTCGAGGGCGGCAACCTTGTGAAGAACATCAGCGAGCATGGGCAGCCTCCGGAGCGGGTCAAACGGTAAGGCACGACTCCAATAGGGGAGCTGTATCTCCCCCACAAGGTCCGGTGGAGGATGTCCCCTGGTGCGTGGGTGGGAGGAATGCACGGACCAGAGGGTGCGTTCACAGCGGGGCGGAGGACGATCCGATCTCCGGAGACGTGGCCTGGGGGCTGCCGGTGCCCGGATCGGCGAGGGGGCTGACGCATGCCGCGACCGCACCGGCGTGCGGAGTGGCTCCGGGAGCGCCTGGTGGGCCACCCAGTACGCGTTCAGGTCCTTGTGATCCCCCAGACAGCAGTCGGGCGTGAGGAGCGGGCGTGCTCGGTGCCGTCGTGGGTGGCCAAGCTGTCGCCTGCCTCCGGCAGATTCCGGGGTGTCGGTGCCGTCAGGCGACCCCCAGGGGAGCTGGGTGGCCGCCGCCCTCCCGGGCTGGCCGGGCTGAGGTTGCAACCTGGGGTGCCGGTGGAGAAGCGCCCTGTAGGACAGAGGCGGCTGCTCGGCGGCGAGGATGACGGGGTGGAGGATCTCACCGGCCTCCTCCAGCCGGCGCAGGGTCGCCTGGAGGTGCGGCATTTCCGGGGGGCTGAGCTGGACCCGCTCGAACACGGCGCGGGGCGTGCCGTCGGTCTCGATCCACGAGACGAGGTGTGTGGGGGCAGAGGCCTCGGGCCGGGTCCCGGACCGCCGGGCCTTCGGGAGGCACTGGGCGTCGCGGAAACTGTAATACGTGTCGTCGGCTCCGATGATGACATGATCCAGCAGCAGGATGTGAAACAGGGCGGCCGCGTCGGCGACCCACTGCGTGACCTGGTGATCGTCCGGGGACGGCGTGACCGACCCGGACGGATGGTTATGGCAGAGAATGGTGGCGCGACTGCCGAGCAGGAGCGCGGTGCGGATGATCTCGGCGGGCTCCACCGTCGTGCTGCTCAGGCCGCCGGTCGAGATGCGGTCCACGCCGATGACCTGGTTGGCGGCGTTCAGGTAGAGGGCGACGAGCGACTCCCGGACGTCGTCGGCGAGGTGGCGCATGGCGCGGGCGACGTCCGCGGAACTCCGGATCGAGACGCGCGGCTGGCGGGAGCGGCGGAGGGAGAGTGTGACTTCCTGGAGGCGGCAGGGTTGCATGGACATCTCCTGCGATGACCCGGGCTCGGCGGTCTCCGGGGTGGGTGAGGGGAAGAGGGAGGACGGCGGGCGGTGGCGCCCCCGACGGGATGCGCGCCGGGGCGGGGGTCACACGCATCGGCCCTCGGGCTCAGGGCAGCAGGCGAGCCACCGACGGTACGCGGATTCCAAGGCGGTGTCGGGGTCGCGTCCGGCAAGGATGGCGTGGAGCATGACGTCCCGGGGGTCCACGCCGAGCCACCGCAGGAATGCCTGGGCCTCTTCCGGAGAGGGGAACACGGGCCCGAAGGCCCAGTCCGTGCTCGGATCGGCGAGGATGGCGCGGCCGTCCCTCGCGGTGATGATCTCGCAGCTCATGGGCGCTCTCGTGTGGGCAGGAGTGGGCGGATCCCCGTCCCGCCGGCAGCGGCATCGTGATCGGGGACGCGGCGGTCGCGTGCTGCTCCGAGGACCCCGCCGGCGGGCGCACCCGATGGGGAGGTGTGGGTGCCTGCCGGTGATGGTCGGGGCCCTCATTCGCGGAGGGCAGACAGGATCCCATGGAGGTGCGGGCCGTCCTGCCCGGGGGTCAGAACAGCGCCAACTGGGCGAGGTGAGGCCGATCCTGAAGGAGCTGCTGGAGGTCCGCCTCCTTGACCTCCACCCGGCTCACCCGCTTCTTCCGGGGGGCCGGGTGTTCGATGAGGTCCACGAGGAGGAGCTTCTCCCCGATCCGCTCCACGGACTCCGACAGGGTCGTCACGGGCGGCGCCGGCCGGGCCGCCGTGAGGGTGAGCATCTGCTCGACGTCCCGCTTCCGGAGCCGGGCCCACACGGCCTCGGCCGACTCCGTGGCGCCTACCTGGGTGACGAGGGCCCGGGCCAGTTCGAGGACGAGGGAATCGGAGGTGTCGGCCAGGACGCTCAGGCCGTCCGCGCTGAGCTCCCCCTCCACGGCGAGCGAGGCCTCCAGCTTCGTGGCGATGAGGGTGAGGGCCTGGCTCTGCATGGTGTCCTCGTAGACCAGGAAGATCACGCGGCAGGGCTTCCGCTGGCCGATCCGCCAGGCCCGGCGGGCCGCCTGGCGCAGGCTGTAGATCGAATAGCCGGTCTCGTAGAAGAGGAACGTGGGGAAGTCGTAGAGGTCGAGCCCGGTCTTGACGAGTTCGGGGTTCACCAGGAGGACCTCGATCCCCTCCTCCACCCGCTCCCGGATCCAGGCCTCCCGGCGGACCGGCTCCACGGTGCCCTTGAGGACGGCGACCCGGAAGCCCGCCGCGCTGAGAAGCTCCTGCAGCCGCGGCGTGATGTCCCGGGTCTCGGTGAAGGTCACATAGACCAGGACGCGCCGCCCCTCGTCACGCACCTCGCGGGCACAGAGGTCCAGAAGCTCCTGCTCCTTGGGGAGGGGGCCCGGCACCTGCGGGGCATGGCCGAGAATCTGCTTCGTCCGGGGATCGTGGACCGTCTCCGCCCGGAAGGCTGCCGCGTCGGGGTAGCAGAGCAGGCTCTGGAGGTAGGAGGAGAGCAGGTGCTTCGACCCGCTGGCGAGCGCTTCCCGGACGTGGTGGCGCAAGCTGTTGGCCAGACCGTGGTAGGCCTCGGCCAGCTCAGGCGACATGCTGAGGCTCACCACCCGCTCCTCGTAGGGCGGCAGCGCTTCGGCGACATCGGCCAGCCGGAGGAAGACGGTGGTGGGGAGGAGGTGGGTGCCCAGAATCAAGGGGCTGATGCCCGGCTTCCGCCGAAGGGTCGTCCGCCGGGTCTTCCCGCGGACCGTCCGGGCATCCTCGCCGTCCTCGCCAGGGCGGATGCGGGTGATGCGCTCCAGGATCCCGTACCGCTCCATCCATTGGTGGACGCGGCGGTAGTCCAGGCCCTCCGCGGCCATCGCCGTGGGGTGGGAGCGCCAGAGGAGGAAGAAGAGATTGTCGGCATAGCCCCCGAGGAGCGTCCCGGTGAGGGCGAGGGTGCGTCTGCAGGCGGCGGCGAGCGCCCCGAAGGCGTTGCCCTGCCCGGTGCTCTCGCCCTTGAGCTCGTGGACCTCGTCGGCGATGAAGAGATCGAAGGCCCCCTGCAGGTGGCGCTTGATGAACTCGGCCGGGGCATACCGGCGGGGGCCCCGCCGGTCGGCGGTGAAGGCGGGATCGCCGCAGTGGGGACAGAAGACGTGCCGCTTCCCGAGGACCTCCAGGGGGAGGGGCATGCCGTCCGGGTCCACCAGGAGCCGCCCGCAGCGGGTGCAGGCCGGATCGCGCCAGGTGCGAAGCCGGCCCGGCTGGGAGGGCCGGCCGCCCGGCGACGGCTCGCGACGCGCCTGGAGTCTCGACACCACGGCCGGCCGCCACGTGTGGTGGAGCTTGGCCCGCTCGCGGCCGATCACCCAGAGCTCCGGGGTGGGAGGGACGCGCCGCTGGCCGCTCTGTCCGCGCGGTGGCGAGCCGGCAGAGGGCCCCGAGGCTCTCCGGGCCCGCCAGCGGGATGACGCGCACCGCGGGGAGGACCGCCTCGGCCTCGCGCTGCCACTTGGGGACCAGGTGCGGGGGGCACAGGACGAGCGTCCGCAGGGGGCGGGGCGCCAGCGCGAGCAGCCCGAGGGCCATCTGGCACTTGCCCACCCCCATCTCGCCGCAGAGGTACACGGCCCGCTCCCCCTCGTGGAAGAAGGCCCGGGCCAGGGCCTTGATGGCCTCGGCCTGGGCGGGATAGCAGGGGCGGAGGAGGGTGGCGAGCCGCGTGTCCATGTCCGGCAGCGTGCCGGCGTCCCGGACCGGATCATGGAGGATCTGGCACGTCTGGGTGACCCGCTGGGCGAGGGACTCGCCACACTGGGTGAGGAATGCCTGCAGGGTCATGGACACCTCGCGCGTCAACAGAGGGGAGCGGGGAGGTCACGCGACCCGGAGGGCCCGGCGAAGGATCGCGGTGCTCACGCGCTCCGTCAGGGTGGGTTCGGACCACTGGACATCCCAGCCGGTCCACTCCCCTTCGCCCGTGAGCAGGGTGAGCCACTCCTCCCGCTCGCACAGCTCCCACAGCCAGGGGGCCCAGGACGGGTGGAGCGGCAGCGTGGTCCGGGCGTCGAGCAGGCGGAGGAGGTGCCGCGGGGCCTCGGCCTCCTTCCCGCGGGGGAGCAGGAGCGTGAAACGGGATCCCGCTTCCCCGCAGGCGGGACGTGGGGAGAGGAGGCCGTGGACCTGGCCGCAGGGGAGGCGGCGGGCTTCCAGGCGCCACGGCGTCCCGTCGGGAACGAGGGCGCCCGCGTGCGCCCGGCCGTCCTCGGTGCGCCGGAAGAGGGGCACGCGGTGCCCGCTCGCCAGGCCGGCGAGGACCGCCTTCACGGCCTCGGCCGGGCCGCCGACGGAGAGCAGGCGGGCCTCGTCACCCGGGGTGCTGAGGTAGGCGTGGACGAGGACGGTGGCGCCCTCGTGTTCGGCATACAGTGGGGAGGGCATCAGGGATCACTCCATGGTCCGGACCTTGCCGGTCCGGAGGTCCAGGGCGGTGATCACGATCCGGAGCGTGTCGCGGTCGATGATCACCAGGGTGTCGTCTTCCTGGCGGGTCTCGGTGCGGATGCTGCGCTTCTCGGTCCGGCCCTTGACGAGGAAGCGCTCCCCGGTCCTGGGGTTCCTGACCAGTTCGTTATTGAGGTGGCCCGAGGCGAGCACCAAAGCGAGATGCCCCCGGCGGAGGGGCATGAGAGGGCCGAAGCCTGTGAGCGGTGGTGGGGGGATGGAGCCGGTCCATCAGGGAGCCGGTGAGCCCATGGGTCTCGATCTCCTGGATGAGGTCCTCGGGCTCCACGTCGAGGTTCTGGAAGAGGAGGCTGCGGGTTGTGGGGGACACGGGTACCCCGTAGGGGGCCGGGAAAGTCTCGGGCAGTTCGGGCGGGGCTGCGGCGAGCCGGCCGATCGCCTGGAGGTGCTGCTGGACCTCCTCGTCGCGGTAGGGCTTGGCCTTCCGGACACCGAAGAGGACGATCTGCTTGAAGGGCTCGTAGCTGTCCCCGGGGAACCGGAAGACCTGGATGGCCTCCAGGTGGTAGGCGAGGAGGCTGGCGATGCGGGACTCCAGCCGGCGCTCCGGGATGAGGTAGACGAGGATCCCCTGGGGCTGGAGGTATCGGAGGCTGGCCTGGAGGAAGTGGAGCTCGAGCCGTTCCGCCGCCTCGTCGAGATGGGTGCGGACGGAGAAGTCGTACGGGGGGTTGAGGTAGACGAGGCCGAAGGCCCCGTTGGCGATCCGGGTGCTGCGGAGGTCGGCCCGGAGCACCCGGGTGAGCTTCTCCTTCGCGGCGGCGGCGCGTTCCTGGTTGAGCTCGATGCCATAGCGCTCCACAGGCTCCCCCAGGTCCTGCGTGGCCAGGACGAGGGCGGTGCCCGTCCCACAGCAGGGGTCGAGCGTCCGGATGACCCCGGCGCCAGCCCGCGTGAGGGCGCGGCCGATCCGCTGGGCCACGACGTCGGGGGTCGGGTAGTAGCCCATCTTGGCTTGTCCGGCGAGGCGCACGCTGTCCCTCTCTGTCTGTCACAATGAAGACGGATGTCATGAGCGGCAGACGGCAATCCGATCCCCGGCTGATTCAGGAAGATTGCCTTTGGTGATCTCCGCGCTGGGCGTGGCGGTGGCATCAGCGTGGTGGGTTGTCAGCCGCGTGCGGGGTCTCTCCCGGATGAGGGCACGCGAGAGGCTGTCAGGTGCTGCGGACCCTTCAGGTGATGGAGCCGGGCTTCGACCGTCCGGATTGCCTGGAGGTAGGGGATGAGGATGTGGCTGTCCTCGGAGACGGCGGCTGTTGATGTGAGTTGTTGCGCCAGCGTGTCCCAGCAAAGACCCTGGCCGAAAAGCCCGTTGGTCTGGATCTCGTGGAGGAACACCGGCCATTTTACCACGGCGGGGGAGGTGCATAAACAACCGGGGGCGAATTTCAAGCCATAAACCACCGAGGGGTCGTTTCCGTGTTGCTTGACAGCCGTGGCGAGCCAGGAGTAGTCTGCCTCTAATGCCCCACTCCCCCACGACATCCGACGCAGGAGGCTTCATGGGGTCGGCCAGGAAAAACTCTGCGGACCCACTCTGACCCAGAATCGGGCCCGTCCGTCTTGTCCTGTCCGCCCCACCATTCACCCCGTCATCCCATCCCAGAGCGCGCTACCAGTTTCGACGCTGCTTTGCCATCCTTGTGGTAAATCGCAGTGCACCGGAGGTCCTGCTAGTGTCGGCTGTATTCGCCTCATCACTAAGTTCACAGGGATGCTGGAGGCATCGCCGTGACTGATACCAAGTCCATGCTCTCCGGCGGCAGAAGGAAGGGCAAGGAACTGACTCCTCGCCCCGCGTCGACTTCGAGGGCACCGGGCGGCGACGAGCATCTCATCGACCGTCGTGTTGTGGCAGATAGGGCCAGCTTACCCCTCAGTGCACTGCCTCGGCCATTCCTGCGCTGGGCAGGATCGAAACGCTGGCTCTTGAGACACCTGGTTCCTATCCTGCCACCCCGGTTCCGGACCTACCGTGAGCCATTCCTGGGGTCCGGCGCACTCTTTTTCCTCCTCTGCCCTGACCAGGCGGTCCTGAGCGACAAGTGCAGGGGCCTAGTTGAGGCCTACCTGGCTCTGCGTGATGGTGTGTCGACGATCATCCGCCACTTGAGACCACTGAAACCCGATTGCGACCTGTACTACGCCATCCGCAATCGCCCTAGCCGCGGAAGACTGAAGCGAGTCGCCGAGTTCCTGTACCTAAACAAGACTTGTTGGAACGGGCTCTATCGCGTCAACTCGGAAGGACGATTCAATGTGCCGTACGGCATGCCCAAAACGGACTTCCTCGCCGACTTCGAAAACCTCCGTGCATGCTCCAGAGCACTTCAGAAGTCGGATGTGAAGCTACAATCCTGTGATTTCGAGGCGGCCCTTGAGGATGTCAAGGCTGGGGACCTAGTCTACCTCGATCCTCCGTACGTTACCCGACATAATAACAATGGCTTCGTCGATTACAACGAAACCCTTTTCTCCTGGGAAGATCAGAAACGTCTAGCCATGCGGGCACGCCAGTTGGCGAATGCAGGGGTGTATGTCATCGTGACCAACGCCGATCATCGCGAGGTGTTAGACCTCTACCGAGGATTCAGAAGCCGTACTCTGGCACGATCTTCGACGCTGGCCTCCGATGCTAGGCACCGTGTTCGAGTAAAGGAAGCTATCCTGTATTCTCCGAATGTGAATGAGGAAACGCAGATTACCGTGCCCAAGGGTTTGTGGAGGTAGCGATGACAACGCGGACTGCGTCCCTCGTTCCCGAGCCGGTTGGCGTGAAGACCGTTCGGACGGACCAGCTCCAGCCCAATCCCTACAATCCCAGGACGCTTTTTGACAACGTGCCGATGAGGATCCTGGAAGAGTCCATCAATCGCGTAGGCATCCTCGTCCCCCTCACCGTCTACCAGCGCAGGTCAGACGGCCAGTTCTTTATTCTTGACGGCCAGCGACGCTGGATCTGCGCTCAGAGGCTGCAGATAGCGACCGTACCTGTGAACCAGGTCGCGGAGCCGAGCCTCGTTCAGAACATCGTCACGATGTTCCAGATACACAAGCTCCGCGAAGACTGGGAGCTCATGCCCACGGCGCTGAAGTTGGATCTCCTGATGAAGGAGCTGAAAGAGCAGTCAGAGCGGAAACTGGCAGAACTCACGGGTTTGGATGTCGCGGTGGTCACTCGTGCAAGAAGCTCCTCTCCTACTCGAAGGATTTTCAGGACCTGATGCTGGACCCCGATCCGGGAAAACGTGTCAAGGCCGACTTTTTCATCGAACTCTACCCGTTCCTGCACGACCGCGTGGTTACCAAGATGCCCGGGTATTCACCCACCAAGCTCACGCGGAAGATGCTGGAGAAGTACCAGAGTCCCGAGGGAGGCATCAAAGCGGTCACGGACTTCCGCAAGGCGAAACAATACATCGCGAACGCCCGAAAAGCCGGGAAGCTCTCCGCTCTCTCGCGTAAGCTCAAGGAGTTCGTCGAGAGGATAGACTTGACCCCAGACCACCTCCTAATCCCCGCTGCCGACGTTTCAGCCCAGGCCCGGTCGTTGCACTCCAAGGTTCAGAAGCTGCAGAGAACTGATGGAGCTTGACGTGGAGGCATACGTTGGCGAGGAAGATCTGTGGACCGCACTCGAATCTCTCCTTCAACGCATCCGCAAGTGCCTCGACGCGGCGGGTCGGAGGGTCAAGGCGTGAGGGCGCCGAAGGCCCGAGGGGAGCCGATCGATGGCCGCCGTGTGGGATCTTGGCTCGATCGGTTTGATGGCTATCGTGTCGCCGTCACCAAAAAGCGAATCAGGAACTGGCTCGGGAATTTCCGGGGCCAAGACATGGACTTGGGCGCAAGGGTCCTCGACGCTGTGAAGTTCCTCAAGTCTGAAGACATGGAAGGGGCCCTTCGGGAAATGATCGGACATCTTCCCGGCTGGCACAGGATCAAAGCTCAACGGCGCGGCAAGTGGCGGTTCGTGGCCTTCTCGGCCACTGCGGGCGAAAGCGGCGACACCATGCTTTACAGGCTTCGGACGGCGCTCGGACTGACAGAACGCCGATACGGCGAGCTGTTCATCCACAGAGCGGATCTGCTGCGAGAAGGGATCGGCACGGAGGACAGCGTAGTCTTCATCGACGACTTTGCCGGAACCGGACAGCAAGCCAGTCTCGCCTGGCGCGGCGATCGAAAAACCGGGATCATGGGGCTGGCCGAGTTACTGCCGGGGGACCCGAAGACGTACTTGATCCTCGTCGCGGCAGGACAACGGGCCGTGGATAGAATCAGCCAGGAAACCAGTTTGAAGGTGGTTGCACGCCATGTCCTTGATCCCTGCGACGACATCTTCTCAGAAGACTGCCAGCACTTCACGCTGGCGGAAAAGAATACACTGCTCGGCTACTGCATGCGGGCGGATCGCGTACGCCCACGAGGATTTGGCGATTGCGGATTCGTGGTCGTGTTGGCTCATAGAACCCCGAACAATTCGATACCGGTCCTTCATGTGAATCTCCCACGCTGGCAGGGATTGTTTCCGAGGCACTGATGCCTTCGAATCAAGGGGGGAGCAAGCGAAGGGTCATCGACGAAAAGCATGAGCGCATGTGGCAAGAGCGCACTGTCAATGGCGCTATCTAGCGGCTGTATGCCGCTGACGGCGCTTCGCACCGCGGCTGATGCTGGGCGTCTAGGCCGCAGCGTCAGAGGAGCACGTGTCTGATCACACCACAGCCCTGCTGGCCTTGTTCGTCCTTCAGTGGCTTACCGTGACCGTTAGCCTGCCCGTAAACAACCGTTCCTCCAAAAACCACCGGACGGTCCTTTACAGAGAAGAGACTCGAAAGAGGCAGATCTCCTTTCGACTTATATCCAACAATCAAGTGATTCATGGTCCGGAAACGAGCCAAACCGACTGACCCCGCCCCACACGTTTCACCTCCCGCTGGCCGATCCCCGGAACAACCGAGCGGACCGGGGTTCCATATGCAATACGCCGTGTTGCTTTTGGATCTCCGGCTCGCCAAGAGCGGGCGGAGCCCGCATGCCGCGATCGACCCCCCCCATCCGGCGCTCCCACTGGACGCTCCCCCTCCAAGGGTCTCTCGCGTCAGTTTCCTCCGAGGGATCCTCCGTTGGGCCCGGCGCGGAGCCCGAAGAACCGCCCGAGCTTCGTCGTAGCCGCGAAGGCCGGAGCCGGCGCCATCTCCCGGATCGCCCGCGTGAAGGCGTTGTGGAGGCCCCAGGCGGTCCGGGGTTGGCAATCCGCCATCAGTTCCGGATGCGGCTTGAAGTAGGCGGCGGTCACCCACGGGAAGAAGCGGAGCGGGAGGATCTCCTGGGAGAAGGCCTCGAAGATGAGGAGTTTCGCCTCCCGGTCCTCCAGCGGCTGTTCCTGGAGCCCGCCGATCTGCCCCCGCAAGGACGTCAGGTGCTCCTGGTACCGGTCGATGGCGATGCTGATATCGGCGTTGAGGTTGAACCGGGCCGTATGCTTCCGTCGGAGGGCGATCACGTCGCCCGAGAAGCAGAGGTTGTCGCAGACGAAGACCTTGACTCCCACGGCGATCTCGAGCGCCATGGACCGGTCGTTCGCCGTGCGGATGCCCATCGCCGCGCAGAACTCCGGCGTGTCGCCCTCAATCGAGAGGTTGAGCACCCCGAAGAGCCGCGCCCCTTCCCGCTGGATGGCAAACTTCTCCTCCAGGATCGTGATGCCCCGGACGAGGAGCTGCCGGTCGATCGCCTGGATGAGATCGCCGTGCGCGATGGGCTTCCACGTCGCGGTGCCCATGGGCGGGGGAATGGTCACGAGCTCGGCCCGGGTGACGACCTGGCTCTGGGCGTGCGACAGCGTTCCAGTCATGGGCGGTGTCCTCCTTCGGATGGTGAAGCATTCAGCCTCGTGATTTCCATGTTCCCGATCGGCTGCGGTTCCTCGCCGCCGATCTGCGGAGGGTCGGCAAGCGCCATCTCGACGGCGTGGTTCACCCAGCGGGTCATGGGGACGCCGGCCTCCCTGCCAGCCTCGGTAGATGCGGGGGATGAGATCCTCGCGGATCTTGGGGGTATACATGGCCCCTCCCTTCCTGGGTGACTCGCTCCGATACCACAAGGAGCAGGAGCAAGAGAGCACTCCGGAAATGGTGGTCACGTCCTGAGGAACGTCTGGCCACACGCGCGAGAGGCACGACGGCGGGCAGCGCTGCCTCCGGGAGCCGCGCTCCCCGCCGTTCTGGTGCATGCCCAGACCGGTGAGGGTGAACGGGACCGGAGAGAAGCGATCGACTCAGATCTGCTGGTGTGCCACGACCAATGTGCGAGGGGAACAGAGGGAAGATGCGATGGAGTTCGCCCCGGCCGAGCGGGAAGAAGGACAGGACGCGCGGCCAGGCCTGGCGGGACCGCCGGGACGGCGATCAGCGTGCCCGGCGGCGCGATCCGGTGAAGTAGCGAGGGTCGAAGAGGAACCGTTCAGGCTTGGAGATGGTCAGCCGCCCGAAGTCGGGGTGCGCGGGATTGATGAGGAAATTGGACTCGGGCCGGATCACGATGCTGGGGACTTGCAGCACGAGGGAAGACCGACTGGCCACCCAGCGGGCCCCCATCGCCTGGACCGCCGGGGATGGGGGGGTGGCATCCCAGCCGGCGGGGAGGTCCCGGGGCTCCAGCCGCGTGATGGCCTCTTCCGGCAGCTCCACGCGGACGATCACATAGTCGGAGGGGAGGGCGTGTTGGGGGAGGTGAATCACGACTTCCCAGGCCGCGAGGGCCGCCGATTCGGCCGTGTGCACCACGGGGACCCCGCGGGGGGTCCACCGCGTGCCGTGGAGACGGGATCCCGTGCCGGTGAAGGCCTCCGTGGCGTAAACGCGCTTGATGAGGCGCCAGGCCGTGCGCATCAGGCGCCGAGCCCGTACTCGATCCGGCCGATGATGTCGCTGATCGCCTGGGCCCCGTGGTCGGTCGCGGCGAGGGTGAGCGGCACCGCCCCCCCGAGCCCGCGCTGCGGGCTCTCGAGCCACGCGTGGGCCTCGGCGAGCTTCCCGTCGTAGAGCGCGAGGATGCGGCCGACCACCCGGGCCGCCCGGAAGAGGCGGTCCGACTCGTCGCTCCGCAAGCGGCCGGTCTGCCGGCGACGCGTCAGGGTGCGCGCGGGGATCTCCACGAGCGCCGCGATCTGGTCCAGGGAGAGGCCGATGGTCTGCCGGAACCGCTCGAGGTGGACGAACGGCACGCCCTGCTGCACGAGGGTGGCGATGCGGGCGTGGTCGGAGAGCGGGAAGCCCAGGAGGAGCACGTAGGATGTGGCGCCCGAGGGGTCGGTGCGCAGCGCCCGCACGAACCGGGTGAGATCGGTCGAGGTGTCCGAGGACATTCGAGGAGCAGCGGCAGTAGCTCTCAGCATGGCGACCCTCCATTGTGTCTGAAGCATATCAGCCAAGTGGCCGATCGTCAAGCTGGCGGTCGAAGCGTGCGTCGACGATCCGCGCTGCCAGCACGGGACCCGTTCCCGGCGCAGGGAGCGCGCGGATCGGGGACCGTTCGCAGGCCGGGGGCCATGCGACGGCACCGGACCGCTCCGGACCGCGTCGGCGTGCCGATCCTGCGGGGTCTCCCGGCGGCTCCGCGTGGTCCCTGGCCGCAACGCAGCCGCATCGGCATCCGCATGGGGGGAGCGATCCAGGCCGCGCTGCGGTGCCTGTCCCGGACGGTACCGGGCACCCGCCGGGAGCGATAGCGCAGAAACTGCGCGCAGACCTCGGCCCCGCGGGTCCGGAGGGGAGGGTGGGACCCGGGGCCTGCGCGCTGGGGCACGCGCAAACGAGCGGCGGGAGGGGCGGCCCGGCAGGCGACAGGCGACCCAGGGTGCTGCGGCCTGCCGGGCACGGCGGGAGGGACGGGGAAGCGCTAGAACGGCACCTCCTCCCCGGCGGGCACCTCGGCGGACGGCTGGGCGCCGGCGCCGTTCCCGGGGCCGCTGCCGCTGGGCAGGAACTGCACCCGCTCGGCCACGACCTCGTGCTTGCTCCGCTTCTGGCCCTCGGGGCTCTCCCAGGTCCGCTGCTGGAGCCGGCCGGCGACCAGGGCCAGGCGGCCCTTCTTCAGGTACTGCCCGCAGGACTCCGCCTGCTTGTTCCAGACGACCACGTCGATGAACAGGGTCTCCTCGTGGGCGCTGCCGCCGCTGTCCGTGTACCGGCGGTTGACCGCCAGGCCCAGCGTGGCGACGGCCGCGCCGCTCGGGGTGTAGCGGAGCTCCGGGTCGCGGGTGAGGTTGCCCATCAGGGTGACAGAGTTGAAGCTGGCCATCAGACACTCCTTTCGTGAGGCCCTCTCGCCGGAGAGGGCGGCTGTCGGTTCACCGAGGACAGGGAATCATCCCACCGGGTTTCGCGGACGTGCTGGAGGGGCCGACGCGGGCAGTGCAGCGCTGCTGAGCGCTGGAGCCGCCCGAGTCTGGCAGCCTTCCACATGCCCGTCTCGACCGTTGTCTCGCTGGACATCACGGTTCCCGCGGGGAGGATCCCGGCGATCCCGATGCCGACGGCGTGGGTCACCGGAAAGATCTCCTCCTTGGACGGGAGATCCGGCCGGTCCCCGAACGCCTTCACCAGGGCCACGAGGTGCTGCCAGTGGCTCCGGGCCTGCGCCCGCTCCGTGTCCATGGCGGTGGCCACGGCTGCCTGGAACGCCGCGGAGCCTGCGGGAATGGGCTCGTCTGCCGCGACGACCGCCCCACGGTCGCAGGGGGCGCACTCCCCCAGCCGCTCGAACGCACCCTCGAGCCAGGATGCCGCGGCCTGCTTCGCCTCCGCAGCGTTCTCCGCATCCACCAGCACCAGCGACTCGATGTGCATGTTCCCTCCCTTCCAGCGTCTCTCGTCCGCCACGGGGCGTCCGAAAGCGGCAGCGAGTGTCCCAAAGGGCGCGTGAGAGCCGGAGTGCCCGGGGCGGCTCCCAACCGGCGCTGCGGTGGACTGCAGTGCGCCGTGCGGGTGCCGCCCGCGGGAACACTCGGTCGGCCATTTTCAAGGCGCTCTTTGGTTCGCCCCGGGATGCGCTGGCCAGCGTCGGGGCCGGGCGGGAGTCCTGCAAAGTGGCCTATCAAAAAATCCGTGACCGCCCGTAGGGACGTGGGGGAGGCAATTGTCCGAGTATTCGCTTGGGGCACGGCGACACTCCGGTGCCCGGTCGTCCGGTGACCCGTGCGGACGAAGCCTCCTTGCGTGGGGCGAGAGAGCGACCCATTCGCCTTGCGGCGGCGTCGCAGCCAGACCCGCTGGCGGCATCTGGAGGGCGGCCAAGACGGCTCGGGGCGTGCGCGTCCGCATGTGGGCAGGATGATCTCCACGAGCGGGAGGCCGAGCCCTAGCGCGCCAGCTCGCGCTGCTCCCGCGCGAGGAAGCGGGCACCCCGGGGATCCCGGCTCCGCGCCGGGCCGATGCCAACGGTGGCCACTGCCCGTCGGCTCGTCCGGGAGGAGACGAAGCGGACCCCGCGGATCCCCAGGCCGGCGGCGATCCGCTCCGCGTCCGCGACACTCAGTCCGAGGGAGCTGCTCAACAGCACGGACGTGACGGGTTCCATGGCTGCCTCCTGGAAGCGGGTTGCGTCGGAGACACCCAGGGCATCCCATCGGCTCTGCGGAGACCGCCCGAAGATCCACGGGACGCCAGATGCGCCGCGCGGGGACAGGGGTGGACCGGGGAGCGCAGATTCCGCTGTGCGGCAGCGAGGAATCCGATCTGGGGATCGAGCGCCTGGCTGCCGCTCGCAACGTGGCGGCGGCCGCGCGCACGGTGGAGTGGCCTGTCGCTCTCCGATCGGGTGACCTGGGGGTACGCGGTGGTCTGGGGACGCGAGGTGCCTCGGGGAGCGTGGGGGCGGCGGGGGAGAGGGCAGGCAGACTCCACTCCGTGGCAGAGGGAGATTCGATTTCTGGGGCATCGTGTGGCCGGATGCACCGGAGGCAGTCGATGGGGCAGGACGAGCGGTGGGGACGACCGGGGTGACCAGACGACTGCAGAAACGTGTCCTTGTGGGACGAAAGAGGGCACGGCACACTGGCCACGGCTCGGGTCCGGCGTCTGGATGGCGCATCGGCGCTCCGAAGGCTGGGCCTGAGGCAACAGAGCGTCGCAGATCGGAGGTGGGGAGGCGTGGAAGGCGAGGCGGGGACCGGGAACGAGGCGTATGCCAAGGGGGGCCGCCAGGACGTCCGCCTCCGGGCGGTGGCCGCCGTGGCGGAGCTGGAACGGGTGCTCGACACCCTTGAGGAAAGGCTGCGGGATGTCGGGCGGGTCGGGCGGGGGCTCCGGCTCCGGTTTCATCGCCAGGATGCGCGCTTCGCCTGGAAGCGCCGCGAGGGGCCGCGCCGCTGGCAGGAGGTCGGGGCGCGACTTCCCGAGGGGATCTACCAGCGGCTCCGGATCGAGACCAGAAACCGCGTGGACGCCATCGAGCACCTGATCGCCATTCGGGCGAGTGGCCGGCGGGCGCTGCATCTCCTCGCCTGGTGGCTCGGACATGCCGACCACCGAGCGGCCGATCGGGTGGTGCTGGTCTGGCATGGCGAGGAGGGGGCACGGGTCACGTGGCAGTTCCGGACCGATGGGCGCCTGCTGCGACGGGGGAACTTCCGGGCCGAGGCTGGGCCGCAGGCGAAGTATGCGACAGACGTGGAGGCCGTCATGGCCCAGACGAAGGAGGGGCAGGGTCCCGGGCGAATAGGCGAGGAGGTCGAGGAGAGCGGTGGCGAGGCTCGACGCGATCGATCGACGGTTGGCCGGGGTTCTGGGGGCGCTGCGAGGCCCGTGCCGCCTGTACTATAACCGGACCCGGGACACGTGGGCCTTTCACGAGCTGTTGGGCCGGCGAAAGAGTCGGTACCTCGATCGCAATGGCCTGCAGACGATGCTGGAGCAGTTGCCGGTCCCCGAACGGGGGCGGGTGCTGGAGGCCGTCGAGTTGCTCGATGGGCGTCGGCAGCTCAAGCGGATGCTGGGCGTGGTGGCGGTGCTGGCCGAGGCGGCCTGCCGGTGGCCAGGCGGCACGTGGCAACTCCGGGGGATGCGCGGGGCGAACACGGCCTCCGCGTGGGTGGCCGGCAGTACGCGAACGGGGTTGGTGGCGCGAACGTACGACGGGCAGCAGCCGCAGGAAAAGCGCACATGCAGTGGTCCAGAACTCGAGGGGGAAGCGGACCCGGAATGCGGGAATGTGGTTGAAGGGGGCGGAACGATCATGGAGGGCCGACCAGCAGAAATCGTGAGTTCCGAGGGAACAGTGCCAACTGGGGATCGCGCTTATGCAGGCAGGCCCTCTGCAGCCCATGCAGGACACGAGGATCCACGCGGATCGCCCCCTTGGGCGAAACGATCGGAGGTCCCGTCTGAGATGTTTAGGCGAGAGGCTGGATGCATAAACCCGAAGAAACGAGAGCTTCGAGGATGGATCGCCCCCTTGGGCGAAACGAGGGAACACGGCTTGCGGTGTCTAGCAGGAGACGAGCAGCGGAGGAGTTCGTGGAGGCCGTTGAGTCACCGAGAGGTGGGTGGGAGATGCGATACAGTGTATCGCATTTCATGGGGAGAGGAGGCGGGCGGCTCGGCGAGCTGCTCGACGAGCCAGGGACTGGTGTTGAGTCAGGGAGCTTCCCCGTCGTTGGGAACGGCACCGCCGCCGAATTCTTCCAGGACGGGCTTGCCGCAAGCCACGCTGGATTCGAAGCCGAACAGGGGAAGGTGGAAGGCGGATTGGTCGAGGCGCGGTTGTAGAGAGCCCAGATCTCTGGGATGGCGTGCGGCAACATTGCCGCAGGCGTGGGACGGGAAAGGAGGCTGCCGTGCGAGTGGGAATGGATGTTGGGCGGTCAGGGGTGAAGGCGGAGACCGACACGGGACGGTTACTGGCGCTGCCGGTCCTGGCGCGGCTCCCGGAGGACCCGGAGTGGCGGGACCGGGAGTGGGCTGGATCGCCTGGTCCAAACCAACGGGATCGCGTATCTGGAATCCTGGTGCCTCGGCTACAACGCGGAGGACTGGTTGGTCGGGGAGCGCGTGGAGACCCTGGGGCTGCCCGGGCAGTACGGGATGACCGTGACGAAAGCCGACCCGAGCACCCGGCTCCTCATCCTCGCGGCCCTGAGCGCCCTGGGGGCGAACGATCGGGTGGAGGTCTGCGTGGGGCTGCCCCTGCACCAGTTCGAACGGGAAGGCCAGGCGATGCGGAGCCTGCTGCACGGCGAGCATAGGGTTCGCGTGGCTGGGCACGAGCACGCGCTGACCCTGCTGGGGGTGGTGGTGCCGGAGGGGCTGGGGCTCTGGGCGCGTGCCGTCCTACCGGATGGGCACCCGCCAGATCCACACCGGGTCCGGCAGCCGACGGTGGTCCTGGACTTCGGCCATCGCACCATCCAGGTGGGCGTCTTCAGCGGCCTCCGGCTGTACCCCCGACCCTACGTCTCGGCGCATGGCGCCTACGAGATCTGGGAGGCCGCCCTCATGGAAGCCCTGGAGGGGCCCGGGCAGACGGTGTACGAGTCGCCCCAGCGGGCGGTCCTGCTGGCGCGGCTCCTCCGGGAGGAGCAGCTCCTGGTGCGGGGGCAACAGGTCACCCTGGACAGGCTCCGGCCGCTGCTCCGGGCGCAGGCGGAGCGGATCTGGCCGCGGGTGCGGGAGGAGATCCGGCGAACCCTGGAGCAGATCCCGTACGAGCGGGTCGTGGCCGGCGGCGGGGGCGTGCACCTGTTCGGCGAGCTGCTGCGGGACTTCTTCGGGGAGGGATTGGTGGTGCTGGAGGACCGATTCGCCCAAGCCGAGGGATACCGCCTGTTCCTCGAACACCGGGCGTTCTTCCGGGGGGTTGCATGAGCGAGGACGGAGGCGTGCGGAAGGCTCGCTACCACCTGGTGCTGCCTGTGGAGATCTGGGAGGCCGTGGCCCGGGAGGCCCGGCAGCGCCGGAAGCGGATCAGCCACGTGGTGCAGGAACGGCTCGTGGCATCCCTGGGGATCACGGGAGGGAGTACGCTACCGCCTGAGGATGCCGCCGACGTGATGAGGGATGAGGCGGGGAAGCGCCACCACTGCCGACTGGCGGTGGACAGCCGGATCTGGAACCGGTTGGTGCACGAGGCGGCCACCCGGAAGGTCTCGGTGACCGAGCGGATCCGCCAGCGACTCCGGGAGGCGGTACTGGGGGACTCCTTCGCGATGGAGCGGGGAGCGCACGGAGAGCCGACGCTCGGCGTGAGGGAGTCTCGCGCTCCGGAAAGCGGCGGCGAGCCGAAAAGCATCGCGATGCTGGAGCTCTGAGGGGCATCTCGCATCGGTCGGCGAGGTGGAGGGGAAGGTGGGTCGGGGACTCAGGCCTCGAAGCGCTGCAATGGCAGGCGGGCGAGGCGGGGGACCTGGTCCTCTTGGATGTGATGATGTCGAGGATGGATGGGCACGAGGTGTGCCGGCGGCTCACCAGAAGCCCGGATGCTCACACTGATTGTCTGCGATCCTGCCGGACTGACGACACAGCGCCTCGCCTGCCCTCTTTCGGATAGAGCGAGAGGTTGCCGTCTCTGGAGATCCTGCCGCATACTCATCCCTCGCGAGAACACCCTAATGAACCGCTTGGATGACGGACAATCACCGGGCAACCAGCCCCCGCAATCCGCTGAAAATGCCTCGGGGAATGGCCGCGCACACGACAAGAGATCTCCTGGGCCTCTGCCTGGACAGCGGGTGCTGGGACTCAAGGAGGCGGCGGTCTACCTGGGCTGCTGCGAGCGGACCGTCAAGGAACTGATCCTGGATGGAGTGCTCCCGCAGGTGGCGCTGACGAGCCGGATCCAGGTCGACATCCTCGACCTCGACAAGTTGATCGCGTCCAAGAAGAAGGTCTACACGTACCAGGATTGATTTGCACAGAGCCGTCGTATATGATTCCGCTGCCCGTAGCGGGGCGGAAAGGAGGAAAGGAGTAAGGAGGGTGGGTTACCTTTTTCACCCGAAGGTGAAGCGGAAAGACGGAACGATCTACGAGAGTCCGATCTGGTGGGCGAAGTACTACGTGAATGGTCGTCCCGTCCGGCGGAGTACCGGCACCCACAAGAAGAGAGTTGCGGAGCATCAACTGAAACACTGGGAGGGAAACCCGGAAGATGCGAACCCGAAGAAGGATCGGGCACGCCTCGACGAGCTTGCTGAGGACTACCTCGACGACTACCGGATCAACAAGCGGCGGTCAATCGAGCAGGCCGAGGACTACGTGAATCGGCTGCGGAAGACCTGGACTGGGCGAAAGGCCGTGACCATCACGGTGTCGGAGATCCGCCAGTTCATCAAGGCGATGCAAGTGGAGGGGTACGCGAACGCCACGATCAACCGGCACCTGGCGGCCCTCAAGCGGATGTTCAATTTGGGTATGGAGGGAGAGAAGATCACCCGACGCCCTTTCATTCCGATGCTGCGGGAAAATAACGTACGGCGGGGCTTCTTCGGGGATCTCGAGCAGCTTGCCGTGACGGAGCATTTGCCCTTCGTACTCGCGGTGGCCGCTGACATGGCCTACACGTATGGGTGGCGGAAAGAGGAAGTGGTCACATTGCACTGGCCCCAGGTGGACCTCAGTGAGGGCGTCATCCGCCTCCACACCGGGACCACCAAGAACGATGAGGGGCGCGAGGTACGCCTCACGGCAAACTTGTTGGAGAAATTCAAGCGACTCCACGCCGAGACCCAGATGCTTGAGACGAAAACTGGTCGGAAGATTCCATGGGTCTTTCATCGGAACGGGACACCGGTAAAGGATTTCCGCAAGGCGTGGGACAACGCTTGTGAGAAGGCGAAGATCGGGCACCGCCTCTTCCACGATTATCGGCGCTCAGCGGTCCGGAACATGGAGCGGGCCCGGGTGCCGCGGTCGACGGCCATGAAGGTGAGCGGCCACAAAACTGAGTCCATCTATACTAGGTACGCCATCGTCGATCCGGAGATGATGGACGATGCGACGAGGCGCATCGAGCGACGTGCCGAGCAAACATCGTTGGCCCAACGGCAGTCAGACTCGTTACGGGCAAACAATGGGCAAACAAGCACCAAACATATGGATGGGTATGACAGTAACTAGTTGATTCAAAAGATGCGGGAGTGGCGAAACAGGCAGACGCGCGAGACTTAAAATCTTGTGCGCGAAAGCGCGTGGGGGTTCGATTCCCCCCTCCCGCACCAATCATTTACCGCATTCTCCCCACATTCATCAACGCAAGTAATCGAATGCCTCCAGAATCCTTTTATGAGGTGGTATCGAGAGGCACCGCGAGGGAGGGGGTGGAGGCCATAGGCTGACCAACAAATTGGCCAAGAACGCCCTTCGGTCACATCTCTTCAGGCGATGCATTTGACGGGTACGAGAATGGCGGGGCCTCAGACGAAGGCTATTCGGCGCCTTGCGGACACCAGAGGTTTATGATATGTGAACGTCATGACGTGCTGATCGCGCAAGAGCCTTGCTGAGGGACTTCACACCATCACCACACGGAAAAGGAGAACGGGATGTCGTCAAAACGGTTCCTGGTGTTGTGCCTCTGCGCGGGGATCCTGGTCGCAGCGCCCGCGCTTGCTCAACAGGGTATCAAGGTGGGGGTCTACGGCCCGTTGACCGGCCCCATGTCCCTCTGGGGGATTGCTTCGCAGCAGGGGGTCGAGTTGCTGATCAAACAGGTCAATGCCCAAGGGGGCGTCCTCGGCCAGAAATTGGTTCTGGTGTCGTATGACGACAAGTCGTCTCCGGAAGAGGCCGTGAAGACCGTCACCCGGATGATCAATTCCGACAAGGTCCAGTGCATCGTCGGCTCGCTCCATTCAGGCAACATCCTCGCGTCCGCCCCGGTCGTGGAGAAAGCCAAAATTCCCGAGATCGGCATCGGAACGAGCCCTGGCTGGCTGCAGAAGGGGTACACCTACCTCTTCCGGCCCCTGGCAAACACGAACCTCATCAACGTCCAGATCGCAAAGACGATCAGCGATCTCAAGTATAAGAAGGTCGGGGCCCTCGGGCGGTCGGACGAATACGGGAAGACCGGCGTGGACGACATCAAGAAGCAGCTCGACAAGTACGGCATCCAGCTCGCGACCGAATGGTTCAACCCCAATGATACGGATTTTTCCGGGCAGCTGACGAAGCTCACCAATAGCGGGATTGAGGCGCTGATTGCCTTTGGGGTCGGCTCCGATGAGGGCCCGATCATGAAACAGGCGCGGCTCGGCGGGTTCACCGGCCTCGTCTTTGGCCCAGAAAGCCTCGGCGATCCCTCCGTCAAGGACGTGGCGGGGAAGGACGCCGACGGCGCCGTCTTTGGGTCGTCCTATGTGATACCGGTGAAGCCGGAGGACGCCATCAACCCGATGCACCAGGCCTTCTTCAAGGCCTTTGTGGCGGAATTTGGGAAGATGCCGGATAGTCAGACGGCCCTCAGGGCGTACGATGCCGCCAGGCTGTTCGCGGAAGTGTTCAAGCGCGCGAAGTCGACGAACGGGGTCGCGGTCCGGGACCAGCTCGCCAACCTCTATGGCTTCGAAGGCCTGGCGGGGACGTTCGATTTCCGCGGGACCAAGGGTGAAGGCATCCGCGAGGCCCGCATGTTCGCCATCAAGAACGGCAAGGACATCCTGCTGACGGAGTACCTGAAGAGTACAAAGAAATAGCCTCCTCCTGCGAGGATAACATAGGCCGCGTCCGGCAGGCGAGCGTGTCGCCACCGGACGCGAGCAGGTGTCCCAGCAGTTCTGAAACAACCCTCCGGGTCGAGAAGCTCTGCAAATGCATTCTTGACTCGGCCGACCCCCATGGAGGAACCGCCCGATGAGCCCACTGACCTCCAAAGAACGGGTTTTGATTGCGCTGCGGCACGAAGAGCCGGATCGCGTCCCGATTGATTTCGGGGCCCGCCACAGCATTCACGTCTCGGCCCATCGGGCTTTGAAGCGGCACCTCGGCCTGGAGGACGGCACGGACATCGTGCGCGGCTATCTCAACAACAGCGCCGAGCCGGACCCCCGCCTCCTGGCGCGGTTCGCGACGGATGTGATCGCCTTCCAGGTCGGGTCCGGCGGCCGGTATGCCTTTCGACTGGACCCGGAGACCAATAGCTACACCGACGAATGGGGGCTTACGATGCGCATGCCCCCCGGCGGGTATTACTACGACCCCGTCGGCTATCCGTTGGCGGCGGCGCAGACGGTGGCGGAGGTCGAACGCTACCCCTTTCCCGACCCGGCCGACCCCCACCGCCTCGCCGGGATCCTGAACCCGATCCGGATCGCCGGCGCCGCCCGGGATAAGGCGATCCTCCTGAATGCCCCGGCGGTCGGCATCTGGTGGCTGGCCTTCTACCTGCGCGGCCTCGAGCAGGCCATGGTCGACCTCGGCCTGCAGCCGGAGCTGATCGAGGCCTTGGCCGAGAGGATCACCGACTGGTATGTCGTTCTGTGGGATGCGGTCCTGGCCCAGGTGGGGGATGCCATCGATGTTGTTCAGATGGAAGGCGACCTGGGCGACCAGCAGGGGCCGCTCTTTTCGCCGGCCCTCTTCCGTCGGCTCTTCAAACCCCGCCTCCGGCGGATCGTCGACGCCATCCGGCGCCGGACGAGCGCCAGGATCCTCTTGCACGCGTGCGGCTCCGTCGCCTGGGCCATCCCCGATCTCATCGACGTGGGGGTGGAGATCTTGAATCCGGTGCAGGTGAACGCGGCGGGAATGGAGACCGCTCGACTCAAGCGGGAGTACGGCCGCCAGATCAGCTTCTGGGGCGGCGGATGCGACACCGGCATCCTTCAAACCGGGTCGCCCGCCGAGGTGCGGGGCGAAGTCCGGCGCCGCCTGGCGGACCTGGCGCCCGAGGGCGGCTTCATCTTCGGCTCCATCCACAACATCCAAGTCAACGTGCCTCCGGCGAACGTCGTGGCCATGTTCGACACGGCGCGGGACGAGGGCCGCTACGGCGGCAGCGAGCCCGTCGCCTGATCGGAGAGCAGGAAGAAATGGGGTTGGAGGTCGCCCGGTTCTCGTGCATGTTGCGTCTCGGCGTGCCGGGGCTCTTCGACCTGATCGCACAAGAGCCTTGCTGAGGGACTTCACATTATCACTTCACGGAAAAGGAGAACGGGATGTCGTCAAAACGGTTCCTAGTGTTGTGCCTCTGCGCGGGGATCCTTGTCGCAGCGCCTGCGCTTGCTCAACAGGGTATCAAGGTAGGGCTCTACGCCCCGTTGACCGGCCCCATGTCCCTCTCGGGAATTGCCTCGCAGCAGGGGGCCGAACTGGCGATCAAGCAGATCAATGCCCATGGGGGCGTCCTCGGCCAGAAGCTGGTCCTGGTCCCGTACGACGATAAGTCGTCGCCGGAAGAGGCCGTGAAGACCGTCACCCGGATGATCAATTCCGATAAGGTTCAGTGCATCGTCGGCTCACTCCATTCAGGCAACATCCTCGCGTCCGCCCCGGTTGCCGAGAAAGCGAAAGTGCCCGAGATCGGCATCGGGACGAGCCCCGGCTGGCTGCAGAAGGGGTACACCTACCTCTTCCGGCCCCTGGCGAACACGAACCTCATCAACGTCCAGATCGCGAAGGCGATCAGCGACCTCAAGTACAAGAAGGTCGGGGCCCTCGGCCGCTCCGATGAATACGGGAAGACCGGTGTGGAGGACGTCAAGGGCCTGCTGGACAAGTTCGGCATCCAGCTTGCGACCGAGTGGTTCAACCCCGGCGACACGGATTTCACCGGGCAGCTGACGAAGCTCAAGAGCGGCGGGATGGAGGCCCTCATCGCCTTCGGCGTCGACGCGGATGAGGGACCGATCGTGAAGCAGGCGCGGTTGAGTGGCTTCACCGGCCTGATCTTCGGCCCCGAGAGCCTGAGCGTGCCCTCGGTCAAGGACGTGGCGGGGAAGGACGCCGACGGCGCCGTCTTCGGCTCATCCTACGTCATTCCGGTGAAGCCGGAGGATGCGATCAACCCGATGCACCAGGCCTTCTTCAAGGCCTTCGTGGCGGAGTTCGGGAAGATGCCGGACAGCCAGACGGCCCTGCGGACTTATGATGCCGTCAAGCTCTTTGCCGAGGCGTTCACGCGCGCGAAGTCGACCGACGGGACCGCGGTCCGGGACCAGCTCGCCAACCTCTATGGCTTCGAAGGCCTGGCGGGGACGTTCGATTTCCGCGGGACCAAGGGCGAAGGCATCCGCGAGGCCCGCATGTTCGCCATCAAAAACGGCAAGGACATCCTGCTGACGGAGTACCTGAAGAGTACAAAGAAATAGCCTCCTCCTGCGAGGATAACATAGGCCGCGTCCGGCAGGCGAGCGTGTCGCCGCCGGACGCGAGCAGGAGGGCGGTCTGTGATTTTCCAAGTGCTCGTCGGAGCGCTCGTCATCGGCAGCATCTACGGCCTCATCGCTCTGGGATACAGTCTCATCTATAGCGCCTCGGGTCTGATGAGTTTCGTGCAGGGCGAACTCCTCATGCTCGGCGCCTTCTTGGGCCTGACGTTCTACCGATACATGAAGCTCCCGTTCGCGGTGTCGCTGGTCTTGACGATGATTCTCATGTACATCGTCGGGCTGCTGATAGAGAAGTGCATCATCCGGCGACTCATGAATGCCAAGGCCAACACGATTTTCATCGTGCTCGCGACGATCGCGCTGTCGATCATCCTGCAGAATCTCGCCATGCTCGTCTGGGGAAGTAACGTCTTCCAGTTTCCCCCGATCTTCTCCGTGAGCCGGGTGCGGATCGGCGCCTTCATGGTGCCGCCGGAAGCCCTCATGGCGATCGCCATCGGCCTCGCCGTCATGCTGCTGTTCCATTTCTTCATGAAGCGGACGCGGCTCGGAACGGCGATGCGGGCCGCCGCCCAGGACCCGATGGCGGCGAAGACGGTCAACATCAACGTCTCCATGACCACGGGCATCACCTGGGGGATCGCCTCGATGCTCACGGGGATCGGCGGGATGCTGATCGGGCCGATCTATGGCGTGAGCGCGCAAATGGGGGTCATGATCGGCCTGAAGGGGTTCGCCGGCGCGGTCATTGGAGGGTACGGGAATATGTACGGCGCCATCGTCGGTTCCCTGCTGCTCGGCAGCATCGAGACATTCACGGCGGCGTATATCTCCTCCATGTACAAGGACTTCATCTCGTTCTTCATCCTGATTCTCTTTCTGATCTTCATCCCGCGCGGACTGTTCAAGGGCAAAGTGTACGGCGACTAAGCCGTTGGCAAAGAATAGCTTGACCGGAGAAATTCCGGGAACGGCATAAGGAGCCGTAACGAAATTACAAAAGATGGACAGACTATTTCGTAACGGCTCCTAACAACGAGGAAGACCCGGCATGATCCCTCGGATTCTGCACAACCGCCCTTTCCGGATGACCTTTCTTGCCGTGCTCGGCGCGCTCGTGCCGCTCCTATTCCTCTCCGATTCCTACGTCGTGCTGCTGCTGTGCACCACGGGGATCTCGATCATCGTGGTGACGGGCCTCGACATCCTGTTCGGCTATTCCGGTCAGATCTCGCTCGGGCACGCGGGATTCTATTGCATCGGGGCGTACACCTCGGCGATCCTCTCGAGGAACCTTGCCCTGCCGGTGTTCCTGACCATGATCGTGGGCGGACTGGTCGCGACAGTGGTGGCGATCCTGCTCGCCCTGCCGGCGGTGAAGCTGGTCCATCATTTCCTGGCGCTCGTGACGATCTCGTTTGGGGAGCTGGTGCATCTGTTCGTGGCGGAGGCGCGGGGCCTGACGGATGGGTATTCGGGGATGAATTTCATCCCGCGGCCCAGCCTGGGCTCCGTCGATTTCGAATCGAATACGGTCTATTTCTATTTCGTCTACCTTCTCTTGATCCTGCTGCTCATCGCGAAGCAGCGCCTGATCAGATCCAAGACCGGGCGGGCCTTCGTCGCCATCCGGGAAGACGCCCACGCCGCGGACGGCATGGGCGTGAACGTAACGAAATACAAGACGATGGCGTTCGCGATCAGCGCGTTTTATGCCGGGATCGGTGGCGCACTGTATGCGCATCTCATCGGCTTCATCAGTCCAGAGACCTTCGTATTGAACCAATCCGTCTTGTTCCTCACCATGCTCCTTTTCGGTGGGATGGGCAACTTCTGGGGACCGATCGTGGGCGCAATCGCGCTGACCGTGGTATCCGAATTCCTCCAGAAGCTCGGGAGTTATCAGATGCTGGTGTACGGAGTCTTTCTCCTCCTCATTATCGTGTATATCCCCGGAGGCATCACCCAAGGGATGAACGCGTTTCGGATCCTCAAGGCGGATTTCAAGCGAATGGGAAGCAAGTGATGCTGAGACTCGATGGCGTGGTGTTGAGATTCGGCGGACTCGTTGCGGTCGACAACCTTTCCGTCGAGATAAAGGCAGAAAGCATCACCGCTCTGATCGGGCCGAACGGTGCGGGAAAGACCACGGCGTTCAATCTGATCAGCGGCGTTTACGCGCCGCAGGCCGGGGACATCCTGTTTCACGACCGCAGCATCGCACGCCTTCGGCCCCACCAGGTGAACGAGATCGGAATCGCCAGGACCTACCAGAACATCCACCTGTTCAACGGGATGAGCGTCCTCGACAATGTGCTGGTCGGTCGGCATGCGAGGACTACGTGCGGGATCGTCCATAACCTGCTGCGAACGAGGAGACAGCAGGTGGAAGAGAAGAAGCTGGCGGAAAAGGCCTACGAGATCCTTGAATTCGTCGGGCTCGCGGAGAAGGCGTCGGAGCTGGCCCAGAATCTTCCGTATGGCGCGCAGAAGAAACTGGAGATCGCTCGTGCGCTGGCGAGCGATCCGCAGCTCCTCCTGCTGGATGAACCCGTCGCGGGGATGAACGCGAAAGAAAAGTCCGATGTGCGGGATTTCATCTTCAGAATTCGGGAACGCGGAAAGACGATCCTCCTCGTTGAACATGATATGAAGATCGTCATGGACATGGCGGATTTCGTCTATGTGATGAATTATGGCAAGCGCATCGCCGCCGGAACCCCGGAGGAGGTGCAGCGGAATCCCCTCGTGATCGAGGCCTACCTGGGAGGGGAATAGTACGTATGGCCGACCTTCTTAGAATCGAAGACCTGCATTACCACTACGGTGCGAATCACGCCCTGAAGGGCATCACCCTCACGGTGAGCGCCGGTGAGGTTGTGGCCCTTCTTGGCTCGAATGGCGCGGGAAAGACGACGACGCTGCGCTGTGTCTCCGGTCTGCTCCGCCGTCCCTCGGCGGGCCGGATCCTCTTCCAGGACGAGAACATCACGGCCAAGCGCGCCGAGCGGATTGCTTCCACGGGCATAACCCACGTCCTGGAAGGCCGCCACGTCTTCCCGAAGCTGACGGTCAGGGAAAATCTCTTTCTCGGCGCCTTCAGCACATCGAGGACGTTCGAGAGCGGCCTCGCGTACGTCTACGAGCTGTTTCCGCGGCTGAGGGAGCGGCAAGAGCAGGAGGCCGGGACCTTGAGCGGCGGCGAGCAGCAGATGCTCGCCGTGGGAAGGGCGCTTATGTCCAGTCCGAAGCTCCTGCTGATGGACGAGCCGTCGCTGGGGCTGGCGCCTCTCATCGTCAAGGACATCTTCGCCATCATCAAGAAGATCAATCAGGACGGGACGACGATCCTTCTCGTCGAGCAGAACTCGAAGGCGGCGCTGAACGTTGCGCATCGCGGGTATGTCATGGTGAACGGGGAGATTGCCCTGGCTGGGACCGCGCAAGCATTGATCAATGACGAGAGTGTGAGAAAGCACTACCTCGGAGAAGAATGACATGACATCCACGCTGCCTTTCCAGGTCAAGGCTGTCCACCAGGTCGGCTTCGTCGTGAAGGACATCGACAAGGCCATGGAGGCCTACTGGCGGGTCGGGGTCGGTCCCTGGCGCGTCTACACGTATGGCGCGCCACTCGTAAAGGACATCACCTACCGGGGCAAGCCGGGCGACTGGCGCTTCCGGATCGCGCTCGCCAACGTCGGCGGCTTCAGCATCGAGCTCATCCAGCCGCTTTCCGGCAAGAGCATTTACTCCGAGTACCTCGAAAAACACGGCGAGAGTGGCATCCAGCACCTGGGCATCGTCGTCGACAACCTGGACCTCGCGGTGGAGGAGGCCCGGCAGTCCGGATACGAAGTGATCCAGAGCGGTCGGGGGCACGGGGTACGTGGAGACGGCAAGTTCGCTTACCTCAGCACGGAGGGCGACCTGTTCACCGTCTACGAGTTGATGGAGCTCGTCTCAGAGCGGTACCCTCCTGAGCGCGTCTACCCGGAGCAGGCCGAGTAGCCACAGAACCGTGGGCATGACCACCGCGGGCTCAGGCGGCGGGGAACTGGCGTGAGAGCGCGGCGACCGTGATCTCTTGGTGCGAGGCGTTCCAGATGGGGGTGCCACGCCGGAAGATGATCACCTGGGGAGACTCGTGCTCCACGCCGGAACGCGCCGCGATCTGCTGGGACAGGGGCCGCTCGGCGCGAACGTCCACGAGTGAACGCCGGCGACACCCGGCTGCAGTCTGCACGTAGGTTTCGACCTCGTCCAAGGCCGACACGCAGAGGGGTCAGGTCGGGCTGTGTTTGTACAGGAGAGCCAGGTCGGCCGAAAAGAGAGCCTCCAGATCCTGGTCGTTCATGATCCGTTGCATCGGTTCTCCCGTCTGGCGACCCCGCGGCGAGGTCGTCCTCTTGTGGATGGTGCTTGCGCCACTCTCTCCCGGCGTTGAGGGGCATGAGCGCGTGAGGTGAGGCTACGGTACCAAAGTCGGGACGGAAACACCAGGACAGCCACCTCATGCTAGGACCCCATCCGCTGCGGCCTTCCCTTGCCATTTCCTGGCCGGATCACTAGCAATTGCGCCAGTCGTCGGTCGACAGATCCATCTCATGCGGACTGTCAGACCCGCTTAGCGAGCCGTTACGAAATAACATGGCTATTTCTTGGCCGGATCGCTACAATTGCGCTCCAGCCGTCGGCCGGAGATCCATCTCTCGGCCATGTCATTCTTTGACACCGCTCAGCCAATCGCCATTTGAGGGAAGGTGAGGCGTGGAACAGATCCTCAGCGGATTCGTGCAGGACGTGCAGCATCTGTTCGGCAACGAGCTTGTGGCCGTCTTCCTCTATGGGAGCGCCGCGAGCGGGGAGCACGTCTCCGGGCGATCGGATATCAACGTGGTGGTGGTGCTCACCCGGGCGACCCCCGCCTTGCTCCGCAAGGCGTCCGGGAAGCTTCGCTCCTGGTCCCGCCAGGGGTTTGCCACCCCGATGTTCTTCGATCCGGAGTTCCTGCGCCATGCGGTGGAAGTGTTCCCGATCGAGCTGCTGGATATGCAGGAGCGACACCGGATGCTGTGGGGGCCGGATCTGGTCGCTGACCTTCGGATCGAGCGTGATTCGCTGCGCCGCCAGTGCGAGCAGGAGCTGCGCGGCAAGCTCCTGAAGCTGCGCCAGGCCTACGTGGAGTCCTCCCGATCCCCCAAGGATCTGGAGGCGGTATTGGCAGCGGCGGTGAGTGGCCTCGTGGTCCTGGCGAGGATCCTCCTGCACCTGGCTCGAGCGGAGGAGAGCGGGGGGACGGAGGCGGTCCTCGCGCGGGTCGAGGCGCAGTTCGCGCTGAGCGTCGCGCACCTGCGGAAGGCGTGGCAACTCAAGCGCGGCGAGATCCGGGTGACGGGGTCGGAGCTCGATCTTCTCTATCAGGCGGTCCTGGGGGAATTCCAGCGTCTCGTCGAGGTGGTGGATGCGCTTCCTGCCTAGGGTTTTGCTCTGTACCTGGCTGGTTCTCCTCGTGCTGCCGGTCCTCGTCCAGGCGGCCCCGATCGCGATCCCGGCCCCCGCCGGACCGGTGACCGACCTGGTCGGGATCCTCGACCCGGACAGCCGGCAACATCTGTCGCAGATCATCCTGGACGTCCGGGAGCGCACGACGGCCGAGATCGCCGTCCTGATCGTCCCGTCCACGGCTCCCGATCCGATCGAGGACTACTCGATTGCCGTCTTCGACCGCTGGAAGATCGGCCAGCGGGGCAAGGACAACGGGCTGTTGTTCCTGGTGGCGGTCCAGGACCGGCGGATGCGGATCACGACGGGCTACGGCCTGGAGGGCATCCTGCCCGACGGGAAGATTGGCGAGATCCGCGACCGGGTGATCGTCCCGGCCTTCCGCGCGGGACGATACGCCGAGGGGATCCTGCGCGGGACACACGCGTTGGCGGCCGTGATCTTGGGGCAGGCCGGCGCGGTCGGCGGAGAGCGGCAGCCGAGCGCTCAAGGCGCCCGCCGCCAGAGCGGATTTGCAAGCGGCTCCACGGGAATCCTTTTGGCGCTGTTTATTCTGCTCGTGCTCTTCTCGGCCGTGCTCTCGGCGATGGATCGCGGCGCATCTCTCGGTGTGCGCGGGCGGGGGTCCGTGCGAAGACGGGGCGTCTTCTGGGGTCCCTGGTGGTTCGGTGGAGGAGGCGGGGGAGCGATGGGCGGCTGGTCCGGCGGGTCTGGGGGCGGATTCGGCGGGGGGAGTTTTGGCGGATTCGGCGGCGGCGGATCGGGCGGCGGAGGCGCCGGGGGTAGTTGGTGAGGGGAGCAGGAGGAGCAGGGGAGCAGGGGAGACAGGGGAGCAGGGGAGGGGGCGAGGGAGCGGAGGGGAAGGGGTGAAAGGGGAAAAGACAAGGAGCGGATCAGCATGAAAGCAGTCTGGATCGTACTGGGAGTGATCGTCCTCATCGCCGTCGCGGTCGGAGGCGCCCTGGTGTCGAAGTACAACCAGCTTGTCACGATGGACACCGACATCAAGGCGAAGTGGGCTCAGGTGGATAACCAGCTCCAGCGGCGGGCCGACCTCATCCCGAACCTCGTCGAAACGGTCAAGGGCTTCGCGGCCCAGGAGAAGTCGATTTTGGAATCCATCGCCAATGCGCGAGCAAAACTCGCGGGAGCGGGAAGCGTCCCCGACAAGATGGCCGCGTCCAACGAGCTTTCCGGGGCGCTGTCCCGACTGCTGGTCGTGGTGGAGAATTATCCGAATCTGAAGTCGGACGCCACCTTCCATCGGCTCATGGACGAGCTGGCGGGGACCGAGAACCGGCTGGCGGTGGAGCGGAAACGGTATAACGACTCGGTTCAAGTGTACAACGTTTCCGTCCGACAATTTCCGGGGAACTTCATCGCGGGGATCCTGGGGTTCCGGGAGCAGCCGTTCTTCGAGGTCCCGGCCGCGGCCCGGCAAACACCACAGGTGAAGTTCTGACTCTCCCTGCTCGCCTCTAGGCTCTGCGCCGGGGTTTTCCCTTGACAGTTCCACGCTTTCGGGTATAAATATCCGTCGCTTAGTATGCCAAGTCCGTCGTCTTTGGCCTGGGTGGGGGCGCGTAGCTCAGGGGGAGAGCGCTTGCTTGACACGCAAGAGGCCGGTGGTTCGAAACCACCCGTGCCCACCACGTTTTTTCCCGTGACGACATAGCGTTGGGTCTGAGCATCACGATGGCGGTGGTGTCGTGGTGCTCTTTTCTTCTGTGATGGATCATGTCCGACTCCGAACTCATTCTTGCTGACGGTCGCCGGGTCTTGGTTCCGGCGGGTCAACCGCTTCTCCAGCACCTTGCCTCCTTCGGGATGGACGGGGCAAAGGGGGCGGTGGCCGTGGCCGGGAACGGCCAGACCCTGGATTTCATGACGCCTGTTCCTGCGGGCGCCAGCTTGGCCCCGGTGATGGCGGACTCTCCCGAGGGCCTTCGCATCGTGAGGCACAGCGCCGCGCACCTGATGGCGGCCGCCGTTCTGGCGCTCTTCCCGGAGGCGAAGTTCGCCATCGGGCCGGCTATCGAGGACGGCTTCTACTACGACATGGAGCTTCCCCGGCCTCTCGTGCCCGAAGACCTTCCGGTCATCGAGGCGAAGATGCGGGAGATGGCGGGAAAGCGTCTCTCCTACGACCGGCGCGAGGTCGGGATCGAGGAAGCCCTGGCCTGGGCGCGGCAGTGCGGGCAGCCGTACAAGGTCGAGATCCTGGAGGCGCTGCGGGATCACGGGACGAGTCGGGCCGAGGGTCAGGATACGGACGTGGCGGAATTGGCCGGAGAGGCCGAGGCAGGCGCTCGGACGGTGACGCTCTATCAGACGGGCAGTTTCGTGGACCTCTGCCGCGGTCCCCACGCCCCCGACACGTCCTGGCTGACGGCATTCCGTCTGACCCACTTGGCGGGTGCGTACTGGCGCGGGGACGAGCGACGCCCGATGTTGCAGCGGATTTACGGGACGGCGTTCATGACCCAGCAGGCGCTCGACGATCACCTCGCCCGGCTGGAAGAGGCGCGGCGGCGGGACCACCGGCGGCTCGGACAGGAACTGGAACTCTTCAGCATCCACGACGAGGTGGGGAGCGGCCTGGTCCTGTGGCATCCCAAAGGGGGGATCGTTCGCAAGCTGATCGAGGACTTCTGGCGGGACGAGCACCTCAAGAACGGCTACGACCTGGTCTACACACCGCACGTGGGCCGGGCCAAGCTGTGGCAGACCAGCGGCCACCTCGACTTCTATTCGGATCTCATGTACCCGCGGATGGAGCGGGAGGGGCAGGACTACTACCTCAAACCCATGAACTGCCCGTTCCACATCATGATCTACCAGTCGCGGGTCCGAAGCTATCGGGACCTTCCGCTGCGTTTCGCCGAGATGGGGACGGTGTATCGGTACGAGCGGGCGGGCGTGCTCCACGGGCTGCTCCGGGTGCGGGGCTTTACACAGGACGACGCCCACATCTTCTGCACGCCCGAGCAGATGGACGAGGAGATCACCCGGGCCGTCAAGTTCAGCCTGTTCTTCCTCCGGACCTTCGGGTTCAAGGACTACGTGGTGTACGTCGCCACGCGCCCGGAGGGGAAGTTCGTGGGGGATCTGGCGACCTGGGATGCCGCCATCGAGGCGTTGAAGCGCGGAGTGGAGCGGGCCGGCCAGAGTTACGAGGTGGACCCCGGCGGCGGCTCGTTCTACGGTCCCAAGATCGACATCAAGGTGAAGGACGCTCTCGGACGCCCCTGGCAATGCACCACGGTCCAGTTCGATTTCAACCTGCCGGAGCGGTTCGGGATCAGCTACGTGGGAGAAGATAATCGGCCGCATCGGCCCTACATGGTCCACCGGGCGCTGCTGGGCTCCATGGAACGGTTCCTGGGGGTCTTGATCGAGCATTACGGGGGCGCCTTCCCTGTCTGGCTGGCCCCGGTGCAGGCCCGCGTCCTGCCGGTGGCGGACCGGCATCACGCCTACGCCACCAGCGTGAGCGATCGCCTGAGGGCGGCGGGTCTGCGGGGCGAGGTGGACGGTCGGAACGAGAAGATCGGGCTCAAGATCCGCGAGGCGGAAGTCCAGAAGGTCCCGTACATCCTCGTGGTGGGGGACAAAGAGATAACAGCGGGCACGGTGTCGGTCCGCCTGCGGGGCGGCCAGGATCGTGGCGTGATGCCCCTGGCGGACCTTGTCCAGTCCATGTCTGCTGAGAACGCGCCGCAGGCCGCCTAAACCGGTGGCCGCCGACCGCGGCGGGAGGTAAGCCCCATAAGTAAGGGCCTTCGCGTCAACGATCGGATCCGCATCAAGGAAGTGCGCGTGATCGCGCCGGATGGAAGCCAACTCGGCATCCTGCCCACCGAGCAGGCCTTGCAGCAAGCCTATTCGCAGAATCTCGACCTGGTCGAGGTGGCGCCCGAGGCCCGGCCGCCGGTCTGCCGGATCATGGACTTTGGCAAGTATCGGTACGAGCAGGCCAAGAAAGCCCGGGAGGCCAAGAAGAAGCAGACGGTCATTGAACTCAAGGAGATCAAGCTTCGCCCGAAGACCGAGGAGCACGACTTCCAGTTCAAGGCCCGTCACGCCGAGCGGTTTCTGAAGGAGGGGAACAAGGCGAAGATCACCATGATGTTCCGGGGGCGCGAGATGGTCCGCATGGACCGGGGGAAGGTGCTTCTGGAAAAGTTTGTGGAGGTTTTGAAAGACACCTGCGTCGTGGAACAGCCGCCCAAGGTCGAGGGGCGCAACATGTCCATGATTCTGGCGCCAAAGCATTAGCCTCAATGACCAATGACAAATGACCAATGCCGAGAGGCCGTGATCGGTAATAGGTGATTGGTCACCGGGTTTCTCGTAACAACGATTTGAGGTTGTGTGGGAGCAAGGAGAATAGAGCTATGCCCAAGATGAAGAGCAATCGCGGGGCGACCAAACGCTTCCGCACCACCGGTACCGGGAAGATTGTCCGCGCTCATGCGGCCAAGAGCCACCTGCTGACCGGGAAGTCGACGAAGCGGATGCGGGTACTTCGGGGTGGGACTCTGGTGGACAAGACGGACGTGAAGCGGATACGAGTACTGGCCCCGTACATCTAAACAGAGTGGGGAAGGAGTCGCAGTCATGCCACGCACAAAAGGTGGATTCAAGACGCGTCAGCGTCGTAACCGGGTGCTGAAGCGGGCGGAGGGATTCTGGGGAAAGAAGAAGAACTGCTTCCGGAGCGCCCAGGAGGCGGTGGACCGGGCCCTGGCGTATAGCTACCGGGACCGGCGAAACCGCAAGCGGGAGTTTCGGAGCCTCTGGATCATCCGCATCAACGCGGCGGCCCGGTTGGCCGGGATATCCTACAGCCGGCTGATGGACGGCCTGCGCAAGGCCGGGATCGTGCTGGACCGGAAGGTCCTAGCCGACCTGGCGGTGCGCGACGCACAGGCGTTCAGCGCTCTGGCCGCGCTGGCGAAAGAGCAGCTCCAGACCGTGACTCAGGTCGCGGCGGCTTAGCCCGAGATCGGTTCTCGATGCTGCGCCCCGAGTCGTTCGGGGCGCTTTTTTTGGTGAGACCCGGATGACAGATCTTGCACAGGCTCTGGCCGCGCTCGAAGCGACCGCCCAGGCCGACCTCGCTTCCGCCTCCGACGCGGCAACCCTGGAGGCGGTCCGTGTGCGGTGGTTTGGCCGCAAGGGGTCGCTCGCGACGATTCTCCGCGGGCTCGGGGAGATGGACGCGGCAGAGCGGCCGGCGGCGGGGAAGCTGGCCAACGAGGTGAAGCGGCGGTTGGAGGTCGCGCTGGAGGAGCGCCAGGCGGCGCTGGTGGCCCAGGCGCAGGCGGCGGCCCTCAGCGCGGCGCGGCTGGACGTCACGCTGCCCGGGCAGCCCGTGGCCATGGGCCGTCTGCATCCCAGCACCCAGGTCCTGCGGCGCATCTGCCAGATCTGGGTCAACATGGGATTTCAGATCTACCGCAGCCGGGACGTCGAGAGCGACGAGATGAACTTCGAGCTCTTGAACATCCCGGCCCACCACCCCGCCCGGGACATGTGGGACACCTTCTACACGACCACGGAGGGGGTCCTGCTTCGCACCCACACCTCGCCGGGCCAGATCCGGGCCATGCGCGAGTTCCACCCCGAGCCGATCCGGGTCGTCCTGCCGGGCATGTGTTATCGCTACGAGCAGATCACCGCGCGCTCGGAGATCCAGTTCCACCAGGTGGAGGGGTTGGCGGTCGGCCGCAATATCACCATGACCGACCTCAAGGGCACCCTGATCAGCTTCGCCCATCGCATGTTCGGGGCGGAGCGCAAGGTGCGTTTCCGGGCGAGTTATTTTCCGTTCACCGAGCCCAGCGCGGAGATGGATGTCGAGTGCCTGATCTGCGGCGGCTCCGGCTGCAGCATCTGCAAACAGAGCGGGTGGCTGGAGATCCTGGGCTGCGGGATGGTGCACCCGCGGGTACTCCAGAACGGCGGCTACGACCCCAACGTCTACTCGGGCTTCGCCTTCGGCATGGGGCCCGAGCGCATCACCATGCTGCTCCACCGCATCGACGACATCCGCTACTTCTGGGGGAACGACCTCCGCTTCCTGGAGCAGTTCTGACCGGAGGAGATGCGGCCGGCTCGCCCCCGGCCTGACGCCGGGGTCATGCAGGCGGCTTAAGCGAGGCTCACCAATCCTATGCGCGTGCCGATCAGTTGGCTGAAAGAATTCGTGGAGATCCCGGTGCCCGTGCCGGAGCTGGCGGATCGCCTCACCTTCGCCGGGCTGGAGGTGGCGGCGGTGGAGCGGATCGGGCTGCCGGGCAGCGCGCTGCCGTGGGATCGGGAGCGGCTGCTGGTGGGCCGGATTCGCGAAGTGACGGCCCACCCCAACGCCGATCGGCTGGTCCTGGCCACGGTTGAGTACGGCCCGGACCGCGTCAAGACAGTGGTGACGGGCGCCCCCAATCTCACGATCGGGGACAGCGGCCAGAAGGTGGCCTTCGCGCTGGAGGGGGCGCGGCTCTGACGGATGCCTATGCGGAGACGCGGCAAACCCTCACGCTCAAGGGGCGGAAGGTTCGCGGGGTCTACTCGGACGGTATGGTGTGTTCCGAGCGGGAGCTGGGACTTTCCGAGGCGCACGAGGGGATCCTGCTTTTGGACGACGACGCGCCGGTCGGGATGCCGCTCGCCGACTACCTCGGGGACGAGGTGCTGGAACTGGAGATCCTGCCGAACATGGCCCGCTGCCTCTCCGTCCTGGGCGTGGCCCGCGAGGTGGCCGCGCTGACGAACGGCCGCGCGCGGGTCCCGCGGCCTACCATGCTGGCGGAGGGGGAGCCGATCTCGGGCAAGGTCCATGTGACCATCGCCGATCCGGCGCTCTCCGCCCGCTACACCGCCACCTTGATCACCGGTGTTCGGATCGGGCCGTCTCCCGGATGGTTGCAGCGGCGTCTGCGCCTCGCCGGCGTCCGCCCCATCAACAACGTGGTGGATGTGACCAACTACGTCATGCTCGAGTGGGGGCAGCCGCTGCACGCCTTCGACTACGATGCGCTCGTGCGGCGAGCCAAGGGCGTGCCGGAGATCACGGTGCGGCCCGCCCGCCCGCGGGAGATCCTCGTCACGCTGGACGGGGTGACGAGGACGCTCACGCCGGATCGGCTGGTCATCGCGGATACGGCCGGCGCGATCGCCGTGGCAGGGGTCATGGGAGGCGCCGAGACCGAAGTCACGGACGGCACCACGGCGATCCTGCTCGAATCGGCCAACTTTCATTTTGTCTCCGTCCGCAAGACCATGCAAGCCTTGAAGCTGCCCAGCGAGGCCAGCGCCCGCTTTGGGCGGGGCGTCCCGCCCGCGATCGCGGAGCCCGCGGCGATGCGCGCCACGGAGTTGATCCGCAGACTGGCGGGCGGGACGGTCGCCGCCGGGATCGCGGACTGCTACCCGGCCCCGCAGGTGCCCGTGGTGGTGAGCCTGAGCACGGAAGATGCCAAGCGCATCCTGGGCATGGATGTGGCGCGGGAGGAGATGGCGCGGATCCTGACGGCGCTGGAGTTCACCTGCGAGCCGGAGGGGGAGACGACCCTTCGCGTCACCGCTCCGATGAGCCGCCTGGATATCGGGATCGGCGTGATGGGCGTCCACGACCTCCTGGAGGAGGTCGTGCGGATCTTCGGCTACGACCGGATTCCGGTCACCGATCTGGCGGACACGCTTCCCCCCCAGCGCAACAACACGGCGGTGGAGCAGGAGGATCGAGTGCGGGACCTCCTGACGGTGACGGGCCTGCAGGAGATCGTGACCTACCGCTTGACCACGCCCGAGCGGGAGGCCATGCTGGCCCCGGGAGCCGCCGTGGGGGGGGAGCCGTGCGTTCGCCTCGCCAACCCGGTCAGCGCCGATCGCACGGCCATGCGCCGGACTCTGGCCGCCGGCATCTTAGACGCCATGGCGCAGAACGCCCGGAATCGGGACCGACTGTGCTTTTTTGAGCTGGGACCGGTATTCCTGCCCGTGAGCGGAGAGACGCTCCCCGCCGAGCCGCGGCGGCTGGGCATCGGGATGGCCGGCCCGGTCGCGCCGGCCTCCTGGCGGGAGCAAGAACCGGCCCGCATCGACTTCTTCACCCTCAAGGGGGTGGTGGAGGCGCTCCTCACCGGCCTCCACCTCGGCGAGGTCGCGTTCGATCCGGTGTCTCACCCGCTCTTCGCTCCTGGTCGGTCCGCTCGGGTGGCCGTGCTCGGAGCCGCGGTCGGCGTCTTAGGGGAGATCCATCCGCAGGTGCGGGCCGCCTTCGATCTGGCCGTCAGCCCCGTCTGCCTGGCGGAGTTGGATCTGGATCGACTGCTCGCGCGCATGGCGTCGAGTTATCCGGTGCGCCCCGTTCCCCGATTCCCGCCGGTGTTGGAGGATGTGGCCCTGGTGGTCGAGGAGGCGGTCCCGGCGGCCGCGCTCTCCGCGGCGATCCGGGCTGCCGGCGGACCGCTCCTCGCGGATGTCCGACTCTTCGACGTCTACCGAGGCGAGCAGCTTGCCTCCGGTAAGAAGAGTCTGGCCTTCTCGTTGTCCTTCCAGGCCGCGGACCGGACGCTCACCGATGTCGAGGTGGAGGCCGAAAAGCGGCGCATTCTCGAGGCGGTCTCCCGGGAGCTGGGAGCGCTCCTGCGCGGGTGACGCCGCATTCCGTCCCTCAACTCGCGGATCGTCCGCTGCGAGCCCGCCTGCCCGTCCCAGATACCGGGGCGCCATCGGTCTTTTCCGGCGAGTATCGAACCGGGAGCAGGCAGCCCGGAAATCCCCCTTTACAAAGACCTGGGGCTTTGCTAGGGTTTCATCGAACCGAATGGAGTCGATCCCATGGACGTCGTGCTGGCGCGATTGCAGGAACTGGACGCGAAGGTCCGAGAGACGTTGGCGGAGTTGACGCAGTCCCGCGGCGAGCGGGAGACGCTCCTGGCAAAGGTTACGACCCTCCAGAACGAGCTTCGCTCCCGGGAGCAAGAGGTGGCGGCGCTCCGTGCGGAGCGCGAGCGGGAGACGGTCGAGGTGACCCGCCTGCGCGCGGAGCGGGAAGAAGTGCGCACGAAGGTGGAAGGGATGCTGACGGAGATCGCACGCCTGGAGGCGGCGGTCCAGGGCGCGGGCACCTAAGCTGTTGTCAAAAAATAGCTTGACCGGAGAAATTCCAGGAACGGCATAAGGAGCCGTAACGAAATTCCAATGAACGGACAAGTTATTTCGTAACGGCTCCTAAGGAGCGGGGGATGGCGACCGGCGACCGGCGGACAGAGGTGGAGATCTTCGGCGAGCGGTACGCCCTGCGGTCCGAGGATGCGGTGGAACACCTCCATCGCGTCGCGGATTACGTGGATACCAAGTTTCGCGAAGTCTCCCGGTCCAGTCCGGGCCTCGTTCCCTCCAGGGTTGCGGTTTTGGTGTCGGTCAACATTGCCGACGAACTGTTCAAACAAAGCGAGGAGCTTCGCCGGCGCGAGGAGGAGATGGTCGCCCGGATCGACGGGATCGTTCGATTATTGCAGCGGGAGGATATCACCGGATAGACGAGCAGGGAGAGTCCGGAGACCGGCTGCGGTACGAACCGGCAAGGCAGAGAATGGGCTTGCAGCGAGGAATGGCGTGTGCTAGCGTCCCAGCCAGCTATTTGGAAATTTGAGAACCCCTACCGTGCGCGTGATGCGGTAACTTTTTTTGAGCCTCAACCCTCAGAAAGGGGGTCCCTCCGAGAACGCGGTGTGCAGGCCCATCCGCTGTGGTGGAAGGGAAGCCTAAAGCGTTTGCGGGATCCCCACCTGGAATACCAGGTTCAAACAGGGTCCGACACACGGCACAATGGCAGGGGTTCACTTTTTCCTCAGGGCGCTGACCGTCCATCCACTTCGTCTGCGTTGATTCCGATTTAGCTCGCCCGTCCTGCCGCTTCCGGTTCTTGGCCGGCACCTCCGTGGCTTCTGCGGCCACGGGTGTGCGCAGCGTGCCCTTCTCCCTTCGCCAGTCTGTGCGGTCCGGATCGTTTGCGTGGGCGGCGGTCGGCCGCGGATTCGGAGGGGATCGACGAGCCTTGGGTTTCGCGTCGCCCCGGCACCGGGCGGCCGTGGCGCGGTGAAGGTGTGGGAACGGGTCGATCCGCGTCGGCGGAGGCGACCCTGTGAAGCGACATCGTGGTGGGAGGAAATCCCGTGGAAATCTGGGTGACCATCGTGGTGGCGTTGGGGATGGTCGTGGTCGGGCTGATCGCCGGCCGGGCTCTCGAACGCCAGCGGAAGAATCGGCTGAAGCAGGATGCGGAGGAAGAGGCGAAGCGGATCATCCGGGATACCGAGCGCGAGGTCGAGTCGCGGCGCAAAGAGGCCGATCTCGAGATCAAAGACAAGGCGCTCCGGGCCCGGACGGAATTCGAACAGGAGTTCCATACTCGGCGGGAGGAGACCCAGAGCTTCGAGAAGCGGCTGAACCAGCGCGAGGAGATCCTGGATCGAAAGCTCGAGTTGATGGATCGCCGCGAGCGCGAGATGACCGCCCGGGAGCAGGAACTGCACACCAGGGATCAGGCCGTCAGCAAGCAGGAAGCCCACTGGCAACAACTGGTGGGCGAGGCCGGGCGAAAGCTGGAGCAACTGGCGGGCCTCACGGCCGAGGAGGCCAAGGATCAGCTTCTGCGGGCTCTGGAGGAGGAGGCAAAGCTCCACGCCGCCGCGCACATCAAGCGCATTGAAGATACGGCCACCGAGACAGGGGAGGATCGCGCGAAGCAGATCATCGGGCGGGCGATCTGCCGGATCGCCTCCGAGTACGTGGCCGAGGCGGCCGTCTCGGTGGTGGATCTCCCCAGCGACGACATGAAGGGCCGCATCATCGGGCGGGAGGGCCGGAACATCCGCGCCCTGGAGAAAGCGACGGGGATCGACATCATCGTGGACGACACCCCCGAGACCATCATCCTCTCCGGGTTCGACTCGATCCGGCGGGAGGTCGCCCGGGTGGCCATCCAGCGTCTGATCCAGGACGGGCGGATCCATCCGGCCCGGATCGAGGAGACGGTCGAGAAGGTCGCGAAGGAGGTCGAGAAGGACATCCGGGAGGCGGGGGAGCAGGCCTGCTTTGAGCTGGGGATCACCGGGCTTCATCCCGAGCTGGTGCGGATGGTCGGCCGGCTGAAGTTCCGGTACAGCTACTCCCAGAACCAGCTTGCCCACACCAAGGAGGTGACATCCCTGGCCGGTCTCCTTGCGGCAGAGCTGAAGCTGGACGTCAAGGTGGTCAAGCGCGCCGCACTGCTTCACGACATCGGGAAGGCGGCCGATCAAGGCAGCGAGACGTCACACGCCCTGCTCTCGGCAGAGCTGGCCAAGAAGTACAACGAAGATGCCCGCGTGGTCAACATCATCGCAGCCCACCATGAAGAGGTCGCCCCGCAGTACGCCGAGGCGGTGCTGCTGCAGGCGGCCGACACGCTTTCTGCCGCGCGACCTGGAGCCCGGCGCGAGATCATGGAGACCTACGTCCGGCGGCTCGCCAAGCTGGAAGAGATCGCCACCTCCTTCAAGGGGGTGGAAAAGTGTTTTGCCATCCAGGCCGGCCGCGAGATCCGTGTGGTAGTGGGGAGCGAGCAGATCAGCGACCAGGCTGCCTACGTGATGGCCCGGGACATCGCGAAGCGGATCGAGGACGAGATGGAGTACCCCGGACAGATCAAGGTGACCGTGATCCGAGAGACCCGGGCGGTGGAATATGCACGATAGAAATTTGCAATTTGCAATTTGCAATTTGCAATTCTGAGATGCGGATACTCTTCATCGGGGACATCGTGGGCCAGCCCGGCCGCCGGATGGTGGCGCGCCATCTCAAGGAACTGGTGGCGGTCCACCGGGCGGAGATCGTCCTGGCCAACGCCGAGAACGCGGCGGCGGGCTTCGGTATCACGCCGTCCGTGGGGGAGGAGTTGTTCGGCCTCGGCATCGATCTCCTCACCTCGGGGAACCATGTCTGGGACAAGAAGGAAGCCGAAGGGTACCTCGCCAGGGAGGGCCGGATCCTGCGACCCGCCAATTATCCCGATGAGGCGCCGGGCGTCGGCGCGCACATCCTCCGGAAGGGCGAACGCCTGATCGGCGTCTTGAACATTCAGGGCCGAGCCTTTCTGCCGGCCATCGACTGCCCCTTCAAGCGGGCGGATCACGAGATCGCGCAGCTCAGACGGGTGACTGATTCGATTATCGTGGATCTGCACGCGGAGGCGACGGCGGAAAAGATGGCCTTTGGCTGGTACGTGAACGGGCGCGTTTCGGCGGTCATCGGGACGCACACCCACGTGCAGACCGCGGACGAGCGGATCCTGTCCGAACGGACCGCCTACATCACGGATGTCGGCATGACGGGTCCGCGAGATTCGGTGATCGGGATCGCCCGAGAGGACGCCATTTACAGATTCGTCACGCAGATGCCCAAGCGATTCAATATCGCGGATGGCCCGTCTCAGCTCAACGCCGTGATCCTGGACATCGGCGAGGACGGCCGCGCCCGGGACATCCAGCGGATTCAGATTCACGGCGACTAACGCATCCACCCGCCGTCCTGGGCGCGGAGGAGCAGGGGAGCAGGGGGGCAGGGGGGCAGGGGAGATGGAGGAGAGACGTGGGGGCGCGGATTATTGATGGGAAGCGGATTGCAGCAGAAATCCGCGAAGAGGTCCGCCGGCGAGTCCAGCGGCTCCGCGAGACGACGGGCAAGGCGCCCGGGCTTGCGGTCATCCTGGTCGGGGATGACCCAGCCTCCGCCACCTACGTCCGGTCCAAGACGAAAGCCTGCCAAGAGGCGGGGATCCTTTCCCGCCGGCTCACCCCGCCCGGCGACGTCAGCCAATCCGATCTCCTTTGCATCGTCCGGGAATTGAACCGCGATCCAGAGATCCACGGGATCCTGGTTCAGCTCCCACTGCCAAAGCACCTCGACGAACGCGCCGTCCTGGAGAGCGTGGACCCGGCCAAGGACGTGGACGGCATCACCTTCGCCAGCATCGGCCGCCTGGTAGAGAATCAGCCCCTCTTCGTTCCGTGCACACCGGCGGGCATCCTGGAGCTTCTGGACCGGGAAGAAATCGCGATCCAGGGAAGGCGGGCGGTGGTGGTGGGACGGAGCGAACTCGTCGGGAAGCCGGTGTCCTTCCTGATGCTCCATCGCCACGCGACCGTTACGATCTGCCACTCGCGCACGGCTGATCTCGCCTCCGAGACGCGCCGCGCCGACATCCTGGTCGCGGCTGTCGGCAGGCCCCGCATGATTACGGGCGACATGGTCAAGCCCGGCGCGGTCGTGATCGATGTCGGGATCAACCGGATTGGAGACAAGCTTGTCGGCGACGTGGAGTTCGAGTCCGCGGTCCAGATCGCCTCCGCGATCACCCCCGTCCCCGGCGGCGTCGGCCCAATGACCGTTGCCATGCTGCTCAAGAACACGCTCCGCGCTTTCGAGATCTCTCCGACTGGAGTCGGAGTCTGATAGGCTTTCCTTGAGGCGAAGCCAGGCAGGTGTCGGCAGTCAGCGGGGTGCAGGCTGGGAGGTGAGCTATGGCCGACGAGAAGGCGAACAAGGACGCGTACTCCACGACGGGCGGTTCCGGCGACAGCCGGAAGGTCGGGATGTCCACCTTTCTGATCCATGGGACGGCGCAAACCGCGCGCTGGGACTTCAGCCACCACACGGTGCCGCCGCTCTCCTCGTCGGTGACCTACCGGCTGGATTCGGCGGAGCGGGGCGGACGGGGGTTCCTGCAGTTCGGCCGCCGGTCTGAGGAGGATACTCAACCGGTCTACATCTACGACCGCCTGGACGAGCCCACCCGCAGCATCCTCGAAGACGACCTGGCCCGGGCGGAAGGGGGCGAGGTCTGCTGCACCTTTTCCACGGGGATGGCGGCGATTTCCGCCGCGCTCGGGATCCTGCTGAAGCCGGGGGACCACATCGTCGCGTATGGGACGATCTATGGTTGCACCTATTCCCTGCTGACGCGATGGCTGACCCGGCTGCAAATCGCCACGACATTCTGCGACTTCACCGAGGTGCAGAACATCCGAGCGGCGATCCGGCCGGAGACCCGCGTGATCTATGCCGAGACGCCGGCGAACCCGACGATGGAGATGGTTGACCTGGGGGCAGTGTGCGCCCTGCGGGACGAGATCAATGCGACCCGTCCCGCCGACCAGAGGGTGCACGTGCTGATCGACAACACGTTCGCCTCGCCCTATTGTCAGCGTCCGCTGGAATGGGGAGCGGACATGGCGATCGAGTCGCTGACGAAGAACATCTGTGGATTCGGCACCGACATGGGAGGTGCGGTTATCTGCGGCAGACGCTACGAGGAAGCCCTCTTCATGTACCGGAAGGATTTCGGCGGCGTGCTGTCCCCCAAGTCCGCCTGGGCGATTCTGGTGTATGGCCTCTCGACCCTCACCCTGCGGGTGAAGCGGCAGATTGAAACCGCCTTCAAGGTCGCCCAATTTCTCGAGGGACATCCGAAGATCGGCAAGGTACATTATCCGGGTCTCCCCAGCCATCCGCAACATGCGTTGGCGCTGAAGCAGATGCGAAGCACGCTCGGCACGTTCGCGCCGGGGACGCTGCTGTACTTTGAGACGCGCGAGAATGGCGTCGATCCGGTGCGGGCACGAAATTTGATCAACTGGGCGGCCAAGCATTCCTACTGCATTACCCTGGCGGTCTCGTTGGGGAACATCCGGACGCTGATCGAGGCCCCCGGCATCATGACGCACGCCGCCTTGCCGCCGGAGGCCCAGAAGCAGGGCCGCATCGCGCCGAACGGAATCCGGTTGGCATTCGGTCTGGAGAAGGCCGAGGATATTATTCGCGATCTGGAAGAGGGGCTGGCGCAGGCCTGACGCGGAGGAGTGGACGCGGCCTACGAGATGCGATGCCGATAGCCCAAGCTTGATGAGCGTGACTCGTTGCGACAACCCCGCCTCGCTCACGTGCCGGCGCGCCAGATCGTGCCGCGCCGCGTCGATTTCGATGCTGGTCAGCCGGCCGCCGGTCTCCTCAAGCCCGAGTCCCATCCAGATCGCCGAGTATCCGTGGAGTTCCCACCTCCAGAAGTTCTCGCGCGGTCGCCTTACAGGAGGTGAAGGAATTCGCCGTCTGTGCGCACGCTCTCCTACGGCGTGCATCTGTTGCTCGCCCCGGCGGGGAGGGGTGCGATCGGAGCGTCTGGCACCGGTGGAGACGGGGAGCCGACGGCATCGCGGTCTCCCGGTGGAGCCGAGCGGCCGGTTTGGTGATTGACGGGGACGGGAACGACACCCTCGGGCACGGGGAAGTCCTCGGGCTCGGTTCCGGCCAGGGCCTTCTGCATGAAGGCAATCCAGAGGGGGAGGGCGAGGCGCGCGCCCGTCTCGGCCGAACCTAACGACCGCTTGACGTCGTAGCCCAGCCAGACACCGGCGACGAGACTCGGCGAGAAGCCCACGAACCACAGGTCGGTCGCGTCGTCCGTGGTTCCCGTCTTGCCGGCCAAGGGCCGTCCGAGAATCTTGGCCTTGGCCCCCGTCCCGCGCTCGATCACGCCCTTCATGACGTCCACGAGCGTGAAGGCCGTTTCCGGCCGCATCACCTCTTGGGGCTCGGTGAGGTGCTGTTCCAGGATCCTCCCCTGACTGTCGGTGATCTTGCGGATCGTAAACGGCTCCGCCCGGACTCCCATGTTGGCGAAGACGCCATAGGCAGAGACCAGCTCCAGCAGCGTCACCTCGGAGACCCCGAGCGCCAATGCCACCTCGCGGCGGAGCTCGCTCTCGATTCCCACCTGGTGGGCCAGCTTGATGACCGGATCCACGCCGACCTGCTGGAGGAGCTTGACGGTTACGACGTTGATGGAGTTTTCCAGCGCGTACCGCAGGGTGGTTGGCCCGCGGAATTTTCGGTCAAAATTGCGGGGGGACCATTCGACGACCTCTCCCCCAACCCGGGTGTGAAAACTGATGGGGGAGTCGTTGATGACGGTGGACGGGGTGAGTCCCCGGTCGAAAGCGGTGGCATAGATGAATGGCTTGAAAGCGGAGCCCGGCTGCCGCTTTGCTTGGGTGGCACGGTTGAATTTGCTTCGCTCAAAGTTGTAGCCGCCAATCATTGATTTGATGGCGCCGTCACGCGGATCGAGAGCGAGGAGGGCGCCCTCCAGCTCCGGATCCTGTTCCAGAGCGATTTCCACCGTCTTCCTTCGCTCGTCCACCGAGAGCACCTGCACGAGGAGGGGGCCTCCCTCCTTGAAGGTTCCGGCCGGATTGCCGAGCTTGGTCCACTTCAGGCTGTCGAAGGAAATCTCGCCGCGGTAGCGGCCGAGCTGGACCTCCATGGACTTGGGCTTCAGCTTGAGAACGATGCCCGGAAGGATCTCGCCGGGCTTGGGCGTGTAGGGGCCGATAGGGCCTCGCGCGGCCTCCGCCTTGGCCTGAGGCGGGCGGAAGCCGTGACTCTTGTCCAAATCGCGCAGACCGCCGACAAGCGCATCTTCCGCAGCGCGCTGCATCTTGAGGTTCAGCGTCGTGTAGACCTTGAGACCGGTGTTGTAGAGGGCGTAGGCGCCGTACGTCTCTTCAAGCTGTTGGCGTACGTACTCCACGAAGTAGGGCGCGATCGTGCGCTGGCGGGTGAAGAGAGTCTCGTTGAACGGGGTGCGACTGGCAGCATCGGCCTGCTCCTGGGTGATGTACTTCTGCTCGACCATGCGGGTGAGGACATGATCGCGCCGCCGCCGGGCGCGGGCCGGGTCGATGATGGGCGAGAAGCGGTTGGGGGCGCTGGGCAGGCCGGCCAGCATGGCGGCCTCAGCCAAGTTGAGCTCTCCCACCGACTTCTGGAAGTAGGTCTGCGCCGCGGCTTCCACCCCGTAGGCGCCGTGGCCGTAGTAGATCAAGTTGAAGTACAGCTCCAGGATCTTATCCTTGGAGTAGCGCTTCTCGATCTCGACCGAGAGCAGGGCCTCCTTGATCTTTCGGGAGACGTTCTTCTCGGGGGTCAGAAAGAGCCCGCGGGCGAGCTGCTGGGTAATGGTGCTCCCCCCCTGGGCCCTCCGCCGGGCGACGACGTTCATGATCAGGGCGCGGGCGATGGCGCGCGGCGAGAGGCCGTGATGCTCGTAGAACTGGGAATCCTCGACGGCCAGGACCGCCTGCTTGAGTTGGGTGGGAATCTTGGTGAGGGGGACCAACATGCGCCGCTGCTCATAGAAGGAGTGGAACGGCTCGTCTCGATCCGTATAGAGGGTGGTGGCGATGCTGGGCTGATACTCGTCCAGGCCATCCAGGCTCGGCAAGTCTCGCAGGAAACCGGCAAAAATGCCGGCGGCCGTGCCGAGTCCGATGGTGAGGAGAATCAGGATGCTCCACAGTCCAACGACGATCACCCGGCGCAGAATGTTCTGTCGGCGGACGTAGGAGAGCCGCGGAGGCGCCGAAATTGCCATAAGAGAAACTATAACACAGGCTCGGCGGCGTGCCTAGGTCCAATGCCCGCGCGGCGTGCCGGCGCGGGCGGACTGCGGGGTGGTGTTTTCGGTTGCGGTGACCCCGCACCTATGATACATAGCGCGCCTGTCATCGAAAGGATTTGCCTGATGAATGGGACTATCATCGAGACCGAAGCCAAGCGCCAACTCGCCCTCCTGAAGGCCCGGTGCGTGGACCTCTTGGTGGAGGAGGAACTGTATCGGAAGCTCTGTCGATCGCTCACGACCCAGACGCCCCTGCGGGTGAAGCTCGGACTTGATCCGACGGCTCCCGATCTGCACATCGGACATACCGTGGTGATTCACAAGTTGCGCGAGTTCCAGGCGCTGGGGCACGAAGTCATCTTCCTGATCGGGGATTTCACCGGGATGATCGGGGATCCCACCGGTCGCTCCGAGACGCGCAAGTCGCTCACCGAGGAACAGATCCGACAGAACGCCGAGACCTACAAGCGGCAGATTTTCAAGATCCTCGATCCTGCGCGGACGGTCATCGACTACAACAGCCGATGGGGGAAGACGCTCGGATCCGAGGGGATCATCCGATTGGCGGCGCAATCCACCGTCGCCCGGATGCTGGAGCGGGACGACTTCCAGAAGCGCTTTGCCGAGGGGCGACCCATCGGCATCCACGAGTTCCTCTATCCGCTGCTGCAGGGGTACGACTCCGTGGCGCTCAGGGCGGACGTGGAGCTGGGCGGCACCGACCAGAAGTTCAATCTGCTGGTGGGGCGGGAGTTGCAGCGCGAGGCGGGGCAGGAGCCGCAGGTGATCATGACGCTGCCGATCCTGGAGGGGCTCGACGGCGCGCAGAAGATGAGCAAGAGCCTGGGAAACTACATCGGCATCGACGAGCCGCCGCAGACCATCTTCGGGAAGGCGATGTCGATTCCGGACGCTTTGATCGTGCGGTACATGGAACTCGCCACGGCCATCACGCGCGACGAGATTGCCGCCATCGCGGCCAGCCTGCAGGCGGGGAGCATGAATCCGCGCGATGCCAAGATCCTGCTGGCCAAGTCTTTGGTGGCTCAATACCATTCGGCACAAGACGCAGAGGAAGCTGCGCGGTGGTTCGCGCAGACATTTAGTGCGCGCCAGTTCCCCGAGGATGCGGAGGTCGTGCGGGTGGATCCGGCCTATCTTGAAGCTGGCGGGAAGATCTGGATCATCATGCTGCTCGCCAAGTATGGGGGGACGGTATCGCAGTCGGAGGCGAGCAGGCTGGTCCGCCAGGGTGCGGTGAGAGTGGATGGCGAGGTGATCACCGACCGCGATGCGCGAGTGGCATTGGACCGGGAGCGTCGCTTGCAGGTCGGGAAGCGCCGATTCTTCAAGGTGTTGGCGTCGTAGACGGTGCGGGACAGCTTCAGAGAAAAATTCTCAAAAGAATGGTTGACAGGGTTCCGTCCCGCTGCTATAAATACTCTTCCGCAGTCGGAAAGGCCAGCAGGGAGTCCAACCAACTGTGGCGCAAGCGTGGTCGCGGGTAGCAGCAGTCCTGCGGTCGATGTTCTCTGGAAAAATAATCCGATAAAAGTAGTTGACAGCTTCCTGGGAATCTGGTAAAAACAACGTCCCATGGCTGGGGGCCGTTCGAGTAAATGGGCCCCGGATTCCGGCCGGGATGTTCTAGAAGTCACGTGGCGGGAGGCTCTTGAGCCCGCCATTTCCGTTCTCTGACAATCGAATATCATTGCTACGAGCTTGTGAGGTGGACACATGTGCATTTCCATTTCCGTCCGCCAGGACGGGATGGTCCGAGATCTCTCATAGAGAGACTGAATAATCTCGGAGAGTTTGATCCTGGCTCAGAACGAACGCTGGCGGCGTGCCTAACACATGCAAGTCGAGCGAGAAAGTCTCCGCAAGGAGATGAGTAAAGCGGCGAACGGGTGAGTAACACGTGGGCAACCTGCCCTTCAGTTAGGAATAACCCCGCGAAAGCGGGGCTAATACCAGATGATGTCCCTTGAAGGCATCTCCAGGGGACCAAAGGGGGCGAGCGCAAGCGGCTCCCGCTGAAGGATGGGCCTGCGGCTGATTAGCTTGTTGGTGGGGTAGCGGCCTACCAAGGCGACGATCAGTAGCCGACCTGAGAGGGTGACCGGCCACACTGGGACTGAGACACGGCCCAGACTCCTACGGGAGGCAGCAGTGGGGAATATTGCGCAATGGGCGAAAGCCTGACGCAGCGACGCCGCGTGGGTGATGAAGGCCTTCGGGTCGTAAAACCCTGTCGGGTGGAACGAATTCCCTCTTCGCTAATATCGAGGAGGATTGACGGTACCACCGAAGGAAGCCCCGGCTAACTACGTGCCAGCAGCCGCGGTAATACGTAGGGGGCGAGCGTTGTTCGGATTTACTGGGCGTAAAGAGCGCGTAGGCGGTACGATAAGTCGGAGGTGAAATCCCTCGGCTCAACCGAGGACCCGCGTCCGATACTGTCGAACTTGAGTGCAGGAGAGGAGAGCGGAATTCCCAGTGTAGCGGTGAAATGCGTAGATACTGGGAGGAACACCGGTGGCGAAGGCGGCTCTCTGGACTGTCACTGACGCTGAGGCGCGAAAGCTAGGGGAGCAAACGGGATTAGATACCCCGGTAGTCCTAGCCGTAAACGATGGGCACTAGGTGTGGGAGGTATTGACCCCTTCCGTGCCGCAGCTAACGCATTAAGTGCCCCGCCTGGGGAGTACGGCCGCAAGGTTGAAACTCAAAGGAATTGACGGGGGCCCGCACAAGCGGTGGAGCATGTGGTTTAATTCGACGCAACGCGAAGAACCTTACCAGGGCTTGACATCCCGCGAATCCCGCCGAAAGGCGGGAGTGCCCGCAAGGGAGCGCGGAGACAGGTGGTGCATGGCTGTCGTCAGCTCGTGTCGTGAGATGTTGGGTTAAGTCCCGCAACGAGCGCAACCCTCACCCCTTGTTGCCATCAGGTCATGCTGGGCACTCTAGGGGAACTGCCCCGGTCAACGGGGAGGAAGGCGGGGATGACGTCAAGTCATCATGCCCCTTACGTCCTGGGCTACACACGTGCTACAATGGCCGGTACAAAGGGATGCGACACCGCGAGGTAGAGCTAAACCCAAAAAGCCGGTCTAAGTTCAGATTGGAGTCTGCAACTCGACTCCATGAAGGAGGAATCGCTAGTAATCGCGTATCAGCACGACGCGGTGAATACGTTCCCGGGCCTTGTACACACCGCCCGTCACACCACGAAAGCCTGTTGTACTCGAAGTCGCTGAGCTAACCCGCAAGGGAGGCAGGTGCCGAAGGTATGACTGGTGATTGGGGTGAAGTCGTAACAAGGTAGCCGTATCGGAAGGTGCGGCTGGATCACCTCCTTTCTAAGGAGCTGCGCGACCCTTCGTAAGATTGGTCGTATGCTTCTGGTCAATTTACCCCAAGCTGGTAGCAATGATATCTTAATACGCGCGCATCTCTGGTGTGGCAGCGGCGGGGCCGGTAGCTTCGGATTCCCGCCGTTTGTCTCCAAGCGAGGCCGGATCGTTGCGCGGCTCGACTCGTCTCAGCGACCGGTCTTATCTGGCCGCTAGGAAGTGTTGGCCGCGAGGGCCTTTAGCTCAGCTGGCTAGAGCGCACGCTTGATAAGCGTGAGGTCCCTGGTTCGATCCCAGGAAGGCCCACCAAGATTTTCGTTTCGCGAAAATCTGAACATTTTTTCGCCTGCGGCGAAAAAATGGGGATGTAGCTCAGATGGGAGAGCACCTGCTTTGCAAGCAGGGGGTCAGCGGTTCGATTCCGCTCATCTCCACCATGAGATGTTTTGTGCGCGAAAGACTTCGCCCGCCAAAGGTGGCGGCGTGCTCTTTGACAACTGAATAGCGATCGGGTGTTTGTTTTGTTTCACCGAACTGATGTGGGGTCAAGCTACTAAGGGTATACGGTGGATGCCTTGGCACCAGCAGGCGATGAAGGGCGTGGTAAGCTGCGATAAGCCTCGGGTAGCCGCACACAGGCGCCAATCCGGGGATTCCCGAATGGGGCAACCCCCGCCGGCTAATCCCGGCGGATCCTGCGCTGAATCCATAGGGGCAGGAGGCCAACGCGGGGAACTGAAACATCTCAGTACCCGTAGGAAGAGAAAGCAACCGCGATTCCCCCAGTAGTGGCGAACGAAAAGGGAATAGCCTAAACCGATGTCACGTGATAGCCCGCAGGCGTTGTGACGTCGGGGTCATGGGGCCAGACCGGTTCCGATTGCGGTCGGGACGGGGAGTAAGAAATCCCAAGCCTAACTGAAGCGTCTGGAAAGGCGCACCGCAGAGGGTGATAGTCCTGTAAGGTAAAGGCTGGGGACTCCCTGGGTCAGGATCCCAAGTACCACGGGGCACGAAGAACCCTGTGGGAATTCGGGGGGACCACCCTCCAAGGCTAAATACTCGCTGGTGACCGATAGTGAACCAGTACCGTGAGGGAAAGGTGAAAAGCACCCCGAGAGGGGAGTGAAATAGTACCTGAAACCGTATACCTACAAGCAGTCGGAGCCCTATGTCTTCACGCAAGTGAAGACAGGGTGACGGCGTGCCTTTTGCTTAATGAGCCGGCGAGTTACCGTATGCAGCAAGGTTAAGCCGAATAGGCGAAGCCGTAGCGAAAGCGAGTCTGAATAGGGCGATTGAGTTGCATGCGGTAGACCCGAAGCCAGGTGAGCTATCCTTGACCAGGGTGAAGTGGCGGTAACACGCCATGGAGGCCCGAACTGATTACGGTTGAAAACGTATCGGATGAGTTGAGGATAGGAGTGAAAGGCCAATCAAACCTGGAAATAGCTGGTTCTCCCTGAAATAGCTCTAGGGCTAGCCTCGGAGGTTCAGCAGCGGCGGTAGAGCACTGGATGAGTTAGGGCTCTTACCAGGGTACCGACCTCAACCAAACTCCGAATGCCGCTGACTTTAATCCGGGAGTCAGACTGCGGGGGCTAAGCTCCGTGGTCGAGAGGGAAACAGCCCAGATCGCCAGCTAAGGTCCCTGAATGTAGGCTAAGTGGTAAAGGCTGTCACATCGCTTAGACAACCAGGAGGTTGGCTTAGAGGCAGCCATCCTTTAAAGAGTGCGTAACAGCTCACTGGTCAAGTGGCGTGGCGCCGACAATGTAACGGGGCTCAAGCCTACTACCGAAGCTGCGAATTGTCTCCGTCTTTGACGGAGGCAGTGGTAAGGGAGCATTCTGTCGCCAGTGAAGCCGGACCGTAAGGACCGGTGGAGGTTACAGAAGAGATTATGCCGGCCCGAGTAGCGATAATCTCGGTGAAAAACCGAGACGCCGTAAGTCTAAGGTTTCCTGGGGAAGGTTAATCCGCCCAGGGTTAGTCGGTCCCTAAGCCGAGGCCGAAAGGCGTAGGCGATGGACAACAGGTCAATATTCCTGTACCACCGGATGGCGATAAAGACGCAATGGGGGGACGCAGGAGGGTAGGTCAGCGCGCGATCGGATGTGCGCGTCTAAGCCCGTAGGGGGTTCCGATAGGTAAATCCGTCGGGACGCATTCCCTGAGAGGTGATGGGGATTCTGGCTCACGGGCCAGAAAAACTGACTAAGCCCATGCTGCCAAGAAAAACCTCTAGCGAGTCATCAGGTGACCGTACCGCAAACCGACACAGGTAGACGGGGAGAGCATCCCAAGGCGCTCGAGAGAACACGCGTTAAGGAACTCGGCAAAATGTCCCCGTAACTTCGGGAGAAGGGGAACCGATCGTCGTGAGCAGCTTCGCGCTGTGAAGCGACGGACGGTCGCAGAGAATCAGGCCAACCGACTGTTTACTAAAAACACAGGAGGGTGCGAAGCCGCAAGGCGCTGTATACCCTCTGACGCCTGCCCGGTGCCGGACGGTTAACAGGAGGGGTCAGCCGCAAGGTGAAGCCCTGAATCGAAGCCCCGGTAAACGGCGGCCGTAACTATAACGGTCCTAAGGTAGCGAAATTCCTTGTCGGGTAAGTTCCGACCTGCACGAATGGCGTAACGAGTTGGCCGCTGTCTCAACGCGTGACTCGGTGAAACTGTAGTTCCGGTGAAGATGCCGGATACCCGCCATAAGACGGAAAGACCCCGTGAACCTTTACTATAGCTTGGTATGGGATTTTGGTGCAGCTTGTGCAGGATAGGTGGGAGGCGTTGAATCCTGCTCGTCAGAGTGGGGGGAGCCACCCTTGAGATACCACCCTAGCTACGCTGAAATTCTAACCTACGCCTGTGATCCAGGTGGGGGACAGTGCCAGGTGGGTAGTTTGACTGGGGCGGTCGCCTCCTAAAATGTAACGGAGGCGCCCAAAGGTTCCCTCAGCACGGTCGGTAATCGTGCGTCGAGTGCAAAGGCATAAGGGAGCTTAACTGCGAGACCTACAAGTCAAGCAGGTGCGAAAGCAGGGCTTAGTGATCCGGTGGTCCCGCGTGGAAGGGCCATCGCTCAACGGATAAAAGGTACTCCGGGGATAACAGGCTTATCGCGTCCAAGAGTCCACATCGACGACGCGGTTTGGCACCTCGATGTCGGCTCATCACATCCTGGGGCTGAAGCAGGTCCCAAGGGTTGGGCTGTTCGCCCATTAAAGTGGTACGTGAGCTGGGTTTAGAACGTCGTGAGACAGTTCGGTCCCTATCTATGGTGGGCGCAGGAGATTTGCGGGGAGCTGTCCTTAGTACGAGAGGACCGGGATGGACGAACCTCTAGTGTCCCAGTTGTTCTGCCAAGGGCATTGCTGGGTAGCTATGTTCGGTCGAGATAAACGCTGAAAGCATCTAAGCGTGAACCTCACCCCAAGATCAGATCTCCCTCTTGGCCGAAAGGTCAGGACTAAAGGCCCCTTGAAGACCACGAGGTTGATAGGCCGGAGGTGTAAGTCCCGTGAGGGATTCAGCTTACCGGTACTAATCGGCCGTGAGGCTTGACCTCATATTTCTTCTTCTATCCACATCCGGGAAGCAGAGCAAACACCCGACTCGCTATTCTTTTTGCTGCATTCAGGGTTTCCGGTGGTCATGGCGGAGGGGTCACACCCGTTCCCATCTCGAACACGGAAGTTAAGCCCTCCCGCGCCGATGATACTGCCTGGGCAACTGGGTGGGAAAGTAGGTCGCCGCCGGGATTTATTCAAAAGGCCTCATGCCTAGCGCATGAGGCCTTTTGTTTTTCTAGGGTCGATCTCCGCGGTCGCGAGGCTTGCTTCTCAAAGGCCTGGACGTTGAATAGCGACGTGATGATGACTAGTTAATTGACACGCGTGCAAGGAGTGTGTTAAATATAGCTGGTAATCTTATTGGAAAACAAGGGATGGATTTGCGACAGCAGAAGACGTCCGTTATCCTTCGATGCTTGCGGTTCGGCGCCGGCCTTCTGGCCGCGGCGGTCATCCTCTTTTGCTCTGGCCGAGAGAGTCTCGCCGCAACGCGCGAAAACTCGTCGAAACCACCGGCCGTTTCATCCGCTCAAGCTCAGCATTCCAAGTCTCCCTCTGATACCGGCAAGGCAACAGTCACGAAGCTGCGAGTCGGGGCGCACCCGACGTTCACCCGGGTGGTCATCGAGCTGACGGGGCCGCAGGAGTGGTCGGTGGAGCGGGTCGGCGCTGATGTCCGCGTGATCGTGCCCGGGGTCGGCATGGATGACAGCATCCGGCGGGTTGATCAGGCGCGCGGCCAGGTGCGCTCGGTGCAGGTCGTGCGCCGGGCAGGCGGGGTAGAGGTGTTGGTCGTGTGCGAGTCGCCGTCGGTGAAGATCCGGAGGCTAACGCTCACCGATCCCGATCGGATCGTGGTGGATTTTTTCTCCTCGAGTGGCGAGGGGGAGGCGCAGGCATCGGTGCAACAAGAGCCGGCGGCTCGACCTCCGGTTTCTGCACCCAGCGGAGGGGGAGAGACTCCTATTAGGGGCCAGGCCCGGTCCGGCCCCGTGACCCAGGGCCGGGAGCCTTCGTCCCCTCGCAGGGAGGCGGCGCAACCCGCGCCCACTCCCCCCGCACCAGGGAGGGACCAGCCGGGTGGCCAGCGGGACCCAGGGGAGACGCAGCGAAATGAGGAGGCTCTGCCCCTCACGATCGTTCTGGACCCCGGTCACGGCGGCCACGACACCGGAGCCATCGGACCCAGCGGTCTGATGGAGAAGGACGTGGTGCTGGACCTCGCCCTCCGATTGCGGAAGCTCCTCCAGGATCGCCTGGGCGTCCGGGTGCTGATGACTCGGAGCGAGGACGTGTTCGTGCCGCTCCCGGAGCGGAGTGCGATCGCCAATCGCGCGAAGGCGGACTTCATGATCAGCCTGCACGTGAACGCCGCCAACTCACGGGGCGCGGTGGGCTTTGAGACCTTCTATTTCACCCGCGAGCCCTCGGATAGCGACGCGCGCGCCTCGGCGCAACGCGAGAACCTCGTCATAGAGAGCAATGGGTCCACCGGAAAAGATCTCGAGCATCTTCTCAAGGCGACTCTCGCTGACATGGCGGTCACGCGCGATATGAAGGAGTCGAGCAGCCTGGCCGAGCGGATCCTGGCGGCGCTGGACAAGATCCTCAAGGTCGACAACCGCGGGGTGAAATCCGGGCCGTTCTATGTCCTGGCCACCGCCGCGATGCCGGCCGTCCTGGTGGAGAGCGCCTTCATCTCAAATCCAAGGGAAGAGCGTCGGCTCCAGCGCGAGGAGTATCGGCAGCGGATCGCCGAGGGGTTGTATGAGGGAGTCGCCGCCTACAAGATTCGCTACGAGCAGCGGCTGGGCCTCCGGGCGGTCCCAGCCGGCGTCGGATCCTGAGCCGGTGGGCAGGATGGGCCGCCGTCGGCCGGCACTCTGGCCGTGGATCACCCTGCTCGCGGTGAGCGCGGGGACGATCGGGGCCATCGGCTGGGAGGTATGGCCCTGGACGGCGGAGATGCCCTTCGCTCGTCCCGGCCCGACGGGCGTCGCACTTCGCATCCGTGCCGAAGACGACCGAAGAGATGCGCGTTCGCCTCTTCTTCCCCCAAGAGGCATTAGGCATCCTGATGGAAGAGGAGCGCGAAATCCCGCAGCGACCCGCCTTCGCGGACAGGGTGCGAGCTGTCCTCGTCGAGCTGATCAAGGCGAAGGGAAACGAGACCCGGTCCCCGCTTCCTCCGGGGGTTGAGCTCCGGCAGGTGTTCCTGGATGCCTTTGGCATCCTCTATCTCGACTTCGACAAAAAGATCCAGGCGCTGGCCGCCGGAGACGCGATCCAGACCGACCTCGCCACCTCGTCTATCGTGCTCACGCTGACGACCAATTTCAGCGAAGTGAAGCGGGTGCAGTTTCTGTCGGAGGGAGAAGAGCTGACCCTTCTGACGGGTGGTGTGGACCTCCGGAAGCCGCTTCAGCCGCGCTTCCCGGGTGAAGAAGCCCAGTCGCTCGGCTCGCAACCCCGGGAGGCGGAGTAGGAGGGGGCAGCGCAAGGAGTTCCGCTCCTGAATGGAGAAACTATGCGGCCTGATGGGCGGCAACCGAACCAAATGCGCCCGGTGACCATCACCCGGGATTTTCTGCGCCACGCCGAGGGGTCGGTACTGATCGAAGTAGGCGAAACGAAGGTCGTGTGCGCGGCGAGTGTGGAGGACCGCGTCCCGCCATTTCTGCGCGACACCGGACAGGGCTGGGTGACGGCCGAGTACGGGATGCTGCCGCGCGCGACCAAGACCCGGACGATACGCGACGCGACGAGCGGCCGGCCCAACGGCCGCACCTTCGAGATCCAGCGACTGGTGGGAAGATCCCTGCGGGGTGTCACCGACCTGACCGTCCTCGGGCCGCGGACCATTTGGATCGACTGCGACGTCATCCAGGCGGACGGCGGGACGCGGACGACGGCCATCACCGGGGCCTACATCGCCCTCGCCGATGCCCTGCAGTATCTCCGGAAGAACGGGCTGATCCCCAGCCTGCCGCTGAAGGACTTCCTGGCGGCCACGAGCGTCGGTGTGGTGGATGGGCAGGTGGTCCTCGACCTCTGTTATGCCGAAGATTCCGTCGCCGAGGTGGACATGAATGTGGTCATGACGGGAGCCGGGAAGTATGTGGAGATCCAGGGCACGGCCGAGGACGCGCCGTTCGAGCGCTCGCAACTCGACGCCATGATCGCGGCTGCGTCCGCGGGCATCCAGGATCTCGTGGCTCTGCAGCGGCGGCTTCTGGCCGAGCGCCTGGTCGCTCCCAAATAGTTGCTGAGCGGGTGACGACTACTCGGATCTCGGAAGGACCGAACGGCCGAGCGCCGCGCCGAGTGGCTTATCAAAAAAAGTCTGTGGGCTGGCGATACTTCCTTGACAAACAACCCCCTCGCTCATAGAATCACGCTGGTCATCGCGACGCGTAATCGTGGAAAATACAGCGAGATTGCCGCGTTGCTGATGGGTCTGGACGTGCTTCTCGTGCCGCTCGACCGGGTTGGGCTCGTCGAGGTGCCCCCGGAGGGCGGTGAATCGTTTTTGGAGAACGCGCGACGCAAGGCGGAATTCGTGGCGCGGGCGGTTGGACGACTTGCGTTAGCGGATGACTCCGGCCTCGAGGTGGATGCGCTGGGCGGGCAACCGGGGGTGATGTCGGCTCGATTCGGCGGACCGGGGAAGAGAGACGCTGATCGGAATCGGCTGCTGCTCCGCAAGCTCGAAGGTGTCCCGCCCGAGAGGCGGACCGCTCGGTTTCACTGTGTGGTTGCGATTGCCAGCCCAAACGGGCTGGTGTCCGTGGCGGACGGCGCCTGCGAAGGTCGGATCACTCTGGCACCGCGGGGCGATCGCGGTTTTGGGTATGACCCGATTTTCGAGGTTCCTTCCCTGGGGCTGACCCTGGCGGAGGTTGGGCCGGATGTCAAGAATCGGCTGAGTCACCGAGCCAAGGCGATCGCGAAGGCCCGGGCGATCCTGGAGGATCTCTTGGCCGACCCCGGATAGGGGATGGCGACACGGATGGGACGCTGGAACGGCTGCTGGTCCGGCACGATCACATCCGGGGATTCGACACGGGGGTTCCCCAGACGTTTCGGGGCGTGGCGCAGCCTGGTAGCGCACCTGCTTTGGGAGCAGGGAGTCGGAGGTTCAAATCCTCTCGCCCCGACCAGTTATTGTAAGGGCGTTGCGGGAACACCCCGACCGCGGGATGGATATGCGCCTGTAGCTCAGCCCGGATAGAGCAACGGCCTCCGGAGCCGTGTGTCGGGTGTTCAAATCACCCCAGGCGCGCCAACGACGGGTGAAGATTGCAGCGTGACGGGGCGAGATTCCCGCAATCTGCGATCGACGTGGTGAGCGTAGCTCAAATGGTTAGAGCACTGGACTGTGGCTCCAGGGGTTGAGGGTTCGAGTCCCTTCGTTCACCCCAACTTCGAGTGTGTGAGGACCGAGGGGAGGCGCCCGTAGCTCAGGTGGATAGAGCGGCTGGCTTCGAACCAGCAGGTCGGGAGTTCAATCCTCTCCGGGCGCGCCATCAGTCATTGACCTAATAAACAATGGCCAATGAACAATGACCAATGACCGTGTCGCGACGTTGGTCATTCGGGATTGGGAAGTTGGCCATTCTATTAGGGCGCGCCTGTAGCTCAGAGGATAGAGCAACTGCCTTCTAAGCAGTGGGTCGGGCGTTCGAGTCGCCCCAGGCGCGCCACGTACACGGTGTAGAGCAGTGTGTCCCAGTTCCGAAGGGATCCGGGCTCCGGGAGCAGAAACAGGATGGGCCGCTAGCTCAGTTGGTAGAGCAGCTGACTCTTAATCAGCGGGCCACAGGTTCGAGTCCTGTGCGGCCCACCATCCGTTTCATCGTTGTCGGTTTGGGTGGTTCCGGGCGAACAGCCCGCGAGGGCGCTGGCCGAGTCACACCGAGGTCTTTACCTCCGGCGAGAGTGGCGGAATGGCAGACGCGTCCCGTTTAGGGCGGGATGGGGTAACCCGTGGGGGTTCAACTCCCCCCTCTCGCACCAAATCGATCATTTCCTACTTGACCCCACGCGAGAACCCATGAAAGTCACTATTGAAGAGCTCAGTCCATCCAAGCGGGTATTGCGCGTCGAAGTCCCGTCCGATCGGGTCGCCGAGCGGGTGGAGGCCGCGTTTCGGGAGTGGGGGCAGAAGCTCCAGCTCCCCGGTTTCCGTCGGGGCAAAGTGCCCATGGAGATCATTCGGCGCCGCTTCGAGGCCGAGGTCCAGGAAGAGGTCCTACGGGAGTTGATTCCCGAATCGTACCGGGAGGCCCTGACCGAGGCGGCGGTCGACCCAGTCAGTCAACCGGCGGTGGAGGATGTGCACTTCCACGCCGGAGAATCTCTCACCTACCGAGCGGTGGTCGAGATCAAGCCTCTCGTGACGGCGAAGGATTATCGCGGGATCGCGCTGGAGCGGGAGAGCGTCGGGGTCGCGGAACCCGAGGTGGATCGGGCTCTGGAGTACCTCCGCGAGGACGCGGCGGAGTACGCTCCCATGGAGGGCTGGCCGGCGCTCAAGGACGACCTCATCATCCTCGATCACGAGGGCACCATCCAGGGGAAGCCCTTCAAGGGCGGGAGCGGGAAGAACCTGACCATCGCCCTCGGCCACGAGGGGTACCTGCCCGGGTTCACTGAGCAGCTTGCCGGGATGAAGAAAGGCGACAGCAAGCAGTTTGCCCTTCAGGTTCCGGCGGATTCCCCGCGCAAGGAGCTGGCCGGGCGCACGATCGAGTTCAAGGTTACCGTAAAGGAGGTCAAGAAGCGCCGGGTGCCGGAGCTGAACGACGAATTTGCCAAAACCGTAGGGGACATGGAGAGTCTGGCTGCCCTGCGGGACAAGTTGCGGGAGCAGCTCGTGCAGCGAAAGACCCGGGAGCAGGACGGGGAGCTTCGCCGCCGCCTGATGACCACACTGGTCCGTCAGCACGAGATCGAGGCGCCGGAGGGCATGGTCGAGCGCGAGACCGCTGCGGTGCTGGACGAGCTCCTGATGACACTGCGGGCCACGGGGGGGCGGGTGGAGGGGTTGAGCGATGACCCCGAGGTCCTGAAGGCCACGGCGCGCGAGACCGCCACGCGGCGCATCAAGGAATCGCTCCTCTTGGAGGCGGTCGCCCGGCAGGAGAACCTGACCGTGACCGACGAGGAGATCGAGGCCGAGATCCAGACCCTGGCGCGGCTCTACCGGCAAGAGCCATCCGCCTTGCGGACCAGCCTAGAGGATCCGGTCCGCCGGGCCGGTCTCATGGGCCGCATCCTGGAGCGAAAGGCGCTCGATTTCTTGATGGCACAGGCGACGATTTCCGAGGCGTATCATCTGATCAAGCCGGCGTAGTATTGGGGTGTCACATCCCCGCGGCGTCCGACGGGGCGGCTTGCGGGTGGAGGGAGTATGTACCTGGTTCCCATGGTGGTGGAGCAGACGAGCCGCGGCGAGCGGGCCTACGACATCTTCTCGCGGCTGCTCAAGGACCGGATCATCTTCATCGGATCGCCCATCGACGACGCGGGGGCGAATCTGATCATCGCCCAACTCCTCTTTCTAGAGGCGGAGGATCCCGACAAGGACATCCATGTCTACATCAACTCCCCCGGGGGGTCGGTGACGGCGAGCCTCGCGATCTACGATACCATGCAGTTCGTAAAGCCGGCGATCGAGACGATCTGCATGGGGCAGGCCGCCAGCGGGGCCGCCTTGTTGCTGGCTGCCGGCACCAAGGGCAAGCGCCTGGCCCTCCCGCATTCTCGCATCATGATCCACCAGCCGTACGGGGGCACGCAGGGACAGGCGGTGGACATCCAGATTCAGGCCAAGGAGATCCTGCGCATGCGGCAGGAACTGGACCAGATCATCTCTCACCACACCGGCCAGACGCTGGAGCGGGTGGAAAAGGATAGCGATCGAGACTTCTTTATGTCCCCGCAGGAGGCCAAGGAGTACGGTTTGGTGGACGAGGTGATCTTTTACCGGGATCTGGCCAAGCGGAAATCGGAGGATGCACCTCCCCCGCCTTCCACGACAGCCTAGGCAGGGGAGGGGAAACGGCTCGGTCGAATCCGCAGGAAGATCGAGCCCCCACGACAGAGAGGCACAGATGGCGAAAGCGGTGAGGGGTGGCGGGAAGCTGCAGTGCTCGTTCTGCGGGAAGAGCCAGGACGACGTCCGGAAGCTGATCGCGGGTCCCACTGTCTACATCTGTGACGAGTGTATTGAGCTCTGCAACGACATCATCGCCGAGGAGTGGGAGCAGGAGAAGAAGTCGAAGGTGGGCGGCCAACTTCCCAAGCCGTCGGAGATCAAGACGTTCCTGGATCACTATGTCGTTGGCCAGGAGCGGGCCAAGAAGACTTTGGCGGTTGCCGTCCACAACCATTACAAGCGGATCAACGCCCGCCAGACTTTCGACGAGGTGGAACTAGCCAAGTCGAACATCCTCCTGATCGGCCCTACCGGCTCCGGCAAGACCCTGCTCGCCCAGACGATGGCCAAGATTCTCGACGTCCCCTTCACCATCGCGGATGCCACGACTCTGACGGAAGCAGGATATGTCGGCGAGGACGTCGAGAACATCATCCTTCGGCTGCTCCAGGTGGCGGACTATGACGTGGAGCGTGCGGAGCGAGGCATCATCTACATCGACGAGATCGACAAGATCGCTCGGAAGTCCGAGAATCCTTCCATCACCCGTGACGTCTCCGGCGAAGGAGTCCAGCAGGCCCTGCTGAAGATCCTCGAGGGGACCGTCGCCAACGTTCCACCCCAGGGGGGACGCAAACATCCCCAGCAGGAATATCTTCAGGTGGACACTACCAACATCCTGTTCATCTGCGGCGGGGCGTTCGTGGGCCTGGAAAAGTTCGTCCAGGCGCGCGGGGGAGAGCGCCGGGTGGGGTTCGGCGCCCAGATCCATGGACGCAAGGATCGGAAGCTGACCGAGATCCTGGGCGAGCTCCAGCCGGAAGACCTCCTGCGGTACGGGCTGATCCCGGAGTTGGTGGGTCGGCTTCCGGTGGTGGCCATCCTGCAGGAACTGGACGAAAAGCTCCTGGTGCGCATCCTCAAGGAGCCGAAGAATTCCCTGCTCCGGCAATACCAGAAATTCTTCGATTTTGAGCAGGTGAAGCTGACCTTCACCGAGGACGCCGTGACGGCGGTGGCCGAAGAGGCGGCAAAACAGGGGACGGGTGCTCGAGGACTCCGGGCCATCCTGGAAGATATCATGCTCGACATCATGTACGATCTCCCCTCGCAGTCCGGCATCAGTGAATGCATCGTCAATCGAGATGTGGTCATCGAGCGGAAGCACCCCATTATTCTCTACAAGAAGAAAGCCGAGTCGGCGTAACGGCCTCCTCCTGGTTGCGTGGTAGAAGTGTGGAACCCGCCTCGCCGGGGTTTTCACGACCCAATCCGGGTGTGGAAGGCATGGGTGGTTGGATGCGACAGACGATAGGGATTCGCGAGACCGGGCAACCCCCGCGCATACCGCGAGCGCGATACGCTCGCGGAGTCCTGCTGCTGGCCGCCGTTCTCTTCTGTCTGCAAGGATGCGCCATCTACGACAAGCTCTACGGGTCCCCGCCGCGACGCGAGGCCGCCCAGTCGGATCAGGCGCTGCTCAAGTCGGCGGAGACGGACATCCAGCGGAAACGCTACGAGGACGCGCGGAAGAACCTGCAGCGGCTGATGAACCAGTACCCGGACAGCGAGCTGGTCATCTCGGCCCGCCTCGCGCTGGCGAAGGCGCTCTATCTGGATAAGAAATACGATGAGGCCCGCACCGAGTACCAGCGCTTCCTGGAATTGCATCCCCAATCCGAGCGGGCGGACGAGGCGCATTACTACCTAGGGATGACGTACTTCCGCATGGCGGATACGCCGGATCGGGACCAGACTGTCAGCCAGAAGGCTCTGGAGGAGTTCGACATTCTGATCAAGCAGATGCCCGACTCGCCGTTCGTGTCGGACGGCCAGCAGCGGGCGGTCATGGCACGCAAGAAGCTTGCCGAGAAGGAAGTATACGTGGCGGCCTTCTACTTCAGCCGGGAGAACTATGCGGCCGCCGTGGCGCGAGCCACGGGGGCCCTCCAGGTCTACCCGGGAAGCGAGCTCGAGGACCAGGCCCTGTATTATCTCGGAGAATCGCTCTGGCGCCTCGAACAGAAGGACGAGGCTCGGATCGCCTTCCAGCGGCTGGTGCAGGACCACTCTCAGTCGGAGTGGGCCCCGTTCGCCGCGAAGCGTCTTGGCACCACCCTGGTCCGGACGGGCCAGCCAAAACCCCCCGGGCCCGGCATGTGGGATCAGGTGAAGCAGGCGATGACGGAGACCTGGAACGAGCTGGCCGACACGGCCCGCAGCTATAAGATGTTCCAATAATCGCAATCCTTCGCCGTTGGCGAGAACGTGGGCGGTGAGGGAGCACGAGGCCGACGACGTGGCAATCGAGGTGCGGCAACTCATTCAGCAGGGGACGGCGGCATTCGAGGCGGGGGAGTTTGCTGAAGCGGAGCGGCTCCTCCTCGATGTGGTCGAGCGCACCCCGACATATGCCAACGTCTACAACATGCTGGGTCTGATCGCCAGCCACCGCGGGGAGCCGGAGAAGGCGGTCGAGCTGTTTCGGCGGGCCCTGACGCTCAACCCGACCTACAGCGAGGTGCAGTTGAACCTGGCCATCACCCTGGCCGAGATGGGGGCCTACGAGCAAGCGGCGCAAGAGGTGGGCAAGGTTCAAGAGCGCGAGCCGGGAACGGCCGGCCGTCCGGGCCTGGGGGTTCGGGGAAAGCTGGCCAACGCCCACGCCGACCTGGCGAAGAAGTATCACGCGCTGGGGATGTATGCGGAGGCGGTCGGCGAGTACGACAAGGCGCTCCAGATGTGTCCGAACTTTCCGGACATCTATAACCGGCGTGCGGTGAGTTGCCGTGAACTGGAGGATTACGCCGGTGCCAAGGACTCCCTGCTTCGGGCGTTGGAATTGAAGCCGAACTACGTCGAGGCGCACGTGAACCTTGGCGTGCTGTACTGGAAGATGGGGAACCCGGCGGAAGCGATCTCCGCATGGGAGCGCGCCCTCACACTCGACCCCACCCACCGGCTTGCTCGCATCTACTTGGCCCAAGCGACCCCTCGGGCGGCCTGCGGGTGACTCCCGCAGGCTCGCTTCCCGCCTCGCTCCTGTCCCAGACCCGGGTTCTGCTCCGGCGGCACGGATTACGGCCCCGGAGGCACCGCGGCCAGAACTTCCTGGTCGACCCCCAGGTGCGCGACCGGATCGTCGAGGCGGCCGGGATCGACCGCGACCGTGCGGTGGTGGAGATCGGCCCCGGGACGGGCATCCTCACCGAGGCCTTGCTCCGCGCAGGGAGCAGCGTCCTGGCTGTGGAGGTGGACCGGGGACTGGCGCAGGCCCTGTCCGCGCGATTGGCGGGCCAGACAGGGCTCACCGTGGCGGTCGCCGACGCCCTGGCTTTCGATTTCCCGATGGCGCTCCGGGATCACCCGCAGCGCGGCCGGATCCGGGTGGTGGCCAACATCCCGTACTACATCACCACCCCGCTGATCTTGCGGTTGCTTCGCCACCGGGCGCTGTTTGATGCGCTGTTTCTCACCATGCAGCGGGAGGTCGCCGAGCGGCTGGCCGCCCCGCCGGGGGAGAAGGCCTACGGGTCGCTCACGCTGGCGTGCCAATACTGGGCCACGGTGCGGACGGTCTTTTCCATCCCGCGCACCGCGTTCTATCCGGTTCCCGAGGTGGATTCGACCCTGGTCCGGCTCGACCTTCTCGATGCTCCCGGGGTACCCACGGCGAACCCAGCGCAGCTCTTCGCCGTGGTCCGGGCGGCCTTCGGTACACGGCGGAAGATGCTGCGGAACGCCCTGACGCGCGCCGGCTGGCCGACCCAGACGGTCGAAGCGGCCCTCCAGACGGCCGGAGTCGAGGGGCGACGGCGGGGTGAGACGTTGACGCTGGAGGAATTTGCGCGGGTCAGCGAGGCGCTGCCGGTGCGGGAAGGAATCGCCGCCGGCGACACGGAGAGCGGCAGCGACGAGGACGGATGAGTCGACAGCTTTCCCTGTCGGCCACGCGAAAGGGAACCCGATGAGTGCGCCCCTCTTTCACACAGCGACGGACGAAGACATCAGAAGCGGCCGGGTCACCGACGTCTACTTCATGCGCACCCTGGAGATCCTTCGACGGAAGGGGATCATCAAGCGTGTGATGGCGGAGGTGGTCCTGAAGAGTTTCCCGGAGGGCTGGGGCTGGGGGGTCCTGGCGGGGATCGAGGAAGTCGCGGCGCTTCTCCGGGATCTGCCTGTGACCGTCCACGCCTTCCCCGAGGGCAGGATCTTCGGCACGATGCAGCCCGTGCTGACCATCGAGGGTCGCTACGTGGACTTCGCCCAGTACGAGACGGCGCTCTTGGGATTGCTCTGCCAAGCCTCGGGCGTGGCCACCAAGGCTGCGCGGTGCAAGAAGGCGGCCGGCGACCATCCGGTCGTAAGCTTTGGGGCGCGACGGATGCACCCGACACTGGCCCCCATGATCGAGCGCAACGCGTTTCTGGGAGGCTGCGACGGGGTGGCGGTCGTGAAGAGCGCCGAGCTCCTCGGGCTCGAGCCGAGTGGAACCATGCCCCACTCGCTGATTCTGATGCTCGGGGACACGGTGGTGGCGGCGCAGGCTTTCAACGAGATCATTGACCGCGCAGTCCAGCGGGTGGTACTGATTGACACCTTCGGGGACGAGAAGGTGGAGGCGGTCCGAGTGGCCGAGGCCCTTGGGGAACAATTGTTTGCGGTGCGGCTCGACACTCCGGCCTCCCGCCGCGGGGACCTGGCGGAGATCCTCCGCGAGGTCCGGTGGGAACTGGACCTGCGGGGATTCCGGCATGTGAAGCTCTTCGTGAGCGGCGGCCTGGACGAGGGGGAGATTCTCCGGTTGAATCCGGTCGCGGATGCCTACGGGGTGGGGACCTCGATCAGCAACGCCCCGGTCCTAAACTTCGCCATGGACATCGTCGAGGTGGATGGGGCCCCTGTCGCCAAGCGCGGGAAGATGTCCGGTCGGAAGGCGGTCTTCCGCTGCGCGGGGTGCGGGCAGCATCATGTGTTGGCGGCTGGGACCGCCCGGCCGACCTGCTGCGGGGCGGAGGCGCTTCCGCTTCTCCTGCCCCTGGTCGAGGCGGGACGCATCGTTCGGAGCTTTCCGAGCGTTCGCGCACTGCGCCAGCAGGTGCTGGCCGACCTGGAACAGGTGGCCCTCTGAGGCAACGATGAGCAATCGGATCGATCCCGCGCTGGCTGTCCTGGGAGAGTTCGGTCTGATCGGCCGGATCCGCGAGCGGATCCGATATCGCTCGTCCGGCACCGTCCTCGGGATCGGCGACGACGCGGCCGTTCTGAGGATCGAGCCTGGCCGAGAACTCTTGGCGACCACGGACATGCTCCTGGAGGGGGTGCACTTCAAGCGGGAGTGGGGTGGAGGCTTCGCGCTGGGGCGGAAGACGCTGGCGGTCAATCTGAGCGACATCGCCGCCATGGGGGGACAACCGCTCTACGCGCTGCTTGGACTGGGGATTCCCGCGGCGGGGATCACGCTGGCAGAGGTTGAGGAAGTGCTGGCCGGTCTCGAGGCCGAGGCAGACATCTGGGGCGTCACGCTGGCCGGAGGAGACACCTGCAAGTCCCAAAGCGGTCTGGTCCTCTCGGTCACGCTGTTGGGGGAGGCGCCGACGGGCCGGACCATCCGGCGATCCGGCGCGCGGCCCGGGGACGGCCTCTGGGTCACGGGGAGACTGGGCGGCTCTGCCGCCGGCCTGCTCGCCTTGGAGATGGGGCTCCGCTCGGGTGCGGCGTGGCCTCCCCACGTCGCGCGGCCCGAGTGGCTCGGCCCGGAAGAGGAAGCCGCCATCCAGGACGCGGTGTCGGCGCACCTGACCCCAGTGCCCCGTCTTCCGGCCGGACAGGTCCTGCTTCAGTGCGCTACCGCCATGATCGATCTCAGCGATGGGATCGCCTCCGATGCCGGCCATCTCTGTCGGGAAAGCCGGGTCGGGGTGCGGTTTTTCGCGTATCAGCTTCCCGTGCATCCGGGTGCGACGGTGATGGCGCGCTGGACCGGCCGGGATGTCCTGGACCTGGTCCTCCGGGGCGGGGAGGATTATGAACTCCTCTTCGCCAGCGGGACCGATCCCCGGCCGATCCTGGCCGAAGGCGCGCCCGGGCTTTCCGTCGCGCGGATCGGGGAGGTGCACGCCGGCCCTCCGGAGATTACCCTGACAGGTGCGGACGGGCAGACCGACGTCTTGACGGGGGGCTTCGATCATTTCCGACCCGGCGCGTGAGCGAAGAGGAGAGGCGGATGGGTTTGAGGATGCGCCGCAGGTGGGGCGCCGGCCTTACGCGCTGGACGCGAGCGGTGGACGGGGCGGTGACGATCGTCACCTTCACGGAGTCCGGTCGTATGCGCCGGGTACGGGTGTCAAAGCGGCTCCTGCTCGTGGCCCTGCTCCTCTTTGTGGTGTTGCTGGTCGGCTCTACGACCTCCGTGCTTGGCCTCTTCCGCGGGCAGGTGGACCTCGCCCGAATGACGTACCTGGAGCGGGAAAACCGCTCGCTCACCTCCCTGCTCGATGGGCAGGCCGAGCAGCTCAGCCGGCTGAAGCTCGAGGTCGCACGGCTCAAGGAATTCGAGCAGAGCCTGCGGGTGGTCTCCGGGATGGACGCCCAGGCGGATCCCATGGTGGGGACGGGGCAAACGCGGGGAACCAAGCGGGAGTTGCCAAAGAAGCGCTGAGAACACCCGCGGTCCGTCTGCGGGTGCCCTGGGTGACGTCCGAAGGCGAAGCGCCAGAGGTCGGCATGGGGTCAGAGCGCGAATCACAGAGGTCGGGCATCCACGGACGCTTCGAGGAGGAGATCTACCGCCGCCTCCGCGACCTCGTGGTGGCGGCGGGGGGCATCGACCTGGGGCTGTACAAGGACCGGTGCGTGCTCCGCCGGATCGCGGTTCGCCAGCGGGCGTGCGAGGCCCCCGATCTCAGAGTCTATCTGAGGCGAGTGGCGCGCGATCCGATCGAGCGGGCGCAGTTGGTCAAGGCCCTGACGATTCATGTGTCCCAGTTCTTTCGCAACCCCTCCACCTTCCGCGCCATCGAACATGAGGCGCTGTCAAGCATCCTGTCGGACAAGGAGCGGACCGGCGCGCGCGCGCTTCGTTTCTGGAGCGTGGGCTGTGCCTGCGGAGAAGAGCCGTACTCCCTGGCCCTGCTGCTAATGGAGGTCGCGCCGGACGCGATCCGCCGATACTCCACCGCGATCTATGGGACCGACGTCGACCCGGGCTGCCTCCGCCTGGCACAGGAGGGTCGCTATCCCGCCATCGAGCTTGAAATCCGTCCCGGCGCGCTGGAAGCGGCGATACTTTACGCCGGTCGAGACCGACTATCGCCTGGCGCCCGAGGTGCGCCGCATGGTCCACTTCAAGCTGCACAGCATCCTCGACCCAATGCCGTTCGGCCGGATCGACCTCGTCGTCTTCCGCAATGTGCTCATCTACATGACGGAGACAGCTACAGGAGCGCGTCTTGCTGGCCGTCCATGGGGCGCTCAACGTGGGGGGCTTCCTGGTCCTGGGCAAGGTCGAGGGGCTCGCCGGTCTTGCCCGGGAACTCTTTGATGCGGTTAACATCCCGGAGCGCGTCTACCGAAAGCGCGGGAGGTGACCCGTGCCCTGGCGGGGTCCCGCGGGCCTCGCAGGGCTCGAACTACCCATGGATATAGGGCTTTCCGCTTGACTTCGTCGTTTTGTCTGGGCTATTTTACATTGCGGCTTGGTGTGCGCGCACGTCCGCGACGCGGCGCGATTGCCCGGGAAGTCTGATCCCCGCGAGGAGGAACTCTATGGAATCCACGATGACGATCGGTAAGAAGCTGTACATCAGTTTCCTCGTGGTGATCGTTGCGACGGCTGTCTTGCCCAGGCGTGCTCTCCACCACCCTTCTCAGCCGCTTCATCCCGCAGGAATATGCTCTCATCATTACGGGCATTCTGGGGGTTGTGATCGGGATGGTTCTGGCGTTCGTCATGGCCAAGAGCCTCACCACCGAGATCCGATCGCTGGCGGCGACCGCACGGGTCGTGGCGGAGGGAGACTTGACGAAGGATGTCCCCGTAAACACCACTGACGAGGTGGGGGAGCTGGCGGAAACCTTTAACCTGATGGTGGGGAATCTGCGAGAGCTCGCGCGTGAGGTCAAGACGACCTCCGATGCCGTCACAGGTTCCGCCGTGGCTCTCTCGGCTTCGGCGGAGGAGATGAACTCCTCCACCGAGGAGATCGCCGCCACGGTGGAGCAGATCGCAAAGGGGGCGGAGCATCAGGCCGGCCTCGTCGAGCAGACGTCCAAGGTGATGCGCGAGATGGCCAACGCCATCAGCGAGATCGCCTCGCGAGCCAAGGCTGCCGCCGAGGCGGCGGCGGAGTCGGGTTACACGGCCCAGACGGGCGGAAAGTCGGCCCGCGAGGCCATGGAGAAGATGCGGGGAGTCTTCGCCATCATCGAGGGGGCGGCGGGCGGCGTCAAGGTCCTGAGCGACAAGACTCACCAAATCGGGACCATCGTGGACGTGATCACCAAGATCGCGCAGCAGACGAACCTACTGGCCCTGAACGCCACCATCGAAGCTGCGCGCGCCGGCGATGCCGGCCGCGGCTTCGCCGTGGTGGCGGAAGAGGTCCGCAAGCTGGCCACCGAGGCCGCCGGCTCGGCGGACAAGATCGCCGTGATCATCAAGGAGTTGCAGTCGGAGAACAGCAAGGTGGTCGACTCGATGGAGGTTGCCACGCGGGACATCGCCTCGGGCCGCGACGTTCTCACCTACACCAGCGACGCCATGGAAGAGATCGTGCGCGGGGTGGTGGAGGAAGTCAAGAAGGTGCAGGAGATCTCGGCCCTGACCCAGCAGCAGACCGAAGGGGCCCAGGCCCTGGTGAAGACCATCGACGAGATCGCCAAGGTGGCGGAGGACAACGCCGCATCGACGGAAGAGGCCTCGGCGGCGACCACGGAGCAAACGGCCTCCATGGAGCAGATGGCCCACTCTGCGCAACAGTTGAGCGGGCTGGCGGACAAACTCAAGACGCTGGTGGCGCGATTCAATGTCGGAGCTTAGCGAGACGCAAGACGCCCTGGTCCGCTTCGAGTCTGGCGACATGGCGGAGCAGGCACCGGAAGAGATCCGCCGGGTGATCCTCTTCCAGGCCTGCGACGAGTGGTTTGCCCTCCCTATCGAATACGCCCGCGAGGTGCAGCCGCTGGACCGCGTGATCCGTGTCCCCACCGCCCCGGCCGAGATCCAGGGGGTGTTGAACATCCGCGGGCGGGTCCTGACGCTTTTCGGTCTGGCGGCCTGTCTGGGCATCTCGCCCGGGACGCAGCCGGACACGCACATCGTCGTGCTCGACTTGGGGGATCCGGAGCTTCGCATCGGCGTGGCGGCGCAGCGCATTGGAGGGGTGCGGCGAGTTTCGGTTTCGGCCCTCGATCCTCCGCCGCTCGGCGCGGGAGGGACGAGCTGCCTGGAGGCGGTTTTCGAGACCCAGGGACAGGTGGTCGGCCTGCTGGACCTGGCGCGGGTATTCGCCCGATCGCTCCCCGAATGGGGCATCACGTTGGAGCCGCGAGGGGTCCAGGATCTCCCGCGCGTCTGACCGATCCCTGATCGCTCAGGATGGAGGTGGATGTGAGCATCAAGATCTTGGTCGTGGACGACGCCATCTTCATGCGCAGCATGATCCGCGATATCTTTGCCCGCAGCCCCTTCGTGATCGCGGGCGAGGCGGAGAACGGGGTGGAAGCGGTGCGCCTCTACGAGGAACTCCGGCCGGACCTCACGACGATGGATATCGTCATGCCCCAGATGGACGGGATCACCGCGCTCAGGGAGATCATGCGGCGCGACCCGGCGGCCAAGGTGGTGATGTGCAGCGCTCTGGGGCAGGAGGCGCTCATCGCCGAATCGATCGAAGCGGGCGCTCGTGATTTCATCGTGAAGCCGTTCCAGCCCAGTCGGGTGATCAAGGTGGTGCAAAGCGTCCTGGGGCTGGACGATCAGATGCAGTCCCTCATACCCCCGGACCGCCCGGGAGATTCCCGGTGACGGATCAGGACGGTGCTCCGCCGAGATCGGATCGCCGACCCCAATTGAACCTGCCGGTCGGTGTGGGCATCGGCTCTTCCGCCGGGGGCCCGCGGGCCCTGCTGACCCTTCTCGAGGGTTTCACGCTGCCCCGGTTCGGTTTTGCCTTTCTGGTCCAGCACATCCACCCGAAATTCACCCGCATCCTGGGTCGCCGCCTGAATGAGACCGCCTCCATCCCGGTCGTGGAGGCGAAGGAGGGGGAGGTGGCGCTGCCCGGAAGGCTCTACCTGGCGCCGGCGGGTCACCACTTGCAGGTGGAAAGGAGCTGGCCCGCCACGTTTTGGACCCGCCTCACGGACGATCCCCCACGACATGGAGTCCGCCCCTCGGTGGATGCGCTGTTCCTCTCGCTGGCGGCGGTCTTTGGTCCGCGGGCCATCGGGGTGATCTTGACCGGGATGGGCCGCGACGGCCTCGAAGGAGCCCGGGCGATCAAGGCGCAGGGAGGCGTGGTATTCGCCGAGGCGGAAGCTTCCTGCGTCGTCTACGGAATGCCGCGGGCGGTGGCGGAGGCCGGCTTGGCGGATCGTCTGATCCCCATCGGGGAGATGGCGGAGGCTATCTACGAGACTGCGTTGCTCGCGGCGGATCTGCACAGCCCGACCATATCACGGGTCGAAGGATAGACGCTGCCATGGACATGTCGAAGTACGTCAAGATGTATGTGAGCGAGTCGCAGGACCGCCTGCAGCGGATGGACGGGCTGCTCCTCGCCTTGGAGCAGGACGGCAGCGACCGCGGGGCCATCGACACGCTCTTTCGTGAGGCGCACTCCATCAAGGGAATGTCCGCCTCGATGGGATACGAGGAGCTGTCCAGGGTCTCGCACCGGATGGAGGACTTTCTGGAGCAGTTCCGCGGCGGCAAGGGAAAACTGGAGCGTCGCAGTGTGGACACCCTCTTCGAAGGGGTGGATCTGCTGCGGCGGGCCGTGGAGGAGATCGCGGCCGGCGGCGCCCCGACTCTGAGGTCGGAGGAGTACGTCGCCAAGATGGCTTCCCTCGTCCTGGCGCCGAGCGCTCCGTCCACGACGGCGGCTCCCCAGGCTTCCGGCACGGCGGCCGCAGAGACGCCCGCAGAGGCGCCCGGCAAGGAGGCGGGATCTGGTCGGACCCGATTCGCCGTCGATCTTAGGATCGTGCCGGATGCCCCGCTGCCATCGGCGCGGGCGTATATCACCCTGCGCCGAGCGCGGGACCTCGGGGAGTTGATCCGCTCCGCCCCGACGGCCGAGCAGGTGCAGGCCGGACAGTTCTCCGGTGGACTGTCTCTGCTGATCGCCACAACCCGCTCCGCGGCCGAGGTGCAGGCGTTCCTGGTCAGTCTCCCCGACGTGGCCTCGGTGGTGGTGCGGCCGGCCGAGGCGGACGTTGGTCGCGCGCCCTCGCCCCCCCCTCCGCCACGGACTGCGAAGATGCCCGAGCCCTCCCTGCCGCCGTCTTCTTCCCCGCCGGAAGCCCCGGAGCTTCGACGGCCCGAGGCGCCGCGACCGGCGGCCGCTCCCGCATCGGTTGCCCCCTCGCCGCCTCCGCCGCACCGTGCGGTGACGATGATGCGGGTGGATACCCGGCTGCTGGACGATCTGATGGACCAGGTTGGGGAGCTGGTTACGGCGAATGGCACCCTGGTGGAGGTGAGTCAGGCGATCGACTCGGCGCACCTGCACGAGAGCACAGGGCGTCTGGAAGGCCTGGTGAAGGGCCTCCAGCAGCACGCCATGAAGCTGCGCATGATGCCGCTGGAACTGATCGCCGACCGCTTTCCTCGGGCAGTCCGGGACCTGGCGAGGAAGCGAGGCAAGGAGGTCAATTTCGAGGTCGTGGGCAAGGACACCGAGATGGACCGCGCCATCCTGGAGGAGCTGCCGGACCCGATTCTTCACATCTTGCGCAATGCGATCGATCACGGGATCGAGCCGGCGGAGGAGCGGGTGAGGAAGGGTAAGCCCCCGGTCGGAACCATCCGGCTGGAAGCGACCAAGGAGCGCGAGAGTGTGGTGATCCGGGTGACGGACGACGGACGTGGGATCGATCCCGCGGTCCTGCGCCGCGTAGCCTTGGAACGGGGTGTGATCAATCGGGAGCAGGCTGACGCCCTCTTGGACGCCGAAGTCATGATGCTGATCACGCTCCCCGGATTCAGCACGGCCAAAGAGGTGACCGATGTCTCCGGCCGTGGGGTCGGGATGGATGTGGTCCGGGGCGCGGTGGAATCGCTGCGAGGGAATCTCCTGATTGATTCGGTGGTGAACCAGGGGACGGTCTTTACCCTGAAACTGCCCCTCACGTTAGTGGTGGTGGCGGTTCTTCTGATCGCGGTCGGCGACGAGCGATACGCCCTCCCCGTCTCAACCGTCGAGCAGATCCTCGAAATCCGCGTGGAAGAAATCCAGCAGTCCCAGGGACAGGAGATGATCACCCGGGAAGGAGCCCTCCTTCCCCTGCTTCACCTGAGGAAGTTTCTTGGCATGCCCGCCGCCGAGGCCGTCCCCTCCTGCCTCGTCGTGGTCTGTGAGATGCGCAACCGGCTGATCGGGCTAGCGGTCGACCGCCTCATCGGGTATCGTGAGGTTGTGGTGAAGCCGCTGGACAAGACGCTGAAAAGCCTCCGAGGCTTTTCCGGCGTGACGATTCTGGGGGACGGTGGCGCGCTTTTGCTGTTGGACCTCAATACCTTGTGAGCGCGGTTTGGCCGATCACGATCGAGCCGGGACGGGCATGTGGGCTCCGCTGGAAAGGCGGCAAGCGAGGGAGAGGCGTGGCCAGCAGGGAAGACACCGCGGACCTCTCGAAGGTGCGCGACATCAGCGAGCGGAGCGTGCGTCGAGCCGAGGAGTCGGTGCGGCGACTCCTTGGCCATTCCCTGCGCCTTACGCTGCGCGGCATTTACCCCGTCTCCACCTTGGTCGAAGACGCGGAAGGCGGCCCCATGGCCGGCCTCCAGCTCCAGATCACGGGGCAGGGGAGCGGGTGTATCCTGATCCTGTTCCCGTTGCCGATGGTATTTCGCTTCCTTCAGGTCTTGCTGGGGGGAGCGGCGGAGCCGCGTCCGCTCAGGGAGATGGAGCGGTCCGCTATCCAAGAGGTCGGCAACATCATGGCCTCCTCGTTTTTGAGTGAGTTGGGAGACCTGTTGGGGCGACGGCTGCTTCACTCGTCGCCGGAGATGTATATCGAGAACATTCCCCAATTGGTGCGCGATGTGGCGACTTCTCTGCGCGCCTTGGGCTCGGAGCTGCTGGTGATCCAAGGGGCGATCGAGGATGGCGAGTACCAGCCCCAGGGCCGCTTCTTCTTCGTGCCGGAGGCCGCCATCCTGGAGCCGATCGCGCGCGGCACTGCGGGGAATCGGGAGGGGTGAAGATGATCACCACGATGGCCTCGTTGGATCCGGCCCTGGTCGGCCGATACGAGACGCTGCGGGGCCTGCTTCGCGATATGGGGCGGGTAGTGGTTGCCTTTTCGGGCGGCGTGGACAGCACGTTCCTCCTGGCCGTGGCGGTGGAGTGCCTGGGCGAGAATGCGCTTGCGGTCACGGGAGTCTCCCCCAGTTTGGCCGTGGCCGAGCGGGAGGAGGCCGCCGCCCTGGCGAAACGGATTGGCGCTCGGCATCGCTGGATCGACACCGCGGAGATGGATCGCCCGGAGTATGTGAGCAATACGCCGGAGCGATGCTATTTCTGCAAGACCGACCTGTTCGAACGGTTGGGAAGCCTGGCGCGGCTGGAGGGCTTTTCCTGGGTAGTGGAGGGGGCGAACCTGGATGATTTGGGTGATCTGCGCCCCGGGCGCCGAGCTGCGCGGGAGCAAGGGGTTCGGAGTCCCCTGCTGGAGGCGGGTCTCGACAAGGCGGCGATCCGGGAGCTATCGCGGGCGCTTGGACTCCCCACGTGGGAAAAGCCGGCCATGGCCTGTCTGGCCTCCCGGCTTCCGACCGGGGTCCCTGTGACGATCGAGCGCCTCGGCCAGGTGGAGCGCGCCGAGGCGGCGCTCCGGTCGCTGGGCTTCCGGTCGGTCCGGGTCCGACACCACGAGACGATCGCGCGCATCGAGCTGCCGCCCGAGGAGCGCGCCCGGCTCCTGGATCCTTCCCTTGCGAGCGAAGCGGTTCAGGCGGTCAAAGCGGCGGGGTACCGGTACGTCGTCCTGGACCTGGAAGGCTATCGCCCCGGCGGCCGACCGACACCCTGAGACGGCCGCGACGTTGCGGGCCGACGCCGACCGGGCCCGCGGCTTTTCCGCTTCCTGCTATGCGGTGTTCTGGCGGCCCTCGGCAGGCAGCGGCATGAAGGCGGGATACAGCTCCAGCTTGGTCTCGCGGGCTTGCGCGGTGTAGTCCGCAACGAGGGCTTCGGCCTGGCGCAGGTACTCCGGCCGCCACAGCTCCAGCCGGAAACCTATGTTCTCGGTGAACTCGCCGATCGTCTTCCACCAGAGCCGGATACCCAACAGCCGCTGCGGGGTGCCCAGGCGCCGGGGCTGGTCCGACGGGACGTAGCGGCCCTTCAGGATGCTCCAGGCCAGCTTCGAGGTGAACTCGGGTCCGAAATGCTTCTTCACGAGCGACTCGACCAAAACGATATTCAATCCCGCGGCTCTTAGAAGTCCGGCCATGGTCGTCCCCTCTTGCGGCTCTGGGTCCCGGCGGCACCACGGCCGACTACGGGACAACTGGTGTATCGTTCAGACGGCTGATTCTTTACTCCAATTCGACCCGATCTGCAAGAAGATCGTGTAAGCGAGCGAGTGGCGGGCCGAAAGGATGGGTCAGGAATGCCTGACATTGGCCATCTCCAAGTTGATTCTCCCCTCCGGTTTCCCGTATACTCCCTGTGTGCGCCTGCGGTGTCCCGGGGCGTCTACCCAGGGGGACGCCGCTCTTCTTGTGCCCTGCTGCCCTAGCCGGAGGTCGCCATCATGAAAGCACTGGTCCACACCGCCCCTCTCACGTTCGAGCTTCGGGACGTTCCGGTTCCGCAGCCTCAAGACACCGAGGTCCTGATTCGCGTCCAGGCCGTCGGTATCTGCGGCTCCGACGTCCACGGGTACACCGGGAACACCGGGCGCCGCATCCCGCCCATCATCATGGGGCACGAAGCGTCCGGCGTGGTGGAACGCGTGGGGCGGTCCGTGACAAGCGTGGCCCCCGGCGAGCGCGTCACGTTTGATTCGACGGTCTACTGCAATGAGTGCCCCGCCTGCCGCCTGGGGCACGTGAACCTGTGCCAGACCCGCAAGATCATCGGGGTCTCGACACCGACGTTCCGCGCCGAGGGGGCCATGGCCGAATACGTCGTCGTGCCCTCCTGGGTCATCCACAAGCTGCCGGCGGCGGTGTCCTTCGAGGAGGCGGCGATGATCGAGCCGGCCGGGGTGGGGATGCACGCCGCGCGGATCACCCCGATCGACGTCAATGACGTGGTCATCGTCGTCGGCGCCGGCCAGATCGGCCTGCTGACAATGCAGGGGGCGAAGATCAAGGGAGCCGGCACGTTGGTGGTCATGGACGTCAAGGAGGACCGTCTGGCCTTCGCCAAGAAAATGGGTGCGGACGTGGTCATCAATTCCGCCGCGGGGGACCCGGCGGAGGCCCTCCAGAAGGCGATCGGCCGGCCGGACGCCGACGTCGTCTTCGAGGCGGTCGGTCTCGAGGCCACGGTGGTCATGAGCATCCGGCTCACCAAGCTGGGCGGGAATCTTACCCTCATCGGGAACGTGACGCCGAAGATTCAAGTGAACCCGCAGGAGATCATCTCGCGAGAACTGACAATCCGTGGCTCCGCCGCCATCGCCGGCGAGTACCCGGCCTGCCTCAACTTCATCGCGCAGGGTCGGCTCCGGGTGAAGCCGCTCATCAGCCGGATCGTGCCCCTCACGGAAGGGCAGGCCTCCTTCGATGCCCTACACCGCGGCGAGCCGGGCCTGATGAAGATCCTGCTGCGGCCGTAACGAAAGACGACAGGGACAGAGGTTGTGATAGAGACGGGGAAGAATCGGGGACCTGGCAGCGAACCGGAATGCGAGGGTGTGCGCATGGTGAACAGTGACACGGTGAAGAGGCTCGATAGGATCGCCCTGCAGTTGCGTGCCGATGTGGTGCAGATGATCGGCGTTGGAAAGGCGGGACACCTGGGCGGCTCGATCTCGCTGGCCGAGATCGTGGCGGCGCTGTACTTCCACAAGATGCGGTTCGACCCCAAGAACCTGGCGGACCCGGCGCGGGACCGCTTCCTGCTTAGCAAGGGGCATGCGGTCTTGATCCAGTACGCCGCCCTCATCGAGCATGGCATCATCCCGCGCGCCGAGCTCAAGCAGGTCAAGACCCTGGCCGGCGTGCTGCAGGGGCACCCGGACATGGCCAGAACCCCGGGGATGGAGGCCGTCACCGGTTCTCTCGGTCAGGGGCTGTCCATCGGGGTGGGCATGGCCCTCGGCCTGAGGCTCGATGGCCGGTCAAGCCGCGTCTACGTGATCATGGGTGACGGCGAGCTCTCGGAAGGGCAGCTCTGGGAAGCCGCCATGGCGGCCTGTCGGTTCAAGGTGGATCATCTTACCGGCATCGTGGACCGGAACAGAATTCAGGCGACCGGTCCCACCAAGGAGGTCTTTGATATTCCGGACATCGAGCGGAAGTGGGAGTCCTTCGGCTGGCACGTGATCGCGGTGAACGGCCACGACGTGGGCCAAATCCTCGAGGCGCTGGACGCGGCGGAACAGGTGAAGGGGCGTCCCACGGTCATCGTGGCGGAAACGATCAAGGGTAAAGGCATCTCGTTCGCCGAACACAACGCCGCGTTTCACAACGGGAGCTTCACCGAAGAGCAATACCGACAGGCCATGGCCGAGATCGAGACCCGGCGGGCCGAGCTTGAGAAAAACTAGGAGGAGGCGAGCATGGCATCGGTCAAGAACCTTCGTGAAGTGTACGGACAGGCCCTCGTGGCCCTGGGCCGGCGGGATCGCAGCGTGGTGGCGCTCGAGGCCGATCTGGGCAAGTCCACGCGCTCGATCCTGTTCCAGGCGGAATTCCCGGATCGCTACTTCGAAATGGGGATCGCCGAGCAGAATATGGCCTCCACCGCTGCTGGGCTGGCTTTGGCGGGAAAGATTCCCTTCATGCATTCCTTCGCCGTGTTCGCCTCGGGACGCGCCTTCGATCAGTTGCGGAACGCCGTCTGCATCCCGCATCTGAACGTGCGGATCTGCGGCTCGAGTTGCGGGCTGTCGGACTTTGGCGACGGCAAGACCCACCAGGCCCTGGAGGACGTGGCGATCATGCGGGCCCTGCCCGGGATGACGGTCCTCTGCCCCGCGGACGCCGTCGAGGTGGGCAAAATGGTGGAGTGTCTGCTCGACTGGAAGGGCCCGGTGTATATCCGTATCAACCGGAACGACCTGCCGCTCGTGTGCCCCGAGGCGGAGCCCTACCAAATCGGCAAGGTCTGGAAGCTGCGCGACGGTACCGACGCCGCCGTGTTCGCAAGCGGTGTGATGGTGTCCAAGGCGCTGGAGGCGGCCGAGACGCTCGCCAAGGAGGGGGTGTCGGTCCGAGTGCTCAATGTCAGCACGCTCAAACCGCTGGACCGCGACGCGATCGTCGCCCACGCCGCCGGGGTCCGGGCCATCGTCACCGCGGAGGAGGCCAACATCATCGGCGGGCTGGGCTCGGCGGTGGTCGAGGCGCTGCGCGGCGTGCGGCACGCCCCGGTCGAGTTCATCGGCGTGCAGGACAGCTTCGGGCTTTCGGCGGAGAACTACGAGATCTTGCTGCAACGTTTCGGCCTCACCGCGGCCGCAGTGGCGGATGCGGTGAAGGGGCTGCTGAAGAAGGAGAAGAAGATAGGTGAGGATGATCTCACTCTGGAGGAATGCCATGCAATACCGCACGCTGGGACGGACGGGTCTGAGGGTTTCCGAGGTGGGATTCGGCGCGTGGGCCATCGGGGGACCTTCCAAGCTGGGAGAGGTCGAGATCGGCTGGGGAGAGGTGGACGAGGCCGTCGCGCTGCGGGCCATCGACGCCGCCTACGACGCCGGGGTCACCTTCTTCGACACCTCGGATGCCTACGGGGCGGGCCGGAGCGAGCAGTTGATCGGCAAGGCGCTGAAGTCGAAGCGGACCCAGGTGGTCGTGGCGACGAAGGTCGGCAACCGCACCATCGAGGGGAAATGGATCAAAGACTTTTCCCGCGCCTGGATCCTGCAGGCGGCCGAGGCGAGCCTCGCACGGCTGGGGACGGACTACATCGATCTGTACCAGCTCCATTCGCCGACGGATACCGCGGCCTATCTTCCGGAGGCCTTCGAGGCGCTTGCGGCGCTCAAGCGGCAGGGGAAGATCCGGTACGGCGGCGTGTCGGTGGGGCCCGCCGCGCACGGGCCGTGGGTGATCCAGAACACGCCCGCCGATACCATCCAGGTCGTCTACAACATGCTGGACCGGGAGCCCGAGCAGACGCTGCTGCCGATGGCACTCAAGCACAACATCGGCATCATCGCGCGCGTGCCGCTGGCGTCCGGGTTTCTGAGCGGCAAGTTCGGCCCCGACACCACCTTCGCGCCCAACGATCACCGGGCGAAGACCTACTCGCCCGAGAAGATCCGGCAGATGGCGGCCCAGGTTCAGCGGCTGGGGTTCCTCACCGAGGGCAAAACCAAGACCCTCGCCCAGGCCGCCCTCCAGTACTGTCTCGCGAATCCGGCCGTGTCGGTGGTGATCCCCGGGGCCAAGACGCCCGAGCAGGCGCGCGCCAACGCCGCCGCCAGCGACCGCGTGCTCCTCACGGCCGACGAGGTGACCAAGGCCCGCGCCGAGCTGGCGTAGCGCGCCTCGCCCCGCATTCCGCAGACCCGCACGGCCCGTCCGGGAAGATTCCGGGCGGGCCGTCCGTTAGTCTGATCCAACTTCTTGATTCGGGATTCCGGTCTTCTGAAGATTCTTCGGCCGGTCCGTCCTTCGAGCCCCGTGGGCGATGGGCGTCGGCACGAAGAGCTGGTGTTCTGCTCCCGGTTCTCCAATGGGTTCTCCGGAGGTTCTCCTTGACACCAGCGGCACGGCTGCGGCATGCTCCGGCCGTTGCGAGTCGTGGTCCGCTGCGGTCATGCGTCGGATGGCGAGGAGGCTTCTGCAATGGCACAGATCATGATTGCACCCGGCAAGTATATGCAGGGTCCGGGCGTCATCAAGGAGATTGGCCCTCATGTGGCCAAGCTGGGCAATCAGGCATTGATTCTGGGCAGCAGGACAGGCTTGGAGGATTGCCGGCCCGATCTGGACACAGCCTTGCCTGCGGCCGGGATCGCGGTTCACTGTGAGGTGTTTCGAGGGGAGTGCACGCGCGCCGAAATCGCGCGCGTCGGCGCGCTGGCGCAGGCTTGCGGTGCGAACGTGCTGGCGGCGGTGGGCGGCGGCAAGTGCATCGACACCGGCAAGGCGGTCGCGCACGAGCGGAAGATCCCCTGCGTGGTCATCCCGACCATCGCGTCCACCGATGCGCCCTGCAGCGCGCTCGCGGTGGTGTATACCGAGGGCCACGCGTTCGAGGCCTATTATCTCTTTCCGCGCAACCCGGATATGGTCGTCGTGGACACTGGGGTGATTGCCCGCTCACCCGCGCGCTTCCTGGTCTCCGGCATGGGGGATGCCCTGGCCACCTGGTTCGAGGCCGATGCCTGTCGCCGGGCGCGCGCCAAGAACATGGCAGGCGGCGACTCGACCGAGGCCGCCCTGGCGCTGGCTCGCCTCTGCTTCGAGCTGCTGCTTCGCTACGGCCGCGAGGCGAAGCGCGCCGCCGAGGCGAACGCACCGGCGGCCGCTCTGGACAAGATCGTGGAGGCGAACACCCTGCTGAGTGGTCTCGGATTTGAAAGCTCGGGTCTGGCCGCGGCGCACGGCATCCACGACGGTCTCACGGCGCTGCACGAGTGCCACCACCTCTACCACGGCGAGAAGGTCGCCTTCGGCACCCTCACCCAGCTCGTGCTGGAGAAACAGGAGCCCGCGAAGATCGAAGAGGTCTTGGAGTTCTGCGCCGATGTCGGTCTGCCGATCAGCCTGGGCGAGCTGGGGGTGCGCCAGACCGGCGCCGAGCTGGACGAGCGGCTGATGGTCGCGGCGACGTCTGTCAGCGGCATCATCAACAACGAGCCGTTTCCGGTCACCCCGCAGGCGGTCGTTGCCGCCATGAAGGGCGCCGATGCGCTGGGCCGGGAGTATTTCGCGCGCACCGGCAAGAAACCTGTCGAGTTCCCGCGCTGAAAGGAGCAGGAGATGCGACACAATCTCGCCAAGGAGAAGCTGGCGGCCGGGAAGCCGATCAGCGTGGTTGCCCCCGGTTACACTTCGGCCGGCCTGGTCGAGTTGCTCGGCCGGATGGGCTTTGACGCCGTCTTTATCGACTGCGAACATGGACCGGCCGGCTGGGACGAGGTCGAGAACATGGTGCGTGCGGCGGAGCTGACAGACGTCACGCCGATCGTCCGCGTCCAGTCGAACGACCCGTCAACCATCACGCGGGCGCTCGATCGCGGCGCCGGCGGGGTGCAGGTCCCGCACATCAACACGCGTGCCCAGGCCGAGGCGGCGGTTCGGGCCGCTAAGTTTGCCCCGCTCGGCCACCGCGGCTACGCCGGCGGCCGCTCTGCCTTCGGCGTGAAGGGAAATTTCACCGGTCACGCCAACGACGAGACGATGGTGATCGCGATGCTGGAAGAGGTCGAGGCGCTGACGAATCTGGACGACATCCTGCAGGTCGAGCAGATCGACGCCTTCTTCATCGCGCCGGGTGATCTCGCTCAGTCGATGGGCTATCCCGGACAGATGGACCATCCGGACGTCCAGGCGGCGGTCCAGAGCGCCGTGCGTCGCGTGCGCGCCGCCGGCCGCGCGCCCGGCGTGCTCACCAGCAACGCCGCGAGCGCCCGCCGCTGCCTCGACCTGGGGGCGCTCTTCATCTACGTCGCGCTGGCGAGCCTGCTGCAGCCCGGGGCGCGCGACTTCCTGGCGGAGTTCAAATGAACATGAAGCCGGAAACCTGGCTCTTGGGATTGATCATCGGCGCGGCGTTCGGATACATCTCGGAGCGCGGCCGATTCTGAATGCTGTCGGCCTTCTACGAGGCCGTCACCGGCCGTGCGCCGGATATGTTGCGAAGCTATCTCCTGGCGGTGTTGGTGCAGATGGTGGCCGTAAACGCCCTGGCGGAGTATGGGCATCTCCAGGTCACGATCCCGCCTTTCTTTGGCTTTGCCACTCTCTTGGGCGGCTTCGTCTTTGGTCTGGGCATGACCCTGGCCGTGGGCTGTGCCGGGGCCGTCCTTTTCCGTGCGGGTGAAGGGAAGCTCGACTACGGTCTTGCCGTCGCCGGTTACGCGCTGGGAATCTGGGCCAGCAACGAATGGCTGGCGCAACCCCTGCAACGTATGATGGGAGGCAGCGGCGCGGCCTTGACCCTACACAGGACGCTGGCCGTCGACCGTCGGCTGGTGGTGGTGCTTCTGGCGTTGGCGGCCCTTCTCTGGGTAATTCGGGGGCAGCACCATCCCTATCAGGGCGGCTGGGATTGGGGACGCACCGGCTTGGCGGTGGGTCTGGTAGGTGTGGCGGCCTGGGCCACCTCGGCGATGGCGGGGCATCCGACCGGCCTGGGGACGGTGCAGGGCAGCGATCGTCTGGCGACGTTCATTCTGGAGCGAGATGTGTCCGCTCTCGACTGGAGCCTCTTCCTGGTGCTGGGGATCCCTCTGGGTTCGTATATTGCGTCCCGATTGCACGGCGCATCGTTGGGAGGATCCATCCCGCCGAAGCGTCTCCCCCAGGCCGCGATCGGTGGGCTGCTGATGGGTCTGGGAGCCTCCGTGGCGGCGGGCGATAACGTCGCCCACGGGCTCAGCGGTGTCCCGCTCTTGGCCATCGGCAGCCTCACCTTCATGGTGTGCATGTTCCTGGGAGTCTGGGCGGGGGTGCGTCTCCGCTGGCTCTGATGACGAGAGGCTCCGACCCTGCGCGGCTTGCCTCGCCCCGTCTCCCCACCTTATGGAGTGTATTGGAATGGGTAGGAGTGGGTGTACATGCGCGAGGTGTGGCGGATCGGGCGCGCCGGGGCGCTCGATCGGCTCAGGCGGCAGACGGAGGCGCTGGCCGAGCCGGGGCGCGGTGAGGCGCGCGTCGCGGTGCACGCCGTCGGCTTGAACTTCGCCGATCTCTTTGCCTGTCTGGGGCTCTATTCCGCGACGCCGGCGGGCCCGTTCGTCCCGGGGCTGGAGTTCGCGGGGGTGGTGGAGGCGCTCGGCCCCCCGGCCGAGGGCGGCATGCCGCAATGCGGCCCGCGACCCGGCGACCGGGTGATCGGGCTCACGCGTTTTGGCGCCTATGCGACGGCGCTGAATCTCGACCTGCGTTATCTGACACCGATCCCGCCGGGCTGGAGCTTTGCGGAGGCCGCGGCGTTTCCGGTCCAGGCCCTCACGGCCTGGTACGCGCTGATCGAGCTGGGGGCGGTCGAGTCCGGCGACGCCGTGCTCGTGCACTCGGCGGCGGGCGGAGTGGGCCTCAACGCGCTGTCGATCCTGGCGGGGAAGGGTGCGCGGGTAGTGGCGACGGTGGGGCGTCCGGCCAAGCGAGACTTCCTGGTCGCCCACTCTGGGCTTGCTCCCGAACAGGTGATCGTGCGAGAGCGCCGCGGCTTCGGAAAACAGCTCGACCGCGCCCTGGCGGCCCAAGGGCTCGACGGGCTCGACCTGGTGCTCGACGCGGTGGCGGGGCCGTTCTTCCGGCCCGCCTATGACCGGTTGCGCCCCGAAGGCCGGATCGTCCTGTACGGGGCGGCCGATCTCATGCCGAGGCGCGCGCGGCCGAATTACCTGCGTCTGGGGTTCCGGTACCTGCGCCGCCCGCGCATCGATCCGCTCCGGATGATCGCGGAGAACCGGAGCGTGATGGGGTTCAACCTGATCTGGCTTTGGGAGCAGGCGGACCGTCTGCCGCGGGCCTACGATCAGCTTGCGACTCTGCTTTCGAGGCCGCCCTTCGTGGGCCGCCGCTTCCCCTTTCGGGAGGCGCCGGCGGCGCTCCGCCATCTGCAGGGCGGCGAGAGCATCGGCAAGGTCGTGTTGGAGGTGTGCGGAGACTAGTGCCCTGAGTCAGAGATTCACTACCATATTCCCAGGTCCCAGGGGCGTTCCGCAGACGCTGCGCCAGACCCGCTCCACGGAGCGGGTACCCCCCGGCCGGCGCCGGTCCGGAGGCCACCGTCTTCGGGTGGCCGACCCGGTGCAAGGCCGGGCGGTTCCGGGTACCCATCCGGCAGGATGGGTGCAGGCGCCAGGCGTCGGAGGAACGCCCCTGGAGCCTTGAACTATTGTGGCGAATCTCTGGCTCAGGACACTAGGCCGGGGTGGGCGGCGAGTTTCGGTCGGCCGCGAAGTAGGCGTGCTGGACGCGCTCGTCCGAGACCAGCTCCTCCCTGGAGCCGGAGAGGACGATGGCTCCCTTCTGGAGGATGTAGCCCCGGTCGCAGACGGCCAGCGCCTGGCGGGCGTTCTGCTCGATCAGCAGGATCGAGGCCCCCTCCCCGTGCAGGGCACGCACGATGGCGAAGGTCTGATCCACCAGCTTGGGCGAGAGTCCCAGCGAAGGCTCGTCCATCAAGAGCAGCTTGGGCTTCCGCATCATCGCCCGGGAGACCGAGAGCATGCTCTGCTCGCCGCCCGAGAGCGTTCCGGCAATCTGATTCCTCCGCTCGCCCAGCACCGGGAAGCGGCCATAGGCGTCATCGAGCCGGTCGCGCAGCCGCGCCGGATCGTCGTCAAAGAACACCAGACCCGATTTCAGGTTCTCCTCCACCGTCATCTTGGGAAAGATGCCGCGCCCCTCGGGGACCACGGCGATTCCCCTGGCGACCACCTGGTGCGGGCGCAATCGGCTGATCGTCTCGCCCTCGAATCGGATCTCGCCCTCCGCCGGGGGAACTAGGCCGATGATGCTGCGGACCAGGGTGGTCTTTCCCGCCCCGTTGGGTCCCAGCACGGCGATGACCTCGCCCCGGTTGGTGGTGAGACTGAGCGCATGGATCACCGCCACCCGCCCGTAGCGCACGCTGATCTGTCGCAGTTCGAGCAGGGGCTCAGTTGCCGGTGCCAAGGTAGGCTTCCTGGACTGCGGGGTCGGATGACACGTTCGCAAAGCTGCCGGTGGCGATGATCTTTCCATAGGACAGCACCACGACCACATCCGCTGTCTGGCGCACGACCGACATGTCGTGCTCGATCAGGATGATGCCGATCCCGTGCTTGAGGGTGCGGACCTTGAGGATGTCCTCCATCAATTCCGCGGTCTCGCTCGGGTCCATCCCGGCGGCGGGCTCGTCCAGGAGCAGGACGGTCGGGTCGGAGGCCAGGGCGCGGCAGATCTCCAGCTTTCGGCGGTCGCCCGGCGTGAGGTCGCCGGCGCGCTTCCCATGGCTCGCCCGCATCTCGCGGCTGAAGGAGCCGAGCAGTTCCAGGGCGTGCTCAATGTCGCGGCTGAGCTCCCGGGCCAGCAAATCGCGGCGGAGGATCGCCTTGACCAGGTTGTGGCGCGCCGTGGCCGCCATCCCCACCAGGACGTTGTCCAGGACGCTCAGGTTGTCGAACAGCCGGCTCTGCTGAAAGGTGCGCTTGATCCCGCGACGGGCGATCAGGTGAGGCGCCAGGCCGTTGATCGTGCACCCCTTGAAGCGGATCGCCCCCTCGGTGGGTGCGTAGAGACCCGTCACCACGTTGAAGACCGTGGTTTTTCCGGCCCCGTTGGGCCCGATCACCGCCAGGATCTGGTTGGGATATAGTTCGAAGGAGACCCGGTCCACGGCCGCCAACCCACCGAAGCGCATGGTCAGGTCCTGGACGGAGAAGATCGGCTCACTCATGGCCTGTGTCCGTGTCCCGCCCGCGGGGCAGGAGCCCGCGATACTCGCGGATGCGCTGTGGGATGATGCCTGCGGGGCGGAACATCAGCATCAGGATGATGATCAGCCCCGCGGCGACCATGCGCAGATCGGTCAGGGCGCGAAACTTCTCTGGGGCGATGGTGAGCAGGAACGCCCCGGCGCAGGTGCCCTGGATGCTATCCATCCCGCCCATGATCACCATGCCAAGGATCAGGAGCGAGACGTTCATGTTGAAATTCTCGGGGGAGATGTAGCCGATGTAATGGGCGTAAAGCGACCCGGCGATCCCGGCGAAGAACGCCCCCACGCAAAAGGCCAGGATCTTGACCGCCGAGACGTTGATCCCGCTGCACTTGGCGGCGACCTCGTCCTCGCGGACCGCGTTCCAGAACAGCCCCACCTTGGAATGGTACAGACAGTGGGCGGCGGCCAGGGTGAGCGCAAGGAAGAAGGCCACCAGATAGTAGAAGTTCAACTGCATCGGGTAGGTGAGGCCGAAGATCCGGATGCTCATGAACAACGACTGTCCCAGCAGGAAGGGTGCCGGGATATCCTTCACGCCGTTCGGGCCGCCGGTGAAGGCGAGGTTGTTGAGCAGGATGTAGACCATCAAGCCGAAGGCGATGCTGACCAGGGCCAGGTGGTAGGTGCGCGTCTTGAGCGAGGGCACGCCGACCAGAAAGCCGAAGAAGGCGGCGATGGCCGCCGCCAGGAGGATCGCGAGCCAGAAGGAGAGCTGGAAGCGGATGGCCAACAGCGAGGAGGCGTAGGCGCCCACCCCGTAAAAGGCGGCGAAGCCGAGGTTGGGGATGCCCGTGCTGCCGACTTGGAAATTCAGGCCGATGGCCAGGATCATGGAGATCCCGACCATCACCAGGACGTGCAGGGTATAGGGATCGCCGCGGAGCGGCAGGGGGGCGACCAGCGCCAGGACCGTGGTCGAGACCAGCAGCAGGCCGCGCTCTTGCCTCAGCGGTTCGCCGATCCGTCTCTTCAGGGTGGGTCGGCGGTCGATCATGATCATCGCGGCGACCGTCAGCACGCTCAGCCCCAGCACGATCCATTGGTTCTTGAGGACCGCGATCGCATATACCGCGCCTGAGCTCGTCAGCAGGATGCCGAGCGCCATCAGCTTACGCGTGAGATATGCCGTCTTGCCGGGAGATTCGTCGTGCATGGTCACGGCGCCCATCATACCTTCTCGTAGATCTTCTCGCCCAGGATCCCGCTGGGGCGGAAGAGCAGAAACAAGATCACCGCCAGGAACGAGAAGACGTCCTGGTACTGGGAGCCGTCCGGGATGTAGGCCGCGGAGAAGACCTCGATGAACCCCAGCAGGAAGCCGCCGATGATCGCCCCGTAGAAATCCCCCAGACCCCCGATCACCGCCGCCGAGAAGCCTTTGATTCCCAGGCCGCTGCCGATACTGAACTTGGTGATGCCGTAGTACGAGCCGTTGAGCAGCCCCGCCAGCCCCGCCAGGGCCGACCCGATCACGAAGACGATGGTGACGGTCCAGTCCATGTTGACCCCCATCATCTGCGAGACATCGGCGTTTTGCGACACGGCGCGCATCGCCATGCCCATGCGGGTGCGGCGGATGATGAAGTTCAGTCCCAGGATGACGGCGATGGTGATCACGAAGATACCGATGGCGTCATAGCCGATGGACAGCTCGCCCAGCTCCAGCCCGCCCTGGGGCAGGATTCTGGGAAATACCTGCGGGTTGCTGCCGTTCGGGTAGACCACCCGGATGACCTCGCGGATCACCTGGCCGGCGGCGACCGTCGCCAGGAGCAGGATCAGCCGCGGCGAGTTGAGGAGCGGCCTGACCAGGATGCGATAGATGACAACACCCCAAAGTCCAGTCAGCGCGCTGACCACCAGGAAGAGCAGCACGATCACCAGCGCGCCGGCCGTCCCCAGCCAGCCCAGCGAGGAAACCAGGATGAAAAGGGGCATCAGAATGAACGCCCCCATGACGCAGGCGTCGCCGTGGGAGAAGTTGGCCAGGTTGATCACCCCCACATACATCGTAAATCCCACGGCGACCAGGGCGTACAGGCAGCTCACGATCACGGCTGCCACGAACAACTGCAAGAAGAGCGTCATGAACGCACCTGCGAAGAGGACGGGTCAGAACACCGCGTCTACGTGATGAACCCCGACGACCGACCGTCGGGGTTCATCACGTCATCACGCGGTTCCGAAATCATCCAACAAAGGGGAGTCGAGCCCGAACCAGGGTCACTGCCAGGGCAGCTTGCGCTTGCCGCCGGAAAACTCGGACTCCTCGTACTTCACCCACTTGCCACTCTGGTTGACGTACATGGTGAGACCGCCGCGCCTGTTCTGCCCAGCGCTGTCCCACTTGATGTCGCCGATCACCCCCTTGAACTCGTGGCCGCGGATGTAGTCCACGATCTTGGTCCGGTCGGGGCCGACGGCCTTGAGCGCGTCCAGGATGATGCTGGCAGAGTCATAGGCGTAGGGGCCGTTCTGCTCGAAGGGCTCGCTCGGGTACTTCACCGCGTACGCCTTCACGAACGCCTTCCCCTCGGGGGAGCTATTGACATCGAACGTGCCCGAGCAGAAGGCGCCCTCGCCATCCGCGCCGGTGAGCTGGCCGAACGTGTCCGACTGGATCCCCGGAGGACCCATGAACATGACCTTGGCCAGCCCAAGCTTGTTGGCCTGCCGGCGGACGCCCGCCCCCTCGGTCACCACGCCGCCGTAGTAGATGCCGTCTGGCTTCAGCTCCTTGACCTTGCTCAGCACGGCGGTGAAGTCCTGCTGGCCGACCGTGATCCCGAACGCGCCCAGCACCTTGCCGCCCTGGGCCTCGACGGCGGCCTTAAACTCGTCGCGATTCTTGGTGCCGTAATCGGTCGTGTCGTGGACGATCGCCCAGGTCATGCGGTTGAACTTCTTGGCGTAATCGCCCGCCAGGTCGTTGCTGTCCTTGGAGGTCGGGATCAGGCGGACCTTTTCCTTGTAGTTGTTCCCGTAGATGATGTCGGCGTGGATAGTCCCCCAGAGGAGCTGGGCGAGGCCGAACTTGTGGAAGACGTGCACCGTCGCCAGACCGACCGGGCTGTTCCAGTGCGTGGCGGCGGCGACCACGTCCGGGTCGGAACCCACCTTGTT
>CAVSHW010000030.1:0-149049 GCA_963727695.1 uncultured Methylomirabilota bacterium | reverse complement strand
GTGTTGCGCGAATCTGAAGAAATGATCCGGGTCATCCTTTCGAACATTCTTGATCCCGTCTTCGTCACCGATGACGACGGCAGATTCACTTACATCTGTCCGAATGTGCCCCAGCTCCTTGGATACTCCATGGATGACCTTCAGGCGATGGGGTGCATTACGCCTTTCGTCGGGAGAGATCTGCTGCACTGTGAGGAGCTGGAACAGCAAGGCGAAGTCACCAATATCGAGACGACGATAAGGGACGGCTACGGCAGGAAGCGGATATTTCTTACGAATGTGAAGCGGGTAGCGATCAAAGAAGGAACGAGACTCATCACGCTCCATGACATCACCGAGCGCAAGCAGGCTGAGGAGAAATTGCGCGAAAACGAGGCGAAAATTCGTGCCCGCGCCGATGAACTTGCGATGGTGTTGGCCACGACGCCCGCCATCACGTTTATTGCCCACGATCGCGACTGCCGACGCATGACTAGCAGTGCCGTCGCCTTGCGCCTGCTGCGCCTGCCTGCCGACGCCAACAGTTCCAAGAGTGCGCCACCCGGTGAGCGTCCCGAGACATTCCGCGCCATCATAGACGGGCGCGAGTTGCGGCCAGAAGAGCTCCCCGTTCAGATTGCTGCGGCCACTGGACAGGAGGTGAAGAACTTCGAGTTGACGTTGGCCTTTGATGATGGTACCGCGCGGGACATCGTCGGCGACGCCGTTCCCCTGTTCGACGAGAAAGGCGAGGTGTGCGGCGCGGTCGGCGCGTTCCTCGACATCACCGAGCGCAAGCAAGCGGAGGAAGCGCTGCGCCGGAGCCAGGCGGAGCTGAAGACGATTTACGACAACGCGCCCACCATGATGTGTGTTATCAATACGTCCCGGCAGGTGTCCTATGCCAATCGCGCCTTTATCGAATTCGTGGGCCGCCCGCTGGAGGAACTCAAGCTGGAGCGAGCCTGCGGCGTCGTCGGCTGCATGAATGCGCTCGACGATCCACAGGGCTGCGGGCATGGGCCCCGCTGCGAAACCTGCGCGGTGCGTCTGGCCATGGTGGATGCGTTGGCGACGGGCCGAACGTACCAGGGGATCGAATATCGGACCACGGCTCTGTGCCAGGGCCAGCCGAGGAATTTGGTGTTCCTGGTCTCCGTCGCCTGCATCCAGGTCTCCGGGCAATCCAGCCTGCTTCTGTGCCTCGAAGATATCACCGATCGTCAGCGGGCGGAAGATACGCTTAAAGCGAACCTCCATCAGATCGATGCCGTCCGGGTTGTCACGCGAGAGATCACGCGGGAATTGAATCTGACGAACTTGCTCGCACTCATCAACCAGCGTTCGGCAGAGCTGGTTGGGGCTTCCTCCTGCGTCATCCGGCTCTGGAACGAGGATGAGGAGGTCCTCATTCCCGTAGCCTGGTACGGCATGGGGGAATGGATCCGGGAGGAGCGGCGCTCGCTCGGCGAGGGGGTGTCGGGCATGGTCGCGATGCGCCGGGAAGGTTTGATCGTCAACGAATACCGGAAGTCGGCGTATGCGGTGCCCGCTGTTCTGGAGCATACCAGGATCACCGCAGTACTGGCCGAGCCCCTCCTGTATCGCGACCGGTTACTGGGTGTGCTTTCGGTCGATCGGCATGACGCCTTGCCCCCCTTCACCAAAGAGGAGCGGAAGATCCTTGCCCTGTTCGCCGGCCAGGCGGCCATTGCGATCGAAAACGCGCAACTTTTCGAAAATGTGCGCGAGGGGCGGAAGCAGTTGCAAGCACTTTCGCGGCGACAATTGGAGATGCAGGAGGACGAGCGACGCGCGCTGGCCCGGGAGCTCCACGACGAGATCGGCCAGCTCCTCACCGCCCTCAAGCTGACGCTGGACATGGTCGCGGGGGAGGCGTCAGATACCGGCCAGAGCCTTCTGCGGGAATCCCAGGACCTGGTTGGAGAGTTGATCGGACGCGTGCGTGAATTGTCGCTGAACCTCCGGCCCGCCCTCCTGGACGACCTGGGGCTGCTCCCCGCACTGCTCTGGCAGTTCGAGCGCTACACGGCACACACTCGGGTCCGCGTGAACTTCGTGCACGCCGGTCTGGAAGGGCACCCGTGCCGACCCGAGGTGGAAACGGCCGCCTACCGCATCGTGCAGGAGGCGCTCACCAATGTCGTTCGCCACGCGGAGGCAAGTGAGGTGCAGGTGAGGCTCTGGGTTGAAGGAGGGAGGCTCCTGCTGCGGATCGAAGACCAGGGTCGCGGCTTCGAGCCTACGATCACCCTGGACCAGGGAGAATCGAACGGCCTGGCCGGGATGCACGAGCGCGCCATGTTGCTGGGAGGCACCTTGCGCATCGAATCCGCCCCGAGCGCCGGCACACGCATCCAGGCGGAACTACCGCTGGGTCAGCCCGAACGGGGAAATTGAACCGCCGAGCGCGCAGAGCACGCAAAGAAGAACTTGGCCTATTCAGGGACCTGCGGGTCTGACATCCCGAATTCCTTTGCGCTCTCTGCGCCCTCTGCGGTCAAATATCGGGGGTTGCGCCGGAGTGTTGAACCGCAGAGTGCGCAGAGCACGCAAAGAAGATGGACTATGGACATCAACGCGCTCAGTGGTGAGATTATCGGTGCGGCGATCGAGGTCCATCGCGTGCTTGGCCCGGGTCTCCTGGAGAGCGCCTACGAAATGTGCCTTGCGCATGAACTTGCCGCGCGAGGCCTGAGATTTGAGCGGCAGCGTACGGTTCCGCTCGTCTACAAAGGGGAAATGATCGAAGTTGGATTTCGCGCAGACTTCGTGGTGGATGAGTTGATCCTGCTGGAACTCAAAGCGGTGGATCGACTGCAACCGATTCATGTCGCTCAAGTGCTTACGTATCTAAAATTGATGGATCTTCACCTTGGACTCCTGATCAACTTCAACACCAAGGTACTCCAAGGTGGTATCCGGCGCGTCGTCTTGGGTCTCGAAGAATAGCGTCTCCTTTGCGCTCTCTGCGCGCTTTGCGGTCAAATATCGGGGGTTGCGCCGACCGGAGTATTGAACCGCAGAGTGCGCAGAGCACGCAAAGAAGAACCGGCTGATTCAAGGGCAGACGGATTGGATACCCCGATTTCCTTTGCGCTCTCTGCGCCCTCTGCGGTCAAATATCGGGGGCTTGTTCTCTCTGCGCGCTTTGCGGTGAGATATCATGATCTCCATTCTGCTGGCAGACGATCATCCTGTGGTGCGGCGGGGCTTGCGGGCCGTGCTGGAAGGGGAGCCGGATTTCCGCGTGACCGGGGAGACGGGCGATGGGCTGGAGGCCGTGCGGCTCGTCGAGGAGTTGCGGCCGCAGGTTCTCGTCCTCGACCTCATGATGCCGGGAGTGGGTGGCCTGGAGGTCGCACGTCAAATCAATCTTCGGTTTCCCACAACCAAGGTCGTGATTCTCTCCATGCATGCCAACGAGGCGTACGTACTCGAAGCCCTGCGGAACGGGGCGAGCGCCTATGTCCTCAAGGACGCCGGCGGTGGGGAGCTGCTGCAGGCCGTGCGGTCTGTCGTTGCGGGCAGCCGATATCTCAGCCCGCCGCTCTCCGAACGAGCCATTGAGGATTACGTGGAGAAGGCCAAGAGCGCTCCGCTCGATTCCGTGGGAGAGTTGACCACTCGAGAGCGAGAGGTCCTCGGGCTGGCGGCCGATGGGCAGAGCACTGGCGACATTGCTGCCCGCCTGGGAATCAGCCCCCGAACGGCAGAGACCCACCGGGCCAACCTGATGCGGAAACTCGGCCTCCACAACCAGACCGACCTGGTTCGATTCGCCATCCGACAAGGAATCCTGCCTCCAGAATGAATCGCCGACTATAGCTTGACTTGCGAATGAATCTGGCGTACGCTATGTCGTACGACATCCAAGATTGGCGGAGGGGATTAGATGACCAGCATGACTGCCACGGAGGCTCGGAAGAGGCTCTATGCTCTTCTGGACGATGTTGCCGACTCCCATGAGCCCATCCAGATCGCCGGCAAGCGCCATTCGGCGGTGCTCGTATCGGAGCGCGACTGGCGCGCCATCCAGGAGACGCTGTATCTGGTTTCCATCCCGGGGATGCGCGCCTCCATCCGCAGGGGCTTGCGAACGCCTGTCGAGAAGTGTTACGAGGGGCTCGACTGGTGAGCTGGAAGATTGTCTATACCAGTCAGGCCAGGCGTGATGCCAAGAAGCTGGCACGCTCCGGACTGAAACCGTCGGCAGAGCATCTTCTCAAGATCCTCGCAAAGAATCCCTATCAGACTCCTCCCCCATACGAGAAACTGCTTGGAGACCTTGCCGGCGCCCTATCGCGTCGAATCAGCATCCATCACCGACTGGTGTACCAGGTGCTGGACGAGATCAAGACGGTCAAGGTCATCCGTATGTGGACCCACTACGAATGATCCCGACGCACCTCGATCCTGCCTGACAACGCCAACCGACCAGAGCCGAAGTATTTGACCGCAAAGCTCGCAGAGAGCGCAAAGGAATTCGTGGTATCCGATCCGTCCGCCCAGAATTACCTGGTTCCTCTTTGCGTGCTCTGTGCGCTCTGCGGTTGAATGGTCCCGTTATGCCTGAATCGCTAGGGTTCTTCTTTGTGTACTTTTCGCGCTTTGCGGTTCAATCGTAACGTTTTGGTTCAGCTCTTGCACTCCACCGTCAGTCAGTGTATACTAATGTCGTTCACTGACCGACGGAGGAAGAAATGCCTACAGTGCAAAAGAGTCTACGCATGCAAGACACTCTGGCGCAAGCCATCGCGGACGCCGCCGAGGCTACCGGAAGAGATTTCACCGCGATCGCCACCGAACTCCTTTCGGAGGCGATCGCCATGCGGCAGTGTCCGGGGATCGCCTTCATGGATGGCGCAACCGGACGCCGAGCTATCCTAGCCGGAACCGGCGTGGATGTCTGGGAGGTGGTTTACGTCTACGAGCACGCAGATCGAAACTTCGATGAGCTGCGCCAGGCGTTCGGTCGTCTGACGGAGCCCCAGCTCCGGGCGGCGTTAAGCTATGCCGTCCTCTACCCGGAAGAGATCCGCCGCCGGATAGTGGCTAACGACGCGTGGACCCCGGAGCGGCTCGCCCGGGAGTTGCCGATCTTCGTCCCCCCCCGCTCATGAGATACTACCTGGATGCAGACCTCGACCCGGACATCGCAGTGGCGGCCCGGGCCCTCGGCATCGACATCGTGAGTGCGTATGAGTGCGGCGCCTCGGCGCTGACGGATGAGGCACAGCTCGCGCGCGCGGCGTCGGAGCGGCGATGCATCGTCACCTTCAACCGGGATGACTTCCAAGTTGTCACCCGGATGGCCTATGACAAGAATGCGCCCCATTGCGGTGTCTTGATCGTCATCCCTCAATGGCGGTACGGCCGACACGGCGTGATCGCTAAAGCGCTCGCCGCCCATAGCGCACGGTTTCCAGAAGACACGCTTCCCGCCTACACGATCGCATTTCTCACGCACCCCGATCCTGCCTGACAATGCCAACCGACCAGAGCCGGAGTATTTGACCGCAGAGCTCGCAGAGACCGCAAAGGAATTCAGGATGTCAGATCCGTAGCCCCTAGATAGGCCAGGTTTTTCTTTGCGATCTCTGCGCGCTCTGCGGTTTAATGGTCCCGTTCGGCCTCAGCCCCCTGATGGGCGCCCGCCTCGGTTTCGATCCGGCTTACCGCAAAATACCAGGCCCTCCCAGTAAGAACTACGTACATCATGGGATGGTTAGATTTCCAAACCGCCCTATCTTCCCGATTAGGGGAGTGTTTGACCGCAAAGCTCGCAGAGAGCGCAGAGCAAGCCAGGGTCTGCGGATGGGGTCTCGGACCAGGGATGAGAATAGTGGGCCTTTCTTTGCGCGCTTTGCGCACTCTGCGGTGAGATATCTGGTGCAGTGTTCTCTTTGCGCCCTTTGCGGTTTAATACTCCGTTCGGGACCAGGACCAACTGTACGTGTGTGAAGAGCCCGTCGATGTGAAGGAGAAACATGCCACCCATTTCCTTGCTGCTGGTTGACGACAACCCAAGATTTCTTCGGGTTCTCAGCCGCTTTCTGCACACTCGCTATCCGGCCGACGTGGTCGTCATCGATGTGGCGCGGAGCGGTATCGAGGCGCTGGCGCGCGCGCAGAGCGTCCGTCCGCAGGTGGTCCTTCTCGATCTCGCCATGCCCGGCATGTCCGGCTGGGAGGTGATCCCGAGGCTCCGGAAGGACCTGCCGGAAATCGGCATCGTCGTGCTGACCCTTCTGGAATCCGGCGGATACCGCGACATGGTCTTGAAGGCGGGCGCCGACGCATTCGTAGGCAAATCGGCCCTGGTCACCGAGCTGATGCCGGCGATTCGTCTCGTGGCAACCAATCGCCTCCAGCGGATTCCTGGAAAAGAAATCGGGCCGGTCTTGTCCAGGTAGCAGATCGGTGGACATGAACCGCCTGAAAACTTGGAGGAACGTCATGTCCGTGCGGGTGTTGGTCATCGACGATGACCCAAAGGGGAGGGAGCTGGTGAAGGATGTGCTGGAGCAGGAGAGCTACCTGGTGCGGACTGCAGACGGAGGGGTGTCAGGTCTCACCCAGGCGGATGCCGACCCGCCGGACGTGATCGTGCTGGATGTCCAGATGCCGGGGATGGATGGGTATGAGGTGTGCCGCGTCCTCCGCCATGGGAAGAAGACGAGACGCATCCCTGTCGTGATGCTGACGGCGTGCGATGACACCAGCCTCAATCGCAAGGCCTTCGCGGCGGGGGCTCAGATGTGCGTGACCAAGCCGTTTCGCCGCGAGGCGCTTGTGACCGCCATTGCGGTGGCGTTGCGAATGACGCCGGAGTGAGAGGGAGGACATTTTCGATTTGCGATTTGCGATTGGGGAGCGGACCTCAAATCGAAAATTGGAAATCCAATTGCGCAGAGGAACAGGAATGAAAAGACAACTTGCTGATAGCATGAAGAGTCTACCATCCCTGGCGATCCCGGGGTTCGTTGTAGCCATCGGGGTGGCGACGATCCTCGATGTGCGGGGCATCTACGAGCCGGAATGGCTTCTCCCGATACTCAACCTGCTCTTCCTGTTCCTTCCAGGCTGCCTCATCGCCTGGGTGTCTGTTCAAGGCTACCTGCTCAGCGGCTCATTCCCGCTCCTGCTATTCGGCAGCGCGGCGATGATGTATGGCACAAGTAGTGGCATTGCGGGGTGGATGATCGGCGTCCTGGGGGCAGTAGATGCGGGCACCGTGCTCCACCACACCGGGGCGGCGATTGGGGCGATTCTCAATCTGTGGAGCGGCTTGCTCGTGGCAGGGGTGTCGGCGGCGTCACGCCCCGCCTCTCGGCGGGCAAAGACCTATCTGCTCTATGGCGGACTGGCCGGGATTATCCTCGGCTTGAGTTGGGCCAGCTTGCACGGCCTGACACCGACGTTTGTCGTGCCCGAAGGCGGCTTCACGCCGATACGAGGAGTGACGCTTGGGGTTGCCATCGCAGGGTTCGTAGTCTCGGCGCTCTTCTTCTGGAAGCGATATCTCGAAAGGCAGTCAGAATTTCTTCTATTGGGGCACCCTGGCGTTGGCCATGCTGAGCATCGGGCTGGCCGGTCTCTTCCTTCAGCGAGGGGTCGGGACGCTGGTCGGATGGTGTTCTCGGTCCGCCCAGTACGTCGGCAGCGTGTATTTCCTGATTGCCGTGGTGCGGGCCTGGCGTGCGGCGCAGGGGAGGAATGTCCCCGTAGCGCGGACGATCGCCAGTCTCTTCCGGGAGGCGGAGGCGAACTACCGTGTCCTGGTCGAGACGGCAACGGATGCGATCGTGGCGTTCGACTCGGGCGGTCGCGTGCTGTTCTGGAACACCGCCGCGGAGCGTCTGTTCGGATCCATGCGGGACGAGACGGTCGGTGCACCGTTTGGCGAGGTAACCGGCCTCCGCGCGGAGATTGAACACTGGAGATCCGGCCAGACCCCATCGGCGAATTCGAAGGGCGTTCTGGCGTCTGTTTCCGGTATGCAGACCCAGGCGACGCGACGGGACGGGACCACCTTTCCCGTTGAATACTCGGTGTCGGTGCGCCCGGTAGCGGAGGGACTGATCGGCACCGTCATCTTGCGGGACATCACCGAGCGCAAGCGGGGCGAGGAGTTCCTCAAGCGCCTCAACCGCGATCTGCGGATGATCAGCCTGTGTAATCAGGTGCTCGTGCGGGCAGCGAATGAGGCGGGTCTGCTCCGCGAGGTCTGTCGGACCATCGTCGATGTCGGCGAACACCGAGCGGCCTGGGTGGGGTTCGTCGGGGATGGGGAAGCGCGTTATGTCCGGCCGGTCGCGGTTGTGGGCTGCGAGCCGGAACACCTGGACCGGCACGCCATGGATCCGGCAGATCCAGCCTGGGAGACGTGTCCGGTCGCGGTAGCCTTCCGCATCGGAACTCCCCAGATCGTGCAGGATATCCAAGGGAACCCTCCCCGGTGCCCGTGGCATGAGGAGGCCGTGCGCCTCGGGATCGGGTCGTCGGTGTCCCTGCCCCTCAAAGAGGGCGAGCGCACCTTCGGCATTCTCACGATCTATTCGGCGTCTCTGGATGCCTTCGATGCGGAGGGGGTTAAACTGCTATACGAGCTGGCCGGCGACCTGGCGTATGGCATCCAGGCCCTCCGCACGCGGGCGGCGCATGCGCGGGCTCTGGCCGAGATCGAGAGCCTGGCCCGCTTCCCCGGTGAGAATCCGCATCCGGTCCTGCGCGTTGCATCCGACGGAACCATCCTGTACGCGAACGCGCCGAGCGGGCCGCTTCTCCTGCTGTGGGGAACGGCTGTCGGCGACCGGATGCCGGGGGAGTGGCGTCGGCGAATCGGGCACGTCCTCGAAGAGCGCGCCCAGGAGAGCATCGACGTCTCCTGCGAGGATTGCATCTATTCGGTCAACATCGTTCCTGTTCCGGAAGTAGACTACGTGAACCTCTACGGGCGCGACATCACCGAGCGCATGCGGGCAGCAGCGGCGCGAGAGAAATCCGAGCGGACGGTGCGCGCCATCTTTGACACCGCCACAGATGGCATCCTCCTGGCGGACGCCGCGACGCGTCGATTCGTCAAAGCCAACCCGGCGTTGTGCCGCATGCTCGGCTACTCGCAGGAGGAAATCGAGCGGCTGTCCGTTGCCGACATCCATCCGGCCGACCGTCTTGAGCAGGTCACATCCGAGTTCGAGAAGATGCTCAGGGGCGGAACAGCGCTGGCCTACGATATTCCGGTCAAGAGAAAGGACGGGAGCGTGTTCTTTGCCGACATCGTCTCGTCGCCCCTTGAGCTGGACGGTCATCCGCATCTGCTGGGCATCTTCCGCGACATCACCGACCGCAAGCGCCTGGAAGAGGAGCGGATGGCCCTGGAGGCCCAGCTCCGCCAGCAGCAGAAGCTCGAAGCCATCGGCACCTTGGCCAGCGGCGTGGCCCACGAGATCAACAACCCGATCAGCGGGATCATGAACTACGCCCAGTTGATTATGGACAAGGTCGAGCCTGCGAGCCAGCCATCGGAGTATGCGAAGGAGATTATCCACGAGACCGAACGGGTGGCGACCATCGTCCGCAATCTGCTCCAGTTCGCCCGGCAGGAAAAGCAGGCTCATAGCCCTGCCCGACTGGCCGACATCGTCGAGCAGACCCTGAGTCTCGTGCGGGCGGTCCTCCGGCACGACCAGATCACCCTCTCGGTAGCCGTGCCCGAGGCCCTGCCTCCGATCAAGTGCCGGAGCCAGCAGCTCCAGCAGGTCCTCATGAATCTGCTCACCAACGCCCGGGATGCCCTGAACGCGAAGTATCCCGGCTACCACGCAGACAAGACGATCCACATCACGGCGCGGGAAGTAGACGGCATTTGCGATTTGCAATTGCCAATTTGCGATTTGAAGAGCCGGGGGACCGGTTCCCCAATCGCAACTCGCAAATCTGAAATCGAAAATGGCCCGGAGGCCGCGATCCCCCAATCGCAAATCGCAAATCCAAAATCGCAAATGGCCCCGCGCTGGCTCCGCCTCACCGTGGCCGACCAGGGGCCCGGCATCCCGCCGGAGATCCAACCCCGCATCTTCGATCCCTTCTTCACCACCAAGCCCCGGGACAGAGGGACCGGCCTGGGGCTTTCCATCAGCCACGGGATCGTGCAGGAGCACCACGGCGTGCTGCACTTCGAGACCGAGGTGGGTGTCGGCACGCAGTTCCACCTCGACCTGCCGATAGACAATGGGTGGACGGTGGAGGAGGGGTGAGAGAATGGTGATTGCGGATTGCGAATTGCGAAATTGGGGGACGAAGACATTTGCGATTTGCGATTTGAAGAGCCGACAGGCCTCGGTGCCCAAATCGAAAATTGGAAGTCTAAAATCGAAAATGGATTAGTGGAGGGGAGAGTCATGCATCGGCTTTTGTCCTCGGGCGAGGAGCCAGGACGAGGCTGGCGGCGGCTGTTGCGCCTTCGAGACTTTGCCTCTCAACGGCGCAATTATTTGTGCTCAGTCGTTCTATCTTTGCTGTTTGGGATGAGCTTGATTGGTATCGCCTGCGGCCCCGCTCAACCACCCAAGCTGGTGCGGCTCTATGCTGCCCTCGATGAGCAGACCCTCAATGCACTCGTCAAGGCTTTCAAAGACAAGACGGGCATCGCGGTGGAGTACGTGCCCCTGGCGGCGGGCCAGATTACCGCCAGGGTGCGGGCCGAGAAAGACGCCCCCCAGGCCGATGTGTTCATCGGCGGCTCGGTGGAGACACACGATCCACTGGGACGAGAGGGGCTCCTGCTGCAGTATCGGTCACCGGAGGCGAAGAACATCCCCAGCCGATACCTGGATCCCGACGGGTACTGGAATGGTTGGTACTTGGGCATCCTGGGGATTGTGCTGAACACGGAGCGTTTCAACAGGGAACTGGCGCCCAAGGGTGCGAAGAAACCGGTGACCTGGGATGACCTGCTCGATCCAGTCTGGAGAGGTCAGATTGTCTCCTCGAATCCGGCCACGGCCGGTGCCGGCTACATCTTTCTGGTCACCCAGATCTTTCGGGTGGGGGAGGACAGGGCCTGGCAGTATTTGGGGGCATTGCACAAGAATGTGATCAGATATACCCCCACTGCCACGGAACCGATCAGTCTCGTGGCGGCAGGCCAGGCCATCGCCGGCATCGCCTGGGCCCACGACATCCTGGCCTCGAAGAAGCGGGGGAACCCTGTTGAGCTGATCGTCCCCCTGGACACGGGGTTTGAGATCGGCTCCGTGTCTATCATCAAGGGCGGCGCCAACCCGGATGGGGCTAGGGCGTTCGTGGACTTCGTCCTGAGCAAGGAGGCCGGGCAGATCAACGTGGAGAACGGACTGCGACTGTCGGTGCGCGCTGACGTCTCCCCGCCCCCAGGTGGCGTGATGGTGGAAAATGTCAGACTGGTGCAGTATTACCGCAGGTGGGCGATGCAGAACCGCGGCCGGCTGCTGAGAGAGTGGGCCGGGAGCACCAAGTAGGAGGGTCGTCCGTGCCCCGTGTGTCCTTCCCAAGCGTGCGCTCCAGCCTATGGCTCCTGATTCTCGTTACCGCGGCTCCAATCGTGGGGTTGCTGGGATACTTGGTCCAACAAGACCGGCGACTGGCCACGGTCGAGGTGGAAACGAGCGCGTTGCGCGCGGCGCGACTCGTCGCCAGCAGCCATGAGGAGTTGGTGCACGGTGCGCGCGCACTCCTGTTTGGGGTGACGCAACTGCCCGAAGTGCGCCGGGGCGATGCGGCCGCGTGCAGTGCGGTCTTGGCACGCCTGCTGAGACAGTACCCGTTCTACGCCAACCTGGGAGTGACGCGGCCGACCGGCGAGATCTTCTGCAGCGCGGTCCCCTTGCCTCAGCCGGTCACTGCTGCCGGCATGGCCTGGTTCCAGCGGGCTGTGCGAAGCCGCGACTTCGTGGTGGGCCAATACCAGATCAGTCCCAGCACCGGCAAGCCCGTGCTGCTCTTTGGCACCCCCGTCCTGGACTCGGCGGGCCATGTCCAGGCCGTGATCTTCGCCGCGTTGGATCTCGCCTGGTTCAATATCCTGGTCGGCGAAGCCCGGCTGCCCGAGGGAGCGGTGGTGACCGTGGTCGATCGGAAGGGGACGATCCTGGCCCGCCAACCCGACCTGGGGGGATGGGTCGGGAAAGCCCTGCCGGATGCGCCCATCATCCGGGCCATGGCGTCTCGGGACGAGGGGACGATCGAGACTGCCGGCGTCGACGGGGTTCGGCGTCTGTACGCTTTCACCCCGCTGGGGAGCGCGCCGGAGCCCGGCGTCCAGGTAAGCGTAGGCTTTTCCAACGACGCCGCATTTGCCGAAGCCGACCGCCGGCTGGCCTACAGCCTGATTGCGCTGGGGCTGGCCGTGGCCGCGGCGCTGGCCACGGCCTGGATCGTTGGAGATCGGCTCGTCCTGCGCCCGGTGCGGGCGCTGGCAGGCACGACCGGACGGCTCGGCGCGGGCGATTTGACGGCGCGGAGCGGGATGCCGTACGGAGCCGGGGAGCTGGGTCAACTGGCCCGCGCCATTGATGAGATGGCGGAAGCGCAGGAGCGACGCGCGGCCGACCGCCGGCGGGGCGAGGTGGCGCTGCACGAGAGCGAACGGAAGTATCGCGAGTTGGTGCAGCATGCCAACAGCATCATCCTGCGATGGACGCGCGAGGGGCACATCACCTTCCTGAATGAATATGGGCAAAGCTTTTTCGGGTATCCCGAGGCGGAGATTCTTGGCCGTCATGTGGTCGGCACGATAGTCCCGGAGAGCGAAGGTAGCAACCGAGACCTACGCCCGCTGATGGACGAAATCTGTGCGGACCCCACGAAGTTCGAGCGCAACATCAACGAGAACATGCGTCGCAACGGGGAACGAGTGTGGATCGCCTGGACCAACAAGACGGTGCTCGACGAGCACGGCCAGGTGAAAGAGATCTTGAGCGTCGGTTCGGACATCACCGAGCGCAAGCAGGCGGTGGACACTCTGCGCGTCCGGACGCAGCAACTGGAGGCTATCCGCGCCGTCAGCGCGGAGATCACCCGAGAGCTGGACCTGCCCACCCTTCTCACGCTCATCCACAGACGGGCAACTGACCTTCTGGGGACCGGGATAGGCATACTGTTCCTCTGGGATGAGGCGGACCAAGTCCTCGTCCCCTGGGTGTGGCACGGCTTGGGCGACCGGACGCAAGAGTTACGCCTGAAACTCGGCGAGGGGGTCGCGGGGACAGTCGCACAGCGCCGGGAGGGCATGATCGTCAATGACTTCCGCTCCTCCCCGTACGCCACGCCTTTGCTGCTCGAGCCGACACATCATGTCGGTGTGATCGCCGAGCCGTTGCTCTATGGTGAAAGCCTCCTCGGGACAATCACCGTCGACACCACCGATCCCGGACGCCGCTTCACGGACCAGGACCAGCAACTCCTACGGCTCCTTGCCGATCAGGCCGCCATCGCCATCGAGAACGCTCGGCTATTCGGGCAGGTGCGGAGCTATGCGACTGAGATGGAAACTCGCGTCGCCAAGCGCACAGCCGAGCTGGAAGTAGCCATGACGCAGGCCCAGGCGGCCGACCGGCTTAAGTCGGCCTTCCTGGCCACCATGTCGCACGAACTCCGCACCCCGCTCAACTCCATCATCGGATTCACCGGAATCCTCCTGCAGGGACTGGCCGGCCCGCTCAACGACGAACAGACCAAACAGCTCACCATGGTCCGGGACAGCTCCCGCCACCTGCTGGCTTTGATCAACGACATCCTGGACCTCTCCAAGATCGAGGCCGGCCAATTGGAGGTCGTCCGGAAACCCTGCGATATGCGTGCTGCCATCGAGCAGGTCATGCGAACAGTGGCGCCCCAGGCCAACAAGAAAGGGGTGGCCTTGCTGGCGACGATGGGGCCGGACGTTGGTGAGATTCTCAGCGACCGACGCCGGGTCGAGCAGGTCCTGCTCAATCTGCTCAGCAACGCGATCAAGTTCACCGAGCGAGGAGAGGTGCGCATCGAATGCCGGACGCGGGGCGGCTGGCTGGAAACCTGTGTGCGCGACACCGGCATGGGCATCCAGGCGGAGGATCTGGGCAAGTTGTTCGAACCGTTCCGGCAGCTCGAAACCGGACTGGCCCGCCGCCACGAAGGGACCGGCCTCGGGCTGTCCATCTGCAAACGCCTGGTGGAGCTACTGGGCGGAAAGATTCGCGTTGAGAGCGTGTGGGGCGATGGGAGCACTTTCACTTTCACACTTCCGAATTTTTCACCGCGGGAGAAGGGTGATGGGGCGGACGATCTTGGTCATCGAGGATAACGAGCAGAACCTGTATCTGGCCACGTTCCTGCTGGAGACGCATGGTCACCGTGTCGTCCCGGCGCGGGATGGGCAGGAGGGGATCGCGCTGGCCAGCCAGGTCCATCCGGAGCTGATCCTCCTGGACATCCAGTTGCCCGGGCTGGATGGCTACGCGGTCGCGCAAGCGCTTCGGCAGAATCCGGTACTGGACGGAGTGCCCATCGTTGCCGTGACCTCCTATGCCATGGTGGGAGACCGCGAACGAGTCATGGAGGCCGGGTGCAACGGCTACATCGAGAAACCCATCAATCCCGATACGTTTCTGATAGATGTGGAACACTTTCTGCCACCGAACCCCGACCGAGGAATCGAGGAGGCGCGATGAGCACCGTGCTGATCGTTGACGACCACGAGCAGAATCTGCACCTGCTGCACACCCTGCTCGCGAGCTGCGGGTACGCCGTGATGCAAGCCAGTGACGGTGCCGAGGCTCTGGAAGCCGCCCGCGGCAAGCCGCCGGACTTGATCATCTCCGACATCCTCATGCCGGTGATGGACGGATTCGCGCTGTGCCGCGAGTGGAACAGGGACGAGCGGCTGCGGCAGATTCCCTTTATCTTCTACACCGCCACCTACACCGATCCCCGGGACGAGGAGCTGGGGCTGAGTCTGGGCGCCGCCCGCTTCATCGTCAAGCCGATAGAGCCGGAGGCGTTCGTTGCTATAGTGCGGCAGGTGATGCAAGAGCACGAGATCGGCGGGGTGGTCGCGCCCAGACAGACCATTGAAGAAAATGCGGTCTACTACCGGCTCTACAACGAGGCCCTCGTCCGGAAACTGGAAGACAAGATGTTGACGCTGGAGGCGGCGAAGCAGGCACTGGAGCAGGACATCACCGACCGCGAGCGGGCGGAACTCGCGCTACGCCAGAGCGAAGAGCAGTTCCGCGCCATGTTTGAGGTGGCCTCCATCGGCATGGCGCAAGCCGACGTGCGTACCGGGCAATGGCTGCGCGTGAACGCCAAGCTATGCGCCATCACCGGCTACTCTGTTGAGGAAATGCTGACAATGCGCGTGTCCGAGATCACGCACTCGGAGGATCGGGAGCAGGACTGGCAGGCCTTTGAGCGCGTCGTGCGGGGCGACGCCCCGGACTACCGTATGGAGAAGCGGTATGTGCGCAAGGACGGCAAGCTGGTCTGGGTGAACGTGAACATGACCGTTATCCGCGACGCCGATGGTCAGCCCCTACGAACAATGGCCACCATCGAAGACATCACCGCCCGCAAGCGCCTCGAACAAGAGCGGATGGCCCTCGAAGCCCAACTCCGCCAGCAGCAGAAGCTGGAGGCGATCGGCACCCTGGCCAGCGGCGTGGCCCACGAGATCAACAACCCCATCGCCGGGATCATGAACTACGCCCAACTGATCGCGGACACGGTGGCGTCGGACAGCCCGGCGGCGACCCACGCCCGCGAGATCATCGTGGAGACGGAGCGGGTGGCGACCATCGTGCGGAACCTCCTGCAGTTCGCCCGCCAGGAGAAACAGACCCACAGCCTGGCCCGGCCCGCGGACCTCGTCGAACAGACGCTGTCGCTCTGCCGGGCGGTTCTCCGGCGCGACCAGATCACCCTCACGGTGGACGTGCCGGAGAACCTGCCCCCGCTCAAGTGCCGGAGCCAGCAGCTTCAACAGGTCCTCATGAACCTCCTCACCAATGCCCGGGACGCCCTGAACGCGAAGTACCCCGGCTACCACGCAGACAAGACGATCCGCATCACGGCGCGCGAGGTCAGTGACATTTGCGATTTGCAATGGCCAAGTTGCAATTTGCCGAGCCAGGGAACCGGTCCCCCAATCGCAACTCGCAAATCTGAAATCGAAAATGGCCCGGAGGCCGCGATCCCCCAATCGCAAATCGCAAATCCAAAATCGCAAATGGCCACGCGCTGGCTTCGCCTCACGGTCGCCGACCGGGGCCCCGGCATCCCGCCGGAGATCCAAGGCCGCATCTTCGACCCCTTTTTCACCACCAAGCCGCGGGACAAAGGCACGGGTCTCGGTCTCTCCATCAGTCATGGGATCGTCAAGGACCACCATGGCGTGTTGCACTTCGAGACGGAAGCGGGCGTCGGTACGCAGTTCCATCTCGATTTACCGGTAGACAATGGGTGGACGGTGGAGGAGGGATGACGGCATTTGCGATTTGCCATTTGCGATTGGCGGACCGGACCTCAAATCGAAAATTGCAAATCGAAAATCGAAAATGGTCCCAATTTGCGATTGGGAAACGGGACTTCAAATCGAAAGTTGCAGATTGCAAATCGAAAATGGATTAGCGAGATGCTGAAAGAACCAAGTTCGCTCAGGCTGCTCAGAGAGGAAGCGGTCACCGAACGGGGAAACGGACGATGATCTATCTCGATCTGATTCTCAATCTTTCTTTGCTGGTGGCGCTCAGTATTGTCTCCGACTTTATTGAGAGCCGCTGGTCCCGGCGCACCCGCTTGGGCGTCTTCTTGCAAGGCGGCCTCTTCGGCGGGACCGCCGTATTGGGCATGCTGCGGCCGCTGAATCTAGGAGCTGGCCTGATCTTCGATGGCCGGTCGGTCATGGTCAGTCTGTGCGCCTTGTTCTATGGACCCTGGGCAGCGGCAATGGCCGGTGTGATGATGATAGCCTGCCGCATGGGGCTGGGGGGCGTGGGCACCTTCACCGGCTTGTTGGTGATCCTTTCATCGATGGGGATCGGTCTGCTGGCCCGGGTGCGTCTCAAGCCGGATGCAAAGCCGCCATCCACAGGATACCTCTATCTGTTTGGTCTTGTCGTCCACCTGGGTATGCTCGCGCTCATGTTCACGCTGCCTGGCGGCGTCGGACTGTCCGTTGTGATGCGCATCGGTCTTCCCGTGATATTGCTGTACCCTCTGGCGACGATCCTTGTCGGCAAGATTCTATCGGATCAGGTAGAAGCCAGGCAGGTCATGGAGGTGCTGCGCGAGAGCGAGGACAAGTTCAAACGTGTCTTCGAGCAATCCAATGTCGGCAAGTCCCTTACCCGGCCTTCCGGGGAAATGCAAATCAACCGCGCCTTCTGCGACATGCTGGGGTATGCGGAGGCGGAACTCCAGCGCCAGCCATGGCAGGCGATCACGCATCCGGAGGATGTGGAGCCAACCCGGCGAGTGGTGGACAGTCTGCTGTCCGGGAGGCAGGAGTCCGCCCGGTTTGTCAAACGGTTTCTCCACAAGAACGGGTCGGTGATGTGGGCGGATGTCAGCACGACCCTGCGCCGGGACGAGGCCGGCCGGCCGCTCTATCTCATGACGACCGTGATCGACATCACCGAGCAAAAGCGGGCGGAGGAAGCCTTGCGGGAGAGCGAGACGCTGTTCCGAAGCCTGTTCGAATACCATGCCGCGGTCAAGCTGATCATCGATCCGGATACCGGGAGTATCGTCGACGCCAATGAGGCGGCAGAGCGCTTCTACGGGTGGTCGCGGGACCAGCTCAAGCGGATGCGGATCCAGGACATCAACACGCTCACGCCCGAAGAAGTCAAGGCGGAGATGGAAAAGGCCAGAATCCAAGAGAGGATCCGTTTCGAATTCCGCCACCGGCGAGCCGATGGGTCTATCCGGGATGTAGAGGTGTTCAGTAGCAAGATCACCGTACACGGGAAAGATCTGTTCCACGCCATTGTGCATGACGTCAGCGAGCAGAAACGGGTCGAGCGCGAGAAAGAGGCGCTCGAAGCCCAGCTCCGCCAGCAGCAAAAGCTGGAGGCCCTCGGGACCCTGGCGGGGGGCGTGGCCCACGAGATCAACAACCCGATCAGCGGGATCATGAACTACGCCCAGTTGATCGCGGACACGGTGGAGCCCACGAGCCAGCCGGCGGAGTATGCGAAGGAGATCCTCGCCGAGACCGAGCGGGTGGCGACCATCGTGCGGAATCTCCTCCGGTTTGCCCGCCAGGAGAAGCAGACTCACAGCCCCGCCCGGCTGACCGATATTGTCGAGCAGACCCTGAGCCTCGTCCGGGCGGTCCTCCGGCATGACCAGATCGCCCTCACCGTGGACGTGCCGGCCGACCTCCCCTCGCTCAAGTGCCGGAGTCAGCAGCTCCAGCAGGTCCTCATGAACCTCCTCACCAATGCCCGGGACGCCCTGAACGCGAAGTACCCCGGCTACCACGCAGACAAGACTATCCGCATCACGGCGCGCGAGGTCAGTGACATTTGTGATTTGCAATTGCCAATTTGCGATTTGACGAGCCAGGGGATCGGTTCCCCAATTGCAAATCGCAAATCCAAAATCGAAAATGGCGGTGCCGTGGCCACGCGCTGGCTTCGCCTCACCGTGGCCGACCAGGGGACCGGCATCCCGCCGGAGATCCAACCCCGCATCTTCGACCCCTTCTTCACCTCCAAGCCCCGGGACAAAGGGAGCGGCCTGGGGCTTTCCATCAGCCACGGGATCGTGAAGGACCACGGCGGCGTACTGCACTTCGAGACGGAACCAGGCATCGGCACGCAGTTCCATCTGGATTTACCGGTGGACAATGGGTGGACGGTGGAGGAGGGGTGACGACATTTGCGATTTGCAATTTGCGATTTGAAGAATCGACAGGCCTCGGTGCCCAAATCGAAAATTGCAAATCGAAAATCGAAAATGGGAGGCGTGTTACCGCAACGATTCGGGGATCAAGATAAAGGCCTTGCCCTGCGGAAGGCGGTAGGCGCCGAAGTCGCTATGGTCCAAAGTGAAAATGGTGCGCAGGCCGTCGCGCTCGGCCACTCGGACGAGGACGGCATCCGCGAGATCCATGGGATGATCGCTGTACTTGCGCATGAGCGCTCGAAGGCGCGGGATGTCCGACGACGCGATGTCGGTGATCCGAAGCCCTCCGCGCTCGATAAACTCCCAGAGGCTGTCCTGCGCGAGGAAGGAGAACGAAAGGAGATGAGCGGCTTCCGTGAGCACGGGCCATACGGTAATCAACGGCCGTCGGATGGCCTTGAGTGCCTCGACGCAGCGGTCATGGTGGTCGTCGTCCCGGTCGAACAAGGCGACGAGCGGACCCGTGTCAACGAGGATGACGGGATCGTTTGGCATCGAGAAGCTCTCTCAGGACTTCGCGCCCACGGACGGAGAGATCGCCTCGGCCGCTGCCGACCCGTCCAAGAAGATCTTCAGCGAGAGAATACGGGTTCGCGTCCCGCGTGCGCAGTGCGCGTCGGCAATACTCGCGAAGCGAGAGTTTCACGACCTCCGATCGTGTACGATTCAGGGACTTGGCAGTCTCTTGAACCAGGCGATCTAATTCGTCGTCCAGGCGAACGCTCAATGTCATTGCCCATCACCTCCTGTCATACGGAGTGTATGACAGTGCAGTTCACGTGTCAAGGGCGGCGTGCGAGTAGGAGACATTTGCGATTTGCAATTTCCAATTTGCGATTTGCGATTGGGGGACGAAGGCATTTGCGATTTGCAATTTCCAATTTTCGATTGGAAAACCCCAGAGAGCCATTCCGGCAAATCGAAAATCGCAAATCGCAAATCGAAAATGGTCCTAATTTGCGATTGGCGATTGGGGGAGCAGACTTCAAATCGAAGACAGACTACCGATAGATATCCCGGCGGTGGCCGACTCGGATCAGATGAACGACTTTGTCTTGCGGATAGATTTCGTAGATCACCCGGTAGTCGCCGTGTCGGAGGGAATAACAGCCTTGTTTCTTTCCCTTGAGCGCTTTGCCCTGAAAGGGATCGGCCGCCAGCCCCTCAATTAGGGGGATGAGCATGGTAACGATGGGGGGGTGAGTCCGCCGGAGTTTCCTGAGGTCTCGAGCAGCTCCCGGATCCGTCTCGATCCGAAAGCTAGAGGAGGTCATGTTTCAGGGTGTGCCAGGGAACCGTCTTGCCTTTCCGGAAATTCTCCCGAGCCCGAGCAATCTCACGGTCGAGCTTCGGCGTCGGCGTGTACCCAGCCTCTTCTATGAGTGCTCTATACTCTTCGGCCGGGATCAGCACCATCGGCCGATTGATGGTGATCGGAGGGGGGAGTTCACGTCGTTGGGACATGCGAAATTCTCCTCTGCACTTTCTGGCTCGTCGCCGTATTACAGTCTCTTTAACCCATGTTATGGGACCATAGACGTACTGTCAAGACTCCGAGCGGTTTGAGGAGGCATTTGCAATTGAGCGGCATTTAGGATTTGCGATTTGCGATTTCCAATTTGCGATTTGAAAAGCCGGTGAGTCAGGGTACCCAAATCGAAAATTGCAAATCGAAAATCGAAAATGGTGTGAATTGCAAATCTAAAATCGCAAATGGACTAAATCTGTTTTTCCAGGTCTCGGTAGAAGTTTTCGTGGGACCCAAGGGCAAGCAGGCACACCGCGCCGCCCTTCCCGACTTGGTAGCCGATCAGATAGAGCTGCTGTTGGTGGGTGAACTTGTGAACGCGAATGCCGGCAAGGGCCCCTTTCTTGGGATCGCCACGCAACGGATTCTCCAGTACCTTCTGGACCTCCACATCCAGGATCCGCTGCAGGCGTGCCGGCCATTTCTTCTTGACGCGCAGAAAGCGCGGGAGGGCCGTGACCGGCCGCCGGCCTGCCGAGAGGGTCATTTCAGCGCGCCCCACCGGTACGGCACGGCCAGTCCGACCAGGGCCTCTTCCTTGGCCTCCAGGAGGTCCTTGATGAAGAACAGGGGCAGGTCGGGATTATCCTCGGCCACCATGCCGAGGAAGAGGTAATACTTCATCTGCTCGGACAGCGAGCGGCGGTTCGCCAGCGCTCGCGCCTGGACGCGCTTGCGGACGGTGTCCTCAAGGCGCAACGTGGTTACGGGGCTCATGGGTATCTCCCTTCGCGTGGCGAAGCAACCGGACGTCTCACGGAAAGAGTGTACGACAAGTGAATACAACGGTCAAGCCTGATGTGGGGCTCCGGAAAGCGTTTGCGATTTGCAATTTCCAATTTGCGATTTGAAGAACCGACAGGGCTCGGTGCCCAAATCGAAAATCGCAAATCTATAATCGAAAATAGGATAACCCAATGACCAGTCCATCCAGTCATACCGGCATACGAAAGGGGCTCCGGGGTTACCTGCGGCGCCTCGGCGGTCTTCGTCCGCGTATGCTCATCCTGATCCTGGCGGTTTACGTGGCCACCGGGGTCCTCCTGCTGGTCGGCTTCGAGGCCATCCTCACCAGGGTCACCGAGCGGTTGGGGATGGTCGTCGCCCGGATGCAGGTGCTCGCCAACAAGTCGCTCATCCGGGAACCGCTCACCCGCGAGATCGCCCTGGCGCGGCAGCTCGCGGCCTCTCCGCTTCTCCGGAGTTGGGCCCTCGACGAGGACAACCCTGGGCTCCGCGGCCAAGCCCTCGCCGAGCTAGAGAGCTTCCGCCGCCAGCTCTCCAGCGGCACCTGGTTCTACGCCATCGATAGGACCCTGCACTATTACTTCAACGATGCCCAGAATAGTCACGCCGGCAAGGAGCTGGCTTATACGCTGAATCCGACCCGCCCCTCCGACGCCTGGTATTTTGCCACGCGCGAGCGCGTGGCTGACTACGCCCTGAACGTCAGCCCCAGCGAGCAGCTCGGCCTGGTGAAGGTCTGGATCAACGTGGTCATGCGCGATGCGATCGGGCGCCCGCTTGGCATCGTCGGGTCGGGTATCGACCTCTCCGACTTCCTGCGACGGTTCATCGACCGAGGCGACCTGGGGGTCGAGAACATCCTGGTCGACCAGGAGCTGAACGTGCAGGCCCACCCCAACCGGGAACTCATCGATTTCGACTCCGTCATCCAGCGGGACCGTGCGCGGGTTCGGCTTGACAGGCTGGTCGGCGGTGAATCCCTCGAGCGGCTGCGGGGGGTCGTCGCCCGCCTCGCCAACGGCCGGGTCGACGCCGAGGTCATCCCCTTGATCGTGGACGGACAGCGCCGGCTGGTCGGGGTGGCCTATCTGCCGGAGCTGAAGTGGTACGCTCTGGCGGTGGTGGACCTGGACAAGGTCATCGAGCGGCGAGCGTTCCTGCCCCTCCTGGCCCTGGCGGCCGTCGCGCTTTTTGGATTTGCCATTCTGGTCGGCTGGCTGATCGACCGCCTCGTCCTGCGCCGGCTGGTTCCCCTTGCCGAGATGGCCGGGCGGCTGCAACAAGGGGACTACTCGGTGGGGCTTTCGCCCGACCGGGAGGACGAGATCGGCAACTTGACGTCGGCGTTTTCCGTCATGGCTGCCGCGGTGCGCGCCCATTCCGATACCCTGGAGAACGAGGTGCGTAGGCGCACCGAAACTTTGGAGGTACAGAAGGACGCGCTCGACCGGAAGAACCGGGAGCTGGAGCAGACGCTGGCGCGCGTCAAGCGGCTCGAGGGCCTGCTGCCCGTCTGCTCTCACTGTAAACGCATACGCATCGAGCCCGCGTCGCCAGGCCTGCCGCACCACTGGGTCTCCCTCGAGGAATACATCCGGACCGCCACCACCGTCCAGTTCTCCCACGGCATCTGTGCGGACTGTATCCGGTCTCTGTATCCGGAGGACGCCGACAGGATTCTCGAAAAGATGCGGGACCCACAAGACGGAGCCGTACCCCGACACCCGGCCCACCGGTGGGGATTAGCGAACTGAGTGAATCCGGCTATGGGGAACCTCCGCGCAGCAGGAGTGCTCCTGACGTTGGGCTAACCAAGGCTTGGGAGTTGTGATCCCCAATTTGCGATTGGGGGACGAAGACATTTGCGATTTGCAATTTGTGATTTTCAGTTTAGGATTGGAAGTTCGAGGTGAGCCTCGGTCTCTCAATCACAAATTGCATCTAAAATCGCAAATTGCAGATGAGGCTGGAGGATCCCATGGCGCGCGTGCTGATCGTGGACGACGAGAAGAGCATCCGTAACACCGTCAGCGAATTCCTGCGGTTGGGAGGGCACGAGGTGCAGGCGGCGGAGGACGCGGACGCTGCGGGCGCGCTGATGCAAGCCCAGGTTTTCGATGTGGTGGTGACGGACATTATCCTGCCGCGCGTGTCGGGCGTGACGCTGCTCCAGCGGATCAAGGAGCGGACGCCCGACATACAAGTGATTATGATGACCGGGGAACCGACGGTGGACACCGCAGTGGAGGCCGTGCGGGCCGGCGCGTACGATTACCTCTCCAAGCCGACCGGCAAGCGGGAACTGCTGGCGGTCGTCGGCCAGGCGGCGCGGATCAAGGCCTTGCTGGACGAGAAGCATCGGCTGGAGACGGACAACCGGCGGTACCAGGAAGACCTGGAGCAACTGGTGGAGGAACGAACAGAGGCCTTGACGACCCGGACCCGACAGCTCGATGCGGTGCGAGAAATTGCGACAGAGATTAGCCGAGAGATGGATCTGCAGAGAGTGCTCAACCTCATCGCGCGGCGAGCAATAGAACTGGTCGCGGCGCTCTCCGCCACGGTGTTCCTCTGGGATGAACAGGCGCAGTATCTTGTCCCAGGGGCCTGGCATGGATACGGCGAGTGGCGGGGAACGGTACGACTGCGCCTCGGCGAAGGAGTGGCGGGAAGCGTCGCCGCCAGACGAGAACGACTTGTCCTGGAGGATTACCCGGCCTCGCCGTACGCCCTCTCCTCCATAGTGGCGCAGACGAACGCCATGGCCGTTCTCGCGGAGCCGCTCCTGTATCGCGATCAGGTCGTCGGAGTGATCGTCGTGGACCGGGCGAGAGGGGAGCGGTGTTTCCATCTCGAAGAGGTGGCTGTCCTCGCCCTGTTTGCGAATCACGCCGCCATCGCCATCGAGAACGCCCGACTCTATCAGCAGACCCAGAAGCATGCGGCTGATCTGGAGGAGCGGGTGACGGTCCGGACGGCCGAGTTGGCTGTAGCGAACCAGGGGCTCCGGTTGGCCTCCCAGCACAAGTCCGCCTTCCTCGCGAACATGTCCCACGAGCTCCGGACCCCGTTGAACTCCGTCCTCGGTTTCGCGCAGCTCCTCCAGGAGCAGACCAAGGATGTGTTTTCGGCGAAACAGACCCGCTATCTCACGAACATCTACACCAGCGGCCAGCACCTCCTGTCCCTCATCAACGACATCCTTGATCTCAGCAAGGTGGAGTCGGGGAAGATCACCCTAGCGCGCGTGCCGCTGGCGGTCCCCGATATCCTGGAGGACCTCCTGGTCATCGCTCGGGGGTTGGCCAACAAGAAGCAACAGACCATCCATATGGAGATCGCTCCGGACCTCCCGACGCTGCCCGCCGACCCCGTGCGCTTCAAGCAGATCTTCTTCAACCTGGTGAGCAACGCCGTGAAGTTCACCCCGGCGGGCGGCTCCGTGCGCGTCACCGCCCGCCGTATTTCCGATTTGCAATTTCCGATTTCCGATTCTCCGAGCACCATTCCGGGTCCCCAATCGCAAATTGCAAATCAAAAATCGCAAATCGGCGATTTCCTTGAAATCGCCGTGACCGACACCGGGGTGGGCATCCGCGCCGCCGACCTCCCGAAGCTCTTCCAAGAGTTCACCCAGCTCGAGACGACGGCCACCCAGGCCCACGAGGGAACCGGCCTGGGCCTCGCCCTCACCAAGCGGCTGGTGGAGCTGCACGGGGGCACGGTCACGGCTTCGTCCGAAGGCGAGGGGAAAGGGAGTACGTTCACCGTGCGATTCCCATTTGACGAGCCGACCGGAACGACCGAAGAATGATCACCGCAGAGCGCGCAGAGAGTGCAAAGAATACCTATTGTCTTAGAGCCAGGATAAGTTCAATAGGTAACCCCCCGGCTCTGCCGGGCGACTCCCAGAGTTTGACAGTTCCGGGAAAATACGAAAGCCTCTTGGGTCGTGAACCGCTCAAAGCTCACGCAGGTCCAAGAGGCTTTCATGGACGACATCGAGAGCTTAGCCCACGCTAGGTGGGAGTGCAAGTACCATGTGGTGTGGATTCCCAAGTATCGGCGCAAGGCACTGTACGATGAGCTCCGCAAGCATCTCGGCCCGGTGCTGCAGGAGTTGGCGCGGCAGCGCGAGTGTACGGTGGAGGAGGGCCACCTCCAACTCGACCACGTGCTCATGCTCCTGTCCATTCCCCCGAAGTACGCGGTTGCCCAGGTCATCGGGTTCATCAAGGGGAAGAGCGCCATTCACATCGCGCGCAGCTATCTTGGGTGGCGACAGAACTTCACGGGCCAGCACTTTTGGGCCCGGGGATACTACGTCTCCACCGTGGGGCGCGATGAGGCAACGATCCGGCAGTACATCCAGAAGCAAGAGGCGGAGGATCAGCGCCTCGACCAACTCGAGATCTTCGCGCGGTAACGCCACCTTCAGGTGGCACTAGGTTTGCCAACCGCTTTGAGCGGTTCACATCTTTCAAGCCACCACCTCTGGTGGTGGTCTTGACTGCCTGGAGCCTTCATTGCGCCCTTTGCGAGCTTTGCGGTCAAACTCGGTCCCTCTGCAGACCGACCGGAAGGGCCGAAGAATGAGCACCGAAGAGCACGCAGAGCACGCAGAGAATACCTATTGTCTTGGAGCCGGGATAATTGTCTGGAGCTCTCTTTGCGCTCTCTGCGCGCTCTGCGGTCAAATTCGGCTCCTCGGCGGGCCGACCGGAACGGCTGAAGAATGAGCACCGCAGAGCGCGTAAAGAGCGCAAAGAGGTGCCGGATTTCAAGGTCCGAACATAGGCCCTTTTGTTTTTTCTCTGCGTGCTCTGCGCACCAACGGCATGGCCGTTGGTACCGGCGGTTTAATGGCAGTTGTTTGGATCGAGACGTGATGGATAGGGGTAAGTGATGGATGACCGACAGGCGGTGGGGCAAAGCGGGCGGGACTCTCGGCTCCCGGAGCGGGTCGTGTGGGCGTGCGCCGGAGTCACGATCGCGATCGCTCTTCTCGCCCTGACGGGCTGGGCGACGGGTCGGCTGATCCTCGCCAGCTTTCATGCCGACTTCATTCCCTTGTCCCCGACCAGCGCCCTGGCCTTCCTTCTGCTTGGCGGAGCGCTCCTCGTCGGCGATCGGCAGCGCGCCCATCCATGCTCCCGGTGGCTGGCCGGTGCGGCGGCAACCTTGGTCTTACTGATCGGATTGCTGATCCTCGGGCAGCACCTGACGGGCACCGATCTCGGTTTCGAGCGCTGGCTCTCCCGGAGCTCGGCAACGTTTGGGCAGTTGCCCATCGGCCGGATGTCCCCGCTGACGGCCGGCACGTTCGTGGTTGCCAGTCTGGCCATGCTAACCCTGTCGGCTTCCCCGGTAGGCTGGCGGCTTGCCCGCGAGGCCGCCACCAGCGCCGCAGGCGGTGTAGCAGTCGTGGGCATCCTGGTGACTCTGGGCTACTGGCGAGGGATCGCTTTCCTGGCCGGAGGCAACCTGATTCCGATGGCATTGCCAGGCGCCCTGGCCTTTGTACTCCTGGGGGCCGGAATCCTGGCCGCGGGCGGATTACACCTCTGGACGTTGCGCGACTATCGGCCCGTGGCGGTGGGCTTCACGGTCGGCCTAGCGGCGTCCATCCTCCTGTTCGCTCTCGCGGCTTGGCAGGAACGCGACCACACCCACGAAGAGTTGAAATGGAAAGCGGAGGCGTTGGCGTCCGGCTTCCGCGACGTCCTCACTCAGAACTCGGAGGATCTGAGGAATATCCAGACCCTGTATGCGATCTCGCGGATCGTGGACCGAGACGCCTTTCACGCCTTCGTCTCCCAAATTATGGCTCGCTACCCAAACATCCAGGGCTTCTCCTGGAGCCCGTACGTTACCGATCGCGAACGCGCCGACTACGAGGTTAGGGCTCGCCGCGACGGCTTTGCGGTGTACCAGTTCACCGAGCGGTCTTCCGACGGACGGCTGGTGCCGGCCCGGCGACGGCCCGCGTACGCGCCGGTGTTCTACCAGGAGTCGTACACGGGGACCGAGGCCGCGTTGGGATTCGATAACCTGTCCGATCCGACCCGCCGAGCGGCGCTGGAGAAGGCGCGGGGCACCGGGCAGATGGTCGCCACGGAGCCCATTTCGCTCCTCCAGGACACCGGTCAAGAGGTGGGGATTCTCATCTACCAGCCGGTCTACCAAGTCGGGAAGCCCATCGCTACACTGGCGCAGCGTCAATCGAATCTGCAGGGCTTCGTCGTCGAGGTTTTGAGCCTGAGTCGCCTGATCCGCACCTCCTTCCCAAATCTCGTGCGTGAGGGGCTGGAGTATCGCCTTGTTGATGCGACGGCGACCCCTCACGAGGTTCCGATCGTGGCTAGCACGGGAGTGGAGGGTGCCGTACGGGCCGGCGTCAGGTTCGATACGTGGATCAAAATGGCGGATCGCCGGTGGCGGCTGGAAGTGTACGCGGCGCCCTGGTACCTCGCCGCCAGACAGAGCGGCCAGGCCTGGGCCGCCCTGGCGAGCGGGCTCTTCCTGACCATCCTCCTGGGGACGTATCTGCTTGCCTCAACCCGTCACACCGCCGAAGTGAATCGGCTCGCGGACATCCTTCGGAAGATCTCGCGAGCGGTCGAACACAGCCCCACCGCGGTGGTGATCACCGACACGACGGGCGCGATCGAGTACGTCAACCCCAAGTTCACTCAGGTCACAGGCTATAGTTTCGAGGAGGCGATCGGGCAGAACCCCCGCATCCTGAAGACCGGCGAGACATCTCCCGAGGAGTATCAACGCCTGTGGGCCACGATCACAGCGGGGGGGGAGTGGCGGGGAGAATTCCATAACAAGAAGAAGACCGGCGAGCTGTTCTGGGAGGCCGCATCCATCTCGCCGGTGCGCAGAGAGGATGGCCAGATCACCCACTTTGTGGCGATCAAGGAGGACATCACCGAGCACAAACGGGAGGAGGTGGAGATCAACCGGCAGGCCGAATTCCTCCGAGTCTTGCTCGATGCCATGCCATACCCGGTCTTCTACAAGGATCGTCAGGGCCGATATCTCAGTTGTAATCGTGCCTTCGAGCAGTTCTACGGGATGTTGAGAGAGCGGATTGTCGGGAAGACGGTACACGAGATTGCCCCGAAGGAACTGGCCGATGAGTACCGCCGAGCAGACGATGAGCTTTTCACGAACCCCGGGACTCAGGTGTACGAGGCGGTTGCGCAGTCCACAGATGGGGTCCGACACGATGTAATCTTTCACAAAGCTACGTTTGAGGGGCCGGGCGGAGCGCTTGCTGGTCTGGTCGGCGCAATAGTGGACATCACCGAGCGCAAGCGTGCTGAGCACGAGCTGACTACCCGGACGCAACAACTCGATACGATCCGCGCCGTCAGCATGGAAATCACGCGCGAGCTGGATCTTACGGCCTTGCTTCACCTCATCACCAAGCGCGTTGTCGAGTTGGTGGGTGGCGGCCAGGGCATGATTCGGCTTTGGGACGAGGACAGCCAATCACTCGTCCAAAAGATCTTCACGGGAAGCGGCCTAAACCAGAACAGCGCGCCTCTCCGCCTCGGCGAGGGCGTGGCGGGGGCGGCGGCCCAGCGTCGGCAGGGGATAATCGTCAACGACTTCCGTACCTCCCCGTATGCGATCCCCCATCTCCTGGATGGGACGAGGCACACTGCCGTCCTGGCCGAGCCCCTGCTCTTTGGCGACCGCCTGGTGGGCGTACTCAGCATCATTCGTGAGGCGGAGCAGCCTCTTTTCACGGAGCAGAATCAGCAACTCCTCGCCCTGTTCGCCGTCCAGGCGGCGATTGCCATCGAGAACGCCCGTTTGCACGAATCGACCGTCCAGCGGGCCCAGCAACTCGCCTCCCTGACTCGCCTCACGCAGTCGTTGGTGGCCTCTATGAGTGTCGAAAAGGTGGGGGAGGAGGTCATGACCGCGGTGCAAGCGCTCATGCCGCAGGCCGTAGCGCGCCTGTGGGATCTGAAGGGAGACGACCTCGCGACGCTTGAGGTGATCGCGAGTGCCGGACTACAGGATACCCGTGGCGGGGCAGTTCGCTTTCGACAGGGCGAGGGATTGGCCGGAGAAGCGGTAAACAGCCGACGACCGGTTGTCAGCCGGGATCTTTCCCGTGATCCCCGATTTGTAAACAAGAGTTGGGCGGCACAAGAGAAACTGGTCTCCGCAATCCTCTTCCCGCTTCTGATTGGGGAGAAGATCCACGGTATCCTAGCCATCTTTACGCGGGAGCCGCATGACTTCAACGAGACGGAGGTGGCATTATTTCAGAGCCTGGCGTCGCATGCGGCCATCACGATCGAGAACGCGAGGCTGCACGCTTCAACTCTACGCCGGAGTACGGAACTCGAGGCCCTCTTGCTGTCGAGCAAGGCGATTGGATCCTCGCTCGACGTGGATCAGGTTCTGCATGCGATCGTCGAGCAGGCCGCCATAATCTCGGCCGCGCCGATCGTTCGCCTGTTCCTTTTGAACGAGGACGCCCAGTCCCTCCGGTGCCGCGTTGCGATTGGGTTCCCGCTGAAAGATGAACCCGAACTCGCCATTCCACTGGGGGTGAGCTTTTCGGGACAGGTGGCGGTGACCGGTGAACCCTTGGCGGTACCTGACACTCGAGGGGATCCCCGGACGCACTATCCAGCCCATGTAAGCAAGTACGGGGTCGTCTCCTACCTCGGCCTGCCGGTGAAGTTTCAGGATCGCGTTTTAGGGGTTTTGGCCTTCAATACACCCGCGCCTCGGCAGTACAGTGCGGACGATATGGCCTACCTGTCCTCCTTTGCCTCCCAAGCCGCCATCGCTATTGAGAACGCCCGGCTCCACGAGGCCACCGTCCGGCGAGGCGAACAACTCGATACGATCCGCGCCGTCAGCATGGAAATCACGCGCGAGCTGAATCTCGACACCCTTCTTCACCTCATCACGGATCGGGCGGTGGAGTTGATCGGCGGCGGCCAAGGCATGATCCGGCTCTGGGATGAGGACGGCCAATGGCTTGTCCCCAGGGCCTTTGTGGGGAGAGACCCGCACTGGATGGGCAGGCGCCTCCGCCTCGGCGAGGGGGTGGCGGGGACGGCGGCGCAGCGACGCCAAGGAATGATTGTCAAAGACTTCAGGACCTCCCCGTACGCGATCCCCCTCATCACAGAGGGCACCACTCACACGGCCGTGCTGGTCGAGCCCCTGCTCTTTGGCGACCGCTTAGTGGGTGTGATCGGTATCGACCGTGAGGCGGACCAACCTCCGTTTACGGAGCCGGATCGGCAGCTCCTCGCTCTATTCGCCTCCCAGGCCGCCATCGCCATCGAGAACGCGCGGCTGCACGAGGCTACCCTCCGCCGGGGGGCGCAATTGGAGGCGCTCCTGGCCTCGTTGCGGACCGTGACGAGCGGCCTGGACCTGCGGGAGATCCTCGACCGGATTCTCGACGAGGCGATCCGGATCAGCGGGGCCCCCCACGTCAAGGTGCTGCTGCGGGACAAGGCGGACAACACGCTCAGAGTCGGCGCGCTCAGAGGCTCGGGCATGCCCCCCACCGATGCGCTCCCCGTGGGGGCGGCCTGTCGGGCCTGGTCGCGCAGAGTGGGGAGCCCCTGTTCATCGCGGATGCCCAGAACGATCCCCGGAATCTCTGGCGCGACCGGGATCGGGAGCTCGGGATCGTGACCTATCTCGGACTGCCGATTAAGAAAGGGGAGGAGGTCCTGGGGGTCCTCACCTTCAATAACACCTCCCCCTCCCAGTACACGCCGGAGGAGATGATCCTACTCACCTCATTCGCCGCGCAGGCCGCCATCGCCATCGAAAACGCGCGGCAGCACGAGGCCGCCGTGCGCCACGGGGCGCAAATGGACGCGCTCCTACGCTCCTTCCGGTCGGTGACGAGCGGTCTGGATCTCCAAGAGATCCTCGATCGCATTCTCACCGAAGCGGCCAAGATGGTGGGAACGGAGCACGTGCGAGTAGCGCTGGTAGATCGGGAGGCGCGAGTCCTCCGGGTGGCGCGGGTCAAGGGGGACCTCGTGGCGCCCGGGTTCGAGTATCCTTTGGAGGGAAGTCTGTCGGGTCTCGTGGTCACAAGGGGAGAACCTGTCTTCAGGTCGAATCCGGACACGGACTCGCAAAGCTACTTCGGTTCCCGTTACCGGGAATTGTCCATTGTCAGCTTTCTCGGTCTTCCCATCAAGAGCGGCGGCGAGGTGCTCGGGGTTCTCGTCTCCAACATGACGACTCCGCGCGAGTACACCCCGAGGGAATTGGCCTATTTCACCTCCTTCGCCGACCAAGCCGCCATCGCCATCGTGAACGCTCGGTTGTACGAGGAGGTGACCCGGCACGCCGAGACCCTGGAGGCCCGTGTGCAGGAGCGCACCGCCGAGCTGGCGCAGATGAATCTTGAGTTGACGGCCGCGCTGCGGCAAGCGGAGGCGGGGAACCAGGCGAAGAACGACTTTCTCATCAACATGTCGCACGAACTCCGGACCCCCCTGAACTCCATCCTGGGCTTCGCGCAAATCCTCCAGGGACAGGCGAAGGAGGGCCTCAGCGACAAGCAGCGCCGCTACCTCGACAACATCTACAACAGCGGCCAACACCTCTTAGGCATCGTCAACGAGATCTTGGACCTGAACACGGCCGAAGCGAAAGAGCTGGCGCTCCACTTGACGAAGGTGAACCTTGCGGAGGTCATCACGGAAGCCCTGGAGGCGACACGAGAGGCGGTGCGCCAGAAGGGGCTCTCCGTTCACGCCCTCATCCCGCCGGACCTCCCTGTCTTCGACGCCGACCGCGACCGGATGCGGCAGATCGCCATCTGTCTCCTCTCGAACGCCGTCAAGTTTACGCCGGCGGGCGGCTCCGTGCGCGTCACCGCCCAGCCGTATTTGCGATTTGCAATTTCCAGCAGTTTCCGATGGATGCAGGGGAGCATCGGGAGTCCAGGTGCCCCCGCCAATCGCAAATCTGCAAATCCAAAATCGCAACTCCGCGATTTCGTGGAAATCGCCGTCGACCGACACCGGGATCGGGATCCGAGGCGAGGATTTTCCGCGACTCTTCCAGATGTTCGGTCAACTGGATTCGCCCCTGACGAAACGCTACGCGGGGACCGGCGTCGGCCTCGCGCTGGCGAAGCGGCTCGTCGAGCTGCACGGGGGCACGATCACGGCCACGTCCGAAGGCGAGGGGAAAGGGAGTACGTTCACGGTGCGATTCCCCCTCGGCGGGCCGACCAGAGGGAACGAAGAATGATCACCGCAGAGCGCGCAGAGCACGCAAAGAATACCTATTGTCTTAGAGCCAGGATAAGTGCCTGGAGTCTTCTTTGCGCTCTTTGCGAGCTTTGCGGTCAAGCTCTGCGGATCTGTCGGAACGGCCGAAGCATCGATCACCGCAAAGCGGGCGGATCTGTTGCGAGCCGAAGGGTCGCAGAGGTGATACGCGCATGATCGGTCAACCCGACATTCAAGCACGGCTAAACGCGCTCGTGCAGGCAGGGCGGGCCGTCGCCAGCTGCGCGGACCTCGATCAGGTCCTTCAGAGTGTTGTGCATGAGGCAGCCGCCATTTCCGGCGCCCCGTTTGTCCGCCTGTTCCTCGTGGACGAGGCACAGCCAGATTCTGCGCTGCCGCGTCGGCGTCGGCCTGCCTCGTGAGGAAGAGGACGGCCTTGTCGTTCGCCCTCGGCCAGAGCTTCTCCGGCGAGGTGATCGTCACCGGCCGACCGCTTGCGATACCCGACACCCGCGGGGATCCTCGCCTCCTGCACCCCTTACATGCAACGAAGTGGGGAATGATATCTTATCTTGGCATTCCCTTGGCAGGAGAAGATCGGCCGGCCGGCGTTCTCGTCTTCAACACCAAGGAGGCCCGGGCATACACCGACGAGGAGATCGCGTATCTCTCCTGCTTTGCCGAGCATGCCGCCCTCGCAATTGCGCGCGCCCGTCTGCACGAGAAGGCGAAGACGGACGCGGCCGAGCTGGAGGCGCGGGTCAAGGAGCGGACCATGGAGCTGGAGGGGGCCCTCCGCTTCAAGGAAGACTTCCTGGCCCGCATGTCCCATGAGTTTCGGACACCCCTCAACTTCGTCCTCGGGTTCGCCGGTCTCCTGTTCCGCGAGACCGCCGGCCCGCTCACGCCCACCCAGGCGCGGTATCTGAACCGAATCCAGATGGGAGGACAGCACCTGCTCGACCTCGTGAACAACCTCCTGGACCTCTCCTCTCCCACGATGAGCGCAAAGCAACTGCGGCGAGTGCGGTTTCCCCTGCGGGATGTCCTCCAAGACATCCTCGACCTCCTACAACCTCGGGTTGCCGCCAAGCGGCTCAAGGTGCTGGTGAGTATTTCGCCGACGTTCCAGGTCGTCGCCGATCGGTTCAAGCTGGCACAGATTCTTCGACACGTGATCGAGAACGCGGTAAAGTTCACTCCGGACGGGGGGCACGTGTCGCTGGCCGCCCGCGAGCTGGCTGACGAACAGTCGCAGCCCGATCTTTCTGCCGGCCGGGTCGTGGAGATCGGCGTGACGGATTCGGGGATGGGCATCGCCGCGGAGAATCTCGAGCGCGTCTTCGGGGTATTCGAACAAGCCGATGGATCGTCTAGGCGCGCGTACGGCGGATCCGGGCTGGGGTTGACGCTGGTCCGGAAGCTCGTGGAGCTCCACGGAGGTGTTGTCTGGGCGGAGAGCCCGGGGGTCGGGCACGGGACCCGCATCATCGTTCGACTGCCGCAGGGCGACATGGTCCCAGCCAGAAAACAGATCTTGCTCGTTGAAGACGATCCGACGATACTCCGCTTCAACAGTATCTTTCTGGGGGAGGCCGGCTACGAGGTCATCGCGGTGGGGAGCGGCGGAGCGGCGCTGGCGGCGCTCCAGGCGAGAGCCATCGACCTGATGATCCTGGACCTGGGGCTGCCGGATCGCCCCGGGATCGAGGTGTTGCGACAGATGCGCGCGGATCCGAAGACGAAGGCCGTTCCGGTCCTCGTGCTGACCGGGCGGGGCGAGACGGAGATCGAAGAGGCGTTGCAGGAGGGGGCAAATGAGTGCCTGACGAAGCCCACAACGGGCTCCGCCCTGATCCGCCTGGTCCGCACACTCCTGGAGAAAGAGCAGGAGGAAACCCTACTTGACACCGCCGACATAGAGCGAGATACCCCGGGAGTGAGCGATGAAGTCTAGAGAGGACGACGGCCGGCAGCCGGTGGGCGGAAACGGGCCCGCACGGGTGCTGGTTGTCGAGGATGAGCCGACGAGCCGGGAATTGCTGACGCAGTTGGTCGAGGCCCTCGGCTACGCGCCGCAGCCGGTTGCCGATGGCGCGGCCGCATGGAGGATCGCGGAGAGTGCGCCGCCGGATCTCATCCTTTCCGATGTCTTCATGCCGAAGATGGACGGGTTCGAGCTCTGCCGTCTCTTGAAGGGAAGTCCAAAGACACGCCTGATTCCCGTGATCCTCATCACCGGCATCGGGGAGGAACACAAGCAAGCCGGGATCGAGGCGGGGGCGGATGATTTTCTCAACAAGCCGTTCAGTCTGGGGGAACTCCGGGTCCGGATGCGCTCGCTCATCCGCATGAAGGCATTCACCGACGAGCTGGAGTCGGCCGAGACAGTCCTCATGACCCTGGCCGCCAGTATCGAGGCCAAAGACCCCTATACCGAAGGGCACTGCGAGCGCCTGGCCGACATGGCCCAGGCCCTGGGGAAGGCTCTGGGGGTGAACGAGGGGCTGCTCAAAGCACTGCAGCGGGGGGGATACCTTCACGATTTGGGGAAGATCGCGATCCCCGACTCTATCCTCCTGAAGCCGGAGCGGCTGACGCCCGAAGAACGGGGGATTGTCGAACAGCATCCCGTCACCGGGGAGCGGATCTGCCAACCCCTCCGATCGCTTCGGGCCGTGTTCCCCATCATTCGGCACCACCACGAGAAGTGGGACGGGTCCGGCTATCCGGATGGCCTGTCGGGCGAGGCGATTCCTTTTGGCGCGCGCATCCTGCAGGTCGTGGATGTGTTCGACGCCCTCACCACGGATCGACCCTATCGCCGCGCGCTTCCCCGGTCCGAGGGGCTGAGGGTTCTCGAGGAAGAGGCAGAAAAGGGATGGTGGGATCCCCGGATTGTCCAGGCCTTTCGGATGTTGGTAGCGACTCCCCCGTCCCGTGCGCAAAACGGGAGGGCCGGCGAGCCGGGCTAAGCCGTTGTTAAAGAATAAAAGGAGCCGTAACGAAATTCCTAATGGGCACGATGGCGAATCGGCGGGGTGTATCCTAGTATCTCAATCGAGGAGGACATCATGGCACGAATCCTGGTGGTGGACGACGAGCCGAGTGCGGTCGAACTCCTCACGGAGTTCTTGACGGCGAAGAACCATACGGTGATCGGGGCCGTCAATGGAGAGGAAGCCCTGCGCAAAGTGAAGGAGGAGCGCCCCCACCTGATCTTCCTGGATGTGATGATGCCCAAGATGAACGGGCTCGACGTCCTGAAGAAGATCCGCGAGATCGACAAAGAGGTGGGGGTCATCATGGTCACGGCGGTTCATGAAGAGGAGACGGGCCGCCAGGCGCTCAAGCTGGGCGCCTTCGACTTCATCACGAAGCCCATTGACCTCGCGTATCTGGAGAAAAGCCTGTGGCACAAGATCGCCCTCATGACCCTGTGAGATCCGAGCGCGGCTGCATTGGACCCGGATATTTCACCGCCGCGCAAAGATCGCAGAGTGCACTTGTCCGATTATGCGCGCTTTGCGCTCTTTGCGGTTCAACTGCAAGGTTTGGTTTGAATGGAGGGGTGTCGTTGTGAGTCAGGAGAAGCGAAGAAAGGCGCCTCCGCTTGTGCTTGTTGTGGAGGACAATCCGGTCAATCTGGAGTTGGTGGCCGCCCTCTTGGAGGAATACGCATGCGAGACCCTGGTCGCCACGACGGGGGATGCCGCGCTCCAACTGCTCCGCGAGTCACACCCGGATCTCGTTCTCGTGGACGTCCAACTGCCCGGGATGAGCGGTTACCAGGTGACCCGCCAGATCAAAGCCGATCCCGCCCTGGCCGACATTCCCGTGGTGGCGCTGACGGCCCATGCGATGGCCCACGAGGACGTCCGGGCGCGGGAGGCGGGCTGCGACGCATTCCTGACGAAGCCCATCGACATCCGGGTGTTCACGGAGATACTCCAGCGGTTCCTGTTCGGCGGCTCGTGAGGCGCTCGCCGGGACTGCTCATCGCAAAGCGCGCAACGTCCGCAAATGAGAAGGGGGACACGCCATGCCGGAACGAATCTTAGTCGTGGACGATGAAGCGGCGAACCGGGAGTTTCAGGAGGCAATCCTGCTCGACGCGGGATACGAGGTGGTTCTCGCTTCGGACGGCGCGAGCGCCCTGGCCGAGATCCAGGCCCACCCCCCGGATCTGATCCTCTTGGATCTCTTGATGCCGGGAATGCACGGACTCGAGGTGTGCCAGCGGCTCAAGCAGGAAACGGCTACCTCGCGGATTCCGGTCATCGTCGTCACCGCGGTCGGGCAAATCACCGCAAAGGAGGCGGCCCTCACGAGCGGTGCCGACGATTTCGTGACCAAGCCGTTCGAGCCAGCGGACCTGCGGGTCCGGGTGCAGGCCATGCTCAAGGTGCGGCAGATCCGGCAGGAATTGGATCGCACCCTCGCCTATCTGCACGAGCTCGAGAGCGAGCGGCGCGCGCAGCGCCGGCAGGCGTTGGCGCAGGCAGGCGCCGGGCCGCTCCCCGAGCGGAGCGACGGCCCGACGCGTATTCCGGTTCTTCTGGTGGACGACGAGGTGCTGACGCGGGAGTTCTATGGGGATCTCTTGACCGAACATGGGTTTTCTGTACTCGCGGCCAGCAGCGGCAACGAAGCGCTCTCCTTGTTCGCGTCCACACCGGTCGAAGCGGTGGTCCTGGACATCGTCATGCCGGAGGTGTCGGGGCTCGAAGTCCTGGAGATGCTGCACTGGCAGGACCCGGACCTGCCCGTCATCATGCTCACGGGCCATGCCACCTCGCAGAACGCGATGGCCGCCCTGAAATTGGGCGCCTTTGATTTCATCGTCAAGGGGCTGGACCCCACGCTGGTGGTCATGGCGATCCATCGGGCGGTGCGCCATCACCGCAAAGCGCTCGAACAGCGGGAAGAGAGCGCGCGACTACAGGCCCGAATCCAGGAATTGGAAGCAGAGCGGAAATCATCACACCAACAAGCATAGAGGAAAGAGATTTCCATTGATGAGCCAGAATGCCGCACGATCTCGGGATAGAGGCATGACACCGCACGATCAGGGAAACGGGCACAGTATCTGGTTCCACTATCGGTTTACCTCGCCGCAGGGCCGGGTGCGGGAGTTTCACGTGGACCTCGACCCCGACACGCTCGGTCTCGTCGTCAAGGAGCGCGACGACTACCCGGAGTGGACCCGGCTCACGCACCACCAGTGCGCGAACTGCCCCCTCCGGCCGGAGGACCACCCGCGTTGCCCCGTGGCCGCCAATCTGGTGGAGGTGATCGAACATTTTCGGGATGCCGTATCCTGTGAAGAGACCCAAGTGGAGATTGCCACCGAGAGCCGAACGTACCGGAAGCAGGCCCCATTGCAGGACGGTCTGAGCTCGCTGGTGGGTATCTACATGGTCGCCAGCGGATGTCCCATCCTGGATAAGCTCCGGCCCATGGTACGCAGCCACCTGCCCTTTGCGACCAGTGAGGAAACGACGTACCGGGTCGTCGCCATGTATTGGCTCATACAATTCTTTCGGAAGCAGCGGGGTCTGGAGCCGGATTGGGAGCTGGAAGGACTGGCGAGGATCTATGAGGAGATCATCACGGTCAATGGGAGCTTTCGCGTGAGGATCGCCGACGTCCTATTGGCGGATGCGGGCCTGAATGCCCTGTTCCGGCTTGACTGCTACGCGCAGATCACCAACCGGCTGCTCCTGCGGAAGAACCTCGGCGAGATCGAGCGGATCTTCTACGTCTACCTGAAGGACTGACTACGGCCGCACCCCGAGGCGACTGGCGGGGCGCGAGAAGGAGGCGGCCATGACACGGCGGGCGGTGGTGGCTGGGACGTTCTACGAGGGGTCGCGGGACCGACTGGGGACGCAAGTTATGCATCTGCTCACACCCGACGCGACCCCGCAGGAGGTCATCGGGGTCGTGGTGCCGCACGCCGGATACGTGTATTCCGGACGGGTAGCGGGCGCTGTCTTCTCGCGGGTCGCATGGTCCGAGAGCTGGGTGATTCTGGGACCGAATCACACGGGGCAGGGCTTGCCTGCGTCCATCATGACCTCGGGCGAGTGGGAGACCCCGCTGGGAACGGTTCCGGTTGACGGCGAACTGGCGAAGGCGATCCTGCGCCACTCCACCGTCCTGGGCGAAGACCCGCTTTCCCACGTCAGGGAACATTCCATCGAGGTGCAGCTTCCTTTCCTTCAGATTCGGGGGAAGCCATTCCGTTTCGTGCCGATCTCGCTCTACCGACATGAATACGCGGTCTGCCAAGAGGTAGGGCAGGCCTTGGCGGCAGGCATCCGCCAGGCAGGGAAACCCGTTGTTCTGGCTGCCAGCACGGATATGAGCCACTACGTGTCCCGGGCCGAGGCGGCGGCCAAGGATCGGAAAGCGCTTGATGCGATTCTCGCGCTGGACCCGGAGGGGCTGCACCGTGTGGTCAGCCGGGAGCGGATCAGCATGTGCGGGTTTCACGCGACCGTGGCCATGCTGGTGGCGGCAAAGGCCCTCGGGGCGACATCCGCGGAGTTGGTGAAATACACCGACTCGGGCGAGGTGACGGGCGACACCTCGGAAGTGGTGGCGTACGCCGGGCTGATCATCCGATAATGGGGATTGGGCTGAGTGCTGGCGGTTGACGGTTGATACTTGATGGGCAATGATTATAAAGTAGATAGGGAAATGACAGACTGGGTCGCGAATCGGCAACCGCCAATTGACAGTCTCCAATCGAGGAGGAGTGCACGATGACGTACATCGTAGCCGAGCCGTGTATTGGAACCAAGGATCATGCCTGCGTGGACGTGTGTCCGGTGGAGTGTTTCTACGAAGGGCCGGACATGCTCTACATCCACCCGGAAGAGTGTATCGACTGCGGGGCCTGCATTCCCGAATGTCCGGTGGCGGCGATCTTCGAAGAGAGCGACACCCCGGAGCAATGGAAGTCGTACATAGCCAAGAACGCGGAACCGTTCAACGGAGGTGGCACGCTCCCGAAGGCGCCCACGCGGGATAAGTGGGAGGAGCTGAAGAAGGATCCGTCGAGCGACGCCGCGAAGTACTATCAGGCCTATCCCAAGAAGGAGTAGCTTCCGCTTTCCGTGCGACAGATTCCAATGCCCAGGTGTGGCCGCTCCCGCACCTGGGCATTCTGCTTTCGCAAGCGCTCAGCCAATGTCGTGGGCCGAGAATTCGCTCCACACATAGCCGGGGCCACCAGGGTCTCCCTCCGACGCCTGACCCCCGTCGGATACCGGCTCGCCCTTACCCCGGGTCGCCCCGCCAAGGGCGGGGCTCCGTACCGGGGACGGACTGCCGGGTCCATCCCCGGGATGGGTGTGGGGCGGCGCTCCGGGAGACCCTGGTGGCCCCTGGTCTTGTAGTTGACCGCTGACGTGCTTTCTATGGGGCTTTCGGCGGCATCGGATGCGGACGAGTGCTCGATCGGCGCCGGATTCGCGTGAGGGAAGCATCGAGGAGGAAGAAGAGAGATCGCGCCCCGCATGAGCGCCCACCCGATTGTCCCGCCCCAGACCGCTCCGACGATGACATCCCCGGGGTAGTGCGCGCCGAGATAGACGCGCGAATAAGCGACGCCGACGGCCAGAGCCGTAACGGCCCACCGCCATCGGGTCCTCGCGGTCCACACCGCGCCGGCCAGCGCGAACATGTTGGTCGCATGGCCGGAGGGCATGGAGAACGAGGCGGTACACCCCGTCAGGAGGTGGACGTCGGCGATGAGGTGGCAGGGACGGGTGCGCTGGAGGAGGTCCTTGAGGAAGGTCGCGCCCAGGTCGCTCAGCGCGACGGCGAGAACCGCCACGGCGATCCCGGGCCACACCCGGCGACCGCATCGAGCGAATAGCAGGGGGGCGATGACCGCGACCAGGAGGAGGCCGGCGCGTTTATCGCTGAAGATCGGCATCAGGAAGTCGAAGGCGGAGTTCTGGAGGGTGCGATTGACGAGGAGAAACGCCCACCGATCCGCGGCGTGAAAGGTCCCCGCTAGGTCCATCGGATTTCCCGCGACTTCGACATTTGACCGCAAAGCTCGCAAAGAACGCAGTCGTACGATTTCCATCGGGAATCCGAAGCGCGATCCAGAGTTTCTGGTTTGCTTTGCGTTCTCTGCGAGCTTTGCGGTGAAATATTCGGGCTCAATCCGCGGCCCGCTTGGCGGCATGGCGGTCGAAGAGAAACACCAGGCCCCCCAGGCTGCTCACGATCAGGGTGAGGGAAAAACAGACGAGCGACATCCCCAGCGCGGCGCCCGCGCCCACGCCGACCTTCGCGAAGAAGTAGATAACGCCGGCCTCGCGCACGCCCAGCCCGGCCACCGAGACGGGCAGCATGGCGACGACGGTGGTGAGTGGAATCAAGACGAAGAAGTAGACGAGCGGCACGCCCAGGTTCAGGCCGACCCCGATCAGATAGTAGGTGACCATGATCAATACTTGCAGCAGGACCGACAGAAGAAGGGCCTGGCCAAGGGCCCAGTAGTGCCGCCGATACCGGTGCAAGGCGTCCACCAATCCCTGGAGCTTCGTCTCAAATCGCCCCAACCCGGCGAAATGCAGAAGGCTCGCGACGAGGTCCTTCACTCGATTGTTCACCAGGGCGAACATGAGAAGCGTGAAGAGCGCGGCCACGCCGAGAATCAGCACGGCGATCTGGGGATCGCCGAGCGTGCCATAGGCAAAGGCCAATGACCCGACGGCGATGAGGATCAAGGCGGCGAATCCCGCGAGGCGATCCACCATGATGGAGGCGATGGCCGCATCGTGCCCGCGGGTCATCCTGTAGATGAAATAGCCGCGGACGATGTCCCCCCCGATCAGAGTCGGCAGAAACAGGTTGAAGAACGCCCCCTGAAAATAGACGAGGACGAGCCGCCAGAGGGGGAACCGGATCCCCTCGGCCTGAAGCAGGCGCTGCCAGCGGATGGTGCTGATGAGATAGCCGAGAACATAGAGAGCGACACACCCCAGGAACAGAGGAACGGGTAGGGTCTCAAGACTCCGCAGAAAGGCAGCCCGATCCACCCGCCAGAACAGCACGGCCAGCAGGACACCGCTTACCGCCAGCTTGATGAGGAGGACGGACCGTCCGCGTGTCTGCGGCGGCGTGGGGAGCTCCATGCGCTATTCCTCGCGGGCGGAGCGGCCTTCAACCCTCTTGACGATGTAGATGCGCTTCTGCTGCGACTCGTGATAGATCCGCGCGAGCATCTCGCCCAGAAGCCCCATCACGACAAACTGGACTCCGACCACGATCAGCAGGACGGCGAGGAAGAGCAGCGGGCGACCGCCGATCTGCGCCCCGAAGAACAGCTTGATCGCCGTCAGATATGCGCCGATAGCCCCCCCGGCGCCTACGGCGGCCATCCCCAACATGCCGAACACCTGGATGGGCTTGGTCGCGAAGCTCAAGAGGAACTTGACGGTGATGAGGTCCAGGATGACGTGCAACGTCCGAGTGATCCCGTACTTGGACCGCCCGAAGCGTCGGGGCCGGTGATGGGTCTCCACCTCGATGAGGGAGATCCCCATCCAACTGGCGATGGCCGGGATGAACCGGTGCATCTCCCCGTAGAGGCGCAGGTGCTCCACGATCTCGCGTCGGTAGGCCTTGAGGGTGCACCCGTAATCGTGGAGGCGGATGCCGGTCACCGTGGAGATGATCCAGTTGGCCAGCGTGGACGGAAGTCGGCGGCTGAGGAATGGATCCTGCCGGTTCTTTCGCCAGCCGCTGACGATGTCGTAGTCCTTCGCCAGGGCGAGGAGGCGGGGAATGTCCGCCGGGTCGTTCTGCAGGTCCCCGTCCAGCGGGACGATGACCTCGCCCCGCGCGTGATCGAATCCCGCCGAGAGGGCGGCCGTCTGCCCGAAGTTGCGCCGAAGCGCCACCAGGATCCAGCGGGGATCAGCGGCCCGGACCGCCTCCAGGCGGGCCCAGGATCCATCCGTGGATCCGTCGTCCACGGCGACCACTTCGTAGTGGATCCCGTGCGGCTCCAGGGCCTGCCGGATCTCCGCGGCGAGGATCGGGACGTTCTCTTCTTCGTTGAAGATCGGAATCACGATGGAGAGTACAGGGCGCTCGGAAGCCGTCACGGAGTCCTCCTTAGGCAAGCGTTCATCTTCGACACCAGGGGCCACCAGGGTCTCCCGGAGCGCCGCCCAACACCCTCCCGGGATGTACCCGACCCGCTCTGGGTACCCCCGGCACGGAGGTCCGCTCCCGGAGCGGACCGACCCGGGGTAAGAGGGAGCCGGCTTCGACGAGGGCTAGGCGTCGGAGGGAGGCCCTGGTGGCCCCGGCGACTGTGCAACAGACTTCCGACCCACGACACTGGCTGAACGGTTACCTCCTTAAAATCCTTCGAAGAGGCGAGGCGGGAAGCCTCGGAACTCTTGGCCAAAGAAGACAGAGAAATCATGCAGGTGGCGGCCATGGGAGGTGATGGGAACCACGCAAACCCGCTCCACGGACCGGAAGGCCGCGCGCAGCGCTTCGGGCGGCTCCGCGGCCCCGTAGATCACGAAGAATCCGTCCTTGCCCGAGAGCGCGTCCCACCCACCCCACAGATCGTATTGGTTCATTCGACGGCCGAAGTTTGCGGTATAGGTCGTCGGTGTTCCCGGGACGTAGAAGGCCAGTTCGCTGGCGATCTGGTAGCGATCGCTGGCCAGAAACGATGGACCGGGAATCTTCTCCATCGCCGCGCCCACCGCCTCCCCGAGCTCGGGCCAGCCCTGTAACCGCTTGCCGGCGAGATCCGCCCAGGCGGGCATCCGAAAGCCGAACACCTCGACGAGGCCCGGGGCAAGGGCGATGGGAAGGAGCAGAGCCGGGAGCAGTATAGCGATCGTGAGGAAGCGGTTCAACCGACGAGTCGCCCGGTGCCTCCTCCCTGCCGCGGACCAAGTCGCGCACCAGCCGCCCGCGGCCACGGCGGCGGTGAGGTAGGCGTGGGCCGCCCAGTTCGCCTGGACCTTGCTAAAGAAGCTCCAGACCTGAAAGAAGAGGAAGACCGGCGCCGCGGCGCACGCCAGGAGCAGGAGGTCGTCCCGCTCTTGCCGGATGCCTTCCCGCCAGGCCCAGCACACCCCCCCGACGAGGATCGCAAAGAGGAGCGGAGAGACCACGCCGAGCTGCCCTCCCAGGAACTCGGGGCCGCCCAGCAGAGACGCTGCGGGCGAGCGACCGCCGACGCCCGCCTGCGCCAGGACGTGGCCAAGGGAGGGCCACCCGTGCCGGGCATTCCAGACGATCACCGGGCTAAAGATCAGGAGGCCGAGGGCGAGGGCCTCGTAGGGCTCTCGCCGTCGAAACCAGTGGTGCAATCTGGGAGAGCAGAGCAGCCACAGGAGGACGCAGGGCGGCAGCATGAACATGGTGTACTTGCTGAGCAGGCCGAGGCCAAAGGCGATGCCGGCCCCGTACCACGCCAGGTCGCCCTGCCGTTGTGGGACGCGGGACAGGCACAGCCATGCCAGCCCCCAGCAGAACACGAAGGGAGGGTCGATGGTCATCAGGACGGCGCCGATAGCATAGAGGGGGATCACGCTCAGGATGACTATGCCGAGAAAGGCCGCGCGCGTGCCGGGGAAGATTCGGCGGGCGAGCAGGTAGGCGATACCGGCTGTGGCGGTGCCCAGCAGGACGGCGGGCAGGCGCACCCAGAACTCGGTGTGGCCGCCTACCCTGGTGCTGAGGGCGATCAGGTACGCCACCATCGGTCCCTTGCTGTAATAGCTCCAATCGAGGCGCCGCGACCATTCCCAGTAGTGGGCTTCGTCCGCGCTGAGCGGCCAGCGACCGCTGGCGATCATCCAGAGATGGAGGAACGTGAGCAGCAGGAGCCAGCCCAGGGCGAAGTCGCGATAGGATCTCACGCGTCCGTCCTCCCGCTTGGCGGGGCGCCCGTCCCGCGGGAGGGGCAGGCGAGGACTACCGGCACACGAAGCCTGGGCATGCGGGCACCGCCTAGAGTGTGGTGCGCGGGAACGTTGCCTGCAGTTGCCGGTCCTTTTCGGCGATCTGGGCCGACATCCGCCGGCGGAAGGCGAGCAACCCCCGCCGCAGCCCTGGATCGGTCAGGGCGAGGATCTGGACGGCCAAGAGGCCGGCGTTGCGCGCGCCGGGCTTTCCGATGGCGACGGTCGCCACCGGGATACCGCCGGGCATCTGCACGGTGGAGAGGAGGGCGTCCAACCCGTGGAGTGTCCCGCCTTCCATGGGCACGCCGATGACCGGAAGGAGGGTATGGGCCGCCGTGACGCCCGCGAGATGCGCCGCACCGCCGGCCCCGGCGATCAATACCCGAAAGCCGCGCTTCTCCGCATCCCGGGCGAAGCGGATCACCCGATCCGGGGTCCGGTGTGCGGAGGACACGTGGATCTCGAAGGGGATCTCGAATTCGCGCAGCACCTTGGCCGCTTCTCCCATGGTGGGTAAATCCGAGTCGCTCCCCATCAGGATGCCAACCAAGGGCGAGGCCGTTTCACGCATGCGTGGCATAAGACCTCCATTCCGCATTCCGCAATCAGACAGGGCGCTCGATCGCCTTGCGCCCGATGTCCGTGCGGTAGTGCACCCCGTCCCAGTGAATCGTCTTGACGGCTCGATAGGCCAGGGCAATCGCGCTGGAGATATCCTTTCCGAGGGCCGTGACCCCGAGGACGCGGCCGCCATTGGTGACGATCTTCCCTTCCAGCAGGGCGGTGGCGGCATGAAAGACCATGACATCTTTCATCCGGGCCGCCGTTCCCAGGCCTGTGATCGGCTTTCCGGTGGAGTGGGTGCCGGGATATCCGCTGGCCGCCATGACCACGCACACGGCGGGCTCGGGTCGCCAGCGGATCTCCACCTCGTGCAGGCGCTGGTCCACCACCGCCTCCAGGACCGAGAGGAGGTCGCTCTCCATCCGCATAAACAGCGGCTGCGTCTCCGGGTCCCCGAAGCGCACGTTGAACTCCAACACCTTGGGTTCGCCGTCCTTGATCATCAGACCGGCGTAGAGGACGCCACGGTAGGGACTCCCTTCGGCGGCCATGGCCTTCACCGTGGGGATCATGACCTGATCCATGATCTTCGCATGGACAGCCTCCGTGACCACGGGGGCGGGCGAGTAGGCGCCCATCCCACCGGTGTTGGGCCCCCTGTCGTCGTCGAAAATCGCCTTGTGGTCCTGAGCCGACGCCAAGGGCACGACCGTCTCGCCGTCGGTGAAGGCCAGGAAGGACGCCTCCTCTCCGGTGAGGAATTCCTCCACGACGACCCGCGCGCCGGCATCGCCGAAGACTCGGTCCTCCATGATCCGCGTGACGGTATCCAGGGCCTCCTGAAGGGTAGCGCAGACGATGGCGCCCTTCCCGGCCGCGAGGCCGTCGGCCTTCACGACGATCGGCGCACCGACATCCCGGATGTATCGCTTGGCGTCTTCGGCGCGATAGAAGGTCTGGAAGAAGCCGGTCGGGATCTTGTGCTTCCGCATCAGCCGCTTGGCGAAGATCTTGCTTCCCTCCAGCGCCGCCGCCTTTTGTGTGGCGCCGAAAATGCGCAGACCGCGCCCTTCGAACTCGTCCACGATCCCGAGGGTGAGGGGCAGCTCGGGGCCCACGACGGTCAAGTCGATGGCGTTCTTGGCGGCGAAGTCGGCCAGCAGGCGCACCTCGGACGCGCTGATATCCACGCATTCCGCCAGCGCCGCGATCCCGGCGTTCCCGGGCGCGGCGTAGAGTTGGCTCACGCGAGGACTCTGCCTGAGCTTCCAGGCCAGACTATGTTCCCGTCCCCCGCCTCCCACGATCAGCACGCGCATGACAGCTCCGTCCGTGGGCGCACCAGGTCCGACGCCTCAATGTCGGAAATGGCGCATCCCGGTAAAGACCATGGCCAAGGCATGTTCGTCAGCGGCCGCGATCACTTCCGCGTCCCGCACCGAGCCGCCCGGCTGAATGATGGCGGTCACCCCCGCCTTTGCGGCCGTGTCCACGCCGTCGCGGAAGGGAAAGAAGGCATCCGAGGCCAGGACGGTTCCCTGGGTCGGCACGGTCGCCTTCAGGATGGCCAGCTTGACCGAATCCACACGACTCATCTGGCCGGCCCCGATCCCGACCGTGGCTCCCGCGATGGCGAGGACGATCGCGTTGGATTTCACGTGCTTAACGATCTTCCAGGCGAACTGCAATGCCGTCAGCTCTGCGGCGGTGGGGGAGCGCCGCGTGACGACCCGCAGCGTGGCGGGATCCAACTCCGCTCGGTCCGGATCCTGGGCCAGCATTCCGCCGCTCACGCGCCGCAACGCGGATTCCGCGTCTGCCGTCCCTGGCCGGTCTCCGGCGGAAAGCTCCAAGAGTCGCAGGTTCTTCTTCTCGGCCAGGATGCCGAGGGCCTCCTCTGTGTAGCCCGGGGCGATGACCGCCTCCGCGAACGTGGAGGCGATGGCCCGGGCGGTGTCCGCATCCAGGGGGCGGTTTAGGCTGATGATTCCCCCGAAGGCCGAGACCGGGTCCGCATCCCGTGCGCGGGCATACGCCTCTGAGAGGAGCGAGGCGGTCGCCACGCCACAGGGGTTGTTGTGTTTGACGATCGCGACCACCGGATCGGCGAATCCCTGCGTCATCTCCTGGGCGGCGTCCAAGTCCAGCAGATTGTTATAGGAGAGATCCTTGCCCTGCAGTTGCCGGGCGGAGGCGATCCCGCCGCGAGCGTCAAGGTCCCGATAGAAGGCGGCGCGCTGATGTGGGTTCTCGCCATATCGGAGCGCTTGAATCCGTTCCAGCCGAAGCTGGAGCAGGGGAGGAAACGGGGAACGAGAGCCGAGAGCCGAGAGTCGAGAGGCGGGATCAAAGACTGCATCCGCAGCCGTCAGACGCTCGAAGAAGCCGGCGATGAGGCTGTCGTAGCGCGCCGTGTGGGCGAAGACCTTGGAGGCCAGCCGGCATCGCGTCGCCCGGGAAAGCGACCCGCTGCGTTCCCGCAGTTCGGTCAGGATCCCGGGGTAGTCCGCCGGATCGACCACGGCTGCGACCCCGGCGAAGTTCTTCGCGGCCGAGCGCAGCATGGCCGGGCCGCCAATGTCGATCTGTTCAATCACTTCCGCCAGGGTGGCGTCCGGGCTGGCAAGCGCATCCTCGAACGGATACAACGTGATGGCTACCAGGTCGATCGGCGCGATGTCCTGGGCGGCTAACTGGCGATCATGGTCGGCATTTCCGCGGACGGCCAGGAGCCCGGCGTGGATGCGCGGGTGCAGAGACTTGACACGACCGTCCAGCATCTCGGGGAAGCCGGTGACCTCGGCTACGTCGGTGACGACCAGGTTTGCCGCCCGCAAGGCGCGGGCCGTGCCTCCCGTAGAGAGGAGTTCTACGGACAGATCTGCCAGGCCTCTGGCGAAATCAACCAGCCCCGCCTTATTGGAGACGCTGAGAAGCGCACGGCGGACGGGAATCGTCGGTTCCACGGGCTCTCCTACGTGGTGGATGGCACAGCCGTTGAGTCTGGAGCCGTCGCGTCTGGGTTGCCATGCCATCCGCGACCTGGCGGAAGACAGGGGATCATCGCATCTGGCGGGGCCTGGTGACTCATGTAAAACTTCGAGGAATCTTACCAAAAACCCCCGAGGCGGGCAAGGCAATTCCCGGCGCGCTCGGGGCGGGGCGGAGCGGCAGGACCTCTGTGGTGAACTCCGGGGACAGGACACTAGCCCGGATTATTCGCGAACGCCTTCGCGAATAATCCGGAGAATGACCAATTTCCAATGATCAATGACCAACAACGAACCGGGCCTCCATTCGTGCCCCTGACAGCGCGCCAGCCGCGCGTACCACCCTTGGTCATTGGAATTTGGTCATTGGTCATTGGCTTCGCAGAATTCACGGTACTGTTCGTGAATAATGCGGGCTAGGGCGCTGGGGGCTCGATCGGGAGGCCATCCGAGAAATGATCGACGGTGAAGATATGAATCTCGGCTCCGTGCCGCCAGGCGTCGCCGGGCAAGCCGGCCTTTAGGCAGGCGTGGCTGAGAAACGTCGCGCGATCCCACCCATATTCTGTGGCGACCTGGGGCAGGAGCAGGCCGCGCAGTCCCCGTTGCGCGATGTGGAGGCCGTGGAGGCCGACCTGGACTTCGGCCGGATCGGTGATCCGCACCAGGGGGGAGAGGATGGAGATCTCGAACTGGAGAAGGGGCAGCTCCGCAGGAGTCACCGGGGGAAAGCGGGGGTCCTCGGTCGCGGCAGAGGCCGCACAATGGGCGACGGTCTCGGCCAGTGGACGGATAGCGTGAACGTACCCGATGCAACCCCGCAGTGCCCCGGCGCGGGTCAAGGTGATGAACGCGGCCCCGAGGGCCCGGAGAATCGGGTCGGACGGAGATGGCGGGGTGGCGGGACGGCCGCGCACTCGCTCGCAGATGGCGCGCCGCGCAATGGCGAGCAGGTCGGCTCGCTGGCCTGGGGTGAGCGCGCGCGGGTGGTTCATGAGAAGAGTATACCGCTCTGTGGTTCCGATGGCAATCGCCAGGCCATAAGGGCGCCGGCGAACCGAGCCCGAAGGCTGCAAATGAACCGCTTTGCGTTCTTGGCGATCATGGCGGCGAAATGCCTCGGATGAGGCGTCGATGCGCTGTCGTCTTGACAGTGTGAATTCGCTATGTTAATGGTCGAGTAATCTTGTGGGCATTCAGCAAATTCCCGCGAGGCAAGACGATATGGGTGCGACCGGACGTGTCATGACGGAAGAACAGATTCGCCGCTATAGCCGACATCTCATCCTGCCCGAGGTGGGCGGGGTGGGTCAGCGGAAGCTCTTGAACAGCAGGGTCTTGCTGATCGGTGCGGGCGGGCTGGGATCCCCCGTCGCCCTGTACCTGGCGGCGGCGGGGATCGGGACCCTGGGGATTGTGGATTTCGATGTAGTTGACCTCAGCAACCTGCAGCGGCAGATTCTCCATCACGGGCACGACGTCGGACGCCCCAAGGTGGAGTCGGCGGTAGACACGATCGGCGACCTTAATCCGGACGTCAAGGTGATCCCGTACCCGGAGGCGTTGAGCTCGGAGAACGTTCGGCAGATCTTCGCGGATTTTGATATCGTCGTGAACGGATGTGACAACTTTCCCACGCGGTATCTGGCCAATGACGCGTGCGTATTTCTCGGGAAGCCGATGGTGGACGGGAGCATCTTCAAGTTCGAGGGGCAAGCCACGGTCTTCATGCCGGGGCACGGATGCTACCGGTGTCTCTATCCGGCGCCGCCGCCGCCCGGGGTGGTGCCCAGTTGCGCCGAGGCCGGAGTGCTGGGCGTGGTGTGCGGTGTCATCGCGTCCATCCAAGGGGTGGAGACGATCAAACTCCTCTTGGGATTGGGGGAGCCGCTGGTCGGCCGCCTGGTGTTCTTCGATGCCCTGGCGATGGAATTCCGCCAGGTCAAGTACCGTCGAGACCCCGCCTGCCCTGTCTGCGGCGATCATCCGACGATCACCGACCTGATCGACTACCACGAGTTCTGCGGGGTTCCCCCGGCCACACGCCGGAGCTGATGGCGGATGGAGCGGGACGCGCGCCTGTAGTGTCCGCCATGAGCATATGCTGCGAGCCAACCGCCATGATCCGGCCGTGGTGGAGAGGCAACGAGTGCGCGGAGAAGCGCCGGTGACAGACTTGGCTGCGGCACAACTTGCGGAGATTTGCCGGCAGGCGGAGGCGGGGTATCCGGAGGAGGTCTTCGGTCTGGTCATCGGCCGCCGGGACGCATCGCGGACCTTCCGGATCCGGCCGATGACCAATCTCGCCAACCGGCAGCCCGTGGCCGGCCCGGACGGCGGCCCGCGCGACGCGCGCACCGCCTACATGATGGATGCCCGCGAGTACCTGACGGTGCAGGAAGAGATGGATCGCGATGGGCTGGAGATGCTGATGATCTACCACTCACACCCGGACCACGACGCGAATTTCTCACGGACCGACCGGCAGTGGGCGCTCATGACCGACGGGGAGCCGCTCTGGCCTGGGGTCACCTATCTCGTCGTTTCGGTGCGCGCGGGGCGGGCGGTCGAGGCATCCAGTTTTGGGTGGGATCCCGCTGCCAGAGACTTCACCCGACGGCTGGTAGCGCTGCCCGCATCCTGACGGGGGGGCCGGCGAGAATGGTGCTTTGCGGCCGGCGCTTCATAGGGTATCGTCCCTGCGGGGGTCCGGTCGGCTGATCCGGGCCTGGTGGGGGAGGGAAGTATGAAGACGCAAGACGCCCTCAGCCTTCTGACGGCGCTGGAAGAACGGGTGGGGCGCATCTATCTTCAGTTCTTTTGTCTTTTCCGCGAGGATCCCGTGGCGGCCCGCTGCTGGTGGGAGATGGCGCGGGAGGAGCACGGGCACGCGGGGATCCTGAAGATGGTGCGCGAGTTGGTTGCGCCGGCCGAGGAGTGCAGCGAGATCGGTGCGCGGCTGTGGAGCCTCGTGGAGACCGTGGAGCGGTGTGAGCATCAGGCACTGGAAGTCGATTCGCTGACGCGGGCGCTGGAGCTGGCGATCCGGCTGGAGTCGTCCGAGCTAGAAGCGCTGGGACACCGCGTTCTCCAGTCGATGGGAACGAAACTTCCGGAGGGAGCCTTGCAGCACTTCCTTGCGACCGCCGCGCACTGTCGGCGCTTGGTGGAAGCAGCCGAAAAGGTGCCCGATCGGAGCGTGCGGCGGCGCCTGGAGGCCATGCTGGCCGGCCCCCACGAGGCCTGACGGGGACGGCGTATTCACCGAGGCAGGGGGATGCAGAGGCATGAACGTGCTCGTTCGGATTCCGACACCGCTGCGGGCCCTCACCAATGGACAAGGAGACCTGCACGTCGAGGCGGCGACGATCAAGGAGATGTTCGACCAAATTGAGAAGGATTTCACGGGGCTCAAGGGCCGGCTGCGCGAGGACGACGGGACCGTCCGCCGCTTCATCAATGTCTATGTGAACGAGGAGGATATCCGGTTCCTGCACGGGATGAGCACCGGACTCAAGCCCGGGGACGAAGTCTCCATCGTGCCCGCCATGGCGGGGGGCGTTAGCCCGGATTATTCGCGAACGCCTTCGCGAATAATCCGGAGAATGACCAATTCCCAATGATCAATGACCAACAACGAACCGGGCCTCCATTCGTGCCCCTGACAGCGCGCCAGGCGCGCGTCCCACCCTTGGTCATTGGAATTTAGTCATTGGTCATTGGCTTCGCAGAATTCACGGTACTGTTCGTGAATAACGCGGGCTAGGCGGCTTTCCCCTTCAGGGCGCGGCCACAGGACGGGCAGAAGGCCGCATCCGCCTCCACGCCCTTTCCGCAACCCGCGCACGTCGCGGCGGCGTCGGAGGTCTTGCCGCCCAGCCGCTCCTCCTCCTTGCCGTCCATGCTCGACTTGAACCCGCGGATCGCCTGTCCAAGGGCCTTCCCGGCATCGGGGAGCTTCTTTGGACCGAAGACCAGCAGCGCGATGACGCAGATGACAATCAATTCGGGGAACCCCAAACCAAACATGATAACGCTCCTTTCAAGGTGCGCGGCGAAAACGTGGCCGCATCGTTTTCTCGGCGTGCGTGCGCCTCGCCGCGCTCTCTCCGGGGGTGAGAGACTACAGGCGGTATCGTATCCTGTCAACTTTGGGAGATTATATCATGAATCGTCAGTTCTATCTCGATCTCGCCCGATCCGGGCTGCGAATGCCCATCGGCGCGGATCTCGTCTTGCACGAGAAGCCGGACCCGGAAACGATTCTGAAGGACGGCAAGGCCTTGGGGAGAGTCGTGGAGGAAACGGCGCGGCGGTATCGGACGCCGCTGGCCTTCGCCCATATGGACCTCAGTCTGGAGAAGACCGTTCTGCTGGAGATCCTGGGAGTTCCGGCCGCCGACATCCCCCTGTACCATTTCGGCGCGGACCCGGGACCCGAGGCGTCCAGCCGCGTGAAGGAGGGACTCCGCAAGTCACTGAACCCGGCGCTCCATGCCCACATCGATTCGGTGGGCTATATCGCCAGCAGTACCGACCTCGTGCCGATCGGGATGACGATCGGGCCGTTCTCGTTGATGACCAAGCTGCTCAAGGACCCGATCACGCCGATCTACCTGGCGGGGTCGGGGATGACGGCGGAGGACGATCCGGACGTCGCGCTGATGGATCGCGCCCTCGAGTTGAGCCTGCTGATCGTCCTCCATTCGGTGGCGGCGCAGATCCAGGCAGGCGCCAAGGCGATCTTCATGGCCGAGCCGGCAGCCAACGTCGTCTACGTCTCGCCCAGGCAGATCGAGACGGGCTCTGATGTGTTTGAGCGGTACCCGATCGCCTCGGACCGCCGGGTGAAAGCGGTGCTAGACCAGCACGGCGTGGATCTGATCTTTCACTGTTGTGGCGAGCTGAACGACTACATGCTGCGTCAGTTCACCACGCTGAACCCGGTGATCCTCAGTCTGGGGAGCTCTCGGAAGCTGTGGGAGGATGCCCGGATCGTGCCGAAGGACATCGTGCTTTTCGGGAATTTGCCCTCCAAACATTTCTACTCGGACGCCGTGATCACTCGTGAACAGGTGGAGCAGCGGGCGTGCGAGCTGCTGAATCGGATGGGGCAGGCCGGGCACCCCTTCATCCTGGGCACCGAATGCGACGTCCTTAACGTGCCCGGCAGTACCGCGGTCATCAGCGGCAAGGTCGATGCGTTCGTCCGATGTCGGTGTGACGGGCCGCGGGTGACGACCAATGCAAAATGAAGAACTGACAATTGAGAACCGCTCAATGGAGAACACCGCTTGGCCGGTTTTGCATTGTCGGTTGTCCGTCTTTCATTTGTGGTAGGGCAAGCGACATGCGCATTGGGTCGTACCAACTCGCGAACAATCTGGTGCTCGCCCCCATGGCCGGGGTCACCGACCGGCCGTTCCGGCTGCTGTGCCGGGCCATGGGTGCGGGGATGGCGGTCACCGAGATGGTGACCAGCAACTCGCTCCTCTACGGGTCGGCCAAGACGATACGGCGGGCCAACCACGACGGGGAGCCGCCGCCCGTCTCGGTCCAGATCGCGGGTGCGGATCCGCATCTCATGGCGGATGCGGCCCGGTATAACGTCGAGGAAGGGGCCCAGATCATCGACATCAACATGGGCTGTCCCGCCAAGAAGGTCTGTAACGTGATGGCGGGCTCCGCGCTGCTTCGGGATGAAGAACTCGTGGCGCGAATCCTCACGGCGGTGGTGCAAGCGGCAGGGGTGCCAGTCACCTTGAAGATCCGGACCGGCTGGGACAAAGGGCACCGGAATGCCCTTCAGGTCGCCCGCATCGCCGAGGATGCCGGCATCCAGGCGCTCGCGGTCCACGGCCGGACGCGGGCCTGTATGTTCGGCGGTGAGGCCGAGTACGACACCATCGCCGCCGTGAAGGCCGCGGTCCGCATCCCCGTGATCGCCAACGGGGACATCGACGGCCCGGAGAAGGCCCGGGCGGTCCTCGAGGCCACGCGGGCGGACGGCATCATGATCGGCCGCGCGGCGCTGGGCCGCCCCTGGATCTTCCGCGAGATCCTCCACTTCCTCGCCACGGGACGGCATCTCCCAGCACCCGAGCTGGGAGAGATTCGCCGCATTCTGCTCGCCCACCTCGACGATCTGTACCGGTTCTACGGGGAGGACGTGGGCGTCCGGATCGCCCGCAAGCACGTCGGCTGGTACACCAAGGGCCTGGCCGATTCCGCCGCCTTCCGCCACCGCGTCTTCCAGATCCCGACCGCATCCGAGCAGCGCGCCGCCGTGGAGGCGTTTCTCGCCCACTGCGAGGTGTCTTCGCCTCCGCGCCCGCACTCGGCCGACCTGGCCGCCTGAGACCCTCGCCCGCTACGGCTTCCAGACAACTCCCCCGACTCTCTTGACAGTGCGCATCGCTTTTCGATAGCGTGGAACCCGGTTCGCGTTCCTTCTCGATCGTTCTATCCTGCTCAGGTTGCAGCTCAAGGAGGATTTCCATGAAAGTTGCCGCCGCCGTTGCGGAGATTCTGAAGCGCGAGGGAGTCGAATTCCTGATCGGCTACCCGGTCAATCCGGTGATCGAGGCCGCCGCGGCGGCGGACATCCGGACCATCATCGTCCGCCAGGAGCGGGTCGGACTTCACATGGCGGATGCGGTGAGCCGCCTGTCCTCGGGGAAGAAGATCGGGGTCTTTGCCCTTCAGCACGGCCCCGGGGCCGAGAACGCCTTCGGCGGGATCGCGCAGGCGTATAGCGAGTCGGTTCCCCTGGTGGTGCTGGCGGCGGGCTACCCGCGCCGGCTCAACAACTACGACCCGTTCTTCAACGCTTACCTTAACTATCAGCACATCACCAAGTGGGTCGAGCAGCTCAACTGCGCCGACGCCGTTTCGGATGTGCTGCGGCGGGCTTTTACCCAGGCGCGCAATGGACGGCAGCGGCCCGCCGTGGTGGAGATCCCGGTGGACGTCTTCCCCGAGGAGGCGCCCGAGCCGCTTGCGTACCAGCCGACGTTTCGCGCCCGGTCCGGGCCGGACCCGCAGGCGGTGTCCAAGGCGGCAGAGGTCCTGGTTGCCGCCGTGCGGCCCATGATCTACGCGGGGCAAGGGGTACATTACGCCCAGGCCTGGGAGCGGTTGCGCGAGCTGGCCGAGCTGCTGGAAGCCCCGGTCGTCACGAGCCTGTCGGGGAAGAGCGCGTTCCCCGAGACGCACCCGCTCTCGGCGGGATCCGGCGGGCGTTCCATCCCCAAAACCGTGTTCCACTTTGTGCAAAACGCCGATCTAGTCTTCGGGATCGGTTGCAGTTTTACCACCAGCAACTTCGCCGTGCCGATCCCAAAGGGCAAGATGATCGTCCACGCCACGCTGGATCCGACCGATCTCAACAAGAATGTGATCGCGCAGCACGGGTTGGTCGGGGATGCGAGCCTGACCCTCGACGCCCTGGTGGCCGAGGTGCGGGACCGGCTGCGCGGGAAACCGCGCGGCCGGGCGGCGGGTGTCGCGGAGGAGATCAAGAAGGTCGAGGGCGAGTGGCTGGCGGAATGGATGCCGAAGCTGACCTCGCAGGATACGCCGCTCTCGCCGTACCGGGTGATCTGGGATCTCCTTCACACGGTGGACGTTGCCACGACCATCATCACGCACGATGCCGGGAGCCCGCGCGACCAGCTCTCGCCCTTCTGGAGAAGTGTGACGCCGCTGAGCTACATCGGCTGGGGGAAGACCACCCAGCTCGGCTATGGCCTGGGTCTCGCTCTGGGGGCCAAGCTGGCCCAGCCGGACAAGCTCTGCATCAACGTCTGGGGCGACGCGGCGATCGGCATGACGGGCATGGATTTCGAGACGGCGGTCCGCGAGCGCATCCCCATCCTGTCCATCCTGCTCAACAACTTCTCCATGGCCATGGAGCTTCCGGTCATGAGAACGGCAACGGAGAAGTATCGGAGCACCGACATTTCCGGCAACTATGCCGACATGGCCAAGGCGTTCGGCGGCTACGGGGAGCGGGTCACCCGGCCGAGCGAGATCGTTCCGGCGATCCGGCGCGGCATCCGGAAGACGCAGGAAGGAATTCCAGTGTTGCTGGAATTCCTGACATGCAAGGAGCTGGCGTGCTCCCAGTATAAGTGAGTGTCATTCCGAGAGGAAAGAGGGGGCGCAATGGACCTGAAGATGCGGGATCAATTCGTGTCAAGCTGGCAGCGGTACTTTGGCGGGGCTGAACTTCCCATCACCTTCTATTACACCGACCGGGAAGACTGCGCGGAACCGGCGAAGATTGCCCAGGAGCACCAGTGTATCGTCGGTGCCTTGGCCGCGGTGCGAAAGGGGCAGTCTCTCCAGTTTGACGTGCAAGCCGTCGGATGTGCTGGTGCCCGTCGGTATCTCGGTTTTAGCCAGGAGCTCCGACCGAACTTCGAGCATTTTCTGTCATGCGGACTCGCCGGTGTTCTCGAAGGCGAGCGGTACAAGAAGTCTCCTCAGTTGGTGCGGGAATTCGTCGAGCAGGGGCCGCGATTCGTCGCGCCGGCCAAGTCAATCGTCTTCAAGCGCTGGGATGCCCTGGAGGAGACGGATACCCCGGAGGTGGTGATCTTCTTCGCGTCGCCGGATGTTTTGTCGGGCCTGTTCACGCTCGCCAATTTCGACGAGGCCGAGCCGAACGGCGTCACCTGCCCCTTCTGCGCCGGGTGCGGCTCGATCGTGCAGTATCCCTATCTCGAGCGGCAGGCCGCACGCCCCCGTGCCGTCCTGGGGATGTTCGACGTTTCGGCGCGTCCATACGTACCCCGTGAGACGCTCAGCTTCTCGGTGCCGATGGGGAAGTTCTCCAGCATGATCGAGAACATGGCCGAGAGCTTTCTGATCACCTTGTCGTGGAAGAAGGTGCGACAGCGGATCGGCTGAGGGCTGCGCTGGATCAAGATCGGAATCCGCTCTTGACTTTGGATAGAGGGTTGCCATATGTTGAATTCCGTTCAATATAGGACAACGCCCATGCCGCGTACCATGTCCCCGGATTTTGCCTTTCGGCCATGGGCAATCTCATCCCGCGCTCCCTCGGGGCGCCGGTCTTCTTGACAACGCGGCGCGGAATATCGCCGCAGGAGGTGGATGATGTCGCAAGGCTGGAAGAGGAACGGTTGGCTTCTGATCGGAGTTTCGCTGGTGACGCTGCTGGTTTTCGCGTTTCCGGGCGCCGGCTCCGCCGGGCAGCCCATCACCATCTCGATCATCGACAACGGCGGCGATCTCGCCTCCACCCAGGTGATCATCGAGAACTACAAGAAGGCGAATCCCGACAAGGTGAAGGAGATCAAGATCCAGCGCGGGCCGGCCCCAGAGACGCCCGCCAAGATCAAGGCGCAGCAGGATGCAGGGCGGGCGGACATCAACCTGGTGCTCACCGGGCAGGATGCCGGCTCGGTGCTCGCCGCCAACAAGCAGCTCATCGAGCTGTTCCCCAAGTACGACAAGATGTTTCCGAGGGACGAGCTGACCGACGCGGGGAAGGTGCTCCAGGATTCGGGCGGCGGCTCGCTCATGCCGGTCGTGGGAAATGCCGGCGGGCCCGTGTTCGTCTACAACCCGAAGAAGGTGCAGAAACCCCCCAAGACCGCGGACGAGCTGCTGGCGTGGGCCAAGGCGAACCCCAAGCGGTTCCTCTATGCTCGCCCGGCCAACAGCGGCCCCGGCCGATCCATCATGTGCGGCCTGCCGTACATCCTGGGCGACAAGGCACCCATGGATCCGGAGAAGGGCTGGGACAAGGCCTGGGCCTTCATGAAGGAGCTGGGGAAGTCCATGGAGTACTACCCCACGGGCACCCTGTTCACCCTCCGGGAGTTCGCCCAGGACCAGCGCTGGATGATCGCCGGCATCATGGAGTGGGACATGAAACCCCGGGCCGAGGGGGTGGTCCCGCCGGATGCCAAGATCACCGTGCTGGACAACACCACCTTCGTCGTCGACGGCCACTACTGGGGGATCCCGAAGGGCGTGCCCCAGAACGAGGTGGACGTCCTCCTGGATCTCATGAAGTTCATGCGTCGTGTCGATCAGCAAGTTCTGACCTGGAAGGCCTTCATCGGTCCGTCCATCAAGGCGGCGACCTTTGACAAGGCGCCGGCGGATATCCGGGACCTCGTCAAGGAGCACTGGCGGCCCGAGTATGATCTGATCGGCACCGGCAAGAAGTACAAGATGGCTCCACAGCTCGACTTCAAAGAGCTGACGTACGCGATGGACCGCTGGGACCGAGAGATCGGCGCGCAGCAAATCAAGCAGCAGTAGTTCGGGGCAACGGATACTCACCCAGGGGAGGGCCCTGATCGAGGGCTCTCCCCTTGATTCCACCTCGGCGGGAGACCATGAAAGAGACGATTGAATCGCTGCGATTCCGGATCACCAAGCGGTTTGGGACGAAGACCGTGCTGCGGGACTTTGCCCTGGAGGTCCGCGGCAAGCAGTTCATCACGTTTCTGGGGCCCAGCGGCTGCGGCAAGTCCACGGCCCTGAACATCATCGCCGGGCTGATCCCCGCCACCGATGGCGAGGTCTGGATCGACGGAGAGCGCATCGATCACCTGCCGCCCGAGAAGCGGGGGTTCGGCATGGTCTTCCAGAACTATGCGCTGTTCCCGCACATGACCGTCTTTGCCAATGTCGCCTTCGGTCTGCAGCTCCAGCGCCGGCCGGCTGCGGAGATCACCGATCGAGTCCAGCAGATGATGGAGCTGGTCCAGCTTCCCGGCTTCGAGGGGCGCTACCCGGGGCAGCTCTCCGGCGGCCAGCAGCAGCGGATCGCCATCGCCCGGGCCTTGATCTTGCACCCGCGCCTCATGCTCCTGGACGAGCCGCTCTCGAATCTGGATGCTAAGCTGCGGATCGAGATGCGCGCCGAGATCAAGCGGATCCATACCAGCCTGGGTCTCACCTCCATCTACGTGACCCACGACCAGACGGAGGCCCTGTCGCTGTCGGATTGGATCGTGGTGATGAAGGACGGCATCCTGATTCAGGCGGGTCCGCCGCAGGAGATCCACGACCAGCCCCTCAACATCTTCGTGGCGGACTTCATGGGGTTCCGGAACTTCTTCCCGACGCAGGTCGTGGCCCTCGGGCCGGACCGGGGCGTGGAGGCCGCGGGCAGCGGAATGACGATCCGGGGCAAGACCCGGCATTCCTTCGCCCCCGGCGCCTCGGTGATGGCCGCCATCCGTCCGGACGATGTCGTGGTCGGCGGAGACGCCGCCGGTCCGAACGCGTTCCGAGCCAAGGTGGACATCGTCGAATACCTGGGGCGCGAGCATGAGGCGATCATGACGCTGGAAGCCGGCGGACGTCTCTTCGTGCGGACGGCCGCCCGGATGTCTCTGGGGGAGAACGTGACCGTGGTCCTCCCGCCGGACCAGGTCATCTTCCTCCCGGCGGAGGGCTCCGGAGGGACGGCATGAGGCGCGCACGCACCGGCGAGCCGAGCGAGTTGGACCTGCTGGCAATCGCGTGCTTGCTCCCCTCGCTCTTGTATGTCCTGGTGCTCTTCGTCTATCCGTTCCTCTACGGCATCTACATGAGTGTCCACCCGCTCAAGGTGTCCGGCTTCAGCCTGGCCAACTACATCGCCTTCTTCACCGACCAGTACCAGTACAAGACCGTGGGGATCACCTTCCGCCTCGCCGTCCCCAACACCATCGTGGTGGTGGCCATCAGCCTGCTCTTCGCCTACAACATGCGCCGGGGGATCGCCATGGAGCGGACCATCACCACGATCCTGGTCCTCCCCATCACACTCGGCGTGATCCTGCTGGCTCAGGGGATCCTGGGTTTCTACGGCGGGAAGGGGTGGTTCAACCAACTGCTCCTGGGCCTGGGCATCCTAGAGGACGGGTTGGAGCTCACCCACAACTTCACCGGAGTGATGCTCTCCCTCTTCATGCAGCAATTTCCCTTTTGCTTCCTCATGCTACTGGGCTACATCTCGGGCATCGATCCGAGCATCGAAAACTCGGCGCGTACGCTCGGGGCAAACCCCTGGACCGTCTTTCGGCGGGTCATGCTGCCCCTGATCGCCCCGGGACTCGCTATTGCTTTTGCCTTGGTCTTTGTCATGAGTTTCGGCACCTTCGCCTCGGCCATCATGCTGGGGCAACCCTCGGGCTCCACCCGGACCATCGCCATCGCCGCCTATGCGCAGGCCTTCGAGATGTTTGACATGCCTTACGCCTCGGCCATCGCGGTGATCATGGGGCTCTTCCAGCTTGCCGGCCTGCTTGTCATCCTCCTGCTGCGCAAGCGAATGGTCACGACGGCGACCATGGGGGTGGGGAAGCGGTGAGGGCGCCAATTGGAAATTGAAAATGAGAAACCGACAACTGACAACGGGCCAAGTAGAAGAACTTCGAAGATTGCCCGGTTATCGGTTGTCTGTTGTCAGTTTTACCTTGGCCTTGTGAGTTCCGGGATTATTCGTCACTGAGGAAAACCTATGCGCGGCCGACTGTGGGGACTGGCAGTGTACATGTTCGTGCTGGGGTTCATCCTGAACCTACTGGGCATCGTGAGCCACGTTGTGGTGAGCTCGTTCGCCAAGCGCTGGTTCGGGACGCCATTCCCTCGCTCCCTCACCACAGAATGGTACAGCTACGCTTGGCGGGAGTTCGGCCTGGCCCAGGTCCTCGGGGTGACGATCTTCGTGGCCCTGACCGTGGTGATCCTGGCCCTGCTCATGGGGTTCCCCGCCGCGTACATCCTGGCCCGCCGCAGCTTCCGCTGGAAGCCACTCCTGCTCCTGCTCTACTTCCTGCCACTCCTCATCCCCCAGATGACCTACGGCATCCCGCTGGCGACCACCATGTTCCGGTACGGGATCGGCGGCTCCGTGACCGGCGTCATCCTGGCCGTGATGGTCCCCATGGTCCCTCTGGCCATCTTCATCCTGATGCCCTTCTTCGAGCAGATCAGCATCAACCTCGAGTGGGGCGCGGCCATGATGGGGGCCAACCGGTTCCAGATCTTCCGCCGCGTTCTCTTGCCGCTCACCCTGCCCGGTCTCCTCACGGCTGGGCTTCTCGTCCTCGTGAACACGGTCTCGAACTTCGAGCTGACCTTCCTGGTGTCGGGAGCCGGCTCTCAGACGCTGGTCGTAGCTCTCTTCTATAACGTCTTTGCGGGCGGGGTCCGCCCCGTCTATTCGGTGGACGCCATGGCCGTGATGTACATGACCATGGTCATGATTCTCCTGATCATCGCCCTGCGCTTCGTGCGCCCGACGCAAATGGTCTTCCGCCTCGATCAGCCAACGCGGTAGGGCACCGGCGGCCTCCCACAACCGATTCATTCACCCTCCAGGTCGCTCCCTCCGTCTTTACATCGGAAGGCATAGCAGCCTTGACAAGCAAAGACCTGTGGTCTACCTTGTTCACAATTCTGTACAAGAGGAGCGACCCATGGTGAAGACAGTTCCTGTGTCAGAGGTGCGACAGACGCTCCCTGAACTGGTGAGCCGGATGCGCCGGCTCATGGACCGCGTGATCATTACCAGGAATGGGAAGCCCGAGGCGGTCATGATGGCTTTCGAGGAGTACGAGAGCTGGGTGGAGACGCTGGAACTGCTCTCCAGTCCGGAGTCCGTTCGGGGCATCCACGGGGGGTTGGAGGATCTAAAGGCGGGACGATCGCGCTCGTTCGAAAAGGTCTTCGGAGAACCCCTGCATGCCAGAGCCAAGAGACGTTAGAATCTCTCGCCGGGCCGAGAAGGTTCTTGAGGCCCTTGATGCGCGTTTGCAAGAACAACTCAAGGCCGCACTCCGGGAGCTTTCCATAAATCCTCTTCTTGGCAAGAGGCTAAAGGGGGAGTTCGAAGGTCTGCGGTCTTACCGTCACAGTACCCTCCGCATTATATACCGCTTTCCGAGGTTGGCTGTAGAGGTCGTCTTCCTCGACCATCGCAAGGACGTATACCGATAGCCCGTCCCTTGATCCGCCTAAACATAACGTCGTGTTAAGCAGACGCCAGAGTAAGGGGAGTAGAGCGCAACGCATTCAACGCGAGGAGTTCGCGCGGGATCTCGTCGTTGTCAATGCTGGGATCCCATCCGTAGGCCGCACAGACTACAGTGTCCAACTTCGCATGGGCGTCAGTAAGCCAGGTGGGCCGCTGATTATAGAGCGCCGTCAGCGTCCTTTTCTTGTCCGATCGATCCCCCAACCAGTTCTGCCGACCGGCCTCCGCGATGGTCTGTTCCTGGGAAGGAGTTGGCTTCGGGAATGGGAACGTCTCAAAGCACGTGGTCGGGGTGTACCGAAAGCCAGATTCCTTTTCCCGGAGCTGCGTCCCCTGAGAACGCGCCCAGACTTCATGAATCCGTGAATGCAAGATGCCAAAGAAATAATCGTCAGCGCGGGCGAACACGATCAATTGACAGTCCGGTAAGACATAACCGTTCAGCCAAGCGAATATGCGGTGTTTGGACACCCTCGGCGTTACGAGGAATCGTGACAAGCCTTTGAGGGCCTTGCGCATGTCGGGGCGAGGGCGAGAATGATTCCACCATTCTTCACTCGCCCTTGCCTTCTCACGATAGGGCTTCACATGGGTCCGGATGTATTCGAAGGGGGCCTCGTACTGGGCGGCCTCCGCCTCGGATATCCCTGGAGGGAAATCCACGATCCAGAGTCGCTGCGGCGTCCGTGTGACCTCCAGACCGTTGGCCCACGGCCGAACGACATCAGCATTGGATTTGCCGTTCGGGTTGCGGAGCGACAGCCACGCTTGGGCAAGGGCCTCGGGAATCTCGAACGGGCCGACCTTGGTGTCGCCCATGAAGGCGATACCTTGGTTCTCCGGTAGAATCCGCGCCTGCGTGATGTCCGTCGCCGTGGACAGGTTAGCGTTGATGGTGGACACGGCCGTTCCGTCGAGCATCCGGGTCTTCTCGCTGCCATCATCGAATCCGATGAGGCTGACGTGGACGTTGGCGCCATCCAGAATCCACTCCTTGTCCGAGATCGCCCAGAAGATCCCGCCGGTATCCTGGATCCTCTTCAGGATCTCTCGGTTGGCGCCCCCGCGGATTCCCTGGGTGGCCAGGAGGCCCGCCCGCCAGCAGCGTCCAGCCTGAATATGGGCGCGCGCCTTCTCAAACCAGTAACAACAGAGATCGGCCTCGGCGGGGACCCGCTCGTTCCAGATAGAAAAGAGCTGGTTCACATAGCCATCATCCAGTTCCCGGCGCAGAAACTTGCCCCCCAGGAATGGTGGATTCCCGATGATGAAGTCCACCTTGGGCCATTCGGGCTCTTTGTGATTGGCGGGGTTCGAAAGATCCAAGATGGCATCGTGGCACTGGAAGTTTTGGTCGAGACGCCGCAGAATCGGTTCCGAGGGAAATCCGAATCCGTTGCTGCGAATCCACTGCAGCCAGCCGATCCACACCGTCATCTGCGCGAGGTCGAATGCGTACGGATTGATCTCGATACCGCAGAGCTGCCAGGGGCCGACGAGGGGCAAGAAGCCCCTGAGGCCGTTGTTGGTGGAGAAGATACTGACCTCTTTTTCTAGGTCCTAGAGCCTCTGAAGAGTGACGTACAGGAAGTTCCCGGACCCGCAGGCCGGGTCCAGCACCTTGATGTTCTGGAGCCGGACGAGGAACTGGTGGAGGAGGCTCTCCGCAGACCGGCTGGCCTTGCGGAGTTCTGCGGGGTTGAGTCGTTTGGTGGTGCCCGGTCCCGGTTTCTTCTTCCCGGTGGTCAGCAAACACTCGATGGTCTGACGGACATCGGCCCATTCTTGGCGAAGCGGTTGCATCACTACGGCGTCGACTAGAAGCTCGATGTCTGCCTTGCTGGTGAAGTGAGCCCCAAGCTGGGACCGCTTGGAAGGGTCCAATCCTCGCTCGAAAAGGGTGCCGAAGATACTGGGATCCACCGCGCTCCAGTCGAGCCCGGAGGTGTCGGCGATCCGTTTGACATCCTCGGCTGTCAACTCCGGCATCCAGGCATCATCAAATAGGCTCCCGTTGAAGTGCTTGATGCTCTCCAGACCGAACTCGCCACCCTTGACCATGGCGGCGAAGAGCTGGCCGAGGAAGTGGCCGAATCTCGCCGGATCGCCGCCGGCCTTTTCCACAATCCGGGTAAAGATCTTGTCGGGCAAAAGGTTGACGTCTTCGGCGAACAGGCAGAAGACCACTCGGTCCAGGAAATGGGCCACGTGCTCCGAATCCAGGCCTCGCTGGCGCATGGCCTCGGCGATGGTCGCGAACCGCTCGGCGGCCTCCTGGGTGATAGCCTGGCTGGTCTTGCCGGGTTTCAGGGCTTCGGGATTGAAGAAGACGGCCCGCAGGATCTCGATGTTCCGGGGCTCCGCCATCTGGTCGAGCCGGAATTCGAAGGCGGCCGGCGCGGTGTACGTGAAGTTGGTCCGGATGACGAAGCGGTCGAGATCGCAGGTGACCAGGAGGGGTGGATTCTCCAGGGCGTCCTTGTAGCGCAGGAGCTGGTCGTAGGCGGCCTCCAGATCTTTCCGCTTCCCCTTGTACTCCCAGCCGAAGAAGCCCTGCTTCCAGACGTCCGCGAAACCGTCTCCGCCGCCATGCTTGGCCGCGCCCTTCTCGAAGCAGAAGGTGCTCCCGGTTGCGTCTGCTTCCGCCGGAGTCGGGTGCCCCACCAGGCGGCACAGGTCAATGAAGTGCTCCTGTGCGGCTGCGCGCCCTTTCAGCTCGGCCTTCTTCCACTTGGCGATGAACTGGTCAATGGTCACGGGCGATGTCTCCACAGAGGTCGCTGGCTGATCAACTTTCGTTGCCTGCGGAATGACCGATTCACCATACCACAATCGCCGCTCCTTTCCCACTTTGGGTATGCCTGCTTCGTGGCGGCGCGACTTCTCCGGGGGTAAAACGGAACTTCCGAATAACGACCGATCTCATCGTTGCGTTCTTGGCGATCTTAGCGGCCCAATTCCGACCCCGTGCGGAGATTGTCAGTCATCCCGCACCTATCTGCCCTTCCTCTCCTATGTCACCACCGAGACCTCCCCGACCTGGAGGCGGTGTGATATGCTTCTGTGCCCCATCACCGCGAGTCTGGAGATTGATGAATGAATATCGTCGTGTGCGTCAAACAGATCATCGACCCGGAGATTCCCACCGAGCAGTTCAAGCTGGACCCTGCCACGAAGCGCCAGGTCCGGGGCGGTCTCTCGCTGGTCATCAGCGCCTACGATCAGAATGCAATGGAGGTGGCGTTGCAGCTCAAGGAGAAGCTCGGCGGCACGGTCACGGCGCTCAGCTTGGGTGAGCCGGAAGCCCAGGGGGCGGTCAAGAGCGCCATGGGCATGGGGGCGGATGCGGGGGTGCTGGTGACGGATCCCGCCCTGACGGGCTCCGATCCGTTCGGGGTCGCCCATATCCTGGCAAAAGCGATTCGGAAGATCGGTACGCCCGACCTAGTCCTTGTCGGCTGCGTGTCCGGGGACACCGGCGACAAGGTGATGGGCCCGCTGCTGGCGGAGGAGCTCGGCCTCGCCTGTCTCACGTTCGTGAGTCGGATCGAAGTCAGGGAAGGGAAGGTGGCAGCCCGCCGGATCGTGGAGGACGGGTACGAGGTCGTCGAAGCGCCGCTTCCGCTGGTTGCCGGCATCTTAAGCGACGACAGCAATGTCCCTCGATATTCCAAGCTGAAAGACATCATGGTGGCCGCCCGGAAGACGGTCCCGGTATGGAAAGCGGCCGATCTGGGCCTGGACATGGCCACGGTCGGGGCGGCGGGTCAGCGGCTCCAGTTGCGGGAAGTGACCATTCCGCAGCGGGATTCGCGTTGCGAACTGATGGATGGCGACACGCCTGCGGAGCAGGCCGAGCGTTTGGCGGAGCGGCTCCGCGAGCTGAAAGTGATCTGACTGGAGGCAGAGCGATGGTCGACGTCCTCGTCGTGGTGAATGAGCGGGAGGCTCTTCCCTCGCGAAATGCGCTGGAGGTCCTGGGGGCCGCTCGATGTCTGGCCGATGGCACGCAGGGGAAGGTGAAGGCTGCGGTGCTGGGCGAACGTGTGGAGGGGCTGGCGGCCGGCCTCTTCGCCGGAGGAGCGGATCAGGTCTTGTGGGTCGAGGACCCTCTCTTACCCGACCCGCGGCCCGAGGCGGTCGTGGCGGCGCTGGCGGAGGTCGTGCCCAGAGTGGCGGTTCAGGTCGTCCTGATGCCCGATGACTCGTGTGGTCGAGAGGTAGCGCCCCGGCTGGCGCACCGCCTGCAGGCGGGACTTGTGACCGAAGTGATGGGGGTCGGAACAGAGGCGGGCGCGGTGCGATTCCGCCGCCAGCGGTATGGCGGGCGGTGCATCATCGAGATCGAGGCGACCCGGCTCCCCGTCATCGGGACGGTCAAGCCGCGCAGCATGGAGCCGGCGGAGAGCCGGCTCGAAGCGGGCGGTGAAGAAGTCCGGATGGAGATCCGCCTGGACCCGAGCCTGTTCCCCACGCGGGTGCTCAGTAGGATTGACGAGGAGGTCCGCGGCGTCAAGCTGGAGAATGCGCGGGTGATCGTGAGCGGCGGACGCGGCCTCAAGGGGCCCGAGCCGTTCCGGCAACTCGAAGAGCTGGCGCAGGCGCTGAAGGGCGCGGTGGGGGCGAGCCGCGCCGCCACGGATGCGGGGTGGGTTCCCCTCTCGTGGCAGGTGGGGCAAACGGGGAAGAGCGTCAGCCCCGAGCTGTACATCGCGGTCGGGATCTCGGGCGCCATCCAGCACCTGGCGGGGATGACCGGCTCGAAGACGATCGTGGCCATCAACACCGATGCGGATGCTCCCATCTTCAAGGTGGCACACCTGGGGATCGTGGGGGACTTCAAGGCCGTCCTCTCGCCGTTCACGGCCAAGGTGAAGGCGCTGACGGAAAGTTGAACCGCAAAGCGCGCCTGTCTGCGTGCGGAACGCTCAGGCAGGCAAAGGGCGCAAAGAAAGCCCCGCTGTTTCCATCCGTGGTCCGCACAGATCCTGGCACGCTTTGCGATCTTTGCGAGCTTTGCGGTGAAATGTCTGGGCTGAGTATCTGTGTTTCGCGTCGAGGCGTCCGGGGAGGAGGCGGGGACTGCGCCCGCCCTGCGCATGTTCCGCTGCTGCACGAGGAGCGGGTGCGGCCGGTGAAGCCGCTGGAACAGCGTGTGGCGTACCATGATTCGTGCTATCTTGGGCGGCACAACGGGATCTACGCCCCGCCTCGGGAGATCCTGCGAGGGATCCCGGGGGTGCGACCTGTGGAGTTCGAGCGGACAGGCGAGAATGGATTCTGTGCGCGTGCTGGACGTGGCGGAGCTGGTCGCCGCGGCGCTGTGAACACGCGGCATCGGCTTGGCGATTCGAGGGAATGCTCGAATGTGGGAGAGGCTCCGGTGCGGGAGAGAGAAGCGATGAATGAGACACGGAAGATTCGCGTCCTGATTGCGAAACCCGGACTCGATGGGCACGACCGGGGGGCCAAGGTGGTGGCCCGCGCCCTGCGGGATGCGGGGATGGAAGTGATCTACACCGGCCTTCGGCAGACTCCGGAGATGATCGTCAGCACGGCGATCCAGGAAGATGTGGATGTCATCGGGATGAGCTGCCTCTCCGGAGCGCACATGTACCTCTTCCCGAAGGTGATGGACCTGCTCAAGGAGCGGGGGATCGAAGACATGATGGTGTTCGGCGGGGGAACGATCCCGGACGTCGACATTCCCAAGCTTCGGGCCTGCGGCATCGCCGAGGTCTTCACCCCGGGGGCCAGCACCCAGGACGCGATCGCCTTTGTGCGCAGCCATCTGAGACGGTAGGATTCCCTCTGGCAAAATGATTGTCGGGAACGTCGCTTGAAAACGATTCAACTTGAACAGTCTTTGGAGGGATGCAATGGAATCCGGTGCACCGCTGGGCCTCCTACAGGGGGTCCGGATCTTGAGCTTTACCCAGTTTCTCCTCGGACCTGCCGGCGTCCAGTATCTCGCCGACATGGGGGCGGACGTGATCAAGATCGAGCCGCCCGGCGGGAAGCTGTTCGAGCGCAACTGGGCCGGGTGCGATCTGTTTCTCAATGGGGTGAGCACCTTCTTTCTCTGCGCCCACCGCAACCAGCGCAGTCTCGCTCTGGATCTCAAGCAGCCCGAGGGGATCGAAGTCGCCAAGCGTCTGATCGCCGACGCCGATGTCCTGGTGCAGAATTTCCGCCCGGGCGTGATGGCGCGGCTGGGCTTAGGCTACGAGGAGGCCGCCTCGCTGAACCCCCGGCTCATCTATGTCTCCGGATCCGGGTACGGCGAGGGGAGCGTCTACCGGGACCGCCCCGGCCAGGACTTGCTTATCCAGGCGATGAGTGGCCTTGCCAATCTCTCGGGCCGGGCGGGCCAGCCGCCCACCGCGGTCGGCGGCCCGGTGGTGGACCAGCACGGCGCGGCGCTCCTGGCGATGGGGGTCCTGGCCGCGCTGTTCGACCGCACCCGCACCGGCAAGGGGCAGAAGGTCGAGGTGACCATGCTGCGCGCCGCGCTCGACCTCCAGCTCGAGGTCCTGATGTACCACCTCAACGGGGCGCAGTTGCGGAAGAGCCCGACCAGCCTCGCCAGCATGATCCATCCCGGCCCGTACGGGATCTATGAGACGAAGGATGGGTATCTGGCTCTCTCGATGTCGCCGCTGCCGGTCTTGCAGGACGCTTTGCAACTGCCGGAACTGGCGCCGCTGGCGACGGAGCGGTTCAACCATCCCGCGCGCGAGCAGGTCTCCCGGCTCCTGGAGCCCGTCATCCGAACGCGCACCACGGACGAGTGGGTGGAGTACCTGGTCCCGAAGGGCATCTGGGCGGCGCCGGTCCTGGATTACGACGGGGTCTTCGCCGACCCGGCGGTGAAGGATGCGGACGTCACGGAAGAGGTCGATCACCCGATTGCCGGCCGCGTCCGGCTGTTGCGGTTTCCGCTGGAGTTCTCGAGCGGCCGGGCCGCCGTCCGGCGGCTGCCGCCGGCATCGGGCGAGCACAGTGCCGAGATCCTTCGGGAGCTCGGATACACCGACGCGGACGTCGCGCGCATGCAGCAGCGAGCGCATGCAAGGAGTCGCACCTCTGGAGCGGATGGAGACCCGGCGGACGACCATCCAGGATTACCATGTTGGCGACAGGGCGCGGTTCACCAAGACCGTCACGGAAACCGACTCCGCGCTGTTCGCGGCGATTTCCGGCGATTTCTACCCGATTCACTTCAACCAGGAGCTCGCCAAGCGAACACGCTTCGGCGGGCGCATCGCGCACGGCGGGATTGCGGTTGGACTCGTTTCCACCGTGATCGGCGTGCCGCTCCAGGGTGCCGGCGTTTGTGCCGCGGTGATCAAGGAGCTGCATTTCGATTTCACCGGCCCGGTGCGGTTCGGGGACACGCTCACGGCCGAGGCCACAGTGGAAGATGTCGTTGCCGAAAGGCACATCGTCAATCTGTCTGTTGTCTGCCGGAATCAGCATGAGGAGGCGGTTCTCAAGGGGCGCGCCGTCATCAAGGTGCTGAAGGAAGTCGTCACGGAATAAGGAGGGCCAGATGGACTGGATCATCGAACCGGAACGGAAAATTCCCGTCACGTCGGAAGTGGACGTGCTGGTCTGCGGCGGGGGGATTGCCGGCGTGGCCGCCGCGGTCTGCGCCGCGAGAATTGGGGTGAAGGTTCTGCTGGTCGAACGCTACGGATTCCTCGGGGGCCTCGTCACCGGAGGCCTCGTCATCACCACACCCCCCCTGGACAACGGCATCAATCGCGAGATTCGCGAGCGGCTTCTGGCAAAAGGAGTCTACGCCCCCCTGCAGAAGCCGGGCGCCGAGATGATCGCCCTGAAGATGCACGCCATCGACCCGGAGGTGGTGAAATACGAGCTGGTGCAGATGCTGGGGGAGCAGCAGGTGCAATTGCTCCTGCACACGCTCATCGTGGGGAGCATCGTGGAAGAGGGCGCGGTCAAGGGGGTGCTGATCGAAAACAAGGCGGGGCGGCAGGCGATTCGCGCGAGGATGGTGGTGGATGCCACGGGCGATGCCGACGTCGCCGCCTTTGCGCAGGCGCCGTTTCGAGTGGTGAAGAAACCCATCACGATGATGTTCAACATGGCCGGCGTGGATGTGGACAAGGTGCTGAGCCGGGTCGGCAACTGGAGCAATCTCAAGAACGTCGTGACGGACGCCGTGCGGCGCGGAGAGCTCGCCTTTGATTTGGGCACGACCTTGGAGTGGGGGACCCCCGGCGTGCACGCCGAATGCCTGATCCACCCCGGCGAGATCAACGTCTGGTCGGGGAATCTCCGGGGCGTGGACGCGCTGGACCCAAAGCAGCTCACGCAGGCCGAGTTGATCACCCGAGAACACGTCATGCGGCTGGTTGCCTACCTCCAGAAACATATGCCGGGGTTTGAAGGATCCTGGATCGAGCTGACCTCCCCGATTCTTGGAGTACGAGCCACACGCCAGATCCTGGGCGGCATCTCGCCGAACATGCAGGAAGTCCGGAATACGAAATTTGCCGACACGGTGGCAAAGCCCTATGCGGAGGACTCGATTCGATTGCCGTTCGGGACGTTGCTCCCGCAGGGCATCGACAATTTGCTCGTGGCGGGGCGCTGCATCTCCGCGGAGGAAGAGGCCATGGGGCAGCTCCGGCTGATCCCGGTCTGCTCCGCAACGGGTGAGGCAGCCGGGACGGCCGCGGCGCTCGCCCTCCGAGCGGGAGTCGCGCCGGCCACGCTCAACATTTCGGAGTTGCAGCAGGCGCTGCGTGCGCAGGGGGTGGACCTTGGACTCTAGAAAGAGACCGATAGAGAGGCGCTGGTCATGATTTCGGCCCGCTGACGGGACCTCCGAGGATTTGTTGTTGACACTATCAGGGATTACGGCTAGAAAATCCGATCTGGGTACTGATGGTGAGTGCAATGGTGGTTCGTCTATTGAAAGGAGATTGAAATGCTCTCTCGACGATCGTTCCTGATTCAGTCGGCGGCAGTCGGCATTGGCGCCACGGTTCTGGGGAAGACGACTAGGGTGCGCGCCGCGGAACCCCGAAGCTTCACGTTTGGCCATGACCAGCCCGCTGACACGGCCTATGGCTTCTGCGCAGTGGAGTTCGACAAGAAGCTGGCAGAGCTGAGCGGCGGGACCATGCGGGTCCGGCACTTCCCGGGCGGTGCTCTGGGACAGGAGCCCGAGATGGCGCAGAAGGTCCGCCAGGGCGACATTGATTTCGCCATCAACTCCACCGCCAACACGTCAACGTCGGTCCCCCAGTCGGGTGTGTTCTCGCTGCACTTCGTGTTCCGGGACGAGCCGCATCTCGCCAAAGTGGTGAACGACCCCACCATCAACGCGACCTTCAAGAAGATGATCACGGACAATGTCCAGGGTGCGTTCTCGCTCGGCCTGATGACCCTCGGCATGCGGAACATGTACTCGAAGTTCACGATCTCCGGACTTCAGGACGTGACCGGGAAGAAGGTGCGGGTCCAGGCGACGAAGACGGAGGACGCGTTTTTTGGTCAGGCCTACAAGGCGACGCCGGTGCATATGCCCTTCGGGCAGGTATTCACCTCGCTGCAGACCGGCCTGGTGGATATCGCCGAGAACGGGAACGACAACTACCTGAAGGCGAAGCACTACGAGGCGGCCCCGGTCCTGAACAAGACCGAGCACGAGGCGAACAATTTCCACCTCTGGATGAGCCAGAAGACCTGGGACAGCCTCAACGAGCAGCAGCGAAAGTGGGTGATGGAGACCGCCGAGTACGTCCGGCCGCTCAGCACCAATAAAGCGCTGGAGTTTGCCGGGACGGCGGTGAAAACCCTCCAAGGCTTGGGCGTGAAGTGGTACGAGCAGTTCGACAAGAGCAGCATGGAAAAGGTGGCGAGACCGTTCCAGGATTCGCTGGCCAAGGAGCTCGGCCCCTACGCGGTGCAGTTCCTGTCTCTATTCCGGAACATCAAGTAGGAAGGCGGCAGGTCCCGTGACTCAGAAATCCGAAGGGTTGTCCGCGGCCCCGAAGCCGCGGGTAACGGTCAAGGCGTTTCGACATCTCAAGTGGCCCGCGCTCGACCCGCTCGAGCGCGGGCTGATGGTGCTCTGCGCCTTCCTGCTGCTCGGTTTCACCCTGGTGGAAATAGCCGATGTCACGCTCCGGACCCTGCATCGGCCTTGGCTGAATGCGGCCGAGTTCGCCAGCGGGTTCTTTACCTGGGGGATATTCCTGGGGATGAGCGTGGCCGTCCGGCGCGATCAGCATTTCCGGCTGACCGCCGTCAGCCACTCCCTGCATGGGGTGAAGCGCCTCGTGATTGAAACCCTCAATCGTTTCGTGATCCTCGTAGTAGCCATCTGCATGGCGGTGTTCGGGTACAAGAATTATCTGGCGAGCTACGGCAGCTTCCTGATGCCCTCGACCACGCCGATTGCGGTCCTGACGGCGGCGATTCCGGTCGCAGGATGTTTGATCGCCTTGTTTATTGTGGAAGAACTCATCAATGGATGGCGCCGCGGTTTCGAGCCGCCGGAACAGGTCGCATCCGAGATGAGCCTTCCGGTGGTGTGAGAGCGAAACCCCTATGGATCAACATTCGGTTGCGCTGATTGTCATGGTGTCGGTTTTCTTGTACCTCGGGTACCAGGGCGTGCCTGTCGCCTTTGCCCTGACCGGCGGAGCCATTGTCGGGACGATGCTCACGCCGATTTCGCTCCCCTCCATCATGGGCGAGCTCTTCAACGGCATCAATAAGCTCGAGTTCCTGGCCATCCCGTTCTTCCTGTTGGCTGGGGACATCATGACGCAAGCCAATGTCACCGAAAAGCTGATCCGGTTTGCCCAGGTCCTGGTGGGTCATTTCCGGAGCGGTCTGGCACACGTGGTCAGCGTTTCGAGCATGATCTTCGCCGGGATCTCCGGCTCCATGACGGCGGACACAGCGGCTATCAGCACGGTCGTGATGCCCTACATGGAAAAGGAGGGCTACCCGCCCGCCTTCTCTGCGGCGCTGGTCGCATCCGCCTCAACCATTGCGGCCATGGTGCCGCCCAGCATCATGGCCATCGTGTACGGCGCGGTTGGAAACGTCTCGATCACCGGCCTGTTCCTGGGCGGCGCCATTCCAGGATTCCTGGTCGGCATCGGGCTGATGATCTATAGCTACTTCTTTGGCCCTCCGGGGATCCAGAAGCGGCGTGCCACGTTTAGGGAGATGGCCGTCGCGACACGCGGGGCCGTTCTGCCCATGATGATTCCCATCATCATCGTGGGCGGCGTGGTCAGCGGCATTTTCACGCCCGCCGAAGCGGGCATGGTTGCCGTGACCTATATCCTCGTGGTCCTGCTCCCCCTGTTGGCGCGGGGACACATCCGGAGCCTGCCCCGTGATTTCATGGAAGCCGCCATTCTGTACTCGTTGCCCATGTCCGCGGTTGCGAGCGCCTCGGCGGTTGGCTGGCTGATCGCGTATCTCGGAGGCCCGGAGATCGTGGACGGATGGATCATGGCCGTCTCGGGGGGAAACCGCATCATCATCATGTATATGCTGGTGGCGGTCCTGACGATCGCGGGAGATTTCCTGGACGGCGTTCCGGCGATCGCGATCTTCATGCCCATCATCGCGTCACTCGCGACGGTTGCCCATATTCATCCGGTACACATGGGCGTTCTGATCATCGTGAGTTTGGCTTTTGGCCTGATCACGCCGCCGTACGGGCTGATCCTCCTGTTGTCGTCCACGCTGGCCGGGGTGTCTTTCGTGAAGGCGTTGCGGCAGTCCGTCCCGCTCTACGGCGTGTATTTTCTGGTGATCACGCTGATTATCCTGTTCCCGAAGATGGTGCTGTTCCTTCCGCGTTTGATCCTCCCACAATCTGTGGGTTGTTTCGCCAATCCCAGCGGGCCCGGGTATATTTGCCCGGGATTATAAGCCGGAAGGAAAAACAGAACCGGCGGTCGCCATGGCCGCCGGTTCTGTTTTCGGTATGAATTCCATTCCTATTTTTTCGGGGGCCGCTTCTCCAAAAAGGCCCGCACGCCCTCCTGGACCGCCTCGGATTGGAACAGCTCGCTGATGGCGTCCACGGAGACCTGCTGAGCTTCCATGAGGTCCATGCACTGCCCGCGGTCCATCACCGCCTTCACCGTGCGAAGCGTGAGGCCCGCGCGCTGGGCGATGGTGCGGCCGAGCTCCTGGGCCACCGCCAAGGCCTGGCCCGCCGGCGCCACACGGTTCACCAGGCCGAGCCGCCACGCCTCCTTCGCATCCACCGGCTCGCCGGTGTAGATCAGCTCGCGGGCATGGGAGTCGCCGATCAGGCGCGGCAGACGCTCGGTACCCCCGCCCGCCGGGAAGACGCCCAGCTTCACCTCGGGGAGCGCCAGGCGGGAGACCTCGCTGGCGACGCGCAGGTCGCAGGCGAGCGCCAACTCCAGGCCGCCGCCCAGGCAGTGCCCCTCGATGGCGGCGATGGTGGGGATGGGGAAGAAGTCGATCCGGTTATACAGGGCATGCTCTTGCATGGCGTGCTGGCGGCCGAGGCGACGTGCCGTGATCTCGGGGAACTCCTTGATGTCCGCCCCCACCGAGAAGGCGCGCCCCCCCGCGCCGTACAAGATCATGCAGCGGATACCAGTATCGGCGGCGATCTCTTCGATGCATTCCAGGATCTCGGCCTTGACTTGGTGCGAGAGCGGGTTCAGCGGCGGCCGGTCCAGGGTCACGGTGGCGAGGCCATCGTCGCTGGACCAGCGCACGAATTGACGGGATGTCTCGGGGCTCATGGCGTGCGCTCCTTCAGAGTGGCAAGCGGTTGAACAGGTGGCGCGCGGGTAAATTCCCGCGCGCGAGCACTGTATCCTAACCGCATCGCGAGAATCAAGCTTGACTTGCCCGGGCTGGAGCCGGATACGTCCTGGAGGGGATCAAGGCGCGATTCCTGCGGGAAGGTCATCCACGGGACCTGACCGCAATCCATCCGGTGATTCTTGGTAGCAAGAGGGGATCGGGTATCAACCGATTGGCGCATGACAGCCTGATGCGGCTGGTGATCGGCGGTTCGTTCAGCATCTTCCCGGATAAGGTGAAAGAGTTCGTCCCGCAAGTCGAGCAGATTACGCTGTCCGGTCGGGCGGCGTTGGAGAAAGGACAGGAGATCCTCGTGTCTTCCCTGGTTTGAGGGGGTGACTCGTTTGACAAACCAGTAGGAGAGACGAAGCTTCTTCAGGGTCGCGATCCGGCAACGGTACCCTTCCCGCCGCTTATCTTGGCAAACAACCGATCAAGAACTCCCGCGACGATGGGAACCGCAACGAGGACAATGCCGAGACAAGCCACATACGCGGGCAATCGTCCCAGCGAGCCCTTTGCTCCGGCAGACACGAACAGCGACACCACGAGGAGGAAGACGCCAGCGCCCAGCGTTGTCTGCCGCCACCCAATCTCTGGAGCCTTCTTCTCCGTCGCCTCGCTTTCGCCATGGGTCAGTTTGATGTCGGACATGTCTATCATCTCCTGGGGGTTAATGGTTGCCGGGACGGCCCTCTGACCAGCAACACGGCGCGAACAGTACACACATGCGCCGCCAATCCAAGGGAGCACTCAGCGCGCTGCTCGTTTGCCATTCGCCGGTCATTCGCTCGCTGTCTCGCATGGTCCTCCTCGTGAAGCCTCCTCAGCCCTTACGCGTGCTTGACCTTGGACGACACGTACTGGATGATGCTCCAGATTGCCGAAATTGCGATGAGCGTAAAGGCGACAGCGGCCACAAATATCGGCGCATTCCCCAGGCCGCCCTTTGTAGCCGCCGAGATGCCGACGTCCAGAAAAAGGAGCATAAACCCAATCCCCAGTAGCCGTCGTTGCCAGGTCGATTTCGGGGGGGTCTCGGCCATCGTCCCAGTCGATCCCTGTGCGAGCTTGGTCTCAGGCATGCCTTTCACCTCCATTGTTCGGATGGATCGCAGGTCCTCCCATCGCGGATGATGAAAAGTCAGCGAATCTAATCATATAACAAGCCGGAAGAGTAGTGTCACCAAGATATAGATGGAATAAAGCTAGTAAAATACTAGTAGACTATTCATAACTTCATTTGGGTAAGCCCCCGGCTCTGCCGGGGGACTCCCAGAGTTTGACAGTTCCGGGAAAATACGAAAGCCTCCCGGGTGTGAACCGCTCAAAGCTCACACCACGAGAGGCTTCCAATGGACGAGATACAGAGCTTAGCCCACACCGTGTGGGAGTGCAAGTACCATGTCGTGTGGATTCCCAAGGGTCGGCGGCAGGTGTTGTACGGCCACCTCCGGCAGCACCTGGGCGAGGTCCTCCGGGAGTTGGCCCGGCAGAAAGAGTGTGCGGTGGAGGAGGGCCACCTCGTGGCCGACCACGTGCACATGTTACTCTCGATTCCCCCGAAATATGCGGTGGCTCAGGTAGTTGGGTTCCTGAAGGGGAAGAGTGCCATTCACATCGCGCGGACGTATCTCGGCCGGCGACAAAACTTCCTGGGCCAGCACTTTTGGGCGCGCGGCTACTACGTCTCCACGGTCGGGCGGGACGAAGCGAGTATCCGCGCGTACATCCAGCAGCAGCGGGACGAAGATAAACGTCTCGACCAGTTGACCATGTTCGGCGAGTAGTCGCCACCTTCAGGTGGCGCGAGTTCTACCAACCGCTTTGAGCGGTTCACATCTTTCAAGCCACCGGCTTTGCCGGTGGTGGCTGACTAGTATGATTAATTTACATGAATTTATATAGATACGCATACTTGCTTTGATTGATATTTATTAAATAGGTAATAAATGGTAAGGGTAAAGTCCTATTCCCGCCACCTACGACGGGGTGGACCGCAGCAATTGGAGGAGCCGCCTGAGCTGAGCGGCGCGGGAGTCCCGCCGATGATTGTACCGCCAGACATACTCGGCCAGGTAGAGGGGCAGTCGACTTCGCCGGATGCCGCCCTTCGCCGCGAGTTGCCGCTTCAGGTACCCCCAGAAGCCCTCCAGCCCATTGATGTGGGTCCCGCCCTGGGTGGTGTACTCCCCTTTCGTGTGGTCGACCAAGCGATGCACGTAGCCTTTCGCCGCGATCCCGGTGTAGCTGGCCCAGGTGTCCGAGCAGATCGTCGACCCGGGCCGCACGCGGCGGCCGATCATGGGCCACAGCGTCGCGGCCTGCAAATCGGGCACAATCTGGGCCCAGACGGCGCCCCCGCGACACAGGATGCCGAAGACCGGGGTCTTCGTGGTGCCGCGCCCCCGCTTGGTGGCCTGGGCCCGCTGGCCCTGCCGCTGGTTCTTCCGCGAGCCCCCGACGTAGGTTTCGTCGACCTCCACGGTGCCGCTGAAGACCGGCGGGACATCCTGGGCCATGGCGCGCCGGACGACCAGCAAGGCCCGGAGGACCCGCGTGCGCGACAGCCCGGTCTCGGTCGCGATCGCCTGACTGCTCAGCCCGCGGAGGAACCAGGCCAGCAGGGCCCGCCACTGCGTCGTCGCCAGGCGCAGGGGCAACCGCGCCGGCCGCCAGTCCCGGCGACACCCCGCACATCGGCGCCGGTCGCGGGACAACACCCAATAGGTTCGCTGCCCACAATAGGGGCATTGGAGGCGTTTCGCCATACTCCCAGCCTACCATAGCTGGTGGCGGGAATAGGACTTTACCCAATGGTAATTCCCTATCTGTACAATAAGTAACATGGCTAAAAGAAAGGAATGACGAATATCATTTGTAGGGTGGACTTGTGCTGTTTCGCGGCCCCCTCTCGTGAGCAGTTGCCCCCAGGATGAAGAGCGAGGCGAGCCGGCGGTCCAGGGTGGTGGCGGACCGTGGGAAACCAACGAAGACATCGATCTCGGAGGGGTGGTGATGACAACGTCCCGCAAGACAAGAGAGGAACTCTTGCGTGAGATCCGGAAGCTACAGAAGGAGCTAAGCGGGTCGGCAAAGCAGGCGGCGCGGCTGCAGGAATACAAGCAGACCGAGGTAGCTTTGCGGGAGAGCGAGGAGCGGTATCGGCGGCTCTTCGAGGACGACCTGACGGGCGATTATGTCGTCACGGCAGCGGGGCAGATCCTCGCGTGCAACCCCGCTTTTGTCGCCACGTTCAACTTCAGGGACCGGCGCGAGGCGCTCGCGACGAGCATGGTCACCCTCTACCCTGATGCCGAAGCACACGCGCAGTTCGTCGACCTCCTCCGGCGCGAAAAGAAACTCGTCAACTTCGAATGCCTGCGACGACGGCGCGACGGGGTCCTCATTCACGTGGTGGAGAATGCAGTCGGCCATTTCAACGAGCGAGAGGGACTCCAGCAGATCCGGGGTTACCTGTATGACAACACCGCTCACAAGGTGGCGGAACAGGCTCTCCGGGAGGCGGAGCAACGCTACCGCAATTTGATCGAGTTCCTTCCCGACGCCGTGGTCGTCTCCAATGCGGAGACGATTCTCTTCGCCAATCCGGCGGCCGCCCGGCTCGTCGGCGCGACGCGGCCTGACGAACTCGTGGGCCGTCGTCTCCTCGATCTCTTTCACCCGGACAGCCACCCTGCGATGGAGGAGAGGACACTCCTGGCGTTGCAGGAGCGGGTCCCGGGCCCACCCGAGCACCGCAAGGTCATCCGCCTCGACGGGCGGACCATCGATGTCGAGACAGCCGTCACCCCCATCATGTTTGATGGAAAGCCGTGCGTGCTTCGCGTGAATCGCGACATCACGGCGCGTGTCCAAGCCGAAGAGGCTCTCCATCAGAAGGACCGCGAGATCTCGTTGCAACTCAAGAAGATCGAAAAGCTCAACGCGGCCCTGACCACGCTCCTAGAACACCGAGAACAGGAAAGTCGGCGCCAACTGGAGAGTGTCCAGGCCACACTGGAGAAGCTCATTCTTCCCTACCTGGAGAACCTCGCGACCACCCCGCTCGCCGATGAGCAGCGCATCTTGGTTGAGGTCATGACGGCCAATCTCACCAACGTCGCCTCGTCATTCGCTCGTCAGCTTGAGGCGTGGAAGACGAAGCTCACCCCCACCGAGATCCAAGTCGCGGACCTCCTCCTTCTGGGGAAGCGGACCAAGGCAATTGCGACGCTTCTCAAGGTCTCGCCCAGTGCCATTGCGTTCCATCGGAACAACATCCGGGCGAAGCTCGGACTGACTCGGAAGCCGATGAACCTCGTATCCTATCTGCGGGTGATGAGCCAGCAATAGGTACCTATGGAGGCCGCGCAGCGCGTCGATAGAGGAAGCCTTCTTGCGCACAAAGCCATCGGAGATTGTGTGGGTTGGTCAATGCCGCGAGCTTTGAGCTTGACAACAGTATATGGAACGTGCGAGACAGATAATCACCCTCTCCGATCATGGGCCCAAGACTAACGCGCGGCGATTCTCGGCGGGCTGCTGTGGATGATCGGGTATTTCCACAGAAGTTGAAATGCGCTGCACAGACTTTAGTCGGGGTAGATCTCGGCGGATGTTTATGATGGGTGTGGCAGTGACCCGGGGCTTGACGGTAGGACCAACCGCATTCGCTCGATCAAAGCCCCTAATTATAACGTAGCTCAAAGGAGGAAGGCGACATGATTGCGAAGCTCGGCCGGATTGTTCTCGTTCTTGCACTCGGTGTGGCCACCACCCTTCCGCTTGCGACGGTCGCATTTGCCCAAACGATCACGCTGCGGGGGGCGAGCCAGTTCGATGACACCCACCCCTTCAACCAGGGCATGCTGAAGTTCGAGGAGCTGGTCAAGAAGTATTACGGGAAGCCGATCAATTTCACGCTGCACCGCACCCGCGAGCTTGGGCTGGAGAAAGACTACTTCTCTTACATGAGCCAGGGCATCTCGGTGGACTACGCGATCGTTGCGCCGTCCCACATGGCGACCTTCTCGAAGGCGGCGACGATCATGGACATGCCGTTCCTGTTCCGCGACCTCGATCATTGGAACAAGGCGCTCGACAGCGGCGCGGCGCTGGCCCCCATCGCGAAGGAGGTCTCCGAGAAGGCGGACGTCATGCTGATCGGGTACGGCGGCGGCGGCGTGCGGAACATCGTGGCGAACAAGCCCGTGCGGAACATGGCGGAGCTGAAGGGGCTCAACATCCGGGTCATGGGCGCCCCGATCCAGATCAAGATGTTCCAGGCGATCACGGCGGCTCCGACGGTCGTCGCGTATGACGAGGTGTACAACGCCATCCAGACCAACGTGATCCAGGCGGGCGAGAACGAGGCGGTCGGCTGGGAGCAGATGAAGTGGCACGAGGTGGCCAACAATATCAATCTTACGCAGCACGCCATCACCATCCGCCCGCTCTGCTTCAGCGGGAAGACCTTCAAGAAGCTGCCCAAGGACCTGCAGGACGCCATCGTCAAGGCCGGCAGAGAGGCGGGGGCCTACCATCGCGCGGTCGAGTCCAAGATGGACGCACAGGTCCTGGAAAGGCTGAAGAACGAGGGGAAGATCAAGGTGTGGGTATTCACCGACCGCGCCAAGCTGCTCGAGCTGGCGGATCCGGTGAAGGTGGCGTTTGCCAAGGAGATCGAAGCCGAGAAGGTTCTGGCGGATATCAACGCGGTGAAGTAGAGGAATCGTTCGCATCTCGGGCGACGATCGGGCCCCAGTTCGCTGCCGGGGCCCGATCGTGTGCCTACAGAGGGAGCTGACGGAACAATGCTCAAACAGATCCTGGCGGGGTATGACCGAACGCTTCGGTTTGTGATCACCTGGCTCATGATTCTCCTCGTGATCCCGGTCTCGCTGCAGATCGTTTCGCGTTACACCGAGCTCATCCCGCGGTACATCTGGACCGAGGAGGCGGCCCGGTTCCTGTTCATCTGGATCATCATGATCGGCTCGATCCTGGCCGTGCGCGAAGAGACACACTTCAACGTGGACGTGCTGCCCAAGCCCAAGACGGCCCGCGGGAAGGCTCTGGCGACGCTCTGGGTGGATCTCGCGATTCTGTTGATGGCGGTCATCTTTGTCTGGTTCGGAACGGCATTCGTGAAGTTCGGCTACTCTCAGACCTCGGAGCTGACCGGCATCAACATGGTCTTCATCTTCGGCTCTTTTCTGCTGGCCGGCGTGAGCTGGGTGGCGGTCGTCGTGGAGCGGACGATCGCCAACCTGCCGGTCTTGATCGGAGGCGCGCATGAGTCCCGGTGAAGTCTCGGCAATCATGTTCGGCATCTTCGCCGTCCTCATCGCGGTGCGGGTGCCGGTGTCCTTCTCGCTGGGGGTGGCGTGCATCCCCATCATGTTTCTGGATGAGCGGCTCTCCCCGATCATCCTGATCACCGAGATGAACAAAGCCTACGGGAGCTTCGTGCTCCTGGCGGTACCGTTCTTCATCCTGGCCGCGAACTTGATGAACTCCTCCGGGATCACCCAGCGACTTGTGGAGCTCTCGCAGGCCATGGTGGGGCACTTCAAGGGGGGCCTGGGGCATATCAACGTTGTGGTCAGCATGATCTTCGCGGGGATCTCCGGATCGTCCACCGCCGAGGCGGCGGGCATTGGGTCTCTGCTCATCCCTGCGATGAAGAAGCAAGGCTACGACTCCAGCTTCACGGTGGCCCTGATCGCCTGCTCCGCGGTCATGGGCGTGATCATCCCCCCCAGCATCCTGATGGTCGTCTGGGGCGGGATCATGTCCGTCTCCATCGGCGCCCTGTTCCTCTCGGGCTTCTTGCCGGGGGTGATGATCGGTCTCTCGCAGATGGTCTGCGTGTACATCTACGCGACCAAGCGGGGCTACCCGGTGTACGAGCGGGCCTCCTTGAAGAAATTCTTCGTGACATTCGGGCGTGCCTCCTTCGCGCTCCTCGCCCCCCTGATCGTGGTCGGAGGGGTCGTGGGCGGGATCGCCACGCCCACCGAGGCGTCCGTGCTTGCGGTGCTGTATACGTTAGTCGTCGGGCTGTTTGTGTACCAGTCCATCAGCCTGAAGGAACTTCCGGCCGTGTTCTTCGAGACGGCGCGCCTGGCCTCGATCTCTCTTTTCTGCATCGGGACCGCCTCGGCGTTCGGCTTCTTGCTGGCGTTCTACCGGATTCCGAAGCTCATCATGGCGTTTCTCGCACCCTGGGCGACCAGCGTGACCCACGTGGGGCTGATCGTCGCCGCGGTGTTCCTGGTGGTGGGGTGCTTCATCGACGCCATCCCGGCCATGATCATCTTCGGCGGCCTGATGATGCCCCTGGCGGAGCACGTTCACATGCATCCCATCCACTTCGCGATCATCGGCGTGGTGTCGCTGGCGTTCGGCCTGGTCACGCCGCCGTATGGGTTATGTCTCCTGATCGCCTGTGCCATCGGGAAGATCGAGGTCTCGGACTGCATCAAGGATGTGGTCATCATCTTGGTGCCGATGCTCGGGGTGCTCCTGTTTATCGTCCTGTTTCCCCAGGCGATTTTGTTCATCCCGCGTCTGATCATGCCTAAGTTCGTGTAGCCGCAGATACCCAACGATCATGCAATCCGGGGGGCGCGACGTGGCGCCCCCCGGATTTATTGGAAGAATGCCGAAACAGATTCCACCCCGGATCCTCACGCCACGGCAGAGCGCCGGACGGCGCGTCCGCACTCGCCGCCCGGCGTATCGGCTGACTACTTCTCCATCTTCGGTTCCTCCATCTTCGGTTTTATGGGCCGCAGGTACGATCCAACCCCTGCGACGCAGACCCCGACGAGGCCCAGGAGGACCTTCCACATCTGGGCACTCGATCCCTCCTCAGTGGGGATGACGATGGCAAGCGCCAGCATCACCCCACCGATAGCCATCACCGCCATCGCCTGCGGCATTGTCAACTGCCTCTTTTGAGCCGCCATGGAGTATCTCCTCCTGTGTGCGACGTTAGACGAGGGCAGGATTGTCCCCCCTAGGGCAACGTCACTCTCTTTCTGGTTTTCGGGGAGGGCGATTAGACGGGAGGCGCTCGGGCACCAATGCAGCGCAGCGTGGGCAGAATGATGCGACAGGCCGGGGACGCCGCGAGCCGCGCAACTACTTGCAGTGTTTGTGCGTGTTGGGCCACAGCTATGGTGGCATCGGGTGCCGCTGTCAGGGAGCGAGCATCTCGGAAGGCGGGCGCTGCCCATATCTCCTGGATGCGAGAGCCGTACGCATAGGAAGTGGCGACACGTTGGGACGGTTGAGGCGAAGAGTGCCAGGTAGCAATCGGGTGAACGAGGCTGCCGAGACTCAGCAGGACAACCGCAATCTGGGCGGTTACGATCAACAGGGCGGCTCCAAGGAGTTGAAATGGGTTCATGATGGCACCATACCACTAACGATTCTTCCCGGCAAGAGGCGCCGGTCGCCACCCGGACCGCAATGGCGGCTGGCGCGGTTTGGGAGTACCATACAAGAGGTTTCTCGTGGACGAGCCGTTTTTCTTCGTGATACGTTCATAAACCAACAGCGCAGCTCGGAGTCAAGGCGAATCCATGGATCTGGTCGAAAAAATCCTACAGGGCGATACGAGATCGGCGGCCCGCCTGATCAGCCTCGTGGAGAACGGGAGCGGCGAGGCGACGTCTGCCCTCAAGGTCCTCTATCAGCACACCGGCCGGGCCTACGTGATCGGCATCACCGGTCCGCCCGGCTCGGGAAAGAGCACCCTGACGGACCAGATCACGACGCAGCTTCGCCAGATGGAGAAGAGCGTCGGGGTCATCGCCGTGGATCCCACCAGCCCGTTCACGGGCGGCGCCATCCTGGCCGACCGGATTCGCATGCAGCGGCACAGCTTGGATCGTCAGGTCTTCATCCGCAGCATGGCCACCCGCGGACAGTTGGGCGGTCTGTCGCGCGCCACGAATGACGTCGTGGATATCCTGGACGCGATGGGTAAGGACTTCATCATCATCGAGACGGTGGGCGTCGGACAGGACGAGGTGGATATCGTCAAGACGGCGCACACCACGCTCGTCGTCGCGGTGCCCGGGCTGGGGGACGAGATCCAGGCCATCAAGGCCGGCATCATGGAGATCGGGGACATCTTCGTGGTCAACAAGGCCGACCGCGAGGGAGCGGACCGGACCGTCCTGGAGATCGAGATGGTGCTGGAGCACGGCGAGTCGGATAGCGGCTGGCGCCCTCGGATTTTCAAGACCGTGGCGGTGCGGGGCGAGGGCGTGGAAGCGCTCACCCAGGGAATCCTGGAGCATCGTGAGTTTCTGTTCGAAGAGCACGGCCATCGTCGAAAGGGGAGGGAGCGAAGCCGCTGGGTGTTCCGCGGACTCTTGCAGGAACGCATGACGAGAAAGGTGATGGAGCGGCTGGTGGCTGCGGGTGGGCTGGAGCCGCTGATCGAGCGACTCGCCCGCCGCGAAACGGACCCCTATTCGGCGGTCGAAGAGATCATCGAGAATTGCGGTTTGTGAGTCTGCTCACAATCCGCAATTCGCAATTCACAATTCACTACCCCTCCTTCTCCAAGATTGCCGGCCTGACGAAACGAATCCCCGCGACCTCCATGCTCAGGGTGGGGTAGAGAACCGGCGGTGTGATGATCTCGGGCCCGTGGGAGGTCGCGAGGATCGTGTCCTCCGACTTCGTGCCGGTGATGGAAGGGTTCCAGCAAAACGGCTGGTTCTCCTGCACCATGTCGGGCGTTCTGAAATGTGTCGCGGTAATCCCGCGACTGGTATCCGATGGGACCGCCCTGGTGGTGCAGCTTCCACTCTTCCGGGAACCCCCGGTCGCGGTAGGCCTCGATCCCCTTCTGGAAGACCTCGCGGGCGGGCGTTCCGGGGCGGGTGTGCGCCATCAGGACGCAGTCCACATAGACGGTGGCCTCGTACTGGGCCTGGAGGCGGGCGGGCACCCTGCCGAAGTGCACGAAGCGAGTCAGACAGACGACCAGGCCGCCTTTGCGGGCATTGACAGAGAGCATGAAGATCCGGTCGATGGACCGCTCCATCGGGATCGAGTGGCGGAAGCGGGCGATGCGATCGTCGGCGGCGCCCATCACCCCGATCGGATCAATCCGGTCCTTCCACAGCTTGGCGGACAACCGCCCGATGACCTCGCACTCCTTCTCTCCCCGCCGAGTCTCCAGCATCGTCTCTTCGGCAGCCCGGGCGACCGTCTCTCCCAGCCAACGGTACCGCGCGATTTCGCCTGACGTGAACGAGAACCGAAGCCGCACCACGTCCTCCGCCACGGGGACGCTGTTCGGGTAGGGGACGTCGCAACCGAAGGGGCCGCCGCCGACGAGCTCGCGCACCACGGCCGCCTCCTTCTCCTCGTGCCACGGGAAGGTCTTGACCGCGTACCCGAGCTTCTCGACCTCCTCCTCCTCGATCATCCGAGGGGCCTCGATGTTACTCGTAATGACGTACTTGGCCTTCTCGGTGATCAGGAGAGACGTCCCTCCCATCTCTGTCGCGATGCCGATCAGATTGATGCCGCCCGCGGTCAGCCAGGAAAAGTTCGCCTGCCGCTTGAAGAGTACTCCCTTCAAGCCCTTTGCTTGGAGCAGCGCCCCGACCCGCTGCACCTTCTCCTGAATTTCCTCGTGCCGCGTCATTGGGCGAGGACCTCCGCCCACGTGGTCACCGGCCACTCCTTCTTAAAGAGGGCTTCGACGGCCGGCTTTCCTTTCTCCCGGAACGCTTCCGCATCCGGGATGACGACCCGCATCCCCTTCCGCTGCAGTTCGACAAGCAGGGCCGATTCCCCCAGTTTGATCTTCTCGTTGGCCCAGTCCTGGGCCTGTTTGGCCGCCTTCACGATCAGGGCCTGGTCGCCGGCCGACAAGCCGTCGAAGAACGTCTTGTTGATCAGTATTCCCCCCGTCTGGACGAGATGGTTGGTGATGATCAGGTGGGACTGAACTTCGTCCAGCTTGAAGGAGGCGATCTGGGGCAGGTCACCCTCGGAGGATTCGGCGCGCCCGTCTTGCAGCGACTTGTACAAATCGGGCAGGGGGACGGGGACCGGGACGGCGCCCATCTCCTTCCAGACGGCCATCCAGGTGGGGATGTTGGGCAGCCGCAGCTTCAGCCCGTTCACATCGGCCGGCGTGAAGATCGGCTTCTTGGCCGTCATCTGCCGCAGGCCTCGGTAGACGGTCCCCAGGTACTTCATGTTTCCCTTCTGTTCCAACTGGGCTTGGGCAGCTTGGCCGAGCCGGCCTTCCCAGACGCGCATGTAGTGCTCGAAGTCCTTCATGGCATAGGGGGCGCCGAAGAAATAGTACTGGGGCGCATAGGACTGCAAGAACATCGTTCCGTTGGACTGCATCTCGATCTTGCCCGCGCTGCACCACTCGTTGATCTCCTCCTCCGATGCGGTGCCCGCCTGCACCTGGACCTCGATCCGGCCGCCGCTCCCCTGCGCGACCAGTTCCTGGAACCTGACGGCGGCGTCCACCAGGATATGGCCGGCCTTGAAGGGGCTGCCCACCCGGATGACGACCTTCTGCTCTCCCGCCAAGACGGGCGATGCCGTCAGCGCGCCTGCCAGGACCATCATCACCACCAAGAGCAACGGCAGCATCCTGTGTCGTGTCATCTCGCTTCCCTCTTTCTGCCGGGAAAGGGTCGGCCGGCTTATGCAATCACACCCAAATTGATTTACCCACAACCTGCCGGACGGAGTCAAGCGAAATTCCTCAGACCAAGGCCCGTTCCCTCGGCAAGGATCGGGTCTTGGTCTTCACCCGGGCGAGGTGCCAAGGGCAGACCTCGAAACCAAATTTCCACGGTGGGGCCAGGCATTTCGGGGAGGCGGATTCGCCCTGCCAGGGCGCACGGATGCGGGTTTCGCGCTGCCTATCCTGTTGACTTCACCCGGAAAATCACGTAACGTTACATATTCATGTGATCTTCATCTAACCGCACACGCCCAAAGGGCTGGGGGAATCGTCATGGCGGAGATGGTGGCGAAGAAGATGCCGATCAAGGAAGAGCGGAAGGAGCGGGACAAGGCCCTGGAACTGGCGGTTTCCCAGATCGAGAAGCAGTACGGGAAGGGCGCCATCATGCGGATGGGGATGACGGGCGCCCTCTTGCCGATTGCCACCATCCCCACCGGCTCCCTGGAGCTGGATTACGCCCTCGGGGTGGGCGGCATCCCGCGCGGTCGGGTGATCGAGATCTTCGGCCCGGAATCGAGCGGCAAGACGACCTTGGCGCTGCATATCATCGCGGAGGCGCAAAAACGGGGGGGCGCCGCCGCCTTCGTGGATGCCGAGCACGCCTTGGACGCCAACTACTCCAGGACGCTGGGCGTGAACATCGATGATCTCCTGATCTCCCAGCCCGATACCGGGGAGCAGGCCCTGGAGATCACCGAGGTGCTCGTGCGCAGCGGGGCGGTGGATGTGGTCGTGATCGACTCCGTGGCGGCCCTGGTCCCCCGCGCGGAGATCGACGGCGAGATGGGCGATTCGCTGCCCGGGCTGCAGGCCCGTCTCATGTCGCAAGCCCTCCGGAAGCTCACCGCGGCGATCAGCAAGTCGCGGACCTCCGTGATCTTCATCAACCAGTTGCGGGAGAAGATCGGCGTCATGTTTGGGAACCCGGAAACCACGACCGGCGGCCGGGCCCTGAAGTTTTACGCCTCGGTCCGGCTGGACATTCGCCGGATCTCGACCATCAAGGACGGGGAAGAGGTGGTCGGGAGCCGGGTGAGGGTGAAGGTGGTGAAGAACAAGGTGGCGCCGCCTTTCCGGGAGGCCGAATTCGACCTCATCTACGGAGAGGGGATCTCCCGACTGGGGAGCTTGGTGGATCTGGGCGTGACGCACAAGATTGTGGAAAAGAGCGGGGCCTGGTACGCCTACGGGACCGAGCGAATCGGGCAGGGGCGTGAAAACGCCAAGCGGTTCTTGAAGGAGAATCCGGCCATGACCGACGAGATCGAAACGAAATTGCGGGCGGCGCTGGGTATGGCGGCGGCCCTGCAGGAGGAGGAGGCGTAGGATGGAGCTCGTCGACCTCCTCAAGATCGCCGTGGAACGGAAGGCGTCCGATCTCCACATCAAGGTGGGGATGCCCCCGGTTCTTCGCATCGACCATAAGCTGGTCCCCCTCATGGAGTTGCCGCGGCTGGGCCAGGATGCGGTCGTCTCCATGGCCGGCAGCGTGATGAACGCCAAGCAGCGCGACCGGTTCAAGGAGCGCAACGAGGCGGACCTGGCTTACGGGGTGCCGGGTTTGGGCCGCTTCCGGATCAACGTCTTCCAGCAGCGGGGCATGGTGGGAATCGTCCTGCGGCTGATTCCCGCTCAAGATCCAGACGGCCCGGGAGTTGAATCTCCCCCCGGTCATCGAAACCATGGCCATGGAGCAGCGCGGTCTGATCCTGGTGACCGGGACCACCGGGTCGGGGAAGTCCTCGACCCTGGCGGCCATGATCGATCACATCAACACCAACTCCACGGGCCATATCCTGACCATCGAAGACCCGATCGAGTTTCTCCACCGGGACAAGAAATGCCTGGTGAACCAGCGGGAGATCGGCGTGGACGCGCCCGGCTTTAGCGAGGCGATCCGGAGCGCCCTGCGCCAGGACCCGGACGTGATCCTGGTGGGGGAGATGCGGGACTTCGAGACGATCCAGACGGCCCTGCTCGCGGCGGAGACAGGCCACCTGGTCATGAGCACCCTGCACACCTTGGACACCACGGAGACGATCAACCGCATTGTCTCGGTCTTTCCCCCCTACCAGCAGAAGCAGGTCCGGCTCCAGCTGGCCTCGGTGCTGCGCGGGATCGTGTCCCAGCGCCTGATTCCCCGGGCGGACGGCAAGGGGCGCGTGCCGGCGGTCGAGGTCTGCGTCGCCACCGCCACGGTGCGCGAGGCGATCGTGGATTCCGACAAGACCCGGAAGCTGCCCGACGTGATCGCCGCAGGCGGCAGCCAGTACGGGATGCAGACCTTCGACCAGTCCCTGATGACGCTTTACAACCGCGGTCTGATCACCTACGAGGAGGCGCTCCGCTGGTGCAGCAATCCTGACGACTTTGCGCTGCGGGTTCGGGGGGTCGAGTCCACGGGGGATTCGACGTGGGGAGCCTCCATGATGCCGGAGGAGGGTCAGAAATCGGGGTCGGGGATGCCGCGATTCTGAGGCGAGGTTCGCGAGTGGGCCGGACAAAGGCAGGATCGACCGGAGAGCCTCCCGACCCGCCGAACGCCTGGGGGGTGGCTCTCAAGCAGTTGGCGCTCCGGCCGCGGAGTGCCGAGGAGGTCCGGCGTTCCCTGGCGCGTCGTGGATACGGAGGGGACGAGATTGCGGCGGTGCTCGCCCGCCTGACGGCCTTGCGCTACCTGGACGATGCCGATTTTGCTCGGACCTGGGTCGCGGCGCGGGCGCGTCGCACGGCGACGGGCCCGGCCAGGCTGGCGCGCGAGCTTCGGGCAAAGGGGGTCGCCGACGCGGACATCGGGGCCGCGTTGCGCGCCCTCGCCGAGGAGTGGGACGTCGCCGAGGCTGCCGCAGAGGCGGTGCGGCGAAAGCTCCCCTCCCTGCATGGGGTGCCTCCGAGCGTGGCGCGGCGGCGTCTGGCGGCTTTCCTGGAACGCCGCGGCTTCAGCGCGGAGATAATCCTGGCGGTGTGCCGCGCGCAGTTTCGCGGAGCAGAGGAGTCGAGCGAAGGATAGGACCACTATGCCGCTGAGTCAGAGAACCGGGACCGAGATCCGAAGCGCCTTCCTGGATTTCTTCGCGAGACACGGCCACACACGCGTCGCTAGCTCTTCCCTGGTGCCGAAGGCCGATCCGACCCTCCTGTTCACCAATGCCGGGATGGTGCAATTCAAGGACGTGTTCACCGGCGCGGAGAAGCGTTCTTACCGCCGGGCGGTCACCTCCCAGAAGTGCGTGCGGGCGGGGGGCAAGCATAACGACTTGGAGAACGTCGGTCGGACTGCCCGCCACCACACCTTCTTCGAGATGCTCGGGAACTTCTCCTTCGGGGATTACTTCAAGGAGGCGGCCGTCGGCTTTGCGTGGGAGTTTCTCACGCGCGAGCTGGGATTGGCGCCGGAACGGCTCTGGGCGACGATCCACGAAGGGGATGCGGATATGGGTCTTGGGCCGGACGAGGAGGCCCGCGGCTTGTGGCGCCGCTTCGTGCCCGAGGAGCGCATCGTCGCCTGCCCCACCAAGGACAACTTCTGGGCCATGGGAGATACGGGACCCTGCGGTCCTTGCTCGGAGATCCTCTACGATCAGGGGGCGGCCCTGGGGTGCGGCCGACCGACCTGCGCCGTCGGCTGCGAGTGCGACCGGTACCTGGAGTTGTGGAACCTGGTGTTCATGCAGTTCGAGCGGAGCGCGGACGGTGTTCTCACGCCGCTGCCGCGCCCCAGCATCGACACGGGGGCCGGCCTGGAGCGGCTGGCGGCGGTGCTCCAGGGGGTGGCGAGCAACTTCGACACCGATCTCTTGCGCCCCATCATCGCCCGGGTGGAGGAGCTCTGCGGGACGCGCTACGGCGATGCGCTCCAGTCCGATGTCTCCATGCGCGTCATCGCGGATCACGCCCGGGCCACGACCTTCCTGGTGAGCGACGGCGTGCTCCCAAGCAACGAAGGGCGCGGCTATGTGCTGCGGCGCATCCTGCGTCGCGGACTGCGGCACGGGCGGTTGCTCGGGCTCGACGAGCCGTTTATGGCGCAGGTGACCGAGCGGGTGGTGGAGATCATGCAGGCCGCGTACCCAGACCTCGCCGAAGCGAGGGAGCACGTGGCCCGCGTGACACAGGCGGAGGAGGAGCGGTTCGGCCACACGCTCAAGCTCGGGTTGAAGCTGGTCGAGTCGTTGGTCGAGGAGCAGAAGGCGAAGGGTGCGGGACTGGTCCCCGGCGGGGAGATCTTCCGGCTCTACGATACCTACGGTTTTCCGCTGGATCTCTTGCGGGACATCGCCTCGGACCACGGACTCACCCTGGACGAGACCGGCTTCGAACAGGCCATGGCGGAGCAACGGGCCCGGGCGCGGGAATCGTGGGTCGGCTCCGGGGAGGCGGAGATTCCTGCCAGTCTGAAGGACCTGGCGGCCACGGTGAAGGTTGAGAGTCTCTGGCACGCGTCGCTGGATGCGGGAGCGCGGATCGTGGCGATCCTGGCGGAGGAGGGGCAGCGCCCCGTGGAGCGGCTGCACGAGGGCGCGGCGGGTGACGTGGTGCTCGATCGGACCCCGTTCTACCCCGAGTCCGGCGGGCAGGTCGGGGACACCGGGTCGTTATCGGGGGACGGGACCGTGCTGGAAGTGCGCGAGGTGAAGCGGCCGGTGCCGGGACTGGTTCTGCACAGTGTCCGGGTGAAGCGCGGCACCATCGAGATCGGCCAGGAGGTCCGGGCGGTGGTAGACGGCGATCGGCGGCGCATGACGGCCAAGAACCATACCGCTACCCATCTCCTCCACGCCGCGCTCCGGCAGACCTTGGGGGATCACGTCAAGCAGGCCGGGTCACTGGTCGCGCCCGATCGTCTGCGGTTCGACTTCACCCATTTTAGCCCGCTCACGGCGCGCGAGGTGGATCGGATCGAAGAGTTGGTCAACGCCCAGATCTGGAAGAATCAGTCTCTCACCACCGAGGTGATGGCCCTGGACGAGGCGCTGGGTGTCGGCGCCATGGCCCTTTTCGGCGAGAAGTACGGGGAGCGGGTGCGGGTCGTGAGCGTGCCCGACTTCAGTCTCGAGCTCTGCGGCGGGACGCACGTGGGGGCGACGGGGGAGATCGGTCTGTTCAAGATCGTGAGCCAGGGAGGCGTTGCTGCCGGGACTCGTCGGATCGAGGCGGTCACCGGCCCCGGAGCTTTGCAGCACGTGAAGCGAGAGGAGCAGATCCTGGCCGAGGCGGCGGCGCGGCTCAAGACGCGTCCGCAGGATCTGCTGGAGAAGATCGAGAAGCTGACGGAGGCGAGCAGAGATCTGGAGCGGGAAGTGCAGCGCCTGCAGGGCCGTCTGCTGGGCGGAACGCTCGAGCGGGTGCTGCAGGGCGCCACCCTAGTGGGCGGCATCCGCGTGGTGGGGGCGCAGGTCGAGGCGGCGGACTCCAAGGGGATGCGCGAGCTGGGGGACCGCCTGCGGGAGCAGATCGGGAGCGGTGTCGTGGCGTTAGCCGCCCAGGCGGACGGGAAGGTGGCCTGGGTGACCATGGTGACCAAAGATCTCGTCGGCCGGCTCCACGCGGGCAATCTGGCCCGCGACCTCGCCAAACTGACGGGAGGCGGGGGTGGCGGCCGCCCGGACGTGGCAGAGGCGGGCGGCAAGGAGCCGGCACGAATCCCCGAGGCGTTGGCCAAGCTGCCAGAGTTTGTTCGCGTCCAATTGAGCGGCGAGAAGCGGTGAGATCCGGCCCGTTGATCGCATCATGTTGTGTATAAAGTAAGTTAAGTAACTCTCTGATATTAAAGGAAAGAGTCGTATATTCAATGCGGAGATTTCCGGTCGAGAAAGATGGTCTGGTCTTCATCCTGCCGACGCTCGCCGTCAGCGGGCTGCTGTTCGTCTTCCGCTTTCCGGGAAGCGGAACGGTCGTCCTGCTGCTGGCCGCCTTCATCGTCTACTTCTTTCGCGATCCGGAGCGGGAGATTTCCCGGGGCGAGCGGCTCGTCCTGTCGCCGGCCGATGGGAAGGTGGTGACCATCAAGCCGTTTCCCGACTGGAAGGGGCCTTTCGGCGAGCCGCTCATGCGCATTAGTATTTTCCTCTCGGTCTTCGATGTGCACGTGAACCGGGCCCCTCTGGCGGCGCTGACGCAAGAGGTCACCCACACGCCCGGGCGATTCCTGGCGGCGTGGGGAGAAGAGGCCTCTCAGGAAAACGAACAGACATTGATCCATTTTGCCACGCCCGACGGGGATGTGTGGGTCAAATTGATCGCGGGTTTGATCGCGCGCCGGATCGTCTGCCGGGTGAAGCCGGGACAGAAAGTTTCCGCCGGCGAGCGCATCGGCTTGATCCGGTTCGGCTCGCGTGTGGATTGCATCTTGCCGGCCGCAGCCGTCATGCGGGTCCGTCGCGGGCAGATGGTCAAGGGGGGCAGTACGGTTCTGGGGGTGATTCCGTAGGCGACAAGGGAGGAAATGTAAAACGGACAACGGACAATGAAAAACGGACCACATGAATGCCCCATGGGCCGGTTGTCGGTTGTCGGTTTTTCATTTTCAATTGTGTAATGCGCATACGCGGCAGGGGTGAACCCATGAAGGCAAGCAAAACCAGTATGCGACGGCGAATGCGGCGGGGGGTATACCTCTTACCCAGCGTCCTCACGCTGGGGAATCTGTATTGCGGATTCTACGCCCTGATCGCCATCTATAACGATGAGTATATGGCGGCGGCACTCGCCATTCTCCTGGCCGAAGTGTTCGACACGCTGGATGGCGGCGTGGCGCGGATGACCGGCGCCACCAGCGATTTGGGCATCCAACTGGATTCCCTGGCCGACCTGGTGTCCTTCGGGGTGGCGCCCGGTCTGCTGGCTTACGTGTTCGCGCTGAAACCCTTCGGCTTGGTCGGCGCTCTGACGGCGTTCGCGTTCGCGGCCTGCGGGGCGTTCCGTCTGGCCCGGTTCAACATTCAGACTCACGTCACGGACAAGCGCTACTTCGTCGGCCTGCCGATTCCGGCGGCAGCGGCGGTGGTGGCCACGTTCGTGCTCTTCCTGAAGGATGCCTCGGCGGTGGTCGTCTTTGGGCGGGAGCTGGTGCCGCCGCAAGCGACTGCCGCCGGAGTCCTGCTTGGGATGTACGGGCTGGGGTTCCTGATGGTGAGCCGCATCCGATACCGAAGTCTGAAGGGGCTGGAGATGCGGCGGCGACGCCCGGCCACGATCCTCACCACGTTGCTCTTGGTGCTCATCGTGGTGGCATCGCAGCCCATCCTGTTCCTGTTCCTCTTCTTTTTCCTGTATGCCGCTTCCGGCGTGGTGCGAGCGCTGCCGTTCTGGCAGCGGCGCCAGCCGGTGGAAACGACCGAGCAGCCCGCCCCCGGCAAGTAGCGGGGCGCGGGTTAAAGGACGCAAGCCATGACCGAACGTATATTGATTTTTGACACGACCCTCCGCGACGGCGAACAGTCGCCTGGCTGCAGCATGAACACCAAGGAAAAGGTCGAGCTGGCCAAGCAACTGGCCCGCCTCGGGGTGGACGTGCTGGAGGCCGGCTTCCCCATCGCCTCTCAGGATGATTTCGAGGCGGTGCGGGCGATCGCGCAGAGCCTGAAGGGCGGCCCGATCATCGCCGGTTTGGCCCGGGCGAAGGACACGGACATCGATCGGGCCTGGGAGGCCGTGCGGGCCGCAGAGCGTCCGCGCATCCACACCTTCATCGCCACCTCCGAGATCCACATCAAGTACAAGCTGAAATCGACGCCGGAGGAGGTCCTGGAGGCGGCGGTCGCGGCGGTGAAGCGGGCGAAGGGGTACACCGAGGACGTGGAGTTCTCGGCCGAAGACGCGCACCGCACGAACCAGGATTTCCTATGTCGGGTGATCGAGGCGGCGGTCAGGGCCGGGGCGACGACGATCAACATCCCGGATACGGTGGGGTACGGCCTGCCCTGGGAGTTCGGCGAGCGAATCCGCGACCTGATGAACCGTGTGCCGGGGATGGAACGGGTGGTGATGAGCGCCCATTGCCATAACGATCTGGGGCTGGGGGTGGCGAACTCGCTGGAGGCGATCCGCGCCGGGGCGCGGCAGATCGAGTGTACGATCAACGGCATCGGCGAGCGCGCGGGGAACGCCTCGCTGGAGGAACTGGTGATGGCGCTGCGGACCCGGCGAGATTTCATGAAGTTCGACACCGGAATTCACACGGAGGAGATCTACCGGACCTCCAAGCTGCTCCAGTCGATCACCGGCGTCAAGGTCCAGCCGAACAAGGCCATCGTCGGGGCCAACGCGTTCGCCCACGAGGCGGGGATTCATCAGCACGGCGTCTTGCAGGACCCCCTCACCTACGAGATCATGACGCCGGAGTCGGTGGGCGTCCCCAAGAGCCAACTGGTCCTGGGGAAGCATTCGGGCCGCCACGCCTTCAAGAAGCGATTGCAGGAGCTGGGGGTCGAGCTCAGCGAGGAGGATCTGAACAAGGCCTTCGGGCGGTTCAAAGACCTCTGCGATCGAAAGAAGGAGATCTTCGACGAAGACCTTCTGGCCTTGGTGGAGGACGAGCTCCTGGCCACGAGCGAGGGCTATAGCCTGGAGCACCTCCAGTTCACCAGCGGGACCAACATCGTCCCCACGGCCACCGTCCGGCTCAAGCTGCAGGAAGAACTCCGCCAGGAATCCGGGCTGGGGGGACGGGCCGGTGGACGCGGCCTACAAGGCCATCGATCTGATCACCAAGATTCCGGGAAAGCTCCTGGAGTATCAGATCCGCGCCATCACGGCGGGCAAGGACGCCCTGGGCGAGGTGACCACGGCCGTGGAGATCGAGGGGGAGCGCGTGGTCGGCAAGGGAAGCTCCACGGACGTGATCGAGGCGAGTGTCCGGGCGTACCTGAACGCGATCAACAAGGTGGTGGCCCGGCGGGGACACGGGAAGCAATCAGGGGAAGCGACGCGCTAGGAGCGGAGGCGTCGATCGGACTCACATGCGGCCGGGACTCCGGCCGGAGCCGCCCCGGGAGCATAGTATTCTCGGGGGAAAGGTCAGGTCATGCGAAAGGACGGATATGTGGTTGCCGTCGCGGGTGCGACGGGAGCAGTAGGCGAGGTGATGTTGCAGGTCCTGGAGGAGCGAAAGTTTCCCGTGCGCCGTATCAAGCTCTTGGCCTCCGAACGATCGGTGGGGAAGAGGCTCGCGTTCAGAGGGGAGACGGTTACGGTCGAATTGCTGACCGCCGAGGCGTTCGCGGGTGTGGACGTCGCCCTCTTCTCGGCGGGCGCGAGCCGGAGCAAGGAGTTCGCGCCGGCCGCCTGGAAGTCCGGGACGGTGGTCGTGGACAACAGCTCGGCCTTCCGGATGGATCCGGAGGTTCCCCTGGTGGTTCCCGAGATCAATCCCCACGCCATCGCCCAGTACGCGAAAAAGGGGATCATCGCCAATCCCAACTGCACCACCATCGTGACCCTGATGGCGCTGGCGCCGCTGTATCGCTACAGCCGGATCCGCCGCGTGGTGGCATCGAGCTACCAGGCGGTCTCGGGGGCGGGGGCCAAGGCGCTGGAGGAGTTCAAGCAGCAGGTCCGGGCCTGGGTGAAGGGCGAGCCGATCCCCGTGGAGGTGTTTGCGTATCAGATCGCCTTCAACGTCATTCCCCACATCGATGTGTTTCAGGAGAACGGCTATACCAAGGAAGAGATGAAGCTCGTCCACGAGACACGCAAGATCCTGGAAGACGACCGGATCCTGATCTCGCCGACGACGGTCCGGGTGCCGGTCTTCACCGCGCACTCGGTGTCGGTGCACGTGGAGACCGAGACAAAGATCACCCCCGCCAAGGCCCGCGAGCTCTGTGCGGCTTTCCCGGGCCTGCAGGTGCAGGACGACCCGGCCAACAAGCAGTATCCGATGCCGCTCTTCGCGGCGGGCAAGGACGACTGTTACGTGGGACGGATCCGCGAGGACCTGGCGGTGGAGAACGGCCTGAACCTCTGGGTGTGCGGCGACCAGCTTCGCAAGGGCGCGGCGCTGAACGCCGTGCAGATCGCGGAGCGGCTGATCGAGAAGTACCTCTAACAGGCCTCGCAGGCCTGATGGGGCTCCGGGGGTGTGGCACCGCCGGGGCCCCTTTGTGCGACCGGGGCGGGGCGGCGACGCGTCAGCGAACAGGATGGGGGCACCGATGCGGCGTCTCAAGCTCGTTCTGGAATACGACGGCACGGCGTATCACGGGTGGCAGCTTCAGCCCGGCCTGGACACGATCCAGGGCACGCTGGAGGGAGCGCTGTCGCGGCTGGCCGGTGCCCCGGTCCAGGTGAGGGGGGCGGGCCGGACGGACGCGGGGGTGCATGCCCTGGGCCAGGTGGCGAGCTGTACGGCGACCCTTCGGCTGGACGACCTCGCGCTCCGGCGGGCGTTGAACGCTCTCCTGCCCCGTGACATCGTCGTCCGTACGGTGGAGACGGTTTCGCCCGACTTCGATGCGCGGCGCTCCGCCCGATCCAAGATTTACCGCTACACGCTGCTCGTGCGGGAGTGCCGCTCGGCGCTGCAGGCTCGAACCAGCCTGCACGTGCCGTATGCTCTGGACCTTGAGGCGATGACCCGCGGGGCGGCCGTGCTCGTCGGGACCCACGACTTCTCCGCGTTTCGCGCCGGGTCGTGCGCCGCGCGCACCCCCGTCCGGACCGTTACGCAGGCGATCTGGCGGACGGCGGGGGAGTTCTGGTGCTTCGAGATCGTCGGCAATGCGTTCCTACAGCACATGGTACGCATCATCGTGGGGACGCTTCTGGAGGTTGGCGGCGGGAAGCGGGACGCTGTGGATGTGGCGGCGATTCTCGCCTCGCGTGATCGCCGGTGCGCGGGCAAGACGGCCGCGCCGCACGGCCTGTGTCTCGTGGCAGTCGAATATTGATAACCGTTTCGCGAGTGTCGTAGGGGCGGAAGTCGGTCGCACACGTAGCCGGGGCCTCCAGGGCCTCCCTCCGACGCCTGACCCCGGGTCGACGCGCCTGGAGCGGAGCGCCGTGTCGGCGGGTACCCGGCTAGCGGCTGGGTGCGGCTCGCCCGCGGAGGCGGCGCGCTTGCCAACGCGCGGGACTCGTGTTACATAAAGCGGAATCGGAAATCGGAGGATGTTCATGCCGTCAGGCTATGATTGCGACGCGATTGAAACAAAATGGCAGCGGAGGTGGGACGAACACCGCACCTTCGCCGTGACCGAGGATCCGACGCGGCCCAAGTATTACTGCCTCGAGATGTATCCGTACCCCTCGGGGAAGATCCATATGGGCCACGTGCGAAACTACTCGATCGGGGACGTGGTGGCGCGCTACTTTACGATGCGGGGATTCAACGTGCTGCATCCCATGGGGTGGGACGCGTTCGGCTTTCCGGCGGAGAATGCGGCCTTCGAGCACGGCGTTCACCCGGCCACGTGGACGAAAGACAACATCGCGTACATGCGGACGCAGCTTCGACGCATGGGTTTCTCGTATGACTGGGAGCGGGAGGTCACCTGCTGCGAGCCGGACTACTACCGCTGGAACCAGTGGTTCTTCCTGAAGATGCTGGAGCGGGGGCTGGCCTACCGGAAGAAGGCCCCGGTAAACTGGTGCGAGCGGTGCCAGTCGGTGCTGAGCAACGAGCAGGCCGAAGGCGGCGTCTGCTGGCGCCACACCGACACCCCGGTGATCCAGAAGGAGTTGGAGCAGTGGTTCCTCAAGATCACCGCCTATGCGGAGGAGTTGCTCCGAGACCTCGAGAGCTTGACCGGCTGGCCCGAGCGGGTTCGGGTGATGCAGCGGAACTGGATCGGGAAGAGCGTGGGAGCCGAGGTGGAGTTTTCCCTGGAGGCGGGGAGAAGTATCCGTATCTTCACCACCCGGCCGGATACGCTCTACGGGGCCACGTTCATGGTCCTGGCTCCGGAGCATCCGCTGGCGCTTTCCCTCTCCGCCGGGACGCCCGAACAGGCGCGCGTGGCGTCCTTCGTGGAGCGGATGCGGCGCGCCGAACGCGCCGTGCGGGTCGATGCGACGACGGAGAAGGAGGGGGTCTTCACGGGCGCCTACGCCCTGAATCCCCTCACCCGCGAGCGAATCCCGATCTGGGTGGCGAACTTTATCCTGATGGAGTACGGCACCGGGGCGATCATGGCGGTCCCGGCCCACGATCAGCGAGATTTCGAGATGGCGAAGAAGTACGACCTGCCGGTCCGGGTCGTGATCCAGCCGACGGGAGAGCCGCTGCCCGGGGGAGACCGGCTGCAAGCCGCCTATGTGGGCGACGGGCGGATGGTGAACTCCGGCTCCTTCAGCGGGATGTCCAGCCAGGAGGGGATTCTCGCCGTCAGCGATTTCCTCGAGGAACAGGGGATCGGGAAGCGGGCGGTGAACTACCGGATCCGCGACTGGCTGATCTCCCGGCAGCGCTACTGGGGGACGCCCATCCCCGTCATCTACTGCGAGGTTTGCGGCGTGGTTCCGGTGCCGGAGCGCGACTTGCCCGTGATCCTGCCTCAGGACGTTGCCATCACGCTGAGCGGTGGATCGCCGCTCGCGCGCGTGGAGCGCTTTGTGCAAGTGGCCTGTCCCGCCTGCGGCCGGCCGGCGCGGCGGGAAACGGACACCATGGACACGTTCGTGGACTCTTCCTGGTACTTTCTGCGCTTCACCAGCCCGCACGAGGAGACGCGGCCGCTGGATCCGGCCAAGGTGCAGGCCTGGATGCCCGTGGACCAGTACATCGGAGGGATCGAGCACGCGGTCCTGCATCTCCTCTATGCGCGCTTCTTTACCAAGGTGTGCCGCGACCTGGGCCTGAGCCCGGCGGCCGAGCCGTTCACCAACCTCCTCACCCAGGGGATGGTGTGTAAGGAGTCCCAGCGGTGTCCCACCCACGGCTATCGACTGCCCAGCGAGGTGGACAAGGCTGGGCGCTGTCGCGAGTGCCAGCAGCCGGTCGAGGTCGGCCGGACGGAGAAGATGTCCAAGTCGAAGAAGAACGTGGTGGACCCGGACGATCTGCTGGCGGAGTACGGGGCGGATACGATCCGCCTGTTCTCGCTGTTCGCCGCGCCGCCGGAGAAAGATCTGGAGTGGTCGGATGAGGGGGTGCAGGGCTCCTTTCGCTTTCTGCAGCGTGTCTGGCGGCTGGTGGAGGAGCGGGCGGAGCTGATCCGCGGGGTGCGAGGGCTGCCGTGGCCGATCGAGGAGGCGGAAGGCGCGGTCCGCGCCCTGCGCCGGGCGACTCACCAGGCGATCAGCAAGGTGTCGCGGGATCTGGAGGACTCCTTTCACTTCAATACCGCGCTGGCGGCCCTGATGGAGCTTCAGACCGCGCTGACTCGGTTCCAGGAACTGCTTCCGGCCGGGCCGGTGCAGGGCGACACCGGCGCGTCGAGCGGGCGCGTCCTGGCCTTTGCCGAGGGCATCCTGGCACTGGTGACGATGCTGGCCCCGTTCGCACCCCACATGAGCGAAGAACTTTGGGAGATGCTGGGGGAGCCGGAGAGCGTGTTTCGGCAGCGGTGGCCGGCGGCGGATCCGCTCCTGAGCTTGGAGGAGAGCCTGGAGGTGGTCGTCCAGGTGAACGGGAAGGTCCGAGCTCGCCTTCACGTCCTCCGCGGGATCCCCGAGGAGCGGCTGCGGAGTCTCGCGCTGGAGGATCCGCGGCTTCGGGTGTGGCTTGAAGGGCGGGTGATCCGCAAGGTCGTGGTGGTCCCCGAGAAGCTGGTTAACATCGTCGTGGCGGCCTGAGAGGGTACCGGTGAGATCGACACGAGTTGGACAGGAAGGAAGGCTTGGAGGGGTGATGCGATGCGGCCTCGCCTTGCTCTTGCTGGCACTCCTCTTCCCGGGATGCGGGTATCAGCCGCTGCAGGGAGGCGGCGGACCGCAGGGGCCGCAAAAGCTCCACGTGGCCGGCATCACGAACAACACGCTCAACCCGTGGGTTCAGGCCGCGGTGAGCTCGGCGATTGTCCGGCAGATCCGGTTCAACACGCGGATCCGGTTAACAGATGAACCACTCGCGGACGTGATCCTCGCAGGACGCGTGCTCTCCTATCTGAACGAACCCATCACCTTCAACCTCCAGGACATCGGGCGCCGATACCGTGTCAGGGTGCTCCTGCAGGTGACCCTGAGCGGGCGGGGCACGGGCGTCGTCCGGCTGAAGCAGGAGATCACCGGAGAGGCGTATTACAACACGGGCAGCACCGCGTCCGACACGCGGGCGGCGGAACAAGAGGCCACGCAACGGGCGGCCCAGGATGCGTCCAGGCAGTTGGTGTCGCTCTTACTGGAGGAGTTGTGAGTGGTCGACGGTCCGAGATGCTACTTCGCAGCGGGCGCGGCCAACTTGTTGAGCCGCCGCATCAGGCGGGACTTGTGCCGGGCGGCGGCGTTCTTGTGCAGAATACCTTTGCCGGGGGCGCGGTCGATGACGGGGAGGGCCTCCGCCAGCGCCTTGGCCGCCGCATCGGCGTCGCCGGCCGAGATGGCGGTCCGCGAACGCTTCAGATTCGACCGCAGCTTGCCCAGGGCAACACGGTTCTGCGCGGCGCGAGCCTCGGTGCGCCGCAGGTCCTTCATGGACGACTTGATGATCGGCATGCAAGAAACTCCTTTCGAGAGAAGATCCCCTCGTCTCTGGCGGGGACCCAAAGCCCCCCTCTTGTAGAGGAGTGGGGGGAAGATGTCAAGCGATTTCTGCTGGCCGAAGGCTAACGGTTGATGGCGAATGGCCCCGCTTCTTCTCGCTCAAAATCCATCCGGCAGATCGCGTCCGCCGCCGGCATCGTCGGCTTCGCCACGCTTGTCAGCCGACTCTTGGGCTTCGTCCGGGACATGACCATCGCCTGGCTCTTCGGGGCGGGCATGGCGGCCGATGCGTTCTTTGTCGCCTTCCGGATTCCCAGCACCTTACGGGAACTGTTGGGAGAGGGGGCTTTGTCGGCAGCCTTCATCCCCGCTTTCACGCGGACGATCACGCGCGAGGGGCGGGGGGCGGCCTGGAGATTGGCCTCCAAGGTGCTGGGGACGCTGGTCGTCGTCCTGGCGACCGTGACGGTGGCGGGGATCGCGCTGGCGCCGTGGATCGTCCAGGCGCTCGCGCCCGGATTCGGGCAGGTCGCGGGCAAGCTCGAACTCACCGTGACGCTTCTCCGGATCATGTTTCCCTACATCTTTCTGGTCGGGGTCGCGGCGCTGTTCATGGCGACCCTGAACTCGCTGGGCCACTTCCTCATGCCCGCCCTGTCTCCCACGGTCCTGAACGCGGTCATGATCTGCGTCGCGGTTCTGGTGGCGCCGCGATCATCCAACCCGGTTCTGCCGATCGCCGTAGCCGTCGTGATCGGCGGGGTCGGCCAACTGGCGATCCAGGTGCCGGCCGCGCTACGCTGCGGCTGGCGTCCCGCCTTTCTGGTGGCGCCCGGCGATCCCGCCGTCCGCGCGATCGCCCGACTGATGCTTCCCGGCGTGGCCGGTCTCGCCGTCACCCAGATCAACGTCTTTGTCGGGACGCTGCTGGCCTCGCTGCTCTCCCAGGGGAGTGTGGCCGCCATGACCTATGCCTTTCGCCTGGTGCAATTCCCGATCGGAATGGTCGGAGTGGCCATCGCGACCGGGGCGCTCCCAGTCATGGCGGCGGCGTTCGCCAGAGAGGCGATGGGCGATATGAAGCGGGCGCTCCACGATAGTCTGCGTCTGGCGGTCTTCCTCGCGTTCCCGGCCATGGTGGGCCTGACCGTCTTCGCGGTCCCCATCATCGGGCTCCTGTTCGAGCGCGGGGCGTTCACCCGTTCGGCGACGCTCCTGACGGCATCGATTCTCAGCGCCTACGGAGTGGGGCTGGTCTTCTATGTGGCAAACCGGATTCTGGCGCCGGCCTTCTACGCCATGCACGATACATGGTCCCCGGTGGCCGCGGGGATGGCGTCGGTCGGCGTCAACATCGCCACCAGCCTTCTCCTGATGGGCCCGCTGGGCGCGGTGGGCCTCGGCCTCGCGACGGCGGCGGCGTCGGCGGGGAACTGTTTCCAGTTGGTCCTCCGGCTGCGGCGGCGGGTCGGGTTGCTGGGCGGCCGCGCGATCTTCCGGGCGGCGTCCAAGGTGCTGCTGGCCTGTCTGCCGATGGCCGCGTGGGGATTCGCGATGCGGCTCTGGTGGCCTGTCCTGGAGGTGTCGCACCTGCCGGGGAGGCTGGCGCTCCTCGTGGTGCAGCTCGGCGTGAGCGTAGCTCTCTTCGGCGCGTCCGCCTCCCTGGTGGGCTGCGAAGAGCTCGGCTGGACGTGGGACCTCGTCCGCCGGAGGCGGGCAATGGCGGGCACGCGGACAACTTCCTAGTTGACGCTTTCTCGAATAGTACGCTAACATCAAAAACTCACAATGCGTTCTTGAGCTCCGAGGGGACGGGCAGGCGGAGACGCGGCAGCAAATCCGGCGAGCGCGATCCGGCGCGGCTGGAGGGGAAGAGTGTGATGCGGTTGACGGGTTCGGAGATCTTTCTCAGGTGCCTCCAGGAGGAAGGAGTGCACACGGTCTTCGGGCATCCGGGGGGCGTGATTCTGCACGCGTACCACATGATGCTCGATTACCCGATGCGCCACATCCTCTGCCGGCACGAGCAGACGGCGGTGCATGCGATCGAGGGATACTACAAGGCAAGCGGGCAGACGGGCACCGCCATCGTCACCTCCGGACCGGGGGCGACGAACACGATCACGGGGCTTACGGACGCTCTGATGGACTCCATGGGGATCGTGGTGTTCACCGGTCAGGTGCCGACGGGGGTGATGGGGTGTGACGCCTTTCAGGAAGCCGATGTGGTCGGGACCACCCGCACCTGTACCAAGCACAACTTCCTGGCTACCCGGACGGAGGACTTGCCGAGGATTGTCAAGGAGGCCTACTACATCGCGCGGAGCGGCCGTCCCGGCCCGGTCCTGGTGGATCTCCCAAAGGATGTCATCATGGCCCGCGCCGATTTCAAGGGATACCCAGCCGAGGTTTCGATCCGCGGCTACAATCCCTCGATCAACGGCCATCCCGGCCAGATACGGAAGGCTGCAGAACTGATCGCCGCCGCCAAGCGACCGGTGATCTATGGCGGCGGAGGGATCATCCACGCGGACGCATCGGAGGAACTGACTCACCTCGTCGACCAGACCCAGATCCCAACGACCCTCACCCTGATGGGGCTCGGGGCGCTGGACACCTCCCATCCGCTCTGGCTTGGGATGTTGGGGATGCACGGCACCTATGCGGCGAACATGGTCATGGCCAATGCGGACCTCATGATCGCCATCGGGGCGCGTTTCGACGACCGGGTGACGGGTAAGCTGTCCGAGTTCGCGAAGAACTGCAAGATCATCCACATCGACATCGATCCCACCTCGATCCGCAAGAACGTCCACGTGGACGTGCCGATCGTGGGGGACGTGAAGCGGGTACTGGCGCAGCTCAATGCCGAAGTCGCGAAGACCCCTCGGGACTGGCGCGGGGATCTCGAGGAATGGTACGGCCAGATTGGCGGATGGCAGGCGGACCATCCGCTCCGGTATATCCAGGCGGCCGATGGGGGGATCATGCCCCAGTACGCCATCGACGAGATTTACAAAGTGACCGAGGCGTGCGACCCGATCGTCTCCACCGGGGTGGGGCAGCACCAGATGTGGGCCGCCCAGTACTACCGGGCGCGTGGCCCGCGCCGCTGGATCACCTCGGGCGGACTGGGGACGATGGGCTTCGGGCTGCCGGCGGCCATGGGGGCTCAGGCAGCCTTTCCCGATCGATTGGTGATCGACATCGACGGGGACGGCAGCTTCCAGATGACCCTGCAGGATCTGGTCACCTGTGTGCAGTATCAGCTTCCCGTGAAGGTCTTCATCATCAACAACCGCTATCTGGGGATGGTCCGCCAGTGGCAGGAGCTCTTCTACGGCGGCAAGTACTCCCAGGTGGACCTGGAGGTTCAGCCCGACTTTGTCAAGCTGGCCGACGCCTTCGGCGCCACGGGGCTCCGCGCTGAGCGCCCGTCCGACGTGAAGGCCGTTATCGAGAAGGCCATCGCCACTCCCGGTCCGGTGGTGGTGGACATCGTGACGGCTCGGGAGGAGAACGTTTTCCCCATCATTCCGGCGGGCTGCGCCCTCAAGGAGATCATCGACGTGGGCGAGCCGATTCCCGAGAAGCTCTTCCAGGGGTGGCGGTGATGGCGCAGCAAACAGTGTCTTCGTGGGAGCGGGACGGACGCGGTGCCGAGGACGGACGCCGATGACCGACCCCAAGCACTATCGTAAACATATCCTCTCCCTCCTGGTGGAGAATCACCAGGGCGTTCTGGCCAAGATTTCCTCGCTGATCGCGGCCAAGGGCTATAACATCGACAGCCTGTCGGTGGCGGAGACCCTGGACCCCTCCATTTCTCGGATGACGCTCGCGGTCCACGGAGACGAGTGGGTCATCGAGCAGGCCGTGAAACAGTTCCATCGCCTGATCGATGTGATCAAGGTCACCGATCTCACGGATGAAGAGCACATCGGCCGCGAGATGGTGTTCGTTCGGGTGAACGCCGAGCCGGCGAATCGGGGCGAGATTCTGCGAATCAACGAAATCTTCCGCGGGCGAATCGTGGACGTGACCCCCACGAGCTACACGATCGAGATCACCGGGGAAGTGAAGAAGGTGGCGGCCTTTTTGGAGTTGTTGCAGCCGTTCGGCATTCAAGAGATCGTGCGCAGTGGGACGCTGGCCATCGCCCGCGGGAGCAAGAGCCCTCCCAAGCGGGAGGAGAGCAGGATGCGGGCGGCCGGTCGGAAGCCAGTGACAACGGACTGAAAACGAGGTGACTTATGGCCAGACTCTACTACGACAAAGACGCGGACCTCGGGTTGTTGAAGGGCAAGACCATCGGCATCATCGGGTACGGCAGCCAGGGTCACGCCCACGCCTTGAACAATCGAGACAGTGGCCTGGACGTGATGGTCGGGCTGTACAAGGGCAGCAAGTCTTGGGATAAGGCAAAAGGGGACGGGCTGAAAGTCGGGACGGTGGCCGAGACGGCGGAGGCCTCCCAGGTGATCATGATCCTGCTGCCCGATCAGACCCATAAACAGGTGTACGAGGAGTCGATCGCCCCGGCGCTCACGCCCGGCAAGACCCTCATGTTCGCGCACGGATTCAACATCCATTTTAACCAGATCCTCCCGCCACCGCACGCGGACGTCTCCATGATCGCGCCCAAGGCGCCGGGGCACATGATGCGCCAGGTCTACACCGAGGGTTCGGGTGTCCCCGCCCTGGTGGCGGTGTATCAGAACCCCTCCGGCAAGGCCAAGGAGATGGCCCTAGCCTACGCCAAGGGGGTCGGCAGCACGCGGGCCGGGGTCCTGGAGACCACCTTCAAGGAAGAGACCGAGACCGACCTGTTTGGCGAGCAGACGGTGCTCTGCGGCGGGATCTCGGCTCTCATGAAGGCCGGGTTCGAGACCCTGGTGGAGGCCGGTTATCAGCCCGAGTCCGCCTACTTCGAGTGCGTGCACGAGATGAAACTGATTGTGGACCTGATCTATCAAGGCGGCCTGGCCTACATGCGCTACTCGGTCAGCGACACGGCGGAGTACGGGGATTACAGCCGCGGGAGCCGGATCATCGGCGAGTCGGTCAAGGCAGAGATGAAGAAGATCCTGGCCGAGATCCAGGATGGACACTTCGCGCGCGAGTGGATCTTGGAGAACCATGCGGGGCGACCCAGCTTCCTGGCCATGCGAAACAAGGAGGCAGCGCACCAGGTGGAGGTGGTCGGGAAAGAACTGCGCGGTATGATGAGCTGGTTGAAGGCTCGCCGCTAGACGGAGGCCGAGTCCCCGGGTGGGGCAAGGACGGGTGACGATGCGAAACGGGCGACGGCGCGCGATGGATCCCCCGGGGATGACGCGTCTGGGGATGCTGGTCGGACTGTTGGTGCTGGTCGGTGGAATCTACCTCGGCGCCAAGTTCATCCCTCCCTACTGGGGGTACCTGTCGATGCTGGACCCGGTCAAGGAAGCCGCCATGGCGGCATCGGCGCGGGGGAATGAAGAGCGGATACGAACCGGTCTGATCGCGAAGGCGAGGGATTTCGGCTTCGAGCTGACTGAGGAGAACGTCGAGATTGTCCAGGAGGGGGGCCTCGTGGTTGTCCGGGTAGCCTGGGAAGTCCCCGTGGACCTCCCACGCTACCGCCACACGCTGCGCTTTCGCGTCGAGTCACAGGCCCCCGCGCCCTAACAGGAGCCGTCCGCCATTCTGTCACCGCCGATTCTGTTGATCGCGGGCCCCACGGCTGTGGGTAAATCGACGCTGGCCCTGGCGATAGCCCGGCGCGCTCCGGCCGAGATCGTCGTCGCCGATTCCATGCAGGTCTACCGGGGCCTGGATGTCGGGACGGGCAAACCGTCCTCGACCGAACGGCGGGCCGTTCCCCATCATCTTCTCGACATCTGCGACCTCACGGAGACGTTCTCCGCCTTCGAGTTCGCGCGTCGAGGGAAGGAACTGGTAGGAGAGATCCAGGCGCGCGGCCGGCTTCCGATCCTCGTCGGGGGCACCGGGTTGTACCTGCGCGCCTTTCTCAAGGGGCACCTCGCCGGGGACGGGGGCGACCCTGCCGTCCGGGCGAGGCTACGCGCCGAGGCCGCACGCGACGGAGCGGCCGCCCTTCATGCCCGGCTCCGGACGGTCGACGCCGTCTCGGCGGGAGCGATTCGGCCCGGGGATGTGTTCCGCCTTGTCCGAGCCCTCGAACTGTGGGAGCAAACAGGGGAACGGCCCTCGAGGCTCCGCCCCGCCCTGTGGGATTCCCCCCAGGTTCCCGTTTCCGCATTCCTCGTCCTGATGCGCGAACGTGAGGAGTTATACCGAATGATCGACAGCCGCGCCCGACGAATGTGGGAGGGGGGGCTGATGGCCGAAGTCCGGGGACTGCTGCAAGCCGGGTACTCGCCGGATCTTCGCCCCCTGCAGGCGCTCGGCTATCGGCAGGCGCTGGCGGTGCTCGGAGGACGGCTCGACGAGGCGACGGCGCTGGCAGAGATGCAGCGGGCGACTCGCAACTACGCCAAGCGGCAGGTGACCTGGTTCCGGCGCGAGCCGGCGGCGGAGTGGGTTACGGTGAACGGGGAGGAGTGGGCAGAGCCACTGGCGAAGGCTATCCTGGATCGGCTGGAAGAAAGGGGCGAGCCATGAGCGGACCTGCCGCGGGCCGTTCCTGGGTCCTGCACGGCCCCGCCTTCCTGCGTGGTCGCCTGCGAGTTCCGGGGGATAAGTCGATTTCGCATCGGGCGCTCCTGCTGGGCGCCATCGCGCACGGCGTGACGGAAATCCGTGGGTTGTTGCGGAGCGAGGACTGCCTGGCGACACTCGGGGCCATCCGGGCGCTGGGCGTCGAGGTCTTCGAGGGAAGCGGGGGCCTCCTCCGGGTGCGCGGGAACGGGCCCGAGGGGCTGCGAGAGCCGGAGATGGTCCTGAATCTGGGAAACTCCGGAACGACCCTGCGTCTGCTGGCGGGGCTGCTGGCTGGACGGCCTTACTTCAGCGTCCTCACCGGCGACGGTTCGCTCTGCCGGCGCCCGATGCGGCGGATCGTGGATCCTCTTCGCGCCATGGGCGCCACGCTCCTTGGCCGGGAGGACGACAGGTTTCCCCCGCTGGCGATCCGGGGACGAGACCTCACGGGCATCGCCTGGACCTCTCCGGTGGCCAGCGCCCAGGTCAAGTCCGCCATCCTCTTGGCGGGGTTACAGGCGCGGGGAGAGACCAGCGTCACGGAGCCGATCGCTTCGCGGGACCACACCGAGCGCATGCTGACGGCCTTTGGCGTGACGCCGCGGCGGGCAGGGAACCGCGTCGCGATTTCGGGCGGATCGCGCCTCGAGGCGACCCGACTCACCGTTCCCGGCGACCTGTCCTCGGCCGCGTTCTTCCTGGTGGCTGGCGCCGCGAGGCCGCGGGGTGAGCTGTGGATCGACGAGATCGGCGTGAACCCCACACGAACGGGGATCCTGGACGCGCTGGCAGAAATGGGCGCGCAGGTCACCGTGGAGCGGTCACGGGAAGAGGGCGGCGAACCTGTGGCGGATCTTGCGGTCGCGGGTGCACGCCTGCGCGGGATGCGGATCGTGGCGGAGCGGATCCCCCGTCTGATCGACGAAATTCCGGTTCTGGCGGTGGCCGCCGCCTTGGCCGAGGGGGAGACGGTGATCGAGGGGACGGGCGAGCTGCGCGTCAAAGAGGTGGACCGGCTGGCAGCGGTGCAAGAAGAGCTGGGGCGGTTAGGGGCGGACGTCTCCGTGACGGGGGACTGCCTGCGCATCCAAGGCGGGGGGCGGCTGCGGGGTGCCGTGGTCTCCAGCCGGGGAGACCATCGGATGGCCATGAGTCTGGCCATCGCGGCGCTGTTCGCCGAGGGCGAGACGACGATCCGAGACGTGGCATGCGTGGAGACTTCGTTTCCCGGTTTTGCGCGCCTGCTCTCCGTTCTGGCGCCCGACTGCGGGCTCCGCGAGGTGACGGATGATGTCTGAGTCGGATGGACTTCCCTCGGGTGGCCGGATCGGTATCGGGCGCGGGGTGCCGCGCTCCCGGGCCTCTCTGGTGATTGCAATCGACGGGCCGGTCGGCGCCGGCAAGAGTACCATGGCCCGGCGCCTGGCCGAGAGGCTGGGATGTGTTTACGTCGATAGCGGGGCGATGTATCGCGCCCTCGGGTGGAAGGCGGTGCGGGACGGTGTGGATCTGACCGACCATGCGCGACTGGCGGCGCTGAGCGCCGCCACGGATATCCGCATCCTGCCTGGGCCGGCCGGCCCGCGGGTCCTCGTGGACGGGAATGATGTGACGGACGCCCTGCGGACCCCCGAGATCGACCAGGCCGCCTCGCTGGTGTCGACCTGCGCGGCGGTGAGGGAGCGCCTCGTAGCCCTGCAACGCTCGATGGCCGCCAGGGCGGGGGTCGTCATGGATGGCCGCGATATTGGGACGGTGGTTTTTCCCGACGCCGACCTCAAGTTTTTCCTGGATGCCGATCTCCGCGTGCGGGCGGAGCGTCGTCGCCGGGATCTGGAAGAGGCGGGGGCGCCGGCCACCCACGCGGCGGTCCTGGAGGAGGTGGCCCGACGGGACGCGCGCGATCGGACGCGGGAGGCGTCCCCTCTCATTCCTGCCGCCGACGCCATCCGGATCGACTCCACCACCCTGGCTGCCGACGAGGTTATCCGGCGCATGTTGGCCGAGGTGGCGAGATTGCTCAAACAGGATAACTCCTGAGTTTTCCGATGGATACGGATTATTTTCCTTGCCTCGATCCGGAGGGGCGTGTATCATCCGCTGTCACGAGTCCGCTCATACCGAGGCGGCATGGCCGCCTCAACAGGTCCGCTCCGAATCCCCCAACGGGGAAGGGGGCGGATGCTCGAATTCACAGCCGTGCGCAGGAGGAGTAGGGTTTCATGACATTCGTCGACTCGAAAGTGGAAGAGGTTGAAGACCTGGACGAGATGGAGACCGGGGGTCCCTCGCAGGAAATGCGGGAGATCTACGAGGAAAGCCTGCGGGACATTCTCGAAGGCGACATCGTGAAGGGGACCATCCTGGAGGTGCGAGACGATGTGGCCATGGTCGACATCGGGTACAAGTCCGAGGGACTCATCTCCCTGCGGGAATTCCGGGGCCCCTCCGGTGAGATGACCGCCAAGGTGGGCGACGTCGTCGATGTCTACCTGGAGCAGCGAGAGGACAGCGACGGCCTGATCGTGCTCTCGCGCGAGAAGGCGGAGAAGATCAAGATCTGGGAAGAGCTCTCTGAGGTGTACGAGAAGGGGGCGCCCATCAGTGGGACGATCCTGGGTCGCACCAAGGGCGGCCTGATCGTGGACATCGGGGTGCGGGCGTTTCTTCCCGGTTCTCAGGTCGACCTCCGGCCGGTGCGAGACCTGGACAAGCTCATCGGAAAGGCCTTTCCGATGAAGATCATCAAGCTAAACCAGAAGCGGGGCAATATTGTCCTCTCCCGCCGTGAGTTGCTCGAGGAAGAGCGGAAGCACCTGAAGGAAGATACGCTGGCCACCCTCGGGGAAGGGAAGCACATCAAGGGGAAGATCAAGAACATCACCGAGTACGGCGCCTTCGTGGACCTCGGGGGGCTCGACGGTCTGCTCCACATCACAGACATGTCCTGGGGGCGCATCGGCCACCCCTCGGAACTCTTTCAGGTGGGCGACGAGATCGAGGTGGTTGTCCTCAAGTTTGACCGGACCAACGAGCGAGTCTCCCTCGGCTACAAGCAGCGCCTGCCCGATCCCTGGGAGGCGGTGGAGCAGCGGTATCCAGTCGGAACCAAGTTCAAGGGGAAGGTGGTCAGCATGACCGACTACGGCGCCTTTATCGAGCTGGAGCAAGGCGTCGAAGGGCTGGTGCATATCTCGGAGATGTCCTGGACCCAGCGGGTGAAGCATCCGTCCAAGGTCGTGGCCATCGGCGACATGATCGAGGTGGTCGTCCTCGACGTGGACCGAGCCAACAAGCGGATCTCCCTCGGGATGCGCCAGGCCGAGCCCAACCCCTGGAACTTCATCGAAGAGCGGTACCCGGTTGGAACCCGCGTGGAAGGACGCGTGCGGAATCTCGCCGACTTCGGCGCCTTTGTGGAGCTGGAGGAGGGGATCGACGGCTTGATTCACATTTCGGATATGTCCTGGACCAAGCGGGTGCGGCACCCGTCGGAAGTGCTCAAGAAGGGAGAGAAGGTCGAGGCCATCGTCCTGCACGTGGACAAGGCCAACCACCGGATCTCGCTCGGATTGAAGCAGGTGCAGCAGGATCCGTGGCAGTCCAGCGTCCCCGAGAAGTACCGGGTGGGGATGGACGTGCAGGGCAAGGTGATCCGGACCACCGACTTTGGCGCTTTTGTCGAGCTGGAGGATGGGGTGGAAGGGCTCCTGCATGTGTCGGAACTTTCCAACGAACGCGTGAACAAGCCGGAGGACGTGGTGCAAGTAGGACAGGACCTCACCCTCAAGGTCATCAAGCTGGATCCTGAAGAGCGCAAGATCGGCCTGAGCCTGCGGGCGTTCCTCGACGAACACCACGAGGCTGTGCCCGAAGAGGAAGAGGGGCACGGTCGGAAGAAGCGGCGCCGGGAGGATGAGGAAGACTAGCCTAAGGAGGTGGGTAGATGACCAAGGCCGATCTCGTAGAGAAGGTTGCCGTCCAGGTCAGCCTGACGAAGAAGGACACTGAAGTCGTCATCGATACGATCTTTGACAGCATCTCGCAGGCCCTCGCCTCAAAGAACGACTCCAAGGTGGAATTGCGCGGATTCGGCAGCTTCCGTGTACGCCGCCGCCGGGCGCGCCAGGGTCGGAACCCTCAAACCGGCAACTCGGTGCAGGTGCCGGCGAAGCGGGTCCCGTACTTCAAGCCCGGCAAGGAGTTGAAGATCCTGGTAGACTCGTAGGGTTCGGGCTGGCACAGTCGCAGAACCCGAGCAGGGCGCATGCCCTGCTTTTTCATTCCTGGGATGTGCGACGGAGCGGCGCGCGCCGTGAGGGATCATGCGGAGAATCTTCGAGGCCGGGTCTGGTCTGGAGACGAAGTTTATCGCGGGCACCGTGCGGGAGATCGAGGAGCTCTTCGGGAGCCGGATCCCCGAATTGCCGGAGGGACCCATCGGCTCGGCCGGGGACGAAGTCTTCCTGGTAGACCTCTTTCCGCCGCTTCGGAAGAGCCTCTGGGAGTTGATCGCGTTCATTCACCGCGGCCTCTCCGAGCAGTCCGCTGAAGCCAGGCAGGCCGCTTTTACACAGGGACGGAGCGCTGCCCCCCTCGACAACTTCGAGCAGGTCCTGGAAACGGTACTCGCGTTCATCATCGACCAGGAGCGTCGCCTGGGCCTGATGAATCTCTTCTGGCTGGCCCACTCCAAGTCGGTGGCTGAGCTGCTGCAGGAATTCTTCACCCAGTCCGGGGTGAAGCCGGATATCAAGTATCAGATGCACCCCTTTTTGCAAGGAGCCCACCGCAACGCCTTCGAGCGGATCTGGACGCGCTACAAGCACCAGCAGGGGAACGTGTTGCGCCGGAACTTGGGTGTGGATTACAACACCGCCCTGATCAATTGTATCATCGATGATCAACTCCCGCTGACCGAGGTGAGTCTCGCCCGCCTGAATTTCTCCCAGATCCTGGTGGAAAAGAACAAGCGGTTTCATCTGACCTTTCGGGAGTTCCGCGAGGTGCATACGGCCTTTCGGGAGCGGCTCCGGGACGCGATCAGGCGGAAGGATCTCCGGGTGATGGATCTCCTGCGACGCTGTCTGCCTGGCGTCCGTCCGGATGCCTACGAGGAGGAGCGATCGGTGGTTCGACTCCTCTTCAATGGCCCCGTGGTAACCTACCTCCTGGCCGACTTGGCCAGCCAGGGTGCGGCGGGCGCCGACTCGCCGGTGGCTCGCCTGGAACGCGTGACGCGGCGGAGTTGGAGCGATCTGGTGCTGGACTACATCGACTTTTTCCAGGCCGTGAAGCGGAGCGAGGTGGTCGACCTCGCGCGTCAGACAGTGGGGGTCATCGGTCGTCAGCAGAGCGAGGCCGATCTGCGCGAGTGGTACGACGAGGGCCGACTCTACCGCTTCCATCCCGACGGCGAGATCTGGAAGCTCGCGCGAAAGATCACGGTCGTCTTCGCCGACGTACGCGGATTCACGGCAGCGTCCGAGGGCGGGGTGTCCGAGCGGGAACTGGCCCATCACCTCTACGGGGTGTTTGATACCCTGGCCGCGCTCGTGGAGCGGTATCAGGGTCGGATCGACAAGTTCACCGGCGACGGGGCCATGATCACGTTCGGCTTCTCCCGAGTCACCGCGCAGGACGAGTGCAATGCGCTCCGCACGGCGCTGGCCATCCAGGAGATGATGGCGGAGCTGCGTGCCAGCGGCCGCACGGGCTTCACGATGGGGATCAGCGTGCACACCGGCCGCTCCCAGGTGGCCCACTTCGTTGTAGACGACAGGACCATGGACCGGACGGTCATCGGTCGGAACGTGAACATCGCCGGACGACTCTCGGGCTCAGGGAAGACCCAGGGGACCGCCTTCGACGAGGAGACGGCAAACGGGGAGATCCGCCCTCGGCAGACGCCGACCGACCTCACGCGAGACGTCTGGGTGGACGAGGAAGGCACGCTCTACAACACGGGGATCGTGGTGAGCCAAGACACGGTGGAAGAGGCGGTGAAACAGAGCCGCGGCGAGCCCTGGATGCGCGGAAATGTCCACGGTTATCGCTATTTCGACAAATTGTTGCGAAGAAATATCTTGCTAGAGTATGTGGGCGATGTTAAATTCAAAGGGGTGGGCCGCTCAATCGCTATCTATCGCCTCGGCGTCGAGGAAGAGAGGTCCATGGGTCCAGCGGAGTCCGATCGGGAGTGAGAATGAGCTTGACGCTATGGGCGCCATGGCGCATGGCCTATATCGACCAACCGCGCACAGCGGGCTGTCTCCTCTGTGACTTGGCCCGCGACGATGACGACCGAGCGAATCTGATCCTCTGCCGGGGCTCCCGAGCGTACGTGCTTATGAACCGGTTTCCGTACAATAACGGACACCTGATGATTGTTCCTTACCGGCACTGTGCCGAACTTGATCAGGTTTCTGCCGACGACTCCCTTGCGATCGTGCAGGAAGCCCAGCGTGCCACCAGGATCTTACACCAGGCCCTCGGCGCCGAGGGGTTCAACGTTGGTCTGAACCTGGGAAAGGCAGCGGGCGCCGGAATTGCGGAGCATCTCCACATGCATGTCGTGCCTCGCTGGGTTGGGGATACCAATTTCATGCCGGTATTGGCCGACACGCGGGTCATGCCAGACTATCTGGAAGCCACCTACGCGAAGCTGGTCCCCTTCTTCCAATCGGAGAAAGGGTAGGAGGGCGCCGTGCTGATTCAGATGACCGTCCGGGGGATCGCCCTGGATCCCATCACGAATATGCCGATCATCATCCTGAAGGATGTGGACGAACGGAAGGCCCTGCCGATCTGGGTCGGAATTTTCGAGGCCAACGCCATCGCGCTGGAGTTGGAGAAGGTCACCACGCCCCGCCCGATGACGCACGACCTGCTCAAGAGCGTCCTAGACGGGCTGGGGGTCACGGTCCGCCAAGTGATCGTGAACGACCTCAAGGATAACACCTTCTTTGCGGTGATCGAGTTGAACAGCAACGGGGCGGTGATCAACATCGATGCGCGCCCGAGTGATGCCATCGCGCTGGCCCTCCGAGTGAATGCTCCCATTTTTGTCGCAGAGAATGTCGTGGCCCAGGCGAAGAGCGTGGAGATTTCCGAGGAAAAGGAAGAGACCGACAAGTGGAAGGAATGGTTGGAGAATCTCAAACCCGAGGACTTCGGGAAGTATAGGATGTAGCAGGCAGCCTAGAAGATAAGGAAAAACCCGGCGACCGCCAAGGCCTCCGGGTTTTTTGTTGTCCGTCTGGAGACTAAGCCGTTGTCAAAGAATAACTTGATCGGAGAAATTCCGGAAACGGCATAAGGAGCCGTAACGAAATTCCAATGAATGGACAAATTATTTCGTAACGGCTCCTAACGCGCCAGGATTTCCGGATTCACGATGTTCGGCGGCCGCTGTCCGGTCAGCCCGGCGGCGCAGTTCTGGGCGGCCATCATGGCCATTTTGGTGCGCGTCTCGATCGAAGCGCTGGCTGTGTGGGGCGCCAGGACCACGTTCTTCATGGAGAGGAGCGCGCGTTCACATTTGGGCTCTTTTTCGTACACGTCGAGGCCCGCGCCGGCGATCTTGGCCGCCTTGAGGGCTCGCACCAGGGCTTTTTCGTCCACGATGGGGCCCCGTGCTGCGTTGACAAGGATCGCCGTCTTCTTCATGAGCGCGAACTCGGGGTCGGAGAGGAAATGTTGCGTCTCGGCGAAGAGCGGGATGTGGAGGCTGACGAAGTCGGACTCACGCAAGAGGGTCCGCTTGTCCACGTACATGACCCCGTACTCGCGCTCGGTAGCCTCGTCGGCGCGCTGGATGTCGGTGTAGATCACCCGCATGTCGAAGCCCTTGGCCCGGCGGGCCACCCCCTTACCGATGCGTCCCATGCCCACAATGCCCAGGGTCTTGTGGTGCACGTCATAGCCGGTGAACTGCATCAGCCCCCAGCCCTTCCACTTTCCGCTACGGAAGAACGTGTCCGACTCGACCACGCGCCGGGCTGTCGCCAGGAGCAAGGTCCAGGCGAAATCCGCGGTGGTATCGTCCAGCACTCCGGGAGTATTGGTCACCATGATGCCGCGCCGCGAGGCGGCCTTCATGTCGATGTTGTTGTACCCGACGGCGATGTTACAGACAATCTTCAATTCCGGGCACTGGGCGAACACGCGCTCGTCGAAGATATCGGTGAGCAGGACGATTGCCCCAGATTTCCCCTGCAGCTTCTTCACGAGCTGTGTCGGGGTATAGGGGACATCGCGCTGGTTCGATTCGACATCGAAATGCTTGTTCAGCAAAACCAGCGCCGCGTCGAACACCTTGCGGCTCACCAGCACCTTCTGATTCACAGGCGTCTCCTTTCAGATATTTCACGCAGAAAAGAGCACAGGTATCAACTCAAAAATATGGGACAATCTATTGAGGAGGGCCGATTCTGTCAAGTTTTTTCTAGGGTTTCCTGAGCGGCAACTATCGGTCCAGACAGGCCTTTCTTGACATTTCCAGAAGCCTAATGGTAGAAGGGGCCCACGTGCGGGAGCGGGGAGGATGCTTGGGTCGAGGCGCAGGCCGATATTCCCCGCCTTGGGCCGAACCGTTCGGTGTCATAACTCACTATTTCCACTGGATCGGAAGCCTTGTTTGTTTCTAGACCACACCACCTTGGGAGCGGGCTCGCGTGATCCAGATCGATGGCGGACAAGGAGAGGGCGGCGGGCAGGTGCTGCGGACCGCACTGACGCTGGGCGTGATCCGCGGCACGCCGGTGCAGATTCGGGGCATCCGCGCCCGGAGGGAGGCTCCGGGGCTCCAGGCCCAGCACCTTACCGCGGTGAAGGCATTGGCCGAGATCTGCGGGGCAGAGGCCGAGGGGGTATCGCTCGGTTCGCAAGAGTTGATGTTCACGCCGGGGAGGATCCGGCCGGGGGAGTATGACTTCGACATCGGCACGGCGGGTTCGGTCTCTCTGGTTCTTCAGGCCATCCTTTTGCCCTTGGCCACCTCGGGTGGGGCGTCGCGCGTCTGGGTGACCGGCGGGACACACGTGCCCTGGAGTCCCCCAACCGACTACCTCCAGGAAGTGTTGTTCCCGGCGCTGGCCCGGATGGGGGTGCAGGCCAGACTGGAGGTGGAGCGCTGGGGCTTCTTCCCCAGAGGGGGCGGACGGATTTGCGTGGAGATCGCAGGGCGCGCCGCCTTGTCGGCGGTGACGCTCGTCCGGCAGCCGCGCGGCGGGGCGCTGCGTGGTCTATCGGCGGTGGCGAGGTTGCCGCGCTCGGTTGCCGAGCGGCAGTCCGTCCGCGCCCGCGAGCGGCTCGAACGTGCGGGATACGCTGCGGAGTTCGCGGTGCGGGAGGTGGATGCGCTGGATCCGGGGAATTTCCTTTCGCTGGTTGTGGAGGGTGAAGCGGGGCGCGCGGGTTTTTCGGGGCTCGGGGAGCGAGGAAAGAGCGCGGAGGCGTTGGCCGACGACGTGGTGGAGAGGTTTCTCGAGTTCGCGGGAGCCGACGCCGGGTGCGATTCCCACCTTGCGGACCAGTTGATCGTGCCGATGGCTCTGGCCGCGGGAACCTCCCGGCTCACCACCTCGCGAGTCACGTCGCACCTGCTCACCACGATCGCCCTGGCGCAGCAGATTCTGGGGTGTCCCGTCCAGGTGATTGGGGAGATCGGGAAGCCGGGCTCCGTGACGATCGAGGGGGTGGGACGGCATCGCGAGTCCGCTCAGGGAGGATTTGGCCCGCCTCCAGCGATCTTGACCGCGGGAGGGCTGAGCCACGACTCGCCCTCCCGATCCCCCCGTCCTTCGCCCTTCGTCTTGGCATCGGTGGTCCGGAAGGCGACGGCGGCTGACGGTCCACCGATCCAAAGGCTCCTGGCCCATTTTGCCGCTCGCGGCGAGCTGTTACCCCGGACGCTGAACGAGGTCTACAGGAACCTCCGGGACTTCTTTGTCTGCGCGGTGGACGGCGAGGTCGTGGGGGTGTGCGCCTTGTCGCTGTACTGGGAGGATCTGGCGGAGATTCGATCCCTCGCCGTGCATGAAGCGTACGGGGGGAAGGGCCTTGGAAAGGCGCTGGTCACCGCCTGTCTCGACGAGGCGACGGGCCTTGGCGTGCGGCGGGTATTCGCCCTGACCTACCGACCGGGGTTTTTCGAGCAACTCGGATTCCGGATGCTGGACAAGCGAGAGCTTCCGCAGAAGATCTGGAAGGACTGCATCCGCTGCGCCAAGTTCACCTGTTGCGACGAGACGGCGTTGATCTGCGAGACCACGCCCGCGGCGCGAGCGGGCGAGCAGTAAGCCAGCGAAACAGTTCACCCACGGCGGGAGCCCCCGCCAGGAGGGCGCCGGTGAAGCGCGCATTGCTGTTCGGGATCTCGGCCGGGATCGTGATCGCCCTGGCGTATCTTGCCGGCCTGCTGGAGCTTCCCGAGGGCCGTACCCTGGATCTCCGCTTCGACCTGCGCGGGCCGAAGGCGCCCGCCTTTCCCATCGTCCTGGTCACGGCGGACGACGACTCGCTGGCGGAGATGGATCGCCAGTGGCCCTGGCCTCGCTCCTATCACGCCCGAGTGATCGATCAGATTGCCAAGGATAGCCCGCTGGCGATCGGCGTGGACATCCTGTTTGCCGAGAAGACGCAGGATCGCGAGGATCGTCTCCTGGGCCATGCCGTCGCGGGGGCGAGGCGCGTCGTCCTCGGAGAGACCCTCCGGAACATCGCCACCCAAACGAGCCAGGGGGTGACGCAGCAGCGCGAGATCGTCGAGCCGCCCCTTCCCGCCATCCGCGCCGGCGCGGCCGGGGTTGGATTCGTCGAGCTGGAGCGGGGCAAGGACGCGGTGGTCCGCTCGGTTGTCCTGGCGCGCCGCCACGCCGGGGAGGTGCACCTGAGTTCTCGCGTCTCGGCTGTTCGACCTGACGGCCAAAACGCTCGGGGCCGACCAGAGCCGTGCGGCACGCCGCCTGAGGACCTGGATCAACTTCCGGGGCCCCAGCGGGACGTATCCCACCTATCCCTATTATCAAGTCTACCGCGGGGATCTCCCGCCCGGGACGTTCAAGGGTAAAATCGTCCTGGTGGGGGTCGGGGCGCTGAGCCTGCACGACCGGCACCCGACGCCGTTTGCGGGAGCCAACTGGCTTCCGACGGCGGCGGAGGCGGGGTTGAAAGGGGGGAGCGAGCAAGAGGCGCTGCTCATGCCCGGCACGGAGGTCCAGGCGAATGCTCTGGAGACGCTCCTCGGCGACGACCCGATCTGGCGCCTCCCTCCGGCAGCCACGCTCGGGATGATCCTGCTCCTCTCCATCGGGGGGGCCGTCGTTGCCGGGCGCTTGCGGCCGATCCGGGCGATCCTGGGAACGCTCGGGTTGGGTGCGGGCTACCTGATGCTCGTCCTGCTGGTGTTCGCTCGGTTGAACCTCTGGGTGGAGCTGGTGCCGACGGTTCTGGCGTTGCTGCTGGGCGCAGGCATGACCATCGCCTCCAACTACATGCGGGAAGAGCGGGTGCGGCGGGAGTACGCCCGGTTCTTCTCCCCGGTGGTGGCGCGCCAGATCGCCGAAGATCGGAGCGGGCAGGCGCTGGCCGGAAAGCGTCGGGAGATCACGGTTCTGTTTTCCGATATCCGCGATTTCACCACGATCTCGGAAGGGTTGACGCCAGAGGACGTGGTGGAGCTTCTGCGGGAATACTTCAACACCATGGTACCGATCGTTCTGAAGCATGGGGGCACGCTCGACAAGTACGTCGGGGACGCCATCATGGCCCTCTTCAGCGCTCCCCTGGTGCAGGCTGACCACGCCCGGCGCGCCGTGCGCGCCGGCGTGGAGATGATCGCCCAGCTTCCCGTCCTCTCGCCGACCTGGCAGGCGAAGTGCGGCCGACCGCTGCGGATCGGGGTGGGCATCAACACCGGTGAGGCGGTGGTGGGGGTGATGGGCGCGGATCACCGTCGGGAATACAGCGCCATCGGTGACACCGTGAACCTGGCCTCCCGTCTGGAAGGGATCACCAAGGAGTTCAAGACCCCGCTGGCGATCAGCCAGACCACGGCCGACGCGGTTGGGACGGAGTTTCGCCTGCGGGAGTTGGGGGAGGTGCACGTAAAGGGACGCGGCGAGGGAGTCCGGGTGTTCACCGTCGAGAGCGAGCAGCCCGCGGATGCTCCAGAGACACCTGGGGCGGCGGCGGAAGCGAGGCATGGTTGACCCAGGAGGTGATCGTTCGCGGGCTGGATGGGGCTTGGACAAGATCCTTGACAGCGTATCGACGACTCTGATATGTGATACGAAAAAGAGCACCATGGTGTGTTTCCGGACCTGTCGTTACTGGAGGCTCTCATGAAACGAATGGGGATGTCCGGCAGGATCGTCTGGCCTCTCGCGCTGTTGGGAAGCCTGCTGGTGATCCTGGCGAATTCCCGCCTGGGGGCAGATCCCGACGGAGTCGGATGTCTACGTGGATCGCGGGATCGTCGCCTATGGCCAAGGCCAGTATCAGGACGCGCTGCAAGCCTTCCAGGAAGCGGTGCGGATGAATCCGGACAACGTCAATGCGCTCTACTACGTGGGCATGGTCTACCTGGCCCTGGAGCAGCCGGCCGCCGCACAGGAGGCCCTGGAGCAGGCGCAGAAGCTGAACCCCAACGACCTGGACGTCGTCTTCCAGCTCGCCGCCGTCTACTTCACTCAGCAGCAGTATGACAAATCCGAGCCTCTCTTCCAGGCAGTCTACGCGCGCGAGCCGCAGCGGCTGAACCTGGGCTACTACTTGGGTTTCCTCGAATACCGGAAGCAACACTATCGGGAAGCCCTGACATACTTCCGGGCTAACCGAGCCAGCGACGACAGTTTCGCCCAGCTCAATCGTTTCTATTCGGGTCTGGTTCTCTCCGCCTTGGGGCTGTCCGCCGCGGCCAAGGCCGAGATCGAAGAAGCGATCCGCCTGCAACCGATGTCGACACTCACCGGTCCGGCGGAGCGGTTCCGCGACGTGCTCGGGACGGCGGTGAAGGCGGAGCGCAATTTTCATGTTGATGCGAAGTTCAGCATGTTCTACGACGATAACGTGGCGGTTATCGCAGACTCAAACGGGGATCCAGCGGCGGCTCTGTCTCGTGAGGCCAAGCATCGGAGCACGGGCGAGTTGGGGTACGTGCGCTTCGAGTATACGCCGCTGCGCACGGTGGACTGGGAAGGCGTGGTCGCCGCCTCTGTGCTCGGGACCTACGAGAATAATCTTCCGAACTACAACGTGCTGAGCCCCTCCCTGATGGGGAGTTTGAGCTACAAGGACACGTTGTGGGGCAAGCAGGCGATCTACAATCTCACCTATCTGTACGACTATATGTTGCTCGACGACCCCTACCTGACCCGGCACACGATCGCCCCGGGCATGACCCTCGTGTGGAATAGTTCGCAGATCACGCAGCCGGTCCTGCGCTACCAGTTCAAGAGCTTCCTGAATCAGCACCCCGTGACCTCGGCCGACAACCGGGACGCGAATAACTATATGGGAGGGTTCCTGCATTTCTGGCAATTCGACGGGGGGCATTACCTGAAGGGAGGCTACCAACTCGACTACGACGCGGCGGTGGGCTCGAACTGGAAGTATGTGGGCAATCGATTCATGTTCGGCGGCCAGTACACCATCCCATGGCGGGATCCGTGGTGGGACCTGGGCCTCCGCTTTCGGTACGACTTTGATTACCAGTTCCGTAACTACACCCACCAGAACGACTACCTCCCGCTCGGGTCCGCCCCATCCGTCTACCGCAGGGACCAGGAGATGAACAATATGTTCAGCCTGGCGAAGGATTTGCCGGACAACCTCACCTTGGCGTTGGAATATCTCTACGCCCAGAACGGCTCAAACCTGCCTGTCTATGCGTACAGCAGGAACGTCATCACCCTCAGCCTGTCGTGGAGGTACTGAGCGGGCATCCGGTGGGTGCAGGGTTGCCTGGAAATTCTGGCGATGGAGGTGGCTATCCAGGCTTGACACCGGGGAATCGAGCAGGCAACCTTCCTGAACGAGTTGTGTGTTTCTCTGTGCCATGGTTGGGTCCTGCGTTTCATCGATCGGAGGCTCGTATGAATTTGCTCAAGCGCATCGTGAACATCGCGATCCTCTTCGCCATGCTCTGCGCCGTTTCCGGCGTGGGGACAGCAAGCGACAGGCAGCAGCCTCGGGACGGTGACTGCCCTCCAAGGACAGGCCACGGTCGGGCGCGTGGCGCTCCCCCAGCCGACCCCTCTGAAGTTCCGGGATGACGTCTTCTTCCGGGACCAGATCACCACCAAGGCCCAGTCCACTCTCCGACTGCTCCTGGGCGGGAAGGGCGTCCTGACCATTCGCGAGCAGTCCCAGGTGACCCTGGACGAATCCGTGGCCCCCACGGGAGAACGCCGGTCGGTCTTGAGTCTCCTGGGGGGCAAGATCGCTGCGGCCATCGCGCGCAGCCTGATGCGACCGGGTGAAGAGATCGAAATCCGGACGCCGAATGCGGTGGCGGCCGTCCGCGGCACCGTGCTGATCGCGGAGTATGTTCCGGCTCAGACGAGCGCTGAAGCGCCGAAGCCGATCCTGCTGGCGTCCAGCGATCCCAACTTCCGGGTGGCGCAGGCGGGGGCTTCGGCCGGTGGGCAGAGCACCTTTCTGGTTTTGACCGGCTCGGTCACGGTCACCGCCCAGGGTGCCCCTCCCGTGACCGTAGGTGCCATGCAGACAGTCAGCATTTCGGTGGGCCCGGCCGGGGCCGTTCAGGTGGGCGCCGTCCAGACGGCGTCCCAGGCCCAGGTCGCCCAGGCCACTCAGGGCTTGCAAATGGACAAGTCGATCTCTGGCCCGGGTGATGGGGGCAAGGCTGCCCAGGCCCAGGCCCAGGTGGCTGCCACGCTGACGAATGCCATCGTGCAAGCGACCTCGGGAGCGAGTGCGTCCCCGGCCCCGCCCTTGCAGCAGGCTCCGTCCACGCCGATCCTTAATGCACCACAGGTACCTCCGCTTTCGACAGCGGCACTGCAGAACGATCTGCCGTCGGGTCCGTTGCTCCAACTCAATGCCCTCACCATGGCCGTGCCGGCCGGGACGAGCGTGATGACATTTGGACCCGGATCGGCCAACACGGCCGTGCCGATTGCGGTGACCGGGACGGGGATGGATTCGACGGTGATCGCCCTGCCGGCGGCCGGCACCTTCGATATCACGGGCAACCTGGTCACCCACTCCGGTCCGCTGCTGGGCCTGAGCGCGGCGGCCCTGGTATCATCTGACAGCACCACCCCGATAATCCAGGTCAGCGGAACGACGTTCACGGGTACGGCGACAGGGGCGACGGGCGCTATGGCGGCGTTGGACAATGCGTCGATTCTCGAGACGGGGGGAAATCTCCTGACCCTTACGGGGGGCACGCTGAACGTCACCGGGCCGGCCCTGAGTATCTCCGGCCAAAGCATCGTGGCCGCGGGCGGTGTCCTCTTCAGCATCCAGGGGCAGAGCACCGTGAACACGAGCGGTGGGCCGCTGGTTCGCATCACGAATGGAGAGTTGGTCGCCAGCGATTTCGGCAGCTCCGACGGGACGGGTAATCACATCACCATCGGCGGGGGCCTTCTGGATGCGACCAACGCCTACATCGAACTTACCGGGCAGTCGAACAACAACGATCAAGGCGACAAGACGGTCATGGCCCAGCCGGCCGGTGTGCCGCAAATCCGGCTGACGAGCAGTTCGCTGTCCATGGGGGCAGGGATTCGCCGCTGGCTCACACGAGCTCCGTTGTTGATTTTGGCGGCGGGACGAGCACGTTTGACGGTCTGCTGCTGATCGCCAATGATAGCGCGATTTCCGTGTCGGGGGATCTCCTTGGGATCAACAGCGGCACCGTCTCCACGACCGAGGCGTCGGTGCCCCTTATCCAGCTGACCAACACATCCCTGGACAACACGATCGGGTCCGGGGGCACTGACCTCCTGTACATCGGCGGAAGTGCGGCTCTCACCATGGCCGGCCCCTTCTTGTCCGCGTCAGGAGGCGCGATTACGACATTGGGGAGCCTGCTCCATCTGGATGGCTCGGCCACGCTGACCGCTACCACCAGTCAGCCGCTCTTCCAGTTCACCAACGTGACCTTCGACAGCACCACGAATGGGAGCTACTCGCCGGCGATCTTCGCGATCAGCCAAGGCGCCTCGCTCACACTGACGGGCCCTCTCATGTCCATGTCGGGAGGAACGGCCGACGCAAACGGACCTATTTTGCGATTGGATAACGCGCTCCTCAACGCGGCAAATGCCACGATTTTTCAGATAGCCGGGGGGGGCGGTGTGACCACCAACAAGATTGATAGCTCGGGCGGTATCTACCTATACAACAGCCAGATCACGGCACAGCAGGTGGTGAGTCTGACCAACTCGCAGATTCAGATCACGAATGGGCCGCTGCTCAACGTGACGGGCGGGAGCCAGATGACGATCACTGGAGATCTCGCCACCCTCACGAACGGTGCCAGGATCACGGTCAGCAACGGTCCGCTGATCGCCGTGGACGGGGCCACGTCGAAGCTGACGGTCAACGGGGCGCTTGCGAACTTTGTGGGGACCGGGCAACCAGGTCATCATCACCAACTCGCTCATACCCGACAACATGTATGCGACGATCCCAGTGCAGACCGGGGGCGGAGGAACGGTCACCTTTGGTCCCGGCAGCACTTTCATCAAAGGGGCTGGAGGCACCATGACCGTGAACGGGATGACGGTGGGAGGGAGCGGGCCGTTCAACGGAAGCGTGATCAAGTCAACGAACGGCGCCACCGTCGTCATCAAGGGAGGGCCTCCGACGTAATCGCGAAGTCCTTCAGGCAGCGCACCGGCCCGGCAGAGTCGTTGCCGGGCCGGTGCGTTCTCGGGTGAAGGGGAGTCTCTCGAAAAGGGGTGATTTGATGCGAGTTGGTGCGAGATTGCTCGTGCTTGCGGTTGGATTGGCGATCATCCTGGGGGCGGGCCGGCCGGCGCTGGCGCAGACCGGTCCGATCGAGATTACCCGGACGGACATCACGAAGCTCAATGTTCTCGACGCCAGCCAGTGGACCGTTCTGGGGGTCCGGCTGGGCGACACGCGGGATGCCGCGCTCAAGACGCTCCAGGCGACCAAGGACATCAAGGTCCAGGAAGATCCCGCCTCCGGCCGGATCTATGTGATCGAGCCCCCCAGCAGCAATATCGTGGTGATGGGGGTCAAGCTGATCGAGAATCAGGTGACCGCGATCAATATCGTGAACAACTTTGGGGAATGGCTTCAGGGGGACACGAAGCTGCTCTTCAAGGCATTCGAGGACGACTCGATCCGATACAAGCTTCTTGGGCGCGAGGACAATCGCGAGGTCATCCACGGCGGCACGAAGGAGGCCCCGGCCGAGGACGTGATCTACAGCTATTTCAAGGAGGGGATAGTCCTGCACTCCGATGGCGAAGAAATCCGCGGATGGAAAACAGGTGGAGCGCGTGCGGGAGATGATCCTGCTCTATCCAGCGAAGGTGCGGTAGCGATTCGGGTCCCTCGTTGTTTCTCAAGCCGGCCGGGTTCTGCCTGCCCCGCCGGGTTTTCGTTTTGAGGCACGATTCTTGACACGGCTTTGGGTGTGTGTTACACAGAGCCAGGTTTCAAGCAGTTGCGGTCTTTCTTCTCAACAAGTCCTTGAGGAACAGAGCCCGATGACGAATGCCATGCTGATCGCCCTGTTCGGGGGGATGGCCCTCCTCCTGTATGGGATGCAGCTCGTCGGAGAGGGACTGCAGCAGGCCGCCGGCGGCCGGATGCGCCACATCCTCAGCAACATCACCAATAACCGCATCAAGGGGATGCTGGCCGGCGCCTTCATCACCGCCGTGGTTCAATCCTCCAGCGCGACCACGGTCATGCTGGTGGGCTTTGCCAGCTCGGGCCTCATGACCCTGGCCCAATCCGTCAGCGTTATCCTGGGGGCCGACGTCGGGACGACCCTTACCGTCCAGCTCATCGCCTTTAAGTTCTTCGACTACGCCTTACTGCTGGTGGGGGCGGGCTTCCTGTTGATATTTGTCTGCCGCCGGAAGGTCCTGAAATCCGTGGGGCAGGCGATCCTGGGGTTCGGCTTCATCTTCTTCGCGATGAAGCTCATGTCGGACGCGATGGTGCCCCTGCGAGACAGCGAGGTGATGAAGATCCTCCTGGTCTCCCTGGGGAGTCATCCTATTCTGGGCTTGATCCTCTCGGCGGCGTTCTCTGCCCTGGTGCATAGCTCCGCGGCCACGATCGGCCTGGCGATTACCCTGTCCCTGCAGGGGCTGATGCCTCTCGACGCGGCCATTCCAGTGATCTTCGGCGCGAACATCGGTACCTGCGTCACGGCGCTGGCCAGCTCGATCGGCACCCACACCGAGGCGAAGCGAGTGGCCATGGCCCATGTGTTCTTCAAGGTGACAGGCGTGCTGCTCTTCCTGCCGTTCATCACCCCCTTCGCCTGGTTGGCGGAGATGACGGCGAGCGACGTGCCGCGCCAGATCGCCAACGCCCACACCCTCTTCAACGTCGGGATCACCGTCCTTTTCATGCCCTTTGCGGCTGCCTTGGCGCGTCTGATCGCCGCCCTGGTCCCCGAGAGCAAGGAGGGGGAGGGCGCCTTCCGGTCCAAGTATCTGGACGAGCGGATGCTGGACGCGCCCGCCCTGGCGCTGGGCCAGGCGCATCGCGAGGCGCTTCGCATGGCGGATATCGTCTCGGAGATGCTCACCAAAACGATCGACGCCATCACACGGCAGGACCCCGAGCTGGTCGAGTTCATCCAGGAGCGGGACAATCAGGTGGACACCCTGGAGCACGACATCAAACATTTTCTGACCAAGCTGTCCCAACAGGGTCTGAGCGAGGAGCAGAGCAAACGGGAAATCGATCTTCTCTCCTTCGTCAACAATCTGGAGAACATCGGCGACATCGTGGACCGGAACCTCATGGAGCTGGCCAAGAAGAAGCTGAGCAAGGGCGCGCGCTTTTCCGAGCCGGGCGCCCAGGAGATCGCGTTGCTGCACAAGCAAGTCCTGCAGAACCTGGAGATGGCCATCGCGGCATTCGCCGGCAGCGATCGGATCCTGGCCCAGCAAGTCCTGGAGCGGAAGCTGGAGATCTCCCAGACCGAGCGCAAGTTCCGCCAGGCCCACATCGAGCGGTTGCACGAAGGGTATCGTGAATCCATCGACACCAGCGAGATCCACCTGGATGTCCTCACCAACCTGAAACGGATCAACTCGCACGTTACGGCGGTGGTCTATCCGATCCTGGAGGGCTCCTGATGCCCTCCCGGCCGCCGGCCGCCGCGCCGCCCCGCCCCAAGCGGAAACAGGATGCGGCGCATCAAGTCCTGATCGCTTCGGATGCGACTGGCCACACGGCGGAGGTGGTGGTGCGCGCGGCCCTGGCGCAGTTTCGGGGCGCGGAGGTGCAGTTGGTGCGACGCCCGCATATTCGGACAGCCGAGGACGTGCGAAAGACCGTCCGGGAGGCGAGGGAGGTCGGCGGCTTGATCGTGCACACGCTGGTGGCGCAGGAAATGCGCAGCTGCATGCTCACCGAGGCGCGCTCCAGACAGGTGCCGACGATCGATCTATTCGGGCCGCTGCTGCTTCGCCTGGAGGACCTGCTGTCGCTGCATCCGCTCGCGAAGCCGGGCCTCTTCCGGGACATGGATGCAGAGTACCGGCGGCGATTCGAGGTGATGGACTTCACCGTGCGACACGACGACGGCCAGGATGCGCAGGGCCTCCTGCACGCGGATCTGATCCTGGTGGGGGTCTCGCGCACCTCCAAGACCCCCTTGAGCATCTTTCTGGCATGGCGGGGGCTCCGGGTGGCGAATGTGCCCATTGTACAGAGCCTGCCCCTCCCCGAGGAGCTGGGGCGCGTGGCCCCGCAGAAGGTCGTTGGTCTGACGATCAAGGCGGAGCGTCTGCAAGAGCTTCGGCGGTCGCGGCTCCTGCAGATGGAGACCCCGCCGAAGTTCCCCTACGCCGACGGCCGACAGATCTGGGCGGAGCTGGAATATGCGCAGGATCTGTGTGTGCGCGGGGGGTGGCCGCTGGTGGATGTGACCGACAAGTCGATCGAGGAGGTGGCGGCGGAGGTCCTGGTGCTCACGGGGATCGAGCAGCCGGTGCGTCGTCCATCGCCGGGGCGCGGAGGGGTCCCGGCCGCTTGGCGGCGCACCTCGGAGTGAGGCTGCCAAGACTCTTGTTTCACCCTGCTCCTGCCCTCCCCGCCGATCGCGGAGTTCGCCCGCGACGGTCAGCACTGGCAGTTTATCCCGGCCCCGGGCGCCCTCCCGCGATGTTCGCCGCGGTTGACGCCTCCCGTCTCGTGCATTAGTCTCCTCCCAGGTGCGGGAATGTGATGACAGGCCGCCCCCTGGCAGAGACGCGCCTCCGCCGGGGAGCGGCCCATACGATGATCGAAAGAGAGGCAATCATGAGGCGGTGGGCGGTTATCGGTGTCGGTGTGCTGAGCGGGATCCTGTGGGCGCTCTCGGTGGGGGCCGCCGCCCCGGAGGGACAGGAAGACGCCAAGCGCGTGGTGGCGACGGTGAATTCGACGGAGCTCACCTACGACGACTTCCAGCAGCGGATCAAGATGCTGCAGCTAGAGCGTGGCCCGGTCGCACCCGACCGATATGTCGAGATCTTGCACGCCATGGTCCGGGAAGAGATTCTCTACCAGGCGGCCGTCGGGCAGCAGTTGGATACGAAGGAGGAAGTCAAGAAGCGCCTGGAGATCTCCCGTCGGCAGGTGTTGATCGAGGAGTTGTTGCGGCAGAAAGTGACACCGGCCAGCCAGGTGACGGAGGAGGAGGTCAAGAAGGCGTACGAGGAGAACAAGGTCCAGCTCACCACCGAGGCGGTGAAGGTAAGCCACATCATGGTGAAGACCGAGACCGAGGCCGAGATGATCCAGACGGAACTGAAGGCGGGCGGGTCCTTCGAAGAACTGGCCAAGGCCAAGTCACAGGATGCCGGCAGCGCGGAAAAGGGGGGCGATCTGGGCATGCTGAGCCGGGGACAGACCGAGCCCGAGTTCGAGACGGCGGCGTTTGCCCTGAAGGATGGGGAGGTGAGCGGGGTGGTCAAGACCCAGTACGGCTACCACATCATCAAGGTCCTCGCACACGAGACCACCCTCCAGCCCTACGACGAGGTCAAAGATCGATTGCGGGAGATGCTGGAAAAACAGAAACAGCGGGATGTTCTGATGAAAACGATGGCAGAGTATGAGCAGGGCGCGAAGACCGAGATCTATGAGGATCGACTTCTCCAGCGGCAAGAAGGAATTCTGGAAGGGAAGGACATAGCGAAAGAGAAACCATAAATGGTGCCGAAGGGGGGACTCGAACCCCCATGAGGATACCCCCACTACGCCCTGAACGTAGCGCGTCTACCAGTTCCGCCACTTCGGCAACGGGACATTTTTTAGACGCTCTGACGGGAAAAGTCAATCAAAAACCATTCCGGCGTGAATTCGAGAGATGGCGGCCTCCCCCCGCCGACGGGATCGTCGGGGTGCGAGGCTGCGGGGTGAGGGGATGCGAGCGCGTCCGATCGTGACCCTGCTCACCGATTTTGGGATGCAGGATCCATTTGTCGGGATCATGAAAGGCATCATCCTGGGCCTCTGTCCAGAGGCGGGCGTCGTGGACCTGTGCCACGAGGTCCGCCCCTTCGACATCCTCGGGGCGAGTTTCCTGCTGCAATCCGCGGTGGGATGCTTCCCGGAGGGCACGATCCATCTGGCCGTGGTGGATCCCGGCGTCGGGTCAGAACGGCGGCCGATCCTGGCAGAGATCGACGGCCGACTCTTCGTGGCGCCCGACAACGGGATTCTGGGCTACCCGATGGCATCCGGACAACGGTGTGTCGTCCGGGAACTTTCGGCGACGGAGTTCTGGCGTCATCCGGTGAGCGCCTCGTTTCACGGTCGGGATATCTTTGCTCCGGTGGCGGGCCATCTCGCCGCCGGAGTCTCCCCGGAGCGGTTTGGACCGATCGTTCACGACCCGGTGCGTCTGGAGATCCCTTGCCCGACGATGGACGCTTCGGGGGCTGTCCGGGGACAAGTGGTGTGGATCGATCGCTTTGGAAACTGCATCACAAATATCGCCCGATCCGACGTCGAGGCGTTGGTGTCCCGCGGCACCGGGCCGATCCGCGTTCTGGTGGGGGAGCGACGATCCGGATTCCTGGTGTCCTGCTTTGCCGGGGCGGGGGCCGGAGGCTGCGGGGCGATCGTCGGCAGCACGGACTATGTGGAGCTCTTCTGCAACCAGGGGAATTTCTCTCGTCAGTGGCGGGTGAAGGCGGGGGACCCTATCGGTCTGGTAATCGACGAGTAGGAGTCGGATCTGGCCTGCGGATGCGGTAGATAGAGGCGAGAAAGCGGGGGTGAGAATTGCCCTCCCCCGTGTTTGACAGCCGCTAAGGTGTGTGTTAAGAGTTTTAGGCAGCGCGACGGCTGCCAAGAATTCAGGAGGGTGTACTGTGAGAGTGTATGGACCAAACGACGATGCGCGGGCTGGCGGGCCGCGCGCGGACGGCGGCAGTCCTCTTCTGTTTCCTCGCCCTGGCGGCCCCCGCCAGCGCACAGGACGGGCGCAGCGTCCTCCGGGCCTTGCAAGACGCATTCGTGGAGGTGGCCCAGACGGTCAAGCCGTCCGTGGTCAATATCGCCACCACCCAGCGGCCGAAGCCGAGCGGGGGGCGTCGCGGCCAACAGCAGGCCCCCTCGCCCTTTGAGGGACCATTCCGAGATTTCTTCGGCGACGAATTTGCGGAGCGGTTCTTTGGGCCGCAGCCCCCACGCGAGCGCCACAGCCTGGGTTCCGGCGTCATCGTGGATAAGCGGGGCTACATCCTGACCAACAACCACGTCATCGAGCAGGCGGACGAGATCGAGGTGCGGCTTTCGGACAAGCAGAAGTTCAAGGCGACCGTGGTGGGGAAGGACCCGAAAACCGATCTTGCCGTGATTAAGATCGACACGGCCATCGACTTGCCCGTCGCCAAGCTGGGGGATTCGGGGAAGATGCGGATCGCGGAGTGGGTGATGGCGATCGGCAACCCCTTCGGCCTGGACCAGACGGTCACGGTGGGAGTGATCAGCGCAGTGGGGCGGGCCGATGTCGGCATCACGACCTACGAGGATTTCATCCAGACCGATGCCTCGATCAACCCGGGCAACTCCGGAGGCCCGCTGGTGAACATGTCGGGAGAGGTCATCGGGATCAACACGGCCATCGTGGCGAGCGGGCACGGAATCGGCTTCGCCATCCCCGTCAGCATGGCGCGCGAGGTGATGGACCGCCTGATCGCGCAGGGCAAGGTCGTGCGGGGCTGGCTGGGGATCGGCATCCAGGAGCTTACCGAGGAGTTGGCTGCCCAGTTCGGCGTCAAAGCGGCGGAAGGGGTCCTGGTCGGCAACGTCATGAAGGATAGCCCGGCGGAGAAGGGCGGCCTCAAGACCGGCGACGTGATCCAGGAGTTCAACGGGCTCACGATAACGAATGTGCGCGAACTCCAGCGCGAGGTGGCCCAGAGTGCCGTGAACGCCTCGGTGACGGTGAAGGTGATGCGCGAGAAGCAGCCGCTCGCTCTGACGATCGTCCTGGGCGAGCAGCCCTCGGAGGTCGCGGCGGCGCCGAGTGGAGGGCCAGCGGAAAGCGGGGCGGACCGGTTTGGGTTCAGCGTGCAGGATCTGACGCGGGAGCTTCGTGACCAATTGAAGCTGACGGATGCGATCGGCATCGTCGTGTCGGGCGTAGAGGACGGCGGGGCGGCGGCGAAGATGGGGGTGCGGGCGGGCGATCTCATCACCGAAGTGAACCGTGAGCCGGTCCGCAGCGTCGCCGACTTCAGCCGGATTCTCGGGCAGATGCCTCGTGGTGGCAGCCTGCTCCTGCTGGTGCAGCGCGACAGCGGCTCGCGCTTCGTTGTGCTGACCCCTGAGCCGTAAGATGCGGGGGTCGGGCGCTCCCGGCAGAATCATCGTGCCGTTGTGCGCGTGGAGGAATGGTGGCTCGAGGCAGCGGCTCGTTCTCTGAAGAGATCCGGAACGACACGCTGTCGGCGTATATCCGCCGGATTGTGCGCATCCCCTTGCTCCCCAAGGAGGAGGAGCTCGCGCTTGGGACGCAGATCCAGCAAGGGGACGAGCGGGCATTCCGGCAATTGGTCGAGGCAAACCTGCGCTTTGTGGTGAAGGTCGCCACGCGATACCAGGGGTGCGGGCTCTCCTTGCTGGACCTGATCAACGAAGGCAATCTCGGCTTGCTGGAGGCGGCGCGACGCTACCACCCCGAATACGGCGTCAAATTCATCACGTATGCCGTGTGGTGGATCCGACAGGCCATCATGCAGGCGCTGGCGGTCGGGGGTGGTGCGGTGCGTCTGCCAATCCGAAAGGCGCGGCTGGTTTCCCGGATCCGGGAGGTGCGCGATGGGCTGACCCAGGCGCAGGGCGAAGAGCCGAGCAACGCGTCGGTTGAGGAAGCCTTGAATCTTGACTCGGGGGAGATGGGGGTGCTGTTACGCGGCCCGGGGGCGCAGGCGTCGCTGAACGAGGAGGAAGAGGGGGGGGATCCTCTGGGGCTGGAGCTGTCTCAGACCAGCGCGATCCCATCGGCGGATGAAGACTTGATCCGTCACGCCTTTCGTGAGGAGGTGGAGCGGATGCTCCACCTCCTGAAGCCGCGGGAGCGGGAAGTGGTCGAGCTTCGCTTCGGACTCGGGTCGGAGGAGCCCCAGACCTTGGAAGCGGTGGGGCGGCGGCTCAAGCTGTCCCGGGAGCGGGTGCGGCAGATCGAAGAGCGCGCCAAACAAAAGCTCAAGCTGATGGCCCGCACGCGCCATCTGAAGGAGTTCCTGAATTGATCAAACGAGGGGATCGAGATCATCGATGAGCGAACCCACCCAGAGATCCCGCTCTCGCCTCCTGATCGTGGACGACGTGGAGGCGATGCGCTTGACCCTGACGACCTGCCTACAGCTCAGCGGATACCAAGTTCACTCGGCCTCCTCCGGCGGGGAGGCTCTGGAGCTCCTGCGGAGCCAGCCCTTCGATCTGTTGTTGACCGACCAGTCCATGCCGGGTCTGTCGGGGTTGGAGCTGACGGACGCGGTGGCGCGGATGCATCCCGATATGCCGATTGTCGTACTGACCGGGCATACGGATGTGGAGTTGGCCAAGGACTCGTTGCGGCGTGGCGCGAGCGACTTCGTCACGAAGCCCGTGAACGCCCAGGAGCTGCCGATCCTGGTCGAACGGAATTTGACCCGCCGCCGGCTGGAAGTGGCGCGCCTCCGGGAGCGCGAAGGGCAGGTCCTGTTTGAGGCGCTCAAGGCCCTGGCCTCTGCCGTGGACGCCAAGGACCGATACACGGCACGCCACTCTCGCCAGGTAACGCGTTTGGCGATGCTTCTGGCGGACGCCATCGGGCTTTCCAGCGAGGAGCGCTACCAGTTGGAGCTGTCCGCGTGGATGCATGATGTGGGAAAGATCGGCGTACCCGATTCCATCCTCAGCAAGCCAACCTCTCTGACCGAGGATGAATTCGCGATCGTGACGCTCCATCCGGTCAAGGGTGGCGAGATCGTGGGCGAGATCGTGGAGTTGACGCGGGTCGCAGACGTGATCCGACACCACCACGAGCGCATAGATGGCACAGGCTACCCCGACGGGCTGAAGGGCGAAGCGATTCCTCTCGCCTCCCGGCTCATCTTGATTTCAGACGCCTTCGAGGCGATGACGGCGGATCGGAGCTACCGCCGGGGTCTGGGGCGCGAGATCGCGCTGCGCGAGCTCCGCGATCATAGCGGTACACAATTCGATCCCGAATTGGTGAAGGTGTTCATCCGTATGGTGGCGCAGTTCCCGGAGCTTTAGCGGCGCCTTGGAGTGGTCGCGCGCCGGGACACGGCTCCTACCGGATTCCCTGATTGTCGTCCTCCAGGACACCCAAGTGGTTGGACGCCTATCCTGAGCGGCGTTTCTTTGTAGCTGCGTGCTGGGTGGCGGAGCTCACAGGATGTGCTGGCTGGCCGCTCTTGGTCTCGCGTGTCTCCTGGCCTGGCCCGCGGGTGCTGCGACGGGAGAAGAAGACAGCTTTGCGCGGGACCGCCGGCAGATGGTGGAGAAGCAGCTTCAGAGCCGTGGGATCGACTCTCCCGGCGTGCTCCGCGCCATGGGGCGGGTTCCGCGACACCGCTTTGTGAGCCCGGCGCTGGAATCCCAGGCGTATGGCGACTGGGCGCTCCCCATCGAGGAGGGCCAGACCATCTCGCAGCCCTATATCGTTGCGCTGATGACGCAACTCTTGGAGCTGCGCGGCGGCGAAAGGGTGCTGGAGGTCGGGACAGGGTCGGGATACCAGGCGGCGGTGCTGGCCGAGATCGCCGGGAAGGTCTACACGATCGAAATCCTGTCCGGCCTGGCGGCCAGCGCCGCGACGCGCCTCAAACAGCTCGGCTACACCAACGTGCAGACAAAGACGGGAGACGGCTACCTGGGCTGGCCCGAGGCGGCGCCCTTCGACGCCATCGTCGTCACGGCCGGTGCCACGCATATCCCGCGGCCCCTGATCGCGCAGCTTGCCGAAGGGGGGCGCCTGGTCATTCCCGTAGGACCGTCCTCTGAGCGACAAGAGCTGATTCTGGGGCGCAAGACGGGCGACCGGTTTGTCACCCGAGTGGTTGCCCCCGTCCGCTTCGTCCCGCTGGTGGAGCCCGGACGGTAAGATTCTTGGTACGCGTTCAGCGGCGACACCAGGGGCCACCAGGGTCTCCCGGAGCGCCGCCCCCGCGGGCGAGCCCGTCCCCGGCACGGAGCCCCGCTCTCGGCGGGGCGACCCGGGGTAAGGGGGAGCCGGCACGGGTACCCGCCCGACGGGTGGGTGCGGGGTCAGGCGTCGGAGGGAGGCCCTGGTGGGCCCGGCGAGTGTGCGACCAACTTCCGACCCACGACACTGGCTGAACGGTTACCTCCTGTGGAGGGAAACGTCATGGCGAAGACGTTCATCGCGGACCTTCTCGAAGGGCAGTCCGTCACGTCCTTCTTCCTGGCACGACAGATCCAGGTGCGTCAGCGTCGGACGGGCGAGCCGTTTCTGACCGTGATGCTGGCCGACCGGACGGGCGAGGTGTCCGGCGTGCTCTGGGACGGGGTGGACGATCGGGTGCGCGAGCTGACGGACGGAGACATCGTCAAGGTGCAAGGAGCCATCGGCGTCTACCAGGGGAGGCTGCAGCTCACGCTCAGCCGGCTGCGCAAGGCAACGCCGGAGGAGTTCTCTCTGGAGGATTACCTGCCCCGAAGCGAGCAAGACCCCGCGGTCCTCTTGGCCCGGTTGGATGCGGCGATCGAAGGCCTCCGAGAGCCGAACCTCAAACGGCTCCTCCAGGAACTGCTGACGGACCCGCCGATCCGGAGCGCCCTGGAAAGCGCGCCGGCCGCCAAGACGATTCATCATGCGGTGCTGGGTGGCCTGCTGGAACATACCGTCTCGGTCGTCGGGCTGTGTCGCTTGCTGGCCGACTATTATCCGGCGGTCGACCGGGACCTGCTCTGCGCGGCGGCCATCCTGCACGATCTGGGAAAGATCCGGGAGCTGACCTGGGAGCGGGTCTTCGACTACACCGATGCGGGCCGCCTCCTGGGGCACATCACGCTGGGGACGCTTCTGGTGGAGGAGCGGATCCGCGCCATCCCCGACTTTCCGACGTCGCTGGCGAATGCTCTCCTGCACTGCATTTTGAGTCATCACGGAGAGCTCGACTGGGGGTCTCCAAAGCGGCCCAAGACCCTAGAGGCGATTGTCCTGCATTATGCGGAAGATCTGGATGGAAAGATCAACGCTTTCTTGAGCTTTTCTTCGCGCTTTCCCGATCCGCAGCATCCGGGCTGGACCCAGTTCAACAAGGCCATGGATCGCTTCCTCTATTTCGGTCGCGAGAGCGGTCAGCCCACCTCCGATGATCAGGTTTCGCCCAGTCTCCGGAACGGCCCGGCGGGTGAACTCCTTGACAGCCTTGCGCCCTGCCGTTAGACTCCCTCGAAGTCTTTGCGGAACGGAGGGGAATGCATGGCACGTGTGGGGAGGAAGATCGGCGCGGATTTCTATGAGTTGCGCTGCATCTCGTGTGGCCGAACGGTGCGGGAAAAGGAGAGCAGTACGCGCTGTCCGGATTGTCGCGCGCCACTCGAGGTCCACTACGATCTCGGCTACATCCGGTCGCGTCTGAACCGCTATTCCCTCCGCAGCTCGCCTGCCAAGGCCCTCAAGTACCTCGACTTCTATCCCCTGCGAAACCTCGACCTCGTCGTCTCCATGAACGAAGGAGGGACCCCTCTCTACCGGTGCACCCGCTTGTCGGAGCGCCTGGGGTTTCGCGATCTGTATATCAAGAACGAAGGGGCGAACCCGACCGGCGTCTTCAAGGACCGCGGCAGCCTGGTGGAACTTACCAAAGCCAAGGAACTGGGCGCAAAGGCGGTGTGCGTCGCCTCGACGGGGAACATGGCCGCCTCGGTGGCGGCCTACGCGTCTGTCGCCGGTCTCCTCTGTTACGTCCTGGTTCCGGAAGGGACCGCAATCGGCAAGCTGGCGCAAGCGCTGTCGTACGGCGCGCGCTTGCTCCAGGTCCGCGGGACGTACAACGATGCCGCGCGCCTGACCGAAGAGATGAGCGTCCGGCATGGATTCTATCTTGCCGGCGACTACGCCTTCCGAGTGGAGGGGCAGAAGTCCCAGGCGTATGAGATCATCGAGCAGCTCGACTGGCGCCCGCCCGCCGCCGTGATCGTCCCCATGGGGTGCGGGACCAACATGGCCGCCGTCTGGAAGGGGTTCAAGGAGTTCTACGAGCTCGGTCTGATCGATCGCCTTCCCCGCATGATCGGAGTGCAGGCCGACGGCTGCGCGCCGATCCTCACCGCCTTCCAGACGGGGGCGGAGCGGCCGACACCCGTCGAGAAACCCTTCACGGTCTGCACCGCTGTCGCCGCGGGGGACCCCGTGGACGGGCTCAAGGCGCTGGCGGCGCTGCGGGAGTCCGGCGGGTGCGGTGTCATCTTGAGCGACGCCGAGATCCTGGACGCCCAGCAGCAATTGGCCCATCTGGAAAGCGTGTTCGTGGAGCCGGCGGGGGCGATCCCCATCGCCGCGCTGGGCTCGCTGCTGACCACGGGACGGATTCGCCCGGACGAGGTCGTGGTCTGCGTGGCGACGGGAAACGGTCTGAAAGACCCCAAGGCGGCTATGCGGGTCTTGCCCTCGCCGGCGACGATCGAGCCTTCGATGGCTGAAGTGGACAAGTTCCTCAAGCTGCGTCTCTATGAGATCCGGGCCGCAGGCGCGCGGGATGGCGCCCGCAGCCTGTTCGAGAAGGGGCCGTCCCGGCTGCAGGTGGTTCAGACGGTGCGGGCAGAGCTGGGGGTCAAGCTAACCGCCGAGTACGCCAAGCGGGTGACCGCCCTGGTGACCGATTTCGTCGAGAAGGGGAAGCGGATCACCAAGGCGGATTTGCAGTACATCGTGGAGAGCGTCCTCAAGGCGCTATCCGAGCCCGCCCCCATCCTGCAGGTGGAGGACTTCCAGATCACCACCTCGCTCAAGCGGAAGGCCTCGGCCAAGGTCTGGTTCATCTTTGACGGCGAGCGCGCCGAGGCCGAGGGGGTGGGCGTTGGGCCGGTGGACGCCGTGGTAAACGCCTTGAAGTCCGCGGCGGAGAGCCGGGGAAAGCTCTTCTTTGATCTGGTGGATTTCCAGGTCGAGATCAATTCACCCGGAACGGACGCGGCGGTGGAGACGACGATCATCATGAAGGACACCAAGAACGATCGCGTGGTGGCCACAGGGACGTCGCCGGACATCATCGTGGCGTCGGTGAATGCGTTTGTGGAAGGCTATAACATGCTGTGGTCCCGCCAGAAGTCCTGAGGTCTGCACAGCCGAGGCGGGGCTTGAAGAGGAGCACATGCCGAAGATCCTCGCGGTTGACTGGGGGTGGGTCAGGCTCGGTCTCGCGGTGAGCGACGATCTTGGCCTCACCGCTCAAGGTCTGGGGAACATTTCCCGGACCAGCGAGGCGCAGGCGTTGGATGCCATCGAAGGGCATGTCCGCACCCTGGGGATCGAGGCCTTTGTGGTGGGGCTGCCGCGGAACATGGACGGCAGCGAGGGGCCGTCGGCCGAGGCGGCCCGGAGCTTCGCGCAGGCGCTGGCGGAGCGATTTCGGTTGCCCGCGCACCTCTGGGATGAACGGCTGACGACCCTGGCCGCCGAACGGATCTTGGTGGAAGCGGGCGTTCGCCGCCGCGCCCGGCGCGGGGCAGTGGATCAGGTGGCGGCGACCCTGATCCTGCAAGGATACCTCGATCGGCAGCAGGCTATCCTTCGCCGGCAACAGCCGTGACTGGTGGCGGATGACCCTCTCTGCGCGCTTTCGAGGAATGCTTCCTCTGTTCCTCGCTCTGCTGCTCACGGCGGTGGGGGTGCGGACCTATCTGCAATCCCCGCTGTCCGTTCCCAGCATGCCGGTGGCCGCGCCGATCATCATCTACATCCAGCCCAAGAGCAGTGTGCAGGACATCGCGCGCAGCCTGCGCGAGGCGGGCGTGATCCAGCATACCTGGACGCTTCTGGCGCTGGCGTACGTGCAGGGCTCCCTCAAGCGCCTCCAGTCCGGGGAATACGAGTTCTCGTCGAGCATGTCGCTCCGTGAAATCCTGCGGAAGCTGGAAATGGGCCGGGTCGTGACGCATCAGATGACGATCCCCGAGGGGTTCACGGCCCAAGAGATCGCCAAGCTCCTGGCCAGTGAGCGCCTCGTCGATTCCAATCGGTTCGCCGCGTTGGTGCGCGATCCCAGCTTTGCCGCTCGCGTGGGGGTGAAAGCCCGCGGACTGGAGGGATATCTGTTCCCGGACACCTATCGCCTGACGCGCGGAATGGGGGAGGAGGAGATCCTCCGGGTCATGGTGGGCCGTTTCCAGCGGGCGATTCCGCGCGATTTCGCGCAAGAGGCGGCGCGTCTGGGTATGAGTCCCCATGCGGTGGTCACCCTTGCCTCGCTGATCGAGAAAGAGGTGCGTCTGGACTCCGAGCGGGCCCTGGTGTCGGCGGTCTTCCACAACCGTCTCCGGCAGCGGATGCCCCTCCAGTCCGATCCCACGGCGGTCTACATGGTGCCCCATACGCAGCACCGGATCACCGCGGAGGATTTGCAGCGCAAGACCCCCTACAACACCTACCTGGTGCCGGGGCTCCCGCCGGGACCGATCGCCAATCCCGGCTTGGCCTCGCTGGAAGCCGCCCTGCATCCGGCGCCGGTGAATTTTCTCTATTTTGTCGCCAAGAACGACGGCTCGCACTTCTTCTCCCGAACCTTGGAGCAGCACCAGCGGGCTGTCCGGCAGTACCAGGGAGGGGGCGGTGGGCACGAGAGCGGCCGGAGCCCTTCCCCCATACGTCCGAGGGCGGCAGCGGCCGGATGAACCAGAGAGGTCAAGGGCGTCGGGTATCCTGAATCGGAGGAACAGATGAGACGACTGATGGGAAGGCGGATGCTCTTGCTGGCCACGATCCTGGTCGGGGCCTGTGCGGCGCAGATGAGCGAGACCGAGAAACAGGAAGCATCTCAACCCCACTACGACATCGGCCTCGGAGCGCTGGCGGAGAACAACATGTCCAAGGCGATCGCCGAGCTGAAAGAAGCGGTTGAAATCTCGCCGAATAATCCCCGCTATCGGCACGCGCTCGGCAACGCCTATCTGAGAGCGAACCAGCCGGCGCAGGCGATCCAGGCGTTCAGGATCGCCGTCGAGCTGGACCCCAGCTTCTCCGACGCCTACAACGAGCTCGGGGCGGCCTACCTTCGCTTGCAGCAGTGGGATTCGGCCGTCGACGCCTTTCGCAAGGCCCTGGCCAACCCGCGGTACGTGAACCCCGAGCGCGCATACATGAATCTGGGAAACGTCTATATGATGCAGCGGCAGTACGTCTTGGCCGCCGAGCAATTCAAACGGGTGGCGGACGTGCTTCCCCACTCGCCGGATGGGTACTTCCTGCTGGGCCGGGCTCTCGCGGAGCAGGGGAAGACCGCGGAGGCCAGGGAACAGTTCGAGAAGGCTATCAAGCTGGACGGAACTATTCCCATCTTCCATCTGGAGATGGGGATCCTTCAGATACGGGAGGGGAACAAAGCGGGTGCGCAGGAGAGCTTGCGGCGGGCAATTGAGCTCTCCCCGAGCGGACCCGAGGCCATCGAGGCCCGGCGGAGATTGCAGGGACTGAACTAGGAGACAAAATGGGCATCCTCGGGCTGCGCATTCCGGCCGCGGCCGTGGATGAGATCGGATCCTATCGGATCATGGGTGAAAGGACGACGGTGACGGAGACAGAGAGTCGAATGGACCTCACGGGACTCACCCGTCGCGAGGCGGAGGAGCTGATGGCGGGGCTGGGCCAGCCCGGCTACCGGGGCCGGCAGCTCTTCCAGTGGGTGCAGGCGCGGCGCGCGACAACCGTCGAGGCGATGACCAGCCTGGCGCGCACGCTCCGCGCCGAGCTCGCGGCCCGCGCGACGCTGAGCCGCCCAGAGTTGGCAAAGCTCCAGCGGGCAACCGACGGGACGCGCAAGTTCCTGCTGAGGCTGGCGGACGGCCAGGAGATCGAGAGCGTCCTGATCCCCGACGACGATCGGCTGACGGCCTGCATCTCCACCCAGGTGGGCTGCCCCTTGGCCTGTCGCTTCTGTCTCACCGGCCTGATGGGCGCGCGGCGCAACCTGACCGCGGCCGAGATCGTGGGAGAGGTCCTGCTCCTCCAGGAGGCGCTGGAGCCCGGCGAGCGGCTCTCCAATCTCGTCCTGATGGGGATGGGGGAGCCGTTCCTGAACTTCCCCGCGGTCGAGCGCGCCATCCGGATCCTCTGCGACGAACTCGGTGCGAACATCGCTCCGCGGCGGATCACGCTCTCGACCGCGGGGCACGTCCCGGGGATCCGGCGGCTGGCGGCCACGGACCTCGGCGTGAATCTGGCGGTCTCGCTGAGCGCCACGACCGACGAGGTGCGCGATCAGATCATGCCCATCAACCGGCGCTGGCCCCTTGCGGTCCTGCTGGAAGCCTGCCGGGCCTACCCGTTGCCGAACCGACGGCGGCTCACCTTCGAGTACGTGATGCTGGACGGAGTGAACGATTCACCCGATGACGCGAAGCGGCTGGTCCGCCTCCTGCACGGGATCCGCAGCAAGATCAATCTCATCCCATTCAATGCGACGCCCGACCTGCCGGACCGCCCATCGCCGCGGGAGCGGGTCGAGGCGTTCCAGCGTGTTCTGGGCGAGGCGGGGCTGATTGCCACCATCCGCGAGAGCCGCGGCAAAGACATCTCCGCCGCCTGCGGCATGCTTCGCGTGGAGGAGGACCGACAGGGAGAACAGCAATGAAATACGTTCGCCAGGTTGACTTCGCGGCCATCGACAAGAGCGGCGCGGACGAGCGGGTGACCCAGGCTCTCCTGGATCACGCCTCGGGCGCCAAGACCTGTACGATCAACTGCATCAAGACGCCGGCAGGCGGCGGGTCGCCGGCCGGCATGCATATCCACGATGTGGATCAGATCTTTTACATCTTGCGGGGCACGATGAGCATCGAGATTGAAGGCAAGCAGTACGACTGCGGCCCTGGCTCGCTCATCGTTTTTCCGGCCGGCGTGCGGCACCGCAACTGGAACGGCGGCAGCGAGCCCACCCTACACCTCGCCTTCAATACCCCGCTTCCCGACCCCGGCAAACCTTTCGCCAAATCGGTTTAACTCCTCATAAGGGCGCTATGTCCAAAGGGGATGAATCATGAACAACGAACAGAAACCGTTGGCGCTGGGCTTCATCGGCTACGGTCGGATCGCCCAGGCCCATCTGAAGGCCGCGGCCAACCTGCCGGGCTTGGTCCGGCCTGTGGCCATCCCGGCCGGCGGCGCGAGCAGGTGGCGGAGGTGGCCAAGGCCTATGGCATCCCGACCGTCCATGACGACTACCGACGCCTCCTCGCGGATCCCGAGATCGAGGCGGTGGTCATCACCACGCCCAACGATTCCCACGCCGCCATCGCCTGCGATGCCGCGCGGGCGGGCAAGCACATCCTGGTCGAGAAGCCGATGGCGCTGGACGCCCATTCGGCGGAGACCATGGTGCGGGCGGCGGAGACGGTCGGCGTGACCCTGATGGTGGCGCAGTGCCGCCGCTTCTCCGATGCGGCCCGGGAGCTGGTGCGCCGCCTGCCCACGCTTGGCGAGGTCTTCCGGGTTCAGATCACGTTCCTGGTCCCGTTTCCCCAGCCGCCCACGGACTGGTGGCGCTCCTCCACCCAGGCGGGGGGGCTGGTCATCCTGCTGCAGGGCAGCCACTCGCTGGACAGCGTGTACTGGTGGCTCGGCCGCGTCCCCAGTCAGATCTATGCCGCGACGGCGCGCCGGAACCCGGCCTGGGAGGGAGAGGACGAGGCGGACATCGTCTGCCGGTACGAGAACGGCGTGACGGCCACGGTCCATCTGTCGCTCAGCACCAGTCCGGTCGTTCATGAATCGCTGGTGGTGGGGACCAAGGGCCACCTGCGGCTGGTCGAGCGGCCGGCCGGCCCCCCGTTCGAAACCAGTTGCCGGCTGGAGCAGAATGGCGAGGTCCTGATGGACGGACTGCAAACCCCCAGTCTCTACACCCATCAACTGCGGGAGCTTGTGGCGGCGATCCGGGAGGGGCGGGCACCCCTGGCGTCGGGCAAAGAGATCCTGGGCGTAATGCGGATGCTGGACGCGGCGCGGGCCTCGGGCCGGAGCGGCTTGCCGACGGCGCTGTAGGCTGCCGTAAAAAGGTACCGGACACCTTTTGGCTCGTAAGTGATGGATTCTGCAAGAGGCTGATTTCACATTTGCGCCGTCACGCGAGCGCGTAGGCTACGTGCATGGATACCCGGGGTGCGAACCGCACGGGATGCCCCGACAACGGCTTGAAGCCATTGATGCTGCGCCCCCAGATGCCTACGCGAAAAGGGAAAGGAGATCTGCGATGAGGAAGTCCTGGCGGTTTTCGCTCTATGTCGCTCTGCTGGTAACCGTTCTCCTTTCACCCTTGTCCGGTTTCGCCCAGTCGCCGGTGAGGGAGTGCGGTGGGAGCGCGCCGCCAGCGTGGTGCGCGGCCGCCCAGGGGGACCGGCCCAGCGGGTGGCTCCGGCAGGGCCGCTCGGAGGTGATGGCCCGCCACGGCATTGTCGCGACCAGCCAGCCCCTGGCCGCCCAGGCCGGACTACGCATCCTCATGGCGGGCGGGAACGCCATCGATGCCGCGGTAGCCACGGCGGCGGCTCTCAACCTGGTGGAGCCCATGATGGTCGGCGCGGGCGGCGATCTCTTTGCGATCTTCTACATCGCGAAGGAGAAGAAGCTCTACCAGCTCAATGCCGGCGGCATGATGCCCACCGGGGCGACGGTCCAGCGATACAACAGCCTCGGCTACGCCTATGATCCCAAGAACTGGGGCTACGGGTCCGGCATGCCGGTGTACGGGATCCTGTCGGCGCCCGTTCCCAGCGCGGCCTGGGGCTGGGATGAGGCGCTTCGAAAATTCGGCAGCATGACCTTCAAGGAGGTCCTGCAGCCGGCCATCGAGTACGCCGAGAACGGCTTCCCGATCTCGGAAGTGATCGCAAACAGTTGGCGGCTGCCCAACGCGGTGAACTGCAGCCCGCAGACCGGCTGCACGCAGCCTGATCCGGATTCCGTCCGGACCTGGTACCTCAACGGTCAGCCCCCCAAGCCGGGCGACCTCTTCCGGAATCCCGAGCTGGCACGCACGTTCCGCCTCCTCCAGCAGGGGGGCCGCGACGCGTTCTACAAAGGGGAGATTGCCCGGGCCATCGTGGCCAAGTCCACGGCGCTCGGCGGGACGATGACGCTGGAAGACCTCGCCAACTACTCCGGGGAGTGGGTGACCCCGCCCTCGACCACCTACCACGGCTACGACGTCTACGAGACGATGGCGCCATCGCAGGCGTGGAACACCCTGGAGATCCTGAACATCCTGGAGGTGTGCGTGCCCACCTGGGTTCCGGGCAAGACCCTGGCCGACCTCGGACCGGCGAATCCCCAGTACTGGCACCTGCTCGTGGAGGCGAAGAAGCTGGCCTTCATCGACCTCTACAGGTACAACTCCGACCCGAGGAGCTGGGATGCGAAGCAGCAGCAGCTCTTCCAGAAGCTGATCACCAAGGAGTATGCCGCCACGCTGTGCAAGAAGGTCCAGCCGAATGGCCCCGCGTTTGTCCCGGCCCCCACGGTCAACCTCGACCGGGACGCGGATACGATCTACCTCACCACGGCGGACCGCTGGGGGAATATGGTGTCGTGGGTCAACAGCAACTTTACCGGTTTTGGGACGGGCGTGACAATTCCCGGCTACGGCTTTGTCCTCAACAGCCGCGGGGCGCAGTTCACGCTGGATCCGAATCACCCGAATGCCATCGCCCCAGGCAAGCGGCCCTACGACACCATCTCGGCGGGTTTCGTGATGAAGGGCGGCGAGCCCGTGATGACGTTCGGCGTGATGGGGGGCGATATGCAGCCGCAGGGCCACGCGCAGATTCTGGTGGACGTGCTCGACCTCGGCGCGAACGTGCAGGCGGCGACCGACATGGCCCGCTTCTACCACAACGAGGTCTCGAACCAGCTCTTCCTGGAGTCGCAGCTCTACAATCTCCCCGTGGCAGGCGGGGGCACCATGGGGGCGGCCTTGAAAGCCATGGGCCACGACGTGTCCTCGACAAACGGCGGCGCGGTGGGCGGCTACCAGGCGATCATGTTCACGCCCGACCCGAAGGAGCCGCTGCCCGATCTGGACAAGAGTAGCGGAAGGCCCATCAACGGCTTCTACCGGGCCGGGTCGGACCACCGGAAGGACGGCAGTGCCGTCGGATGGTGAGCTGGGTCCGACCACCGGAAGGATGGCGGAGCCGTCGGATGGTGAGCCAGCCTGGAGGAATCTCGCCCTGGTCGCGTGGGGGTCCCTGTGAAGGCTTGTGGGGTCAGACGCCGAGATTATGACATGTGGGGTCTGTGGGTTCTTCTGATTGCCGCGCTGGGGCTGGGCGGAGTCTCGGAGGCGGAGGCGGCCTATCGGCTGGTGTTTCAGAATGGCTCCACAATCGAGGTCCCTTCGTATGAAGATCTGGGGGAGGCCATCCGGTACCAGCGGAACGGGGGAAGCTTGGTGGTCCCCAAGGCGAGCCTGGCGTCGATCACGGAAGTGCCCGACCCCGTCCCACCCCCATCGGTCCTGACGCCGCAGCCGGTCCCGGTCAGCCCATCAGCCGGCGTGCAGTCCCCAGGGCAGGGCAGTCGCCTCCCCGCTCCTGCGCCGGCCCGTCCCGTACCCGGTCGGGCACCCAACGCGTTTTCCGTTGTGTCGGGCGCGGCCTCTGTCATGGGGCCCTTCATTCTCGTCTTGGTCTGCGGTGCCCTGATCCTGGTCGGTCTCCAATTCCTGTTCCGCCGGCGCGGGCGGACGGTCACGGGCGGCGAGTCGTTCCCGTACGAGAAGGCGGGCTCCCTTCTGACGGCTGCGGAGCGTTCGTTCTGCGGAGTGCTTTGCCAGGGGATGGATTCCCGGTATCAGATCTTCGCCAAGGTTCGCTTGAGTGATCTCGTCGAGGTTCGCTGGGGGACCTCGGGCGCCCAGGCGCATGAGAATAGGATCAGCCAGAAGCATGTGGACTTCGTGCTCTGCACGGCGAACGATCTGACCCCGCGGCTCGTCATCGAGCTCGACGATAGCTCCCACGCCCGCCGAGATCGCCAGGAGCGCGATGCCTTCATCGATGCCGCGCTGGCCGCCGCCGGGCTCCCCATCCAGCACGTCCAAGCCCAGCGGACGTATGCGCCCGCCGAGCTCCGCGCAATGGTCGAGGACAGGATGCAACTCAGTGGAAGCCTTTGAGAAGCCGCAGCGCCCCGTCAGGGTGGGGTAAAAACGGCGGCAACGATTTCAGGTCTCACCCACATGACGGACCGACGCTAAGAATTGGAATCGTCCATGCGGTAAACCAATGGGTTAGACTCCAATAGGTGTCCGGTACCTATTTCTGGACGGGACCGTGGTGGCGGCCGACTGGCTCACCGATTCCCGCGCCGGCAGGTGAGCGCCCGGAGCCTCTATCTGCTCGCCAAGAGCCGTTGGGAAGTCGAGAACCAGGGCTTCAACGACGGGAAGACCCGCTATGGGCTGGCGCATATCCGCCATCACCACGCCACCAGCCTCTTGGTCTGTTGGCTCCTCGTCGCGCTCGCCCTGAGCATCGAGCGGTTGTACCGGCTCCGCTACCTCCATCGCGGAATCCATCCCCCCTACCCGGCGATCGCCTTGGTCCGCCTATTCCGCCTCAGCTTGGGGCCCCGCTCCCGGCCGATAGCAGTTGAGGCTTGCGGGACTCCCCGTCTCTGTCCTTCCACCCCCCTCTCCTTCCCGGTGTGACGACCCGGCCGGCCGTCGTGTCGATCCAGCGGCTCCGTTGGGCGTGTGGAGCCCGCCAAGGCCTGGTGAAGAATGGACTCGCCTCTACCGGCTGGCCTCCAGGCCCTCTTGCCCGCCCTCCTCTTGGCCAAATGAAAGGGAATGGCTTGATGAATCCGAAACGGCTGTCCTAAGCCCCCCCCGGTAGCGCGGGACCTGGGGACGTGGTAGGCTCTAGGGACATGTCCCATCTGTGACAGCCCTCACAGGACGGCAGCGGTCGGCCTGCTCAGCGAAATGCCGCGCCGCGAAGTCTCGGCGGGAGCGGAGTGGGGCACAGGCGGAGCGAGACCGCCGCGTATGCGAGTTGCTGGAGGCGGTGGATAGGATATTGCAAACCGAGCTTCCAAACGGAGGCAGCGATGCCGAGAAGCGACGAGCCACCTGAGAAGTCCGTCAATATCCCTAAGTCGGCAGCGGATCAAAAGGTTGAAAGACTCATGGAGCAACTTGCCTTCAACTGGGATGCCCTGCAGCGAGATATCGTCCGACGAAAGGTCGTTATTCAGAGCCAGGTGACAAAACGGGTCACCCTTCGAGATCAGGTAACAAAAGCAGACCTCGTGAGGATGTATCACCAGGAGGGCCAATCGCTGAAAGACATCGCGCAGAGGTTCGGCTTTACTCGACAAGCTGTCAAGCAATTAATGGATGTCCATGGGATTCCGAGGCGAGGCAGATCGAAAGCACGAATCCTCGCTCTTTCAAAAGGGAAATTCGTAGGAAAGACTACTGCGACGTTACGCGACTCTCTATTCTCCAACTGGTCCCAGCCGATGGCCTATCTGCTCGGATACATTTTCACTGACGGCTCGTTGGGTCAGACCTCTCCAGGGAGCGATCGTGTAACAATTGCCAGTATCGACCCCGAACAATTAGAGAAGTTGGCCGCCAACTTAGGGACCGGCATCCCAATCAAGAAGCAAAAGCAATCGAAGAAGGGCTTCTCGGGAACCGAAGATCGCTATATCTACTTAATCCAGTTTACTCGCCCTGAGATGATCAAAGACCTCCGCAGGTTAGGATTGACCGAACGGAAGAGCTTGAGCATGCAATTCCCCGACGTGCCGGAGGAGTTCCTTCGGGATTTCATCCGAGGATGCTGGGATGGCGATGGATCATTATCCGTGAGTATGGGGACACTCAGGGCATCTTACGTTACCGGTTCACAGCAGTTCATCCGCACCATGCGGGATCGTTTGGACAATCGCGGCTTTGGTCGTCTCACCATTCGTACTCGACAGCCCGACGGGGTGAAAACAAAGAATCCATCATATTCTCTCGTAATTTCTTCAGCTGCTGCTCTCAGGTTCTGTGAGTTCCTGTACAAGGACGTGCCAGAGAGCCTCTTCCTTGCTCGCAAGTTCCTAATCTACCAAGCGTTCCGGAAGTTCAAAGACATGCCAAGGGAGGAGTTCGTCAAGTTCAAAACCATGTGGAGGGAGGAGTTCGTCAAGGCGTATCTGAAAGATAATCCGGAACGATGCCCTGCCATCCGCGAACGGCAGTCTCATGAAGTAAATGGCGCGGCCATGACATCACCAACGCCAGACCCCACCGAAGTGGTTAGGCGCGTTGAGAAGATAAAGAAATGGCCGCCATCGAAGAGAGCCAAGCTTAAGGGAAGTCGCTAAGGAAGAATTGCAGCGGCTTTATCAAGAAGAGGGGTTGTCCTTGGAGGACATCGCGCAGAAGTTTGGCTTGATAAGTTACGGTGTTCTATGTCTGCTCGATGAGTATGGAATATCGGAGTCGAGGAAAGCGGTTGGAGTGAGTGAGAAGTAACTCATGCTCCAAGAAGATCACCGAGGCTGAACAGTTGATTCCCTCAAAGTAAGATCGCGGGCGCAGAAGGATGAACCGAGATCATGAGAAGAGTTCGGCCCTGGTGGAGCGGTTCACGCGGGGGGGCCGGCCGAGAAGTAGGATGCGATCATGGTCAAGGGCGGGGGTGAGAGCTTCCGCCCTTTTTGTGCCCTATGGGGTAGCCATAGGCTAGCCTATTCAAACAAAAGGGCTTAGGAGGTTTCTCCTAAGCCCTTGTTTTTCTTGGTTGCGGGGCCAGGATTTGAACCTGGGACCTTTGGGTTATGAGCCCAACGAGCTACCGGACTGCTCCACCCCGCGTCGGTATACTACGCACTCACGCCCGCAGTGTCAAGCCATTTCTCCCGCTTTGTGGCCTCAGAGATGGCGGAGGAACCAGTCCCGGGCGGTGCCGCTCGAGGCCGGAAACTCCTGGACGTAGGGGGCGAAGCGCCCGCCCGGGATCAGCACGAGGTGCTTGGGCTGCAAAGCCCGCTCTTAGGCCTCCAGCGTCGGTCCGTACCGGTCAGGTTGTCGTCGGTGACGGCGACGAGCAGCAGCGGGGTAGGGCTGATGCGGGCGATGCCGGTAGTCGCGGACCTGCGCCAGGGGTCGATCTCGCCGCGGGGCTTCCCGGCGGAGGCGCCGAAGTTGCGATGGTCGAAGACTTTCACTTAGGCAAACGCCGACTTGCGGGAAGTTAATGGATACGCTATAATTCATCTCCGTCTGGGCCTGAATGCAGGCGCCGATTTCTTGACATTCG